>JAEEZS010000064.1 GCA_016291905.1 Bacteroidaceae bacterium
AGAGAGTGTGTTGTAGGTCGGGCATTACAGTTATTACAGATTACAGTTAGTTTTTTGAGGGTATGTGTTTTCTCAATTCTCCTCTATAATACTATATAACTAATTAATAATAAATATATTATAATATAAAATAAGGAGGGGAAGCGAGAATGATACCCTTTAAAAATTAACTGTAATAACTGTAATTGACATGCCTAGCCACGATTCGTTTCATCTAAAAAGCAATCAGACAACGATATACGACATGGAAGAACTAGCTGTCTGGCTATGCCGAAACTCAAATGAGGCACAAAATGTATCAAAATCCTGCCTTTTTAGGCCTCAAAAAGCAGCAAAAACTACTATTTCCGATGTTTTTTGATATTCCAGGCAACTAATCTCATAGCCCAAGCAAATAATTTGCCAGACCAAGCAAATAAATTCTCAGCCCAAGCATCTGACGGCACAGCCCAAGGGAATAAAATGCAAAAAAACTTCGTTTTTCTTGTTTTTCCTCTCGCCTTGTACTATCTTTGCAGGCAATAAATTTCATAAACACGTTTTTGCTATGTCTTTTGTTGCGGATAAAATCATCATGGACGGCGTCACTTTCGACGATGTGCTGCTCGTCCCGGCCTATTCAGAGGTTCTCCCTGTCAATGTCTCGCTCACAACTCGGTTTTCACGCAATATCGAGTTGAAGATTCCCTTTGTGACGGCTGCCATGGATACCGTCACCGAAGCCAAGATGGCCATCGCCATTGCCCGCGAGGGCGGCATCGGCGTCATTCACAAGAACATGTCCATCGATGAACAAGCGCATCAGGTGGCCATCGTGAAGCGCGCCGAGAACGGCATGATCTACGACCCCATCACCATCAACCAGCACGCTACCGTGCGCGACGCTCTTTCGCTGATGAAGGAGTACCACATCGGTGGCATCCCCGTCATCGACGAGAACCAGAAGCTGGTGGGCATCGTCACCAACCGCGACCTCCGCTTCGAGCGGGCGCTGGACACCCCCATCAGCAGCGTCATGACGAAGGACAACCTCATCACCACCCATCAGCAGGTGGACATGGAGGCAGCATCGCGCATCCTGCAGCTGCACAAGATTGAGAAACTGCCCGTGGTGGACAACGAAGGACGCATCATCGGCCTCATCACCTACAAGGACATCACCAAGGCCCAGGACAAGCCGATGGCCTGCAAGGACGACAAGGGACGGCTGCGCGTGGCAGCGGGCGTGGGCGTGACGAAGGACACGATGCAGCGCATGCAGGCGCTCGTAGATGCTGGAGCTGACGCCATTGTCATCGACACGGCGCACGGGCACTCGAAATCCGTCATTGAGAAACTCCGCGAGGCCAAGCTCTCGTTCCCGCACATCGACATCGTAGTGGGCAACGTGGCTACGGCTGACGCTGCTCGGATGCTGGCTGACGCTGGTGCCGACGCCGTCAAGGTAGGTATAGGCCCGGGCTCCATCTGCACCACGCGCGTCGTGGCAGGTGTGGGCGTGCCCCAGCTGACGGCTATCTACGAGGTGTCAAAGGAGCTGGAAGGCTCGGGCATCCCCGTCATCGCCGACGGTGGCATCCGCTACTCAGGCGACGTCACGAAGGCCATTGCCGCTGGTGGCTACTGCGTGATGATCGGTTCGCTCGTTGCCGGCACGGAGGAATCACCCGGCGACACCATCATCTTCAACGGACGTAAGTTCAAGTCGTACCGCGGCATGGGCTCGCTGGAGGCGATGGAGAACGGCAGCAAGGACCGCTACTTCCAAGCCGACCAGAAGGACACGAAAAAGCTCGTCCCCGAGGGCATTGCCGCCCGCGTGCCGTACAAGGGCAGCCTCTATGAGGTGGTCTATCAGCTGGCAGGAGGTCTGAAGAGCGGTATGGGCTACTGCGGCGCACCCACCATCGAGGCCCTGCACAACGCCAAGTTTGTCCGCATCACCAATGCCGGCATCCTGGAGAGCCATCCGCACGATGTCTCCATCACCAGCGAGGCTCCCAACTACAGCAAGCCGGTGTGATAGATGGGCAAAAACAAGCTCAGCAAGTTTGCCGACATGAAGGAATACCCTCATGTCTTTGAGTGCCCCCTCTACTATAAAAACGAACAACCTCCCTTCGCGCTGCGTGGGCATTGGCAGGAGGAGTTCTTCCACAATGCCAACCCCATCGTGCTTGAACTTGGCTGCGGCAAGGGGGAGTACACCGTAGGCTTAGCCGAGCGCTACCCTGACAGGAACTTCATCGGCGTCGATATCAAGGGCGCCCGTATGTGGAGCGGCGCCACAGAGGCGCTGGAGAAAGGGTTAACGAACGTGGCCTTTCTGAGGACATCCATTGAAGGCATTGACAAGTTTTTCCTTACGGGAGAGGTGGAGCAAATCTGGATTACCTTCCCCGACCCGCAGATGAAGAAATACACCAAACGCCTCACCTCCACGCCCTTCCTCCTGCGGTATAGCCACATTCTCGTTCCCGACGGCATCGTCCACCTGAAGACGGACAGCCCCTTCCTCTACACCTATACGGATGCCCTGCTGACGAAGAACCATCTGCCCGTGGAGGACAACACAACGGATTTGTATAAGGCTGAAGGCTGCCAGTCCATCAATGAGGCTGCTGCCATTCAAACCTACTACGAAAGCCAATGGCTCTCGCGCGGCATGACCATCAAATACATCCGTTTCCGTCTGCCCGCTAACCCTGTGCTCGAGGAGCCTGACATTGAAATTCCGCTTGATGACTACCGCAGCTATGGACGCACCACGCGTAGCGGCGTTGCCTCCCGCCCTGCGGCGAAATAGGGTTAGCGATAAGAAATAATCGTAAATTGTACATAGTCAAATCGTAAATAACCATGGCTTTATACCCCAAGCTCATTACCGATGCCCTTGCCACTGTGCGCTATCCGGGTACGGGCAAGAACATTGTCGAAGCCGGCATGGTGGAGGACAACATCCGCATCGACGGCATGAAAGTCAGCTTCTCGCTCATCTTCGAGAAAAGCACCGACCCCTTCATGAAATCGCTCATCAAGAGTGCCGAAGCGGCCATCCACACCTACGTCAGCAAAGATGTCGAGGTAACCATCACCACCAAGACACTCCAAGCGCCCCGCCCCGCCGAAGAGCCGTTGCTGCCGGGCGTCAAGAATGTCGTTGCCATTGCCTCTGGCAAGGGTGGCGTAGGCAAGTCCACCGTAGCCAGCAACCTCGCCGTGGCCCTTGCTCAAAAGGGCTGCAAGGTGGGACTTCTCGATGCCGACATCTTCGGCCCCAGCATCCCCAAGATGTTCCTTGTGGAGAACGAGCGTGCCTACGCCGAGGAGCGTGATGGCAAGTCGTGGATTATCCCCATTGAGCGTTACGGGGTGAAAGTCCTCTCCATCGGTTTCTTCATCAACCCGGGTCAGGCAGCTATCTGGCGCGGAGGTATGGCCAGCGGAGCCATCAAGCAGTTGTTGGGCGAGACGCTTTGGGGCGAGCTTGACTATCTGCTCATCGACCTTCCCCCAGGCACCAGCGACATCCACCTCACTACGGTGCAGACCGTAACGCTCACGGGCGCTATCGTTGTCACCACACCACAGGAGGTTGCCCTTGCTGATGCCCGCAAGGCCATCGATATGTTCCAGAACGACAAAATCAATGTCCCCATCCTCGGTTTAGTGGAGAACATGGCATGGTTCACCCCTGCCGAGCTGCCCGATAATCGCTACTACATCTTCGGGCGCGACGGAGGCAAACGCCTTGCCGAGGAGCTGAACGTTCCCCTGCTGGGGCAGATTCCCCTTGTACAGAGCATCTGCAACGGAGGCGATGCCGGCATGCCCGTAGCCCTCTATCCCAACACCATCACCGGGCAAGCCTTCATGGCGCTTGCAGATGCTGTTTTGAACGAGAAGTAAAAAAAGAATGAAAAACAAATTGTTCCGTCCTTTTGCGTCCTTGTTTATAAAGCAATCTGCTTATAGAGCAGTTTGTTTTTCATTCTTCATTTTTTGTTTTTCTTTGCTTTTGGTAGCACAAACCCATGTCCGCTGGGGCAACTGGCAGACGTGGGGCGAGCAGCCTGACAGCACTTACCGCAACCCCATTATCCCTGCCGACTACAGCGACCTCGACTGCATCCGTGTAGGCGACGACTACTATGCCATCTCTTCTACCATGCAGTTTTCGCCTGGCATGACGGTTCTTCACTCCAAGGACTTGGTAAACTGGGCATTTGCCTCCAACGCCGTCACAGACCTGACGCAAATCGGCCCCGCCCTCTCGTGGCAGGAAATGGACCGCTACGGACGGGGTATCTGGGCGGGAACATTACGCTATCACAACGGACGATTTTACCTCTTTTTCGGCACACCCGACGAGGGCTTTTTCATGACCTCTGCACCACAGGCCGAAGGGCCTTGGGAGCCGCTCACGCCATTGCTGGAGGAGAGCGGATGGGACGACTGCTCGGCCATGTGGGACGAGAAGGGACGCGGATGGTTCGTGGGCACACGGTTTGCTGACAACTATAAAACCTACCTCTTCCGCATGGCGAAGAACGGACGGAGTATCAACCGAAAAAGCGCCCGCCTGATTAACGAAGGATATGGACGCGAAGCTAACAAACTACTCTATCACGACGGCTACTACTACCTGATTTTCAGCGAGCACAAGGACGGCATCGGCCGCTACGTAATGGCGAAGCGTGACAAGAAAATCACTGGCACCTTTAGCGAAGAAAAACAACTGCTGCTACCCTGCCGCGAAGCCAACGAGCCCAACCAGGGTGGCATCATCGAAGGTCCTGACGGTAAGTGGTACTTCCTCACCCATCATGGCTCGGGCGACTGGAATGGACGTATCGTGAGCTTGCTGCCCGTGGAATGGCGCGACGGCTGGCCCATGATGGGCAACAGCATACAGGACGAACCGGGCACGATGGTATGGCAGGCTCCCATGCCCGCTGTCAACGAGGATGAATCTTTCGCTTTGCTGCTCGATGGTGAATTCGACTCCCCCACGCTGGGGCCACAGTGGCAATGGAACTACCAGCCCCGTACAGAGATGTATAGCCTCACGGAGCGCCCTGGATGGTTGCGCTTGCGCGCCTTTCGCCCTTTGGAGGACGACCGTCTGCTGAAAGCTGGAAACACGTTGACGGTGCGCTCGTTCCGCTCGGCGTGGAACGAGGTTACCATACGCATGGACTTTAGCGGTATGGCTGAAGGACAGCATGCCGGGCTCTGCCATTTCGCAGCTCATTCGGGCTGTCTCGGTGTTGTACGGCAGGACGGGAAGAACTATCTGGAGCGGCGTACCGACGACCATGCCGAACGGGCACGGGAAATCACCTCCGACACCCTCTGGCTGCGCTCCACCTGGGGGCTCGACGGCCTCTCCCACTTCGCCTACAGTACCGACGGCGTACACTTCGAATACCTGGGCGACTATCAGCTCTCGTGGGGCTACTACCGCGGAGACCGCATCGGCATCTACTCCTATAACAACACAGGCGAGCGCGGCTACGTGGACGTGGACTTCCTGCGCTATGACATGCAACGCCAACTTGACAACCCCTTCGGACATCCCCTTGTGCCCGATATGATTGCCGATGCCAGCATCGAACTTATTGACTCCACGTTCTACTGCTACGCTACTACGGACGGCTACGGGCGCGGGCTCGAGACATCAGGCCCTCCCGTGGTGTGGAAGTCGCGCGACTTCGTGCATTGGAGCTTCGACGGCACCTACTTCCCCTCTGCCGACGGACAGAAATACTGGGCGCCCAGCAAGGCCGTAGAGCACAACGGACGTTGGTACATCTACCCCACCGTCAACGGCTATATGCACGTCGGCGTGGCTGACAGCCCCGACGGCCCGTTCCGTCTGGCACGTGGCGAGGACCGCTTCACCCTGCCCTACACCGAAGCCTCCACCCTGCTGCAAGGAGACGAACGAGGGGGTATCGACACCGAAATCTTCATCGACGACGACGGACAAGCCTACGCCTTCTGGGGACGACGCCACGTGGCGCACCTTGCCGACGACATGCTCACTATCGACTCTGTCCGTACCCTCCAGACGCGCCGCAAGGAGTACAGCGAAGGCCCCATCTTCTTCAAGCGGAATGGCATCTACTACTACCTCTACACCATCGGAGGCGACGAGAACTACGAGTACTACTACATGATGAGCCGCACCTCCCCGTTGGGTCCCTACAAGACGCCTGTGGAAGACCGCGTTTCCACCACCAACGTGAGACGGGGCGTCTTCGGCCCTGGGCACGGCAGCGTATTCAACGTGGGCGATGACTACTACTTCGCCTTCCTGGAGTTCAGCCGCAACAGCACTAACCGGCAAACCTACGTCAACCGGCTTGAGTTCAACGCCGACGGAACCATCCGCCCTGTAGAGGTAACATTGGATGGTGTAGGAGCGATTGGAGAGAAGACATCAGACCGTCAATCTATAAAAGTCCGTGCGTCATCGGCCTCCTCTGTGGCTTCCCCCCACGCCATCCGCTATTTCAAGGACGAGCGTTGCCGACGCACCGAACAGTTTCTCCCCCTCTTCGCCTTTGATGGCGCCAACGGCTCACGCTGGATGGCAGCTGGGGGCGACACGGACGTTTGGCTCATAGCAGACTTAGGCAAGGAGACAGCTATCACCGAAAGCGAGCTCTGCTTCGTCCGCCCCACACAGGGCCATGCCTACGAGCTCGAAGGCTCCACTGACGGCCTCCGCTGGCAGCGTTGTGGAGGGCACGCCGACATCCGGCGCCAGTCTCCCCACACCGATGCTGTCAACCAATCCTTCCGTTTCCTCCGCGTCCACATTACCGTTGGCATCCCTGGCGTCTGGGAATGGCGCATCTACGAATAGCCGAAAGAAATAAGCTGTTTTTATTGGCCCAACGCGTTGGGTCACGTGGATCAACGTGTTTTCCAACCTTAAACAAAAGAACAAAATCGGGGCCACCACCAATAAATGACCATCGTACATCGAGTTGGCTCTATTTCAAGCTTTGTTTAGATGAAAGATAGGGGAATCCTCCTATAAAATGTTAAATAATGACAAAAAGGGGCTTTTTTTGCACTTTTTTCGGGAGATGGGGGTATTTGATTTGTACTTTCGTCGGTCTTTTAAATAAAACTATGGACTACAGCAAGCATTCCTTCGAGCGGCTCTACAAGGCCAACTACCGGCAGATGTATCGGCTGGCCTACCTCATCGTGAAGGATGCGGAGGATGCGCGCGATGCCGTAAGTCAGGTGTTTGCACAGCTGTGGCAGTTGCGTCCGGCTGTGGACGACAAGAACCTGACGGCCTACCTGCTGACTGCCGTCCGCAACCAGAGCCTCCACATCGTCCGCCAACGCGGCCTGCGCGAGGAGATGGAGGAAAGATTCCTGCGCGAGCAGCAGTTGCACGACGACAAGGAGCACGAGGAACTGATGGCAGAGCTGCGTCAGCTCGTTGACGAAAACCTGACTCCACGCGCGAGGCAAGTTCTCGCCCTCCACTTCGACGAGGAATTGACCTATAAGGAAACAGCCGAAGCGCTGGGCATCAGTCCCTCGGCAGTAAACAAGCACATCACCCTTTCGCTGGAAAAGCTACGGAAGAAATTGAATGGTTAGAAAAAAGGAATTATGAAAAAAGCTGATGACATAGACCGCCGCATCGGCATGCCCGACATCGACGCCGAGTGGACGAAGTTTGAGCGCGAGGTGATAAATCGCGCTGGGACGAGGCGAGGCTCTTTCAGCCGCATCGCTGCCGCTGTTGCTCTTGTGCTTGGGCTGAGCCTCACAGCGCTGGCATCGGTATACTACGTCCGTGTGGTGCGTCCCACTCGCCAGGCACCTGCTGCCCCTACTGTGGCGCATATGGATAGCCTCACAACAGATACCCTGCCGGCAGACTCCGTAGCGGAATTCTTCTTCGACAACGTCGATATGCTGACGATAGCCCACACGTTGGGAGAACACTACGGCGTGGAGCCCGTCTTCAAGAACGAGAAAGTCAAGACAGTCCGCCTCTATGCCCGCATCGGCAAGGAGAAGAGCATTGATGAGGTAGTGGAACTACTCAACCACTTCAAGAAAGTAAAACTCTCTGTGAGCGGAGGCAAACTGATAATAGAATAGCGCATTATGAGAAAGAACCTTTTTATTGCCTTTGCCCTAATGGTGCTTACGCAGGCAGCAAGCTTGACGGCGCAGGAGGTGTCGCTGACGTTCCACGGTGAATCGCTGTCGGAAGCCCTGCGGCAGATAGACCATGCGCAGAGCGAGAAGCATATCCTCTTCCTGTTTGACGAACTGGAAATGTTCTCCGTCACCGCCCACATAGACCACCTGCCCGTGCGCGAGGCGGTGCACAAGGTGTGTGGCAACTACCCCGTATTGATAACCGAAGTGCGCGACGCTATCTTCGTGGAATACGTGCCTAAGACCGTCCACCTCAATCCCGTGATGGTGAATGGCGTACACCTGCCCCTGCCTGCCATGCTCACAGCCGACTCTGTGCCTGACGTGATGGCAGACCTCCAGCAGTATGCCCGTCACATCGTCTATTTCAACCGTGTCTGCCCACAGGAGAAAGTCTATCTCCACCTCGACAACACCGCCTATTTTCAAGGCGAAACCATCTGGTATGCAGCCAACGTAATAAATGCCACCACAGGCAGCGAGGCAGCCAGCAAGGTGCTCTACGTCGAACTGTTGTCGCCCACAGGCGTCATCCTCCAGCAGCAGAAGCTGAAGGTCGTGGATGGGCGCTGCCACGGCTCGTTCCCGCTGGTAGATGCCGGCGTGGAGGAAGCAGTCAACCTGCGCGGAGTTGTCGGCTATCCTAGCGGCTACTACCAAATCCGCGCCTACACGCGTGCCCAGCTCAACTTCGACGAAGCGGGCATCTTCTCGCGTGTCATCCCCGTTTATCGAGCCCCCGATATAGAGGGGCTTTATGACGACCCCATTATCACCAACTACGAAGGTGGGGAGCGGGAGCGACCTGACCTACCTCGTTCCGAGCAGCCCAAGGTTGTCAACGTTGACTTCTATCCCGAGGGCGGGCACCTCATCGAGGGCCTTTCATGCCGCGTCGCATTTAAGATTACAGACGAAAACGGTATGGGTTTGGATGTGGATGGCATTTTCGATGCTAACGATAAGGCCCTTACCACCACGCCGATGCACAAGGGCATGGGGGCTTTCGTCCTTATTCCCCACAAGGGTAAGGAGGAGATTGTCGTTGTGAAGGACGGTAAGCGGTACACCTTCACCCTGCCTGTAGCCGAGCAGAAGGGCTGCACCATAAGGCTTGATGCACTAAAGCCCGATGTCGCTTCCGTTGCCCTTGGGGGACGAAACATGAAACACGACGAACTGCTGGGCTACACCATCACCACCTGCGGTAGGGTTGTTGCCTGCGACACCGTCAGGCTGAAAGGCACGGAGAACGAACAAGCTGGGCAGGTGACCCTTACGAAAGAAGGCATGCCAACGGGTGTTTATCAGTTTACGCTCTACAACGCCTCGGGTGCCATCCTAGCCCAACGTCTCTTTTTCATCGACAACGGCATCCCCACCATCCCCATTAGCGTGCAGCAGGTAAATCCCGACCTTCAGCCCTTCGGTTCCATCACGCTCGACCTACAAGCGAGGAAACCCGTGACTTTCTCCCTTGCAGTACGTGACGCTGCCGACTACGGCACAGCTTATAACGATGACATCCGTACCTACATGCTTCTTTCATCGGAGTTGAAGGGACTGATAGAGGATCCTCTGTGGTACTTTGAAGAAGAAGAGACGGAGGCTCTCGATATTTTGATGATGGTGCAGGGATGGACACGCTACAACTGGCGTCAGATGGCAGGTGCTGAGCCCTTTGAGGTACGCCACTACACCGAGGAACAACTGGTGCTGGATGGCTGGGCCTTCAGCCGCATCCTGGAAAAACCTCTCACCAACACGCAAATCAACGCACAACTCTACTCCCCCGACCGCAAATTCATGCAAAAAGCTAGCGTCGTAACCGACAGCCTCGGCTACTGGAGCATCGGGGTGGACGACTACATGGGCGACTGGGACTTGTTCCTCTCCGCGCAACAGCTCAAGCGGCACGGCACACCCGCTTTCTACCGAAACAATGCCACTACACGCATACGGCTCGAGCGCTCGTCACGTCCAAAAGTAACGCCCTTCCGTCCCGAAGATGTCTTCCTGCCCCGCTACACCAACCCATACCCTACCATCTTCTCGTGGCAGAAAGACCTGCTACCCAAGGTGGATTTCTTCAAAGAGCCAGGCTATTCGGACAAATTCCATAAATCACTCAACGATACGACCTATTTCATTGATGAAGTGGTCATTGAAGGCAAGCATCGTTACATCGACTACAACCGTTTCCGCGCCTTTGATGCCCACAAGGACACAGAGTTGGATCTCGACGACGGCAAATACACCAACAACGTCGCAGGCTATCTCGAAAGCAAAGGGTACAGCCTGCAATATCACTATGGCAACACGAGTGACGGAAGACACCTCAACAACAACGAAACGGGCTTTATTACAATAGTGCATGTCGATTTGGAAACCCATCGCACGGTGTGGCGTGTGGAGTACCCCGATTCGGCACTCAAGCTACATGGAAGCAACTATTACTGGCAAATAGGGGAAGGTATGCTCAGAGCGTATGACTTTAACAAAGATTTTACCAAATATAGCATAGATGGCAGAGGTATGGCAACAGGAGGGATTTTCCCAGAAGGAACTATAAGCGGTGTATGGGGTATTGACATGGAGTATGTGAAATCCGTGCTGGTCTTTGGCTATGAGCCGGGGCATCGTTACGAGGAGGTAGTGGTTTACTTGAAGGGAATCGACGAATTCAAGCCCCGCACCAAACGTTCACGCGAGACGACTTTCACGGGCTACACGCCTGTGGTGGAGTTCTACGCCCCCTCGTACCCCAAAGGTCCTATCGAGGGTGACAAGGACTACCGCCGTACCATTTACTGGAATCCTGAAGTAACCACCGACGCCAGCGGGCACGCCAAGGTCTCGTTCTACAACAACGGCTATTCCCGCGCTCTTACCATCAGCGCCGAAGGCCTCACACCCGACGGTATCCCCATCATCAACAAATAAGAAAGGATTGCATCCCAAGAAAAGATTTTCATAAGCTTACTTTTTTTCATGGAACAAAATGCAATCCATCTGCCCTGCTGCTCGTGAGAGTCGCAGGGCGTTCACATTCCTCATAGCTTGACAGTAGTTGAGGTGCCGTCGGTGAGCTGTAGCTGCACCAGCATGAGGGAGCTGCACGAACTCCGTGCCGTTCCTTTCCGACAAAAGGAGAATGGAAGGGGAAGGGCGAGGCGGCACGTAGCATCAGGAGCGGGAGAAACGTCGGCAAGCGTCATGCCGGAAGGGGCAAAGACCGTCACACGCGCCAAAGGAGCAGGGGCATCGACAAGCAGCACCGCCTCGCCCATGCCCCCTCCCTGAGAGGGAGTAAGATGGACGGTAGGCCTCGCAGGTTTATTGCTTTCCCTTATCGGATGGATTCCCGTGTTCGTTAGGCTGATGCGATAGATGCGGGCATCCTTGGCAGGGACGTCGTAGGGAAGTGCATCGTCGGCAAAAGCCACATCGGTGCCCATCCAAACCTCACGGATACTGAGGCAGTCGTCCTTGTCAATGCCCAGCAGGGAAAGGGGGAGTGAGCCCTTGAGCGCCGATGAAGAAGAGTAGTTGACGACTGCCACATAGAGCGTGTCGCCCATGCGGAGCATAGCAAAGTTTTCGGCACCGTCGGCTTTGCCGTTGTGCTCCTTGTAGCCATAGACGGGCATGAAGGTGCGCCCCGTGCCGAGGAGGGCGTTGAAATCGGCATTCGCAAAGAGGTTTTCGGCACGCTTGCGCGAGATAGTGGGGCTGCCCTGCCCCGAGACGTTTGTCTGGCTGAAGTTGTCTGCCAGCAGCACCATGCCCGTAGCAGCAGCGTTAGTAAGGCGGGCACGGTTTTCGCCCAGCGTGAGGGCCGACTGGTCACCCTTGCCGATGAGGGGGACGCCGTCAGGGTCGTTGAACTGATAGAGCCCTTCAGTCCACCATCCGCCTGTAAGAGCGTTCATGCCGTACTCCGTCCAGTTGATACTGCCCCATGTGTCACACGCCACACGACGGGCGTTGGAATACTGATAGGGGAAGAGCGGGGCAATGGAGTTCAGGATGAAGATGGGTGTCTTCACCTCGTCCACCTTCTTGCAGAAGTAGCTGAAACCCTCGTTGTAGGCCTCCACAGCGGTGTGGACGTCGGGGTTGTAGTAGCTGTCGGCCTGAAGAATGCCACACGTCATAAAGTCGAGCTTCATGTAGCGGAATCCCTTTCGGGTCTGCTCTTGAATCCACTTGGCCATGCTTGCCTTGACAGCAGGGTGCGTGGGGTCGAGGCAGAAAGCGCCCTCGAACTTCAGCGGCTTGCCGTTAGCCTTGAGCACCACTTCGCGCCCCGTGTAGGTGCTGAGCGAGCTGGTGTAATAGGTATTGTCGAGGTCCTTTTCGTTCCACCAGAGGCTGAAGGGACAGCCATAACAGCCCACAACGGCATTCAGCGGCGTGGCCTCGGCGCAAAGCTCGCGCTCCTGGCTGGAGTTGAGGTTCGACCAAGAGTCGATGCTAATGACGTTAGGAGCCTGCTGCCGATTGTGGAAACCTTTCGGACGCAGCACATTGCCTATGTACTCCATGATTTCCTTATCGTCGGTGAAGTTGTTCTTCACCTCCATGACGTTCCAGCTCATCCAGCCTACAGGGGTGCCGCCAGGCCAATTGTCGCGTTTGTGCACCACGATGTTGCACGCCTCGGTAAAGGTTTCCATGCCCTTGCGCCAGTCGTCGTCACAGCCGATGAAGAAGCGTGCCGACGTGATGCTGTTGCCGACGAGCTTACCGTGTGGCAGCACGTCCCACGTGCCTGTGGGGTCTGAGGCACCGGAATAGGCACAGAGTCCCTTGATGCGGCTATCGGAAGCAGCCTCGATGCGGATGGCGCTCTTCCAGTGATCGTGGTCCACCGAGCCTACGATGATGCCACGCCGGCTGTTGCCCTCGTAGAGCGCCGTCACCTCGTAGGAGGTGATGGTTGTGCTGAGCGGATGACGTCCGTAGCGCACGAAGTTGTCGTTGTCAAACGGCACGCGCAGCATGCGGTTGTTAGACGAGGCGTTGAAGAGCGCATACGTCTGCTGGGTGCTGAAGGGAGCAAGGTAGTTCGAGCGCAGCGTGTCGGGCGAGGCAATCTCCAGTGAGGTGAGTATCCAGGGGTGCTGCTCAAAGAAATAGAAGTGCTGCGTGAGGGTGACGTCATCGCCGTTGGAGGGACGGCTGAAGATGATGTCGAAGCGGGTACCCTGGCCGAAGGCATCGTCTGTCCGGGCGGTTTCCGTCCGCATCTCGGCAAAGTCGGAGGCCTGCACACTACGGCTCACACCCGCGCCGTTGTCGTAATGCGCCTCGGGCACGGAGCTGATGATGACAGGGCGATAGGCACCCTCGCTGTCGGCATGGTTCACCTTCACGGTGCCCTTCTCGCTGACGTAGGTCACCTTCCAGCGCCCGTGTTCAATCACATCGTCGGCAAGACATACCCCGAGTGAGAGCCCCAGCAACAGCAGTATAGAAAGGATGCGTCTCATGCTTAATCCACCCTATGCTATTCGTTAATGCTCACTTTCACAGCCTCGGTGCCACAGCGCACGATGCAAACACCCTGTGAAGGAACGGCTATGGGAACGCCAGCGACGCCTGAGGCCACGCGCTGTCCGGCGGCATTAAAGACCTCTACCATCTGCGCGTCGTTCGACTGCACCGTCAGCATGTTGCCTTGCTGATACACGCGTGCCTTGTCGGCCTTCACGCGCACGATGCCGTTGTCGATGTCAACGGTTGCCGTTGTAAAGGGACTGGCAGCGTAGGAGTAGGTCACAGCCTGCACACCCACGGTGTAGCTGCCATCAGGCAGTCCAGCAAAGAGTTTCGTAGGCACGGCACCACTACCGCCCAATCCGGGCACATAGGCACCGAAGCGGCTGTAGCCCAGCTGCGCGCCCGTAGCAAGGTTGGCAGGCACCACCTGACGGAGGGCACCCGTAGCGTTGTTCTTCACATAGACGTTATACAAAGCCTCGCCAAAGGTGCTGAGCTGCACATATTCCCACGTAACGACGAGGTTGCCTGCCTCGTCCATCTTCGCGCTGACGCCCTCAGGAGCCGAGGGAGCGCTGACAGCAAAGTCCGTAGTATTGTATGAAGGGATGAAGTCGTCCTGCTTCTCAGTCCATCCGGTAGCCACGACGTCGAGCTTGCCGTCGGCATTGAGGTCGCCGAAGGAGGTGGTGCGCTCACCGATGTAGGCACCGCTCCAGTTGCTCTCGTGTCCGTGCAGGGTGATGTCGTAGTCATCAATGCCCTTGCTGATGCAGATGGCTTCCGTCCAGTCGTTTCTGTCGGCGTAGTTGGTCCATCCGCGTGTGAAGTTGTCGCAGACGTCATCACCGTTGAAGTCAGCCAGCAGGAAGGTGCGGCAGCCCAGTCCGCTCTGGGGAACAAGATTCGTGGCATACTCCTGAAGCAGCACGTTGCCTGCACCTTCACCTCTGTTATAGAGCACGTAGGCTTGCTTGCCCTCGCGGTTGACAGCCGAGCCCATCAGCAGCAGGTCCTGACAGCCGTCCTGGTCGTAGTCGATGACGGTTATGATGTTGTCCGTGCCGCCCCAGGTGTCCCAGACGTCCGTCACCGACGAAGCCCCCTCGATGGAGGCAATGAGCTTGTCGGTAGCGTCCTGGAACCATCCGTCGCGGGTGTTCTCATAATAGCGCAGCTCGTAGCCTCCGCGCTCGGTGTCGTCACCGTCGGCCCAGCCGGTGACGACGATGTCCTGCCAGCCGTCGTTGTTGAGGTCGATGAAGCAGACGTTGCCGTTCGACATACGCTTGATAGCATTCGTGGTCTGGGTGGTCCACTCGCCCGGTACAATGATTTCCACACCGTCCTCGTCAATGGTGATGACGTCAGCCTCTTTCACGTAGAGGCCCAGGCGGTTAGGCTCCATGTCGGCAGGCAGCGGGCGGAAGACGTTAGCCATCTCGAAACCCTTGCCCTCGCAGTTGTGCAGCAGGGCGACGTCGCGGCGCCACTGGTCGTCGGCGCGGTTCCAGCCCCACGTCTGATAGAGGATGTCGGGATAGCCGTCGTTGTCGTAGTCGCCCACGGCTACGGCGCCCCACTCGTTGCCCTCGTTCCATCCCTCGCCCGCGCTGTTCATCGTCAGCGAGGCAAGCACGGAGTCGTTCACGACACTAAACGTGTAGTCGCCCTTGTTTCTCACCAGCACCAGTGCTTGGTCGGTGTCTGTGTCGTTGCCGCCGATATTCTGGATGAGGAGGTCGACGAGGCCGTCCTGATCGAAGTCAAGCGTCTGACTCGCCATGCCGTAGGCCGAATAGGGCAGGCCACTCTTCATGCCGACGACGCGCTGACGCGTGACGGTCTGCCAGATATACTCGCCCGTCTCGTCGGTCTGATAGATGATTTCGTCGTTGTCGTTGCGCAGCGGGTTACCCTCTTCGTCGGTCTCGGGCACGCGCTCTTGGTCCTCGTAGTCCTCAAGCAGGGGCTCTATTTCGCTGGCGTAGGTGCCATTGCCCAGCCCTTTCACCAGCACGCCACGCACCTGCCAGTTGTTCGTACACGAGGTACCGCCGTAGTAGGCATCCATGATGCCGTCGCCGTTCCAGTCAGCCACAACGGGCACGGCACGATGCGAGGGCCAGCCGATGGCATCGCGTGCATCGCGGTCCTGCACAAAGGTTACCGACTGTGCCTGCACGGCGCCAGTCACCATCACTGCCACAACGGTAGCAAACATCTGTAGGGTAAAGTGTTTCATAAGGATTGGGGGTAAGGAGTGATAAAAGTTATTGTTTTCAAAAGGGAACACTTCGTTTATCTGCCGAAGGCTTTGTCGCAGAAGTCGAGGTAGCAGGCCCAGTCATAGTCGGTGACGTCGTGGATACCCTCGCGGATGTGGTAGCCCACATGGTTCATGATGGGCGCGTTGACGGCAGGCATGTCGGGCGAGGAAAGTCCTTTGAGACCATAGAGCGCAAACACAGGCGAGGCATGGTAGGCAGCCAGATACTCGCCATGCGGGTCGGCCCAGCGGTCTTCCACGGCACTGGCCACGTAGAGATGGCGTGGGGCTATCAGCGCCAGCAGCTCATGCTGGTCGAAGGGCAGCTCCTGCTCCCGTCCGCCATAACGGCTGAAATTCGGGCAGAACCAGTGGGGGAAGCTCCGTGTAATCTGTCCCACGCGCTCGCCGAACTCCCTTTTCGAGAGAGCGGCACCCCCGCAGCCCGAGTCGTTGGAGATAACGACGGCAAAGCGCTTGTCCTGTGCACCTGCCCACAACGCGGCCTTGCCCTGACGCGAGTGACCCATGATGACCAGCTGATGCTTGTTGGCCCAACGCTGCTTCACCACCCAGTCGGCCATGCGGCTGCTGCCCCAGGCCCAGGCACCGAGGGCCTGCCAAGCCGTCCCGGGCTCACTCTCCGCGTCGCACAACGCCGTGACGCTGCGTGGACCTCCATCGGCAACGTCCGGAAAGATGTCCTGATAGCACATGGTAACGAGCGCATAGCCCCTCTTAACGATGTCGCGCACAGCCCAGCGGCTTGACTGGTTGCCCCGTTTCAGCACAGGGTCTTCGCGGTTCGGCAACTGCTGGAAATAGGGGGAATAGAGGATTTCTTCGTTCTCCATAACGCTATGGTTTCCACGGAAGTTATACCCCACAATGACGGGCACGCGCCCTTTGCGGACATTGGGGATGAAGACAAGCATCAGCGCCTCGCGAGTCACTCCCCCTCGGCTGAACGTGAGCTGCACCTGCTGCATGGTTGCCAGTCCGTCCAGCGCCTCGCGGTTTTCCTTCACAAGCTGGTGGCTCATGCGCACGTTCTTCATGCCTTTGGGCGTGAAGCCGTACTCCAGGCTGGCAAGCATCGCCATCAGTTCCGGCCTGCGATGCCGTTCCCATGCGCGCACAGAGGTAACCACCGTACCGTCGGCACACGTCAGCACATCGGGCAATACGTACTGCGGCACACGGGCCTCGTCATAATTAGCCTCGTTCGGGCCCTGCGCCACGACGGACATGACTGATAACAAAGCCATTATCAACACGAAGCAACGGAAGGAAGGGGGCAATTGTATAACAGAAGAAGAGTGATGTTTCATAGTTTGTTTTTATATTTAATAGACTACAAAAATAGTAAAAAGTTTAATCGTATGCAAGCACGCGATACCTTTTTTCAGCGCAAAGGAATAAATGCACAGCCCACTGGGATAAAACTCCAGCCCACTGGGATAAGCCGCCAGCGCAAGGGAATTTTAAGTGCACAAGGAACAAATGAGCTTTTTTGACTTACAATCCGTAACTCGGGCATAAAGGAGGCTCATCAGAGAGCCCTTTGTACCACGAAAATCCACAAATCCGAAAGGAGGCAGAAAAAGCTAAAATCAGAAAATAGCTATAAACAAGCGAAATACAAAAACTGTCAAACTGTCAAACCGTCAAACCGTCAAAGTTGTTTCTGTATTTCCACCCTGCCTGTAGTTTTTCATGGAAAGCTTATTTATATATTATAATGAATTATAATATATAAATAATATTATTATATAATAATATCTAATACCTCTTTTTTATTCAAAGTCTGGCTCCTCCGCATAATGAACAAGAATGACGGTTTGACAGTTTGACAATTTGACGATTTATATAAATATCGCTCATGCAAACAACAAGTTAGCCTTTTTGAATGTCATTCTACTATCGCACGAAAAAGAAAAAACAAAAAAATGTTGGCGATTTAGATTAAATATCCTACCTTTGTCACGCTGAAACTTAAAAACTGAAACCATGCGTACAACATCCTCTCACCTACCCTTCCTGAAAAGTCGTATTTGTAAGTTCATCATCTTGATGGCCTGTGCATTATACACGATCGGCACCTATGCCGTCGAGCGCGAGCTTGTGTGGCCTAAGGGCAAAATGCCTGATGCTCAGCCCCATCAGATTGCTGCCATGACAGACGAGGCTGGAGGCGAAAAATTCAAACCCGACAAGCATCGCGTCGCTTACCTGGAATGGTTCGATGCGCCAGCTAACGACGTGAAAAACAATGGCTGCATGATCCTCATCTCGGGAGGTGGATACTACAACTGCTGTGATGTGGGGCTCATTGCGCTGTGGCGCGACACCTTCACGAAGCTGGGTTTCCAGTGCGTCAACTTCGTCTATCGTACCCCCCGTCCCACTGGTCTGCCCATCTACCAGACGGCGTGGGAGGACGGACAGCGGGCCGTGCGCATGGTGCGCAGCGAGGCAGCCAAGCGCGGCTTCGACCCAGAGCGCATCGGCGTCATCGCCATGTCGGCAGGCTCGCACCTGGGACTGCTGCTGGCAACAAGCTCACAAACACCCGCTTACGCGCCCATCGACAAGTTGGACGAGGTGCCCTGCCACATCAACTGGGCGCTCCTCAACGCCCCTGCCTACGTCACTACCGACGCCGAAACGGGCACCCCTGCCACCCGTCTGGGCTACGGCATCGACGTGAAGCTGTCGGACATCTTCAAGTTCGACGAGAAGACCTGCCCCATCAGCATGCAGCATGGCGGAAACGATGAATACTCGCCCAACGGTTCGACGCTCATCTACCGCGAGTTACGCAAGCGGGGCATACCCGCCGAGGTGCACCTCTACCCCAACAGGCGGCACGGAGCCTTCGGTCTGGACCGCGCCGTGGAGTTCATGCGCCAGATGGGATTCATCGGGGAACTGGAGCCTGAGGTGCCCCTCATGAGCCGCTACCCCAGCGACGATGCCCGCAGGGAGGTAATCAGGGAAGCCGTATGGCCCGAGGGCCGTATGCCCGACTTCCAGGAGCACCAGTGCGAGCCTTATCTTGAATGGCACTTCCCCAAGGAGCTGAAGACGAAAGCAATACAGATTATCTACTCGGGCGGAGCCTATGTGGGCAACGACCCCGACGGCTTCGAGGTGGCTCCTGCACGACGCTACCTGAACGAAAAGGGCATGACCGTTGTTACCATGAAGTACCGCACGCCACGCCCCACCGCCGAGAGCGGCCTTGCCAAGCACACCTCGGCCTGGGAGGACCTTCAGCGTGCCATCCGCATCGTACGCAGCAAGGCTGCAGACTACGGCCTTGACCCAGAGCAGATTGGCATCATGGGCAGCTCGGCAGGCGGACACCTCACGCTGATGGGCGTCACCTCCTCCATGCACCAGACCTACCTGCCCATCGACGACATCGACAAGGTGCCCTGCAACGTGCAGTGGGGCATCGGCATCTACCCCGCCTACGCGCTGACGGACGGCGCCAGCGACCCCAACACCGAGAAGGGCAACCCCGACAGCGCCGTCCTGGTGCCGGAATTCAGCTTCGACCTCAAAACGGCGCCCATGCTCTTCCTGCACGGCGATGCAGACGTCTATGCCTCCATGAACTCGGTGAAGACGTGGGAGAAGATGCGCAGCATGGGCATACAGAGCGAACTGCATACCCTCGCCTTGCGCAACCACTGCTTCCAGGTGGCAGCCTCGCCGGGCACAGGCAGTTACACCTGGCTCGAACGCATCAGCGATTTCTTAAAATACGTTGTAAAAGAGTAGGTTTCTTCCTTTTTTCCATCTCCCCTATCAGTTCAGTTGCAAGAGGGAGGCTTTCGGTCTTGCCGGCATCGACAAGGCGGAGGCCAGGAGGAGTATAGGCCAAGATATCGGCCCCCTCACCAGCAGCGGCAAGGTAGAAATCGATGATGGAGAAGGCTTCGCCAAACGCCTCCAACTGAGGGGCAAGCGTGGAAGAGATAACGTGAATTCCCGAGAACGCCCAAAGGCCTAAGCCCTTTTCACCAGGCCGTAAAGGCTGCGGAGAGTAGTCCAGAGCCTCCAGTGCGGGACGAAGCTCGGGGAAAGGCGTTTTAACCTCGCCCGTGCGAATGTTCTTCCAGCCAACCAGCCGTCCATACTCGTCGAAGGCAAGGTAGCGCGATGTCTCGCGCTTGCTTACCACCACAGCGGCATCCTGCACGTCGTCATCGGCTAAGCAGTCGGCATAGAACTCGGCCAACGGAGCGTCGGAAAAGACGTCCACGTTGTGAACGAGGATAGGCTCGCGACTATCCTGGAAAAAACGGCACGCCTGTCGCACGGCGCCGCCTGTGTCAAGTAGTTTCTCACGCTCGTCGGAGATGTCGATTCGAATGCCAAATTCCCGATTTTCCCCGATGAAATCGATGATTTTTTCACCGAAGTGGTGTACGTTGACAACGATATGGTCGAAGCCGGCAGCCTTCAATTTAAGGATTTGATGCTCCAACATGGGGCGTCCGGCAATAGGAACCAACGCTTTCGGCAGGTTATCGGTGAGCGGGCGAAGACGTGTGCCAAGCCCTGCGGCTAAAATCAGAGCGTTCATCTAACCCTATTTTAAATGATAAGCAATCAAGCCTTTCATGGGGCTTTGAAGGATGACGCCCATCTCCATGCCAAGCCCTTCGGCTGCCTCCTTGAGCTCTGCCGAGAAGACGTTGGCAATAGAACCCACGCAATTTATTGGCAGCCAGGGGCGACGGTACTGGATGACGTTGCGCGTCAAGAACTCCGTGAAGCTCTCCACAAGCAGCTTGTGCACCTCGGGCACCTCGCGATGGTCCGAGAGGAACGGCGTCAGGCTGGCAAGGAAGCGGTTGACAAGGGGTTGACGATAGACTCTGTCAAGCACCGCTTCCTGCGTGAGGTTGTACTTCTTCAGGAACTCCTCGCGCAGAGCAGAGGGCAGCTGGTTCTTAAAGCAGTCTGAGAGCAGGCGTCGCCCAAGGACGGCACTACTGCCCTCGTCGCCAAGGATATAGCCCAGCGGGGGAACATTCTCGACAATCTTCGTGCCGTCGTAGAGGCAGGAGTTGCTGCCCGTTCCCAACACGCAGGCGATGCCCTCCTTGTGTCCACAGAGAGCGCGTGCAGCGCCCAGCAGGTCGGTGTACACTTGCACGTCCGTCAGCCCTAGGACTGCCTCAATGACATTGCGCACACGCTTGCAGGCAGACTCATTGGCGCAGCCCGCACCATAGAAGATAACCTCCGTATCGGGGCTCAACGTGGTGCGCAGGGCACCTTTCAGTTCGTTCGCCAGCACCTCGGCTATCACCTCCTCGGTCTGATGGTAGGGATTGAGGCCCTGCGTCTGGAGGGCTTGCACGACCTCGCCGTTCCGGCAGACAGACCAGTCGGTCTTGGTGGAGCCGCTGTCGGCAATCAGTATATCTTTTTTCACTTTCATATTTGCTGTGCTCTATGATTCAATAGGATATGTACGGGATATTTCTCCCGGAGATGCTGCGCCAGATGCTCGGCAGCATACACGGAACGATGCTGTCCGCCCGTACAGCCGAAGCTCACCATCAGATGGCTGAATCCCCGTGCCAGATAGCGCTCGACGGCCTGGTCCACAAGGGCATAGACATGGGTGAGGAAGAGCGCCATGTCGTCAGTAGCATCGAGGAAATCGATGACAGGCTTGTCGCGCCCGGTGAAGGACTTGTACTGCTCGTAGCGCCCGGGGTTGTGGATGGCACGGCAGTCAAAGACAAAGCCACCTCCATTGCCGCTGAGATCATCGGGGATGCCCTTGCGGAAGGAGAAACTGTTGATTTCCACTGTCAGCCCTTCAGCCTCAAGGGGAAGCGTTGGCTGTGGAAGACTGACAACCTTGTGCAGCACCTCCACCAGATAGGGAATCTCGGCAAAAGTGTGCTGGAGCTCATGTCGAAGGCTATCAATGGCTTGCGGGATGCTCTGCAGGAAATGGCCCTTGCGCTCGAACCAACCCCGGAAGCCATAGGCACCCAACACCTGCAGCAGGCGGAAGAGGACAAAGTAGCGCAGCCGTGTGAGGAACGTTTCCTTCGACAACGCAAGGGTTTCCTTTGCCCCCTCCGACGTTGACGCAACAGTCTGTAAGGCATCCAGATAGACATCAATGAGCCTATCGCGCTGCTCGTCGGAAAACCCTGCACGTGCCTGCCAGAGAAACGAAGCCACATCGTAGTATATAGGGCCTCGACGCCCTCCCTGAAAATCGATGAACCAAGGCTGCCCGTCATGTACCATCACGTTGCGCGACTGAAAATCGCGATACAGGAAGGTGTCGGACGGAACGCCGAGCAGCACATCGGCAAAACGCTCGAAGTCGTCCTCAAGCGATGCTTCAAGGAAATCTACTCCCGTAGCCTTTAAGTAGCAGTATTTGAAGTAGTTCAAATCCCAAAGAATGCCCCTTCGGTCCATTGACGCAGAGGGGTAGCAGTTGCTGAAATCAAACCCCTCGGCACCCTGGAACTGGATTGCGGGCAGCTGGCGCATGGTCTCCGTCAGCAGCGCCCACACGTGGGGAGCCTCAACCCCGTCCTGCTGAATGAGGCTGAAGAGCGACACATCGCCCAAGTCTTCTTGCAGATAGCAACGTTTGTCGTCGCTCACCGCACGCACCTCAGGTACGTGAATACCTGCGCGATACAGCTGGCTGTCAATCGCCAGAAAGGCTTCGTTTTCCTCGATGGAAGTCCCTACGACGCCCACCAGCGATAGGTCGCCTGCCTGCAGCCGGTAATAACGGCGATTGGAGCCTGCAGGCGTCAGGGGGCGAAGGCTGTCGGCGTCACAGCCAACGGTCTGACGGAAGAGGGTTTTCAGCACTTCGGTCATCTGATTTCGTCAATTTTCGCGGCGAAGATAGCAATTTTATTCGAAAAACAGGTGTCGGAAACGGAGATTTTTGTATTTTTGTGCCAAAAATTAGATGCAATGAAGAAAACATCCCCTTGGGCATGGGTGCCCAGCGTGAATTTTGCGGAGGGCGTGCCCTACGTGATTGTCATCACCCTCTCCGTCGTCATGTACAAGCAGTTCGGTATGAGCAACGGCGACGTAGCTTTCTACACAGGCTGGTTTTATCTTCCCTGGCTCATCAAGCCGTTGTGGAGCCCTATTGTGGGCATGCTGAAGACACGCCGCTGGTGGATAGTGACAATGGAGCTGCTGGTGGGCGTAGGCCTGGCAGCCATAGCCTTCACGCTGCCCCTCAAGGGCTGGCTGGCATGGTCAATGGGACTGTTCTGGCTGCTGGCGTTCAGCAGCGCCACCCACGACATTGCGGCTGACGGATTCTACATGATGGGGCTCAACACCAGTGAGCAATCGTTCTTCGTCGGCATCCGCAGCACCTTCTACCGTCTGGCAACCATAGCCTCCGAGGGAGGTGTGCTGGCGCTCATCGGCTGGCTCACCGGGCGTTTCTCCAACAATCTTCCTATGGAGGATGCCACACGGCGCGGCTGGATGACAGCCCTCTGCATCGTGGGTGCCGTCTTTGTGCTCTTTTCGCTGTGGCACCGCTTCGTACTCCCCCGCCCTGCCGATGACCATGCGCCTGAATACCTGAGCAGCAGGAACGAGGCAGCAGGGAATGGAGATGAGGTGTCCACTATTGCGCATGACAACCGCTGGAAGGCTTTCTTCCGCGAGTTCGGCGCTACGTTTGCCACCTTTTTCAAAAAGGAAAACGTGGGGACGGCGCTGCTGTTCATGCTGCTGTTCCGTTTTCCTGAGGCACAGCTGACGAAAATCAGCACCCTCTTCCTGCTGGACCCCGTAGCAGAGGGAGGTCTGGGACTGACGACAGCGCAGATAGGCCTTGTCAAGGGCACTGTAGGCGTCATAGGACTTACGCTGGGCGGCATTCTGGGCGGCATCGTCGCCTCGAAAGGCGGATTGAAGAAATGGCTCTGGCCTATGGTGTGGGCCATTTCACTGCCCGATATCGTCTATATCTGGCTCAGCTTTGCGCAGCCCTCTAACCTGTTCATTGTCGGGTCGTGCCTTTTTGTCGAGCAGTTCGGCTATGGTTTTGGCTTTACGGCCTACATGCTTTTCCTGCTTTACTATGCGCGCGGTAGCCACGAGACCGCCCACTACGCCATTGCTACCGCCTTCATGGCAGCTGGCATGATGCTGCCGGGCATGTTCGCCGGCTACCTGCAGGAGTGGATGGGCTATCGCACCTTCTTCATCTGGGTGACGGCCTGCTGTGCCATCACCTTCCTTGTGGCTGCATGGGTGAAGATTCCTAAGACCGACGAATGACTTGCATAGCCATTGACCTCAAGTCGTTCTACGCTTCCGTGGAATGTGTGGAGCGTGGGCTTGATCCGCTCCGCACCAACCTCGTCGTAGCCGACCCTAGCCGCACGGACAAGACTATATGCCTGGCGGTGTCGCCCACACTGAAGGCTTACGGCATCGGGGGACGGGCACGTCTTTTTGAGGTCAACCAACGCGTGCAGGCAGTGAATGCCGAGCGGCGCAGAGCCCTGCCCTACAGACGATTCACAGGAAAGTCCTACCTTGCCGACGAGCTGGAGGCTCACCCCGACTGGGAGCTCGACTTCATTGTCGCTCCCCCGCGTATGGCACACTACATCGACTTCAGCACCCGCATCTACGACATCTACCTCCACTACTTCGCTCCCGAGGACATCCACGTCTATTCCATCGACGAGGTGTTCATCGATGCCACATCCTACACCTTTTATCACATGACGGGGCGCGAGCTGGCAAGCCGGGTGATAAGGGATATCCTCGCCGAAACGGGCATAACGGCTACAGCAGGCATCGGCACTAACCTCTATCTCTGCAAAGTGGCTATGGACATCGTTGCCAAGCATACGATGCCCGATGCCGACGGTGTGCGCATCGCCGAACTGGACGAAATGTCGTATCGGCAGCAGCTTTGGGACCATCGTCCCCTCACCGACTTCTGGCGGGTGGGACGAGGCATTGCAGGGCGTCTTGCGCCCTATGGCGTGGACACGATGGGAAAGCTTGCCCGGATGTCCCTCAAACACGAAGACCTGCTCTACAACCTTTTCGGCGTGAATGCCGAGCTGCTGATAGACCATGCCTGGGGATGGGAGCCGTGTACGATGGAGGCCATCAAGAGCTATCGCCCCAGCTCCCACTCGTTCTCCAGCGGGCAAGTGCTTGCCACGCCCTACGAGGCATCGAAAGCCCGCGTGGTGGCCCTGGAGATGGCTGACGAAATGTCAATGAAACTCGTCAGGAAAGGGCTTGTCACAGACCAGATAGTACTCACTATCAGCTACGATGCCTCAAACCTTACCGACCCTGCCATCCGCGCCACCTATCAGGGCAAGATAACAAAAGACCATTACGGACGTCAGGTGCCGGCACACGCTCACGGCACAGCCCGCCTCGACAACCCCACCTCCAGTGCCCATGCCTTTATGAACACCACAGCCCTGCTCTTCGACCGTATTGTCAACCCCAACCTGCTCGTCCGCTACCTGAACCTCTCCACTGGCGCTGTCACAGCCTGTGACGCCACCCCTCCCAGGCAGCTCAGCCTGTTCGACATCGACACGCAGAACCCCGCACCCCCTGCAAGCGACACGGACAAGGAAAAACGCGTACAGCAAACCATGCTCCGCATCAAGGAGAAGTTCGGCAAAAACGCCATCCTGCGCGGGCTTAACTTCGAGGAGGGTGCCACAGCCCGAGAGCGCAACAAACAGATTGGAGGGCACAAAGCCTGAATACCCACCTATGGACTACGACGACATCATCCACCTGCCCCACCCCGTCAGCACCAAGCATCCGCCCATGCCGATTGCCGAGCGAGCCGCCCAGTTCGCCCCCTTTGCTGCGCTCACCGGCCACAGCGAGGCTATCAACGCCACTGCCACCCGCCGGCAGGAACAGCAGGAGCTGGAGGATATGTACGGAATAGAGGAGCCGTAGAAATACCACGAGAAATACGCAAATAAATTTGGTTTTTCGGTTGGGATGGACTACCTTTGTGCCCGCAATTCATAAAGAGTTATGATTACCCGTACACTGATTCGACAGAAGGTCGTGCAGATTCTTTACGCCTATCTGCTTCGCGAGAATACCAACGTGGAAGCTGCCGAGAAGGAACTGACGTTCAGCTTAGGCAAGGCTTACGACCTCTATCTCTACTTGTTGCTGCTGATGGTCGAAGTGAAGCACTTCGCCGAAGATCGCATGGCGCTGCGGCGTCTGCGCCTGAAACCTACCGAGGAAGACCTCAACCCCAACCTCCGTTTTGTGAACAACCGCTTCATCTGTCAGCTGGAGCAGAACAACGAGCTGGCAGAACGTAAGAAGGAGCTGAAACGCTCGTGGAAGGACGCGGATGACGTGGTGAAGAAACTCTTCGAGAGCATCGAGCGAAGCAATCTCTACTGCGACTACATGAACGCTCCCGCCGAGCCGACATATGAGGACGACCGCACGCTCTGGCGCAGGATTTACAAGCAGTTCATCATGGACAACGATGCGCTTGACAGCCTTTTCGAGGACCAGAGCCTCTACTGGAACGACGACAAGACGGTGGTGGACACCTTTGTGCTGAAGACCATCAAGCAGTTCGACCCCTCGATGGGTGCCGAGCAGCCGCTATTGCCCCAGTACCACGACAAGGAGGATCCCGAGTTTGCCCAAGCCCTGCTGCGCCGCGCCCTTACTCAGGCAGACGCTTACCGCCAACTCATCGACGAGCAGAGCCGCAACTGGACGGGTGAGCGTATCGCTTTCATGGACACCGTCATCATGGTAACCGCCTTGGCTGAAATAACTTCGTTCCCCTCCATTCCGCTCAACGTCACGCTCAACGAGTATGTGGAGATAGCCAAGTACTACAGCACCCCCTCGAGCGCCTCGTTCATCAACGGCATCCTCGATGCTGCAGCAAAGAAGCTGAAGGCTAAGGGTTAAGGGTTAGCGGTTAATGGTTAGCGGTTAGCGATAAAAACGATAGAGTTTAATTCTTAAAAAAGATACAACAATGATTCCACTACAAGAAGCTGCTGCCCCTACGGCAGCCCAGGGCGCAGGCTCGTTCTTCGCATCGCCCCTGTTTATGATTATCCTGCTGTTTGCCATCATGTACATCTTCATGATTATGCCCCAGCGCAAGCAGCAGAAGCAGATTGAGGCCTTCCGCCGCAGCCTCCAGCCCGGCTCGAAGGTTGTCACCAGCGGAGGTGTCTATGGCATCGTCAAGGAAATCAACATGGAGAACGGCAAGGAAGTGGTGACGCTGGAGATTGCCTCGGGCGTCAAAATCCGCATCGACAAGGCCAACGTCTTTGCCGACCCCTCCACTATGCCCCAGCCCACGAAGAAGTAAGGTCATAGCCTTCTATGAAAAAACCGAAGAGCAAGGACCCGCTGATATTCCTCGTCTTCTTTGTCGTCGTATTCTTCTACTGGTACCTGGTGAGCATGGGCGAGGAGCACGAGACTAAGTTCACCTTCGACATCGTCCTGAAGCACCTGCCCTCTGACGTCATCGTCACCGAAGTGCCGTCTGAGAAGCTGACCCTTGTGGTACGCGACAAAGGCGAGAAGATATTGGGCTATCGCACACGCCGCACGTTCCGTCAGCTGATGGTGGACTGCCGTGACTACAAGCCAGTGAACGGCCGTGTCGTCATCGCAGGCGCCTCGTTGGAGGAGCTGCTGGGAGGCATGCTGTCGTCATCTGCCCACATCCAGTCCGTGTCGCCCGACACCATTCAGTACTACCTTGCTCCCTCCGTCGGACGCCGTCTGCCCGTGCGACTCACCGGCAGCATCACGTCTGATGCCAGCCACGTCATCGGCAGCCAGTCGCTGACGCCCGACAGCATCACCGTCCATGCCCCCCGCAACGTGCTCGACACGATGAAGTGCGTCTATACCGAGCCTGTGGCCTTCGACAATCTGTCCGACTCCGTGTCGGCCGAGGTAGCGCTCGTGCTGCCCCAGCGGGGCGTGCTCTTCGAGCCGGAGTCGGCGCGCCTCAGCGTGCAGGTGACGCCCTATGTGGAGAAGTCGTTCGAGCTGCCTGTCGAGGGCTGGCTTATGCCGCGCGATGCTGTGGTGAAGACGTTCCCTTCAAAGGCAACCGTCACCTTCCAGGTGAGCCTCGAGCAGTTCCATGCCATCACGCCTGAGCAATTCAAGCTGGCTGTGAGCTACACCGAGCTCAATGCCGACGACGGAGGCAAGGCACACCTCCAGCTCATCCAGAAGCCTGATGACATCCGTTCCATTTCCATCTCGCCTGCCGAGGTGGACTATGTGATAGAAATCAATGAAACCCCTTAAGCTCGGCATCACAGGCGGCATAGGCAGCGGCAAGTCGGGCGTGTCGGAGCTGCTGCGCATTGCGGGCATCCCCGTCTATGACTGCGACAGCGAGGCACGCCGCCTGATGAACACCAGCCCTGCCCTTCGCGAAGGGCTCATGGCGCTGGCAGGCACCGAAGTCTATGCCTCTCCTGCTTCCGACGGCACCCCCTCGCCCCTCAACCGCCGCTACCTAGCTGACTTCATGTTCGGGCACCCTGAGCGGGTGAAGGCGGTGAATGCGCTG
Organism: Bacteroidaceae bacterium; assembly: GCA_016291905.1. Taxonomy (GTDB): domain Bacteria; phylum Bacteroidota; class Bacteroidia; order Bacteroidales; family Bacteroidaceae; genus UBA1189. The sequence continues at coordinate 28,617 of JAEEZS010000064.1, forward strand.
GTGCATCCCGCTGTGCGCGAGGATTTCCAAGCGTGGGCTGAGTGTCAGAAGGATGCGGAAGTCGTAGGCGTTGAGTCGGCCATCCTGTTCGAGGCAGGCATGAGGGAGGACGTCGATGTCGTCGTGCTCGTCTTCACCCCCTTCAACGAACGTCTGCAACGGGCTATGGCTCGCGACGGAGCCACGGAAGCCAGCGTGCGTGCCCGCTTGGCAAGCCAGATGTCCGACATCGACAAAATCCCCCTTGCGGACTACATCATCCACAACGCCGAGGCTGATGCCATCACGCCCCAGGTGATGGAGCTGATAGACGAGCTTGCCCCCATCCGAAAAGAAGTCAATAACAACGAATAATAAATCACTAACAATAAATCAACTCGCAAAATGTTACGCAAAATTCTCACCATCTCCGGCAAGCCCGGACTCTACCGCCTGCTGAGCAACGGCCGCAGCATGCTCATTGTCGAAACCCTCGACGCCACCCACAAGCGCCTCCCCGTCTATGCCACCGACAAGGTGGTCTCGCTGGGCGACATCGCCATGTACACCGATTCGGAGGAAGTTCCCCTCTGGCAGGTGATGGAGAACGTCAAGGCCCGCACCGAGGGTAAGCCGCTCAACATCGACTACAAGCAGGCCTCCAACGACGAGCTGGCTGCCTTCTTCGCCGAAGTGCTGCCCAACTACGACCGCGACCGCGTGTATATGACGCATGTGCGCAAACTCATCCAGTGGTACAACATCCTCATCAACGAGGGCATCACCGAATTTAAACCCTCGGACGACGAAGAGGTCAAAGAAGAGAGTGAAAAACAAGCATAGTTGAATCTTTAATTAGCAAGAAAAATGAAGAAATTCCTGTCTATCAGCCTGACGCTCCTCCTGCTGACTTCCTGCTCCACCTCGGCGCAGGGGTTGGGCGGCGTTCTCAATTCCATCCTCGGCGGCAGCGGCACCGCTACCGAGCAGACTACTGCCACCACCACAACGACAACCACCGAGCAGCCGGCCACCACATCGGCTAACACCCCGTCCGTAGGCGATGTCTCGGGCATCCTCAGCGGTGTGCTGGGCGCCCTTGGCGGCACAAACGGACAAACCACCGACGACGGAAAGGCCGTCTCGAACGACGGTGTCGTCAGCGGTATCCTCAACTCCATCCTCGGCGCCTTCACCACGGTGAAGGAGAACAACCTCTACGGCACGTGGAACTTCAAGGGCAGCGCCTTCGTCTTTGAGAGCGACAACGTCCTCGCCACCCTCGGCAGCGACGCTATGGCCAAGCAGGTGGCAGCCAAGGTTGACAGCTACCTCGCCAAAGTCGGAGTCAAGGAAGGAGCCTGCTCCATCACCTTCAACGAGGACGGCACCTGCACCTTCAACGTCGGCGCACGCGGCATCAGCGGCACCTACGTCTACGACGCCTCGGCGAAGACCATCGCCTTCACCTTCGGCCTCATCAAGACCACGGCCTACACCGTCTATGAGCAGAACACCCTCAACATCGTGTTCCAGTCCAACGCGCTGCTGAAAATCCTGAAGGCCGTCTGCGCTGCCAGCAGCAACAGCACCCTCAAGCTGCTCAACACCCTCCTCACCCAGTACAACGGCCTCCGCGTCGGCATGGGCTTCGAGAAGTAAGCCGCCTCCCCGCCACGTTTCGACACACCCTGTGGGCTGCGCTGATAGAGGCGCAGCCCACAGCTTGTATTCAACACCCCTCCTCCCACTGCGTGTCGGCGAACTCGCGCAGGAGGGCACAGGAGGCGGCGCTATGAAATGAGACCAGAACAATTTTCGCGCAAACTGCGCGACAATTTGCCTTCAATATTCTGCACGTTGATTTCCAAGCACGTCGCGATTGATACGCTCGCCAATATGCCAATACATCATGGTCTGTTCATAATTGGCGGTAACTGCCACATGACTACGAGCTTGCTCAATGATATGACGCAAATCCTGCATCAAAGATTGTGTTTCGAACTGCGACACAAATTGACCGTTTATGTCTAAGTCATTCATAACTTCTGTATTTGACTTTATTCATTGTTTTCTTTTTCCAGTCTTAGCGCCCAAAGTGTCTTATCTTTGAATGTAAAGAATTTAGGGCCTTGATAAGTGCCTGCCGGTATCCTTTTTTCGTCTGGCAAAAATATAGTAACGAATTTATTTAGCGTGTATTCTTTGTCATTATACTCTATAGTATTATCAGAAGCCACTTTTACAATGACACCAGTGGATTCAAAGGTTATAGAATCGCCTGGCTTCAAGCCAATCATAGAGAACTTGAAGGGGGCGCGACGTGGTTTCTTTGCAGCATTACCATCGTCAGGGACTATTTCAAAGTTGGCATCTGCAATTGCTTTTTCTTTAGCCATATCTTTTTCGATTTACTAAGGCATGGGTGTATTTGTCAGCACAAGGATACGACTTTTCTGTGGAAAATGCAAACGATTTGCGGGAAAAAGTCGGATAAGTGAGAGGAGTGTGGGGGCTTGCCGGTTTGGGGGAGAAACTAACAAACTAACAAAATAACAATTTATATTTTCGTTTTTCATCTTTCCTTCGGCTGGGGGTGTGATTATAATTTATTATTATATATAAATAAATATATATTATTATATATATTTAACCTTCTCCCGAAGGGTGGGCTGTATTGAGATAGAAAATAGAAAATATAAATTGTTATTTTGTTAGTTTCCTCTCAATGCGTTGTTAATCAGACGATTTATTATGTTAATATTTTAACTCACTGTCGGTGAAAGTGTTAGAAATGGGTGTGCGGTCAGACGTACTCGTCATGCCGGAATAGGGGGATGTTGCCTCGGCTATGCCGAACGTTAAAATGGGGGGCGCGACAGCGCAGTGGGCTGGGAAATTAGCCCAGTGGGCTGGCACCGTAGCGCAGTGCGATAATTTTTTATTCCACTGCGTTATTTTGGCAGAAAAAGTTTGCTAATGTCGCGGAAAATCAGTATCTTTGTAGTGGTAATAAACTAAAACCTAACACTTAGACTTTCACCCGAAAATGCTTGAACTATCACAACCACAAACTCTTACGAAAAACGACGGGGAGTACTTCACCCTCTACCCCTGCAAGGGGCGCACGCGCACGTACACCTTCTCCATTGACGCCTGCGCGCCTGTGCGCACGATGACGAAGCGCGACATCTGTCCGTGCGACACGGCCAAGGTGTTCCAGCCCGCTCACGTGGCAGCCATCCTCCACTTCCTCGGCCCGGCTCCGGACGAAGAAGATTACGCTGCTATGGCTGCGTAATCTTCAGTTCATAGTTCATAATG
>JAEEZS010000065.1 GCA_016291905.1 Bacteroidaceae bacterium
AAGACAAAGCCTAAATCGCCCATGAAGAGGGAGGCCGAACGGTCGCTTTATGGCGAATACAACCAACTGCAGTTGGGAATCAATCTCGACCTGCTTGCTGATGCCTATCTGGTATGCATTACCGACGAAAAGGACAACGTCATCTATGAGAAAACCATCGACGCAGCGGGCATCGTAGGCCTCCACATCGACATCTCCGCCTACGAAGAAGGCCTTTACACCGTAACGTTGGAGAATGACCAAGAGTCCTTTACAGGCGAATTTGAAGCACGAACAACGGGCCTTTCACCCCTCCTTCAGGAGAAACCTGTGGAGACCATCTACAACCTGCAAGGCCAGCGGCTCAATTCCTTACGAAAGGGACTGAATATCGTGAACGGCCGAAAGGTTTATGTAAAGTGATGCACTTGTTCAGGTGAATCTGCAATTCGTTTGAACGTGAGATAGAAAAGGAGGGCGTACCTGCTTGGCACGCCCTCCTTTGATTCAGCTGGATGTCCGTCTCAGCCGATACAGAAGTCTGTCTGTTCGCTACGATTAGTGGTTGCGACGTTCACCGCCACGGTCGCGACGTTCGCCATTACGTCCGTTCTCACCACGTTCGCCACGCTCGGGGCGCTCACGGCGAGGAGGACGCTCCTCGAAACCTTCGGGCTTCGGCAGCAGGGCACGATGGCTGAGCTTGAACTTGCCGGTCTTGGGGTCGATGTCGAGCAGCTTCACGGTGATGGAGTCGCCCTCGTTGAGGCCGGTCTCTTCCATCGTCTCGAAGCGCTTCCAGTCAATCTCGCTGATGTGGAGCAAGCCTTCCTTGCCGGGCATGAACTCGACGAAGGCGCCGTAAGGCATGATGCTGCGCACCTTGCTCTCGTAAACCTCGCCCACCTCGGGGATGGCCACGATGGCACGAATCTTCGACATGGCGGCGTCGATGCTGGCCTTGTTGGTGGCGGCAATCTCCACACGGCCGATGCCGTCGATCTCGTCGATGTTGATGGTGGCGCCGGTCTCTTCCTGCATTCCCTGGATGATTTTTCCGCCCGGGCCAATGACGGCACCGATGAACTCCTTGGGGATGGTGATGATTTCGATGCGGGGAGCGTGGGGCTTCAGCTCGGGACGCGGCTCGGGCAGCGTCTCCAGCATGCAGTTCAGGATGTGCATACGTCCCTCCTTGGCCTGGTTGAGGGCCTTCTCGAGGATTTCGTAGCTCAGTCCGTCGCACTTGATATCCATCTGCGTGGCGGTGAGGCCCTTGACGGTACCGGTGGTCTTGAAGTCCATGTCGCCGAGGTGGTCTTCATCGCCGAGGATGTCGCTCAGCACGGCGTACTTCTCTTCGCCCGGGTTCTTGATGAGACCCATGGCGATGCCGCTGACGGGACGGGCGATGGGGACACCGGCGTCCATCAGAGCCAGTGTTCCGGCGCAGACGGTAGCCATGGAGCTGGAACCGTTGCTCTCGAGGATGTCGCTGACGACACGCACACAGTAGGCATAGTCGTGCGGGAGCATCTCCTTCAGGGCGCGCCAGGCGAGGTGGCCGTGACCAATCTCACGACGGCCCACGCTACGCTGCGGACGGGCTTCGCCGGTGCTGAAGGGCGGGAAGTTGTAGTGGAGCAGGAAGCGGGCCTTGCTCTGGTCCAGCACGTCGTCGACAATCTTCTCGTCGTCCTTCGTGCCGAGGGTGACGCTGGTGAGCGACTGCGTCTCGCCACGGGTGAAGATGGAGGAGCCGTGAGGGCCGGGCAGGTAGCCGACCTCGCACCAGATGGGACGGATTTCGGTGGTGGCGCGTCCGTCGAGGCGCTTGCCCTCGTCGAGGACACAGCGGCGCATGGCGTCGCGCTCCACATCGTGGTAGTAACGGTCGATGAGGGCGTTCTTCTCAGTCAGTTCATCCTCCGTGAGGTCGGTATGAGCCTCGGCATAGGCAGCCTTGAAGTCCTCGCAAATCTGCGTGAAGGCGTCTTCGCGGGCATGCTTGTCGCGGTTTCCTTCGTGGGCAATGGCATAGGCCTTGTCGTAGCAGGCACTCTTCACCTCGGCACGGAGGTCCTCGTCGTTCACTTCGTGGCAGTACTCGCGCTTCACCGTCTTGCCGGCAGCCTCAGCCATCTCGTTCTGGACAAGGCACATGGGCTTGATGGCCTCGTGGGCAGCCTTCATGGCGCCGAGCAGGTCGGCCTCGCTCACTTCCTTCATCTCGCCCTCGACCATCATGATGTTGTCGTAGGTGGCGCCTACCATGATGTCCATGTCGGCACGCTCAAGCTGCTCGAAGGTGGGGTCGATGACGTACTCGCCATCCACGCGGGCCACGCGCACTTCGCTGATGGGGCCGTTGAAGGGGATGTCGCTGACAGCCAGGGCAGCACTGGCAGCAAGGCCAGCCAGGGCATCGGGAATGTCCACACCGTCGGCGCTGAACATGATGATGTTCACAAAGACCTCTGCGTGGTAATTATCGGGGAACAGGGGACGCAGGGCGCGGTCGACGAGACGGCAAGTGAGGATTTCGTAGTCCGAAGGCTTGCCTTCGCGCTTGGTGAAACCGCCAGGATAACGTCCGAATGCGGCATACTTTTCTCTGTACTCTACCTGAAGAGGCATGAAATCTGTTCCGGGAACTGCATCTTTGGCGGCGCAAACCGTAGCAAGCAGCATGGTCTTGCCCAGCGTTACCATCACCGCGCCGTCGGCCTGCTTGGCCAATTTCCCGGTTTCCAACGTAATCTCCCTACCGTCGGGCAGGGCGACTTTTCTTGTAATAATGTTCATCTTAAAAGTTAACTAATAATTATACTCTCTGAAAAAATCGCGCAAAATTACATAATAACTGTGAATAATCCGTCTAATTTCAGAATTTTTATGTAATTTCGCCGCCGAAATCCCAAAAGAAATGAAAAAACTCACCCTTTTAGCATTGTTTTCAGCCTCATTACTCGTTGTTGGCTGCAACCATACACCCCAGGCAACCATCGAAGGTGCCATCACTGAAGCCGAAGGAAAAACCCTCTACCTTGATGCGCTCGGCATCGAAAAAGTCACCATCGCCGACTCCGTCAAGCTGAAGGGAAACGGCACGTTCTCGTTCCGCGTCCCGCGTCCCGAGTGCTACGACTTCTACCGCCTGCGCATCGACCGCGAACTCATCAACGTCAGCATCGACTCCACGGAGACCATCCGCGTCAACGCCGCCCTGCCCACCATGTCCATTGCGTATCAGGTGGAAGGGTCGGACGACAACATGAAGCTGAAGGAGCTTGTGATGAAACAGATTGAGCTGCAGAACGCTGTCCGCGCCCTCGTGCGCAACAGCGGGCCCGAGGTGGGCGTCACACGGAAGAAGATTGAGGATCTCGTGCAGGCGTACAAGGACAGCGTCCGCCTCCAATACATCTACGCCGACCCGAGCAAACCCTACGCCTACTTCGCACTCTTCCAGCGGCTGGGCGGCAGCCTCATCTTCGACCCCGTCAGCACGCGCGACGATGTCCGCGCCTTTGCTGCCGTGGCTACGTACCTCGACCTCTATCACCCCGACGCCCTGCGTACGAAGAACCTCCACAACATTGCCATTAAGGGCATGGCCTCCACGCGCCCCGCACGCTCTGCCGCTAACGACAGCATTGCCGCCCTCCTTGCCGACAAGATGGTGGAGGCTTCGCTCATCGACATCAGCCTGCCCAACGCCGACGGCGCCGAGTGCCGCCTCACCGACCTCAAGGGGAAGGTGGTGCTGCTCAGCTTCTGCGCCTATGCTCAAGAGACATCGGCCATGAGCATCCTCTCGCTGCGCGAGCTCTATAACCAGTACGCCGACAAGGGTTTTGAAATCTACCAGGTGGGGCTTGACGACAACGAGCATTACTGGCGTATGGCTGTCGACAACCTCCCCTGGATTTGCGTCCACGATGCAGACTGTCAGTGGTATGCCACGCGTGAGGGCATCCTCGCCTTCCGTTCCGTACCGGCTTCCCACTACGGCGTCAATATCCTGCCCACGTACTTCCTCATTAACAGGGACAACGAGGTCATCCTCCGCATTGAGGACGAGAAAGCCCTCGCCGACGCCATCGCTGCCAACATCTGATAGCGGGTTTGCTTCATCGCCTGCACGTCCTTTTTCAGGGCTAATCCACTTTTTAGAGAGGGTTCGCCTAAAAAAGTGTAAATTTATTTGTTTATTCGTTCGGTTCACCCTATCTTTGCAAGCGAAACATGAGAAACGAGGGTTCCGGCATGAAAATGCCGGGATTCTTTTCTTTCGTTTAGAAAAAGAGAAAAAGGAAAAGAAAGTAATAACTAAACAATAGAAAAACTATGGCTTATATGTCACAAGAAGGGTTCGACCAACTCGTTGCCGAACTGAAAGAACTGGAAACCATCCGCAGGCCTGAGATTGCTCGGCAGATCGCCGAGGCCCGCGACAAAGGCGACCTCTCCGAGAATGCCGAGTACGACGCTGCCAAAGAGGCACAGGGTATGCTGGAGATGAAAATCAATCAGCTGAAGCTGACCATCAGCGAAGCGAAAATCATCGATCCGTCGAAAATCAAGACCGACACGGTGCAGGTGCTCACGAAGGTGGAACTGAAGAACGTGAAGAACAAGGCGAAGATGAGCTATGCCATCGTGCCTGAGAGCGAAGCAAACCTGAAGGCGGGCAAGATTTCCGTCAACACCCCCATTGCCCAGGGCTTGCTGGGCCACAAAGTCGGCGAAGTGGTGAAAATCAAAATCCCTGCCGGCATGCTCGAACTGGAAATCCTCGGAATCTCCATCTAAAATCCCTTTCACCATGGCCTCGATATTTTCAAGAATCATCGCCGGGGAAATTCCCTGCTACAAAATTGCGGAGGACGAGCACAACTTCGCTTTCCTTGACATCAATCCCCTTCAGGAGGGCCACACCCTCTGCATCCCCAAGCACGAAGTGGACTACCTCTTTGACCTCAGCGACGAGGAGTATGCCTCGCTGACGCTGTTTGCCAAGCGCGTTGCCCGTGCCGTGAAGGCAGCTATCCCCTGCCAGCGCGTCGGCGTAGCCGTGCTGGGCATGGAGGTCCCCCACGCCCACATCCATCTTGTCCCCCTGCAGAAGGAGAGCGACTTGCTCTTCACCAACCCGAAGAAGCAGCTCACCCCCGAGCAGTTTGCCGACATCGCCCGCCGCATCAGCGCCAACCTCTGATGCCACTTAAAAGGTAAAAAGATAAACTCAAGCGAATTTGCAGAGACGCAGCATGCCGCGCCTCTGTTATTTCCTGTAAATTCTCACCTAATAAAAACGACGAAAATTTACAATGGCTTACGTAGGAGAACTGATTTCAATTGGCGTGGCATTCTCGTGGACGGCAACGGCGCTGCTGAGCGAGTTTGGCTCGAAGCGGCTGGGAAACCTGACGCTGAACGTGCTTCGCATGGCCATGGCGCTGCTGTTTTCGCTGGTGCTCTTCGGGGTGGTGACGGGAAATCCGCTACCCGCTGGCGCATCCACCGAGGCTTGCGGCTGGATGCTGCTTTCGGGCCTCGTGGGATATGTCATCGGCGATTTCTGCCTCTTCCAGTGCTACATCATCATCGGCTCGCGTTACGGACAGCTTTTCATGACGCTGGCTCCGCTGGCAGCGGCATTGATGGCGTGGATAACGCTGGGGCAGCAGATGAAGGCCATCAGTATTGTGGCCATGCTGGTAACGCTGGCAGGCATCAGCATCTCTGTACTCGGGCGAGGCGAACACCACAAGGTGTCGCTGCGTCTGCCCCTGAACGGAGTGCTTTTCGCGATGGGGGCTGCCATCTGTCAGGGCGTCGGGCTGGTGCTGAGCAAAATCGGCATGAATCATTTCGAGGCAGTAGAGGGTGTTCCCGAGTGGCTCGTGCCGTTCAGCGCTAACTTCTACCGCTGTATTGCCGGCCTTGTCGGCTTCTCCCTCTTACACTATTTCCGCGACGGTATTCGTCCGCTGCGCGATGCTCTCCACGACCGAAAAGGCCTCAGCGCTGCTACAGCTACCACCATCTTCGGCCCCTTCATGGGCGTGGGCTTCTCGCTGATGGCTGTGCAGTACACGGCAGCGGGCATCGCCTCTACACTGATGGCGCTGACACCCATCATCATCATCCTGCCGTCGCGCTGGTTCTTCCATCAGAAGATTACATGGCGTGCTGTCGTGGGCGCCATCATCTCAGTCCTCGGCGTCAGTCTGTTTTTCCTTGGATAAATTCTAAAAATTCATAATATGTTATTAAACATATTAATGAAAGATACTATAATTAAAAAAATTACGTTATCTTAGCAGCCTGTTATATAGAATCTAATCCTTATGTTAGTATGAGCACAAATCATAATTACCTTGTTATCATGGCCGGCGGTATTGGAAGCCGATTCTGGCCGCTGAGCCGTGTGAGCGTGCCGAAACAATTCATCGACTTTTTCGCTACGGGCAAGACATTGCTTCGCCAGACATATGAACGTTTTCTGGAGATTGTCCCTGACGACCATATCATCGTTTCTACCAACCTGTCGTATATGGAGTTGGTGCAGGAACAGCTGCCCGAGATTAACCCGCTGAACATCCTGCGCGAACCGGCCTTCAGAGGCACGGCACCGAGCATGGCACTGGCAGCCTACTATCTCCGCACCATCGACCCCGAGGCAAACATCGTGATGGTGCCCGCCGACCAATACATCGTGAACGAGGAGGCTTTCCGCGCCGACATGCTGCGGGCCCTCGACTACACAGCTGCTCATCCGCATCTCGTCACCGTCGGCATCAAGCCCACGCATCCCGAGACGCGCTACGGTTATATTCAGGTGGACGAGGAACGCCCTGCGGACGGTTTCTGCAAGATAAAAACGTTCACTGAGAAGCCCCAGCCTGACTTTGCTCGCATCTTCACCGAGAGCGGCGAATTCTATTGGAACACTGGTCTTTTCATCTGGAAGGCGCAGACCATCATCGACACCATGCACATGCTGTTGCCGGAAATGATGATGCAGCTTGACCGCGTGTTTGAGGGAAACCGTAGCCGCGATGAACGCCGCGAGGATTTGTACCGCTGCTACGAGTCGTTCACGCACCTCCCCATCGACTATGCCGTCATCGAGAAGGCGCCGAACATGTACATGCTTTCAGGCTCATACGGCTGGATGGATATCGGACGTTGGGAGGATGTCTGGCAAGAATCAGAAAAAGACAGCAGCGGCAACGTCGTCCACAGCGGCAACTGCGAGCTCTATGACTGCCGCAACAACCTCATCATCCTGCCCGACAATAAAAAGACCATTATCCAAGGGCTGGAAGGGTATTTTTTCTGCTCGACGGACGATGTGGTGGTCATCTGTCCGCTGGACGAAAAGAATATCCGTCATTTCCGCGCCGACCTCCAGACAAAGGGCGAAGAGGGGCTCTTGTAATCCTGTCAACACATCAGCAGGATAAAATTTTTCCTCATCTGCTCGTTAAATCGCATTTTTATCATTACTTTTGCGCCTCAGAAAAAGACAAAAACAAAATATGAAGGCGTTAATCCTGAATTCGGGACTGGGGCATCGGATGGGTGTGCTGACAAGCAACCAGCCGAAGTGCATGACGGAAATATCGGCAACGGAGACTATCCTGAGCCGCCAACTACGGCTGATTGTCGAGGCCGGGCTGACCGAGGTGATTATGACCACGGGCTATTTTGATGAGGTGCTCGTCCATTATTGCCAATCCCTTGCCCTGCCGCTGACGTTCACGTTTGTACGGAATCCCCTGTATGACCAGACGAACTACATCTATTCCATCTATTGCGCCAAAGAGTCCCTGAAGGACGACGACATTGTGCTGATGCACGGCGACCTGGTCTTTGAAAACCGCGTCTTCGATGCCGTCGTCAGCAGTGAGGAGAGCTGTATGGCCGTCGATGCCGAGGCTCCCCTGCCTGAAAAAGATTTCAAAGCCGTCGTGCATGACGGACGAATCAGCAAAATCGGCATTGAGTTCTTCGACGAGGCTGTTTCAGCCCAGCCCCTGTATAAGCTGCGGAAAGAAGATTGGGCAGTTTGGCTGGAAAGGATTGAGCAATTCTGCGAAAGCGGCAACCGTAAATGCTATGCTGAGAACGCCTTCAACGAGGTCTCTGACAACTGTTGCATAAAAGCCTTGGACGTCAAGGGCGCCCTCTGTGCTGAAATTGACACCCCCGAGGACCTGAAAGCCGTCTCTGAGAAACTGCACGAAGTGGAAAATCGCTGGGTTTACATGTGCTTCTCAGCCGACCTCATCCACAGCGGCCACATCGCCATCATCCAGAAAGCCCGCAAGCTGGGGCGGCTGGTGATTGGTGTCCTCTCTGACGAGGCCGTAGCCAGCTATAAGCGCTATCCGCTCATCCCCTTCTCGGAACGTGAATCGCTGTTTGCGAACATAAGCGGCGTGGCAAAGGTGGTGGAGCAGAAGACCCTCTCCTATGCCGATAACCTCCGTCGGCTGAAGCCCTCCTTTGTGGTGCACGGCGACGACTGGGTCACAGGATTCCAGCGCCCCATCCGCGACGAGGTCGTCAGCGTGCTGAACGAATATGGTGGACAATTAGTGGAATTTCCCTACACGAACGATGCCAAGCTGCGCGAGCTGGACAAGCAGAGCCGCGCACAGCTGGCCATGCCCGATTTGCGGCGTGGTCGTCTGCGCAAACTGATTGGCATGAAGGGGCTCGTCAACGCCCTGGAGGCACACAGCGGCATCACGGGACTGATAGCCGAGAAGACCACCGTACTACAAGAGGGCAAGACGTATCAGTTCGATGCCATGTGGATTTCCTCCCTCTGCGACTCTACCGCTAAGGGCAAGCCTGATATTGAGCTCGTAGATATGACCAGCCGCTTCCGCACCATCGACGATATCATGGAGGTCACCACCAAACCCATCATCTTCGACGGTGACACAGGCGGACTCACAGAGCACTTCGTCTATACTGTCCGCTCGCTGGAGCGCATGGGCGTTTCGATGGTCATCATCGAGGACAAGACGGGGCTGAAGAAGAACTCGCTTTTCGGCACCGAGGTGAAGCAGACGCAGGACAGCATCGAGAACTTCTGCGCCAAGATTGCCGCAGGCAAGCGGGCTCAGAAGACGGCCGACTTCATGATTTGTGCGCGCATCGAATCGCTCATCCTTGAGCAGGGCATGGACGATGCCCTCACCCGGGCCAAGGCCTATGTGGCTGCCGGTGCCGATGCCATCATGATTCACAGCCGAAAGAAAGACCCTGCCGAAATCTTCGAGTTCGTGGAGCGCTTCCGTCACGACGATACTGTCACCCCGATTGTCGTCGTCCCCACATCGTTCAACACCGTCACAGAAGCGGAGTTCAAGCAGCGCGGCGTCAACATCGTCATCTATGCCAATCAGCTCACTCGCACGGGATTCCCCGCTATGCAACGTGCGGCCCGCACCATCCTTGAGCATCATCGTGCCAAGGAGTGCGACGATATGTGTATGAGCATCAAGGACATTATCACCTTAATACCTGAAGAATGATTTCACCGAAATACTTTATTGATACGCTGGCCACGAACGGCATCGACTTCTATGCCGGAGTGCCTGACTCGCTGTTGAAGCAAGTCTGTGCCTACATGGCCGACCACATAGACAACCACCACTACATCATTACCGCCAACGAAGGGGGTGCCGTCGGGCTTGCTGCAGGCTACTACCTCGCCACGGGGCGCATCGGCATGGTCTTCATGCAGAACTCCGGCGAAGGCAATGCCATCAATCCCCTTGCCTCACTCACGGACAAAGACGTCTATAACATCCCTGTGCTGCTGCTGATTGGGTGGCGAGGCGAGCCTGGCGTCCACGACGAGCCGCAGCACGTCAAACAGGGCAAGGTGACGCTGCCGCTGCTCGATGTCATGGGCATCCGTCATGCCCTGCTCAGTAAGGATGAAGCCGAAGCACAGCAGCAAGTGGAGGATGCCGTCAGCTACATGACGGAGACGAACGAGCCGTTTGCGCTGGTGGTGGAGAAAGACACCTTTTCGCCCTACACCCTGCAACATCCAAAGGAAAACGCTTTGACGCTGAGCCGCGAAAAGGCCATTCAGATGGTAGCCGCAGCCATAGGAAAGGACGATGTCATCGTCAGCACCACGGGAATGATCAGCCGCGAGCTCTTCGAGTACCGCACAGCGCAGGGACAAAGCCACGAGCAGGATTTCCTCACCGTCGGCTCAATGGGCCATGCCTCACAGATTGCCCTCGGCATCGCGTTGGCGAAGCCCGAAAGAACAGTGTGGTGCTTCGACGGCGACGGAGCCGTCCTCATGCACCTCGGTGCCATGCCCGTCCTGGGCTCGCTCTGCCCGAAAAACCTTGTCCATGTCGTCTTCAACAACGGCGCCCACGACTCTGTCGGAGGCCAGCCCACCGTAGGCCTGGATCTTGAGTTTCTTGAGTTGGCCGAGGTGTTTGGCTATCAGATGGCAAACAGCGTCAACAATGAGGAACAGCTTGCCGATGTGCTCGAGTATCTCCCGAAGTGGGTGGCCAAGAAAGACGGTCCCTACTTCCTTGAAATCAAGGTCAAGAAGGGCAACCGAAGCGACCTCGGTCGTCCCACCACCACCCCGCTGGAGAACAAGCGGGCGTTTATGGAGTTCCTGAAAGCCTCCAAATAGCTCAGAAGAAGATGCAACAGATTGTTCAGGGAATCGGTCATTTGCCGGAGATTATCTCCAAGGCAGTGAGGCAGAAGCTGCTTCTCGTCACCGATGCCTCCTTTCCGTTCCTCTCCATCAAGGACACCGTGGAGTCGCTGGCTGTCGAGAAAGTGCGCTTTTCCGACTTCACATCCAACCCCGTGTATGAGGACATCTGCAAGGGCATCCGTCTTTGTCGCGACGAGGGGTGCGACGCTATGTTGGCCGTGGGTGGAGGCAGCGCCATCGATGTAGCCAAGTGCATCAAGATGGCCATGCTGGGGCTGGAGAACAGCTCAGGAGCTAATCTCTTTCAAGATTGTCAGACGTCAGACCGTCAGACCAAGACGCTTACCCTTGTTGCCCTTCCGACGACGGCTGGGACGGGGAGCGAATCAACGCACAATGCCGTGATGTACTACAAAGGCGCCAAGCAGACCGTGACCAACGATGCCATCCTGCCTGACTACGCCGTGCTGGAGCCTGCCGTGCTGACCACCCTGCCCCTCTACCAGAAGAAGTGCACCCTCCTCGACGCTCTCTGCCAAGGCATCGAGAGCTGGTGGTCCGTAAACTCCACCGACGAATCGAAAGCCTATACCCGCCAAGCTGTGGAGGCGATTGTGCATTACTGGCGTCCCTACATCGTGAACAACGATGCCGACGCCGCAGGGCAGATAATGTGGGCAGCCAACTACGCCGGACGCGCCATCAACATCTCCGCCACCACTGCTGCCCACGCCATGAGTTACAAGCTGACCTCCCTCTACGGCCTCCCCCACGGTCATGCCGTAGCGGTGTGCCTGCCGGAAATCTGGGACTACATGCTCACTCCCGCTGCCGTTTGCATCGATCCCCGTGGCAAGGCCTACCTGCTGTCCATCTTCGACGACATTGCCCACGCGCTAGGCTGCGCCGATGCCCACGAGGCCGTACTGTGGTTCCGCTCGCTGATGAACATGCTGGATATGCCCTCGCCCGTCAGCCGTCAGCGCGAGGAAGAGCTCACCCTGCTCAGCTGCTCCGTCAACCCCGTGCGGCTGAAAAACAACCCCGTCGCCATCGACGAAGCCCAAGCCCGCACTCTCTACGAAGCCATCGTCCATTCTTGATTCTTAATTCCTCATTCCTAATTCCTCATTCTTAATTCTTAACCCTTTCCCCATGCCCGTTGTTGACCAAAAACGCATTGCCCGCAACACCCTGCTGCTTTACATCAGGATGGGGCTGGTGATGCTCGTGGGGCTCTATACCTCGCGTGTGGTGCTTGACGTGCTCGGCGAGGTGGACATGGGCATCTACAACGCCATCGGAGGCGTGGTGGTGATGTTCTCGTTCCTAAGCACTACCCTCTCCACCGCGTGCCAGCGCTTCTTCTCGTTTGAGCTGGGCAAGGACGAATTCGACGGCCTGCGCGCGGTCTTCAGCCAGAGCCTCGTCATCTTCCTTGGCCTCGTGGTGCTGGTAGTGGTGCTGGGCGAGACGGCGGGCTTGTGGTTTGTGGAGCAGAAGATGAGGTGGGAGGGGCGCGACGAAGCCGCACGTTGGGTCTTCCACTGCTCCATTGCAGGCTTCTTGTTCCTGCTTCTGCGTACCCCCTACATGGGCATGATCATTGCCCGCGAACGCATGAAGGTCTTTGCCTACATCAGCGTCTTCGAAGCGCTGGGGGCGCTGGCCGTCGCCATCCTTCTGCAGCACTATGGCGCCGACAAGCTGAAACTCTATGCCCTGCTAATGCTCATCCTCCAGTCACTGACGGCTGCCGCTTACTGGCTCTACTGTCGCCTCTTCTACCGCGAGTGTCGCTTCACGCTGCGCTGGGGCGACAAGCCCTTGGCGCGCCTCTTCCGCTTCACCGGCTGGGAGATGATGGGCACCCTGGCCGGCACCTGCAAGACGGGCGGCGTCAGCATCCTCATCAACATGTTCTTCGGCCCCGTCCTCAACACCCCACGCGCCCTTGCCCAGAAAGTCTATATGACCATTGCCCAGCTGCAGACCAACTTCTACATGGCCGTCCGTCCGCAAATCATCAAGTCCTACGCCGTGGGAGCCCTCGACGAAATGGAGAAGCTGCTGTTCCAGAGCACACGCCTCACCTACTACCTGCTGCTGGTCATTGCCGTGCCGCTGATGGTCGAGACGCCCTTCATCCTCGACATCTGGCTGAAGGATGTACCCGCACAGACCGTCTTCTTCACCCGCCTGCTGCTCATCGGCGGACTCATCGACAGCTTCGGCAGCCCCCTCGGAGCGGCTGTGCAGGCCACGGGGCAGAACCGTCGCTACCAGATTGGCGTGGGCCTCACGCTGCTTGCCATCCTGCCCACCACCTACGTAGCCTACAAGGTGTTCCACCTGGGTGTCGAGTGGGCGTTCTACTTCACCATCTTCTTCTCCTTCATTGCCCAACTGGTGCGGGCCGACTGTGTGCGCCGTCAGACAGGCGTCAACATGCGCCGCTTTGTGCGCGAGGTAGTCGTCCCCGTCGTCGTCGTCACGCTCATCGCCTTTGCGCTTCCCCTCCTGCTGCGCCAGTTCGTTCCGCAGGGATTCATGCCGGCTCCCCCATTCCTCAAGCCGCTGCTGATGATTCTTGTCAGCATCCTCTGGACGTCGCTCATCGTGTGGATTCTCGGCATCACCTCCAGCGAGCGTCGCCACCTTCTTGCTCACCTCAGGAAGACTCTCCGTCTCCCCCAAAACTGAAAACTACTACGTGCGATGAAAAGAATTTGCTATATTCTGATACTCGTTATTGCTGCCGGCATGGGGCAGAACATTTTGGCACAAGTGACGATGCCCGCTGTACCCGACACGGCTACTCTGCGGAGCGCGTTTTCGAAGAAAGACCAGAATGCCTTTGCCCATCCCGACCGCATCTACTACCCTGAGACGTGGTTTCACTTCCTCAACGGCAGCATCCGGCGTGAAGGCATCACACGCGACCTGGAAGCCATTGCCGCATCGGGCATTCAGGGCGTGCAGTTCTTCCACGGACAACAGGGCAACCCTGCTGACTGGCCAGGCACCGAGGAACACGTGGAGTGTCTGAGCCCGAAGTGGGAGTCGCTGGTGCGCCACACGGCAGAAGAGGCTCATCGCCTGGGACTGCGCTTCAGCCTGCAGACCTGTCCAGGGTGGGCCATGAGCGGCGGACCGTGGATTAAGCCCGAGCAGGCCATGCGCCACCTGAGTTACTCGTGGACAAACGTGACGGGGGGCAAGGAGGTGGAGGCAGAGCTGCCCGTCCCCATGAGAGAGGAGTGGCGCGACTGGCAAGACATTGCCGTGCTAGCCTTCCCTGCCCCGCAGGGCGACACAGGCGAGTACTGCCAGATTGACGAGGTGGAGGCAGCGGAGTATCAGCAGGAGTGGAGACGACTGCTCAACGGCGAGCGAGGCTTCACCCTGCGGCCCACCCAGCCGCAAAAACCCTATCGCGTCCACGTCAAGATGAAGGATGGCGCCAAGGTGCGCTCCATAGAGTTTAACCCCATCGACCAATTTAACCATGAGTTCTGTGTGCAGCCCGACATTCACCTGCGTGTCCTAACCCCCACACAGACCGTCGCCCTCGACACGGACTTCCCCCACGCAAACTGGCAGGACAACGAAAAGACCATGACCTTCGCCCTACCCGACCTGCAGGAACAGGGCGAGTATATTCTCGAAATCACCAACCTGCACCCCATGCACCTCACGCTGCTGCGTTTCTCCACCGCCACACGCGGCCACAACTGGGAGATGGAGGCGGGCTGGACATCACGCTGGCTGCTGCCGCTGCCGGAGAAGATGAACGAGGACGGCAGCGGATTCGTCAAAAGAGAGGATATCGTTAACTTGACGGATAAGATGTCGCCTGACGGACGGCTCCGCTGGACAGCCTCCGAAGGGCGGTGGATAGTGCTGCGCATCGGTCATGTGAACACAGGCCGACAGAACGGACCAGCCCCTGCCGAGGCTACGGGCTGGGAGGTGAACAAACTCGACTCGGCATACGTCGCCTACCAGTTCCGCAGCTACATCGGACGGCTGACGGACGGCCCTCTGAAGGGGTTGGTGAACAATATGCTGATGGACAGCTGGGAGTGCTCGTCACAAACGTGGACACGGCACATGCGGCAGGAGTTCCTCAATCGCCGTCACTACGACATGCTGACGTGGCTGCCTGCCATCTTCGGCTGGGTGGTTGACAGCCGCGCGCAGACGAGCAAGTTCCTCTCTGACTGGCGCCGCACCATCAACGAACTTTTCACCGACAACTTCTACGGCCAGATGACCCGGTTGGCACACGAGAAGGGCATGACGGTGAGCTACGAGACGGCAGCGGGCGACATCTTCCCTGGCGACCCCTTGGAGTTCTACAAATATGCCGACGTGCCGATGACCGAATACTGGCAGCCTTTCAGCCATTGGTTATCGAACCACAACTACAAGCCCATACGTGCCACGGCCTCGGCAGCCCGCATATACGGCAAGCCGCGTGTGTCGGCAGAGTCGTTCACGTCGTTTGACCTTACCTGGGACGAAGACTTCGCCCTACTACGCGAAGTAGCCAACCAGAACATGGTGGAGGGCGTCACCCACACCGTCTTCCATACTTACACGCACAACCCCGATGCCGACCATTACTTCCCGGGCACCTCGTTCGGTGGCGGCATCGGCACCCCGTTCCTCCGCAAGCAGACGTGGTGGCCCTACATGCACCATTTCAACACCTATCTGGCCCGCTGTGCCTTCATGTTGGAGAGGGGCCTCCCCGTGAGCAGCGTCCTCTGGTACATCGGCGACGAGATAGAGCAGAAGCCCGACCAGTATGCCCCCTTCCCCGAAGGGTATGCCTTCGACTATTGCAACACCGACGCCTTCCTGCACCGCATTAGCGTGAAGGACGGACGCTGGACAACCCCTGAGGGCATCCGCTACGATGTGCTTTGGATTCCCGACTCGCGTCGTCTACTGCCCGAGACACTTGAAAAGATAGAGCGGCTGGTGGCGCAAGGAGGACGCATCATTAAGGATGTTCCCATCTCTGAATTATGTAGCGCCCTTAACGAGCTGGGCCTGCAGCCTGACGTGAAGCCCACAAAGCTGCGTTGGCTCCACCGGCATACGAAGGGAGCAGACTGGTACATGATTTGTCCGCAGCAGGAGCAGTCGTTCAGCGGAGAGGTTGCCTTCCGTCAGAAAGGGCGTGCCGAGCTTTGGAACCCGATGAACGGCAGCGTGCAGCTGGCCGATGCGCAGGCCGACGGCGACTACATCCGCGTGCATCTTGACTTGCAACGGGGCGAGATGTTCTTCCTCGTCTTCCGCCACGATGCCCGACCCAAGCACAAGAAAGCCATGAAGGAAACCCGCGTGGTGCCGCTACAGGAGTGGACGCTCACCTTCCCCGAGGGATGGGGCATAGACCATCCGCTTCAGCTGACAACGCTGAAGGCCTGGAAAGACCTGCCGCTCACAGACGAGGGGCGCGCCTTCTCGGGCACAGCCACCTACGAAACCACTCTCCACATCGACCGTAAAAAACGTACCCAGCAATGCCTGCTTCGCTTGGGCGAGGTGGAAAAGCTCGCCGTTGTCTTTGTCAACGGCGAGGCCGTTGATTCTCTGTGGGCCGCTCCCTACCAGACCGACATTGCTCCCTATCTGCATCGTGGCACAAACACCATCAGCCTGCAGGTCACCAGCACTTGGTTCAACCGTCTGGTTTACGATGCCGCCCTGCCGGAGGAACAACGCCGCACCTGGGTCATCAGCGGTCCTTCAGCCGACAAACCCCTGCGCCCTTCCGGCCTGTTAGGACCCGTGGAACTCGTCTTTTCCGCGCGGTAACACGCAAAGAAACGTGAGACATCATCCTTGCGGAAAGGCAAGGGTGAAAAGGGTGAGTGGAGGATTGCTATCGCAAGTGAGCGTGCCGCCATGCAGTTCCATGATGCGGCGCGAGAGGGCAAGGCCTATGCCGGTGCCCTCTTCTTTTGTACTATAAAAAGGCTGGAAGATAAGCTCCATCTGCGCGGGAGGAATGAGGGGACCGTTGTTGCTGACGACGATGCGGACACCGTCGGCAGGGCTGCCCGAAGCCAGCAAGCTGACATGGCCATCCTCCTGACCTTCAATAGCGTGAAGGGCATTGCGGATGATATTGAGCAGCACCAGACGAATGAGCTTCTCGTCGGCATGGACCACGGGATCGCCCGCAGCAATGCTGAATTGGATGCGGTTGGCGGAAGGCTCTCCGCTGAGCGTCAGACGCAAGCCGTCGAAAAGTGTGCGCACGGGGAAGTCCGTCCACTGCGGTTCGGGCAGATGGGTGAGGTTTTGATAGTGATTGAGGAAGCCGTGGATGTCCTCGGCCTGCTGGTGAATGATACCCAGCGAGTCGCGGAGGTCTTCTTCAGAGACAGCATTGTCATGCACCCAGTCCGTCAAGGAGACGATAGGTGCAATGGAGTTGCGTAGCTCGTGCGTCATCACGCGCAAGATGCGGTCGTAGTACTGCCGCTGCGACTCCATCGCGAAACGGTCAGCACAATATGCGCGAAGCACGCGGTTCATGTCGTCCATTACCTGCCCCAACACAGGGTCGTCCGAAGCGGGGAAGCGCATAGTGGTATCGCGCCCTTCCATCGCCCCTACAAATGCTGACGTCTGACGAACCGGCAGGCGAATCAAATGCCACAACCGCACCATCATTCCTGCCCACAGCACTGCCAGCGCCGTTCCTGCGAGAAGACGCCCTCTGCAAAAGCAAAACACCGCCACCGCCAGCGAAAACGTCATCACCGCCAGCGTGACAGCCACATGTCGTGTGAAGTGCCGACTAAGGGAGGCCATAACGTTTCATTTTATCGTACAATGCCTGACGGCTGATGCCCAGCGCCTTTGCAGCGGCTGTGACTTTGCCGCCATTGTCGGTCAACACCTTACGGATGTGCTCGCGCTCCAAATCGGTAAGCGGTGAGGTCTTCGGATTTGAAGATTGAAAATTGAGAATTGAAGATTGAAAAGAACTGTCTCCTTCACTCCTACCTCCTAATTCCTCATTCCTAATTCTTAATTCTTTCATTTTTTCTTTCCTTTTCTCCATGGCCTCAGTAAGCTTCTGAATCAGCTGCGCGTTGTCCCAAGGTTTTTGGATGAAGTCATCGGCGCCTTGCTTCAGGCTATCGACGGCCAGGCTCACATCGCCGAAGGCGGTGATGAGCACCACGGCAGGCGGATTGTCGAGGCCGCTACGGTGCTTGATGCGGTCGAGCCAGAAAAGGCCGTCCTTGCCGTCCATCTTCCCTTTGCCGAAGTTCATGTCCAGCAGCACCACGTCTATGCTCTCCTTACTTATTATAGCGGGAATGAGCGTCGGGTCGCCGACGGCTGCCACGGTGCTGAAGACACTTTTCAGCACAAGGCGCAACGACTGGAGCACGGCCTCGTTGTCGTCGATGATAAGGATGTGCGCTTGAATCATGCCTGCAAAGATAATGCGAGCCGAGCGAAACGCCAAATTTTTTGAGCGTTTTTGAAATGAAGCTTATCTAAAACCAATGGTGAAAACGGGCGACGAAAACACGCCTTTTGCACGCAAAAATCCCATAATTCGAGAAGAGCCCGAAAAAAAGTGTCAAGAATCTTGACATTTTTCGGTCAAAAATAAAAAAAGTTGATTTTTCTTGCACATGTCAAAATTATTTACCTATACCTTTGTGGAGCTAAAAACGAAAACAGTCCCCAAACGTATGAAAAAACGTTCCCTCTTTAGCTCCGTCTCGGCCATCAGCATCGCTATGGTTATCGCCACCACCGCGCAGGCCGAATCCCAACTATCCCTTTCCGACGTTGTCCGTCTGGCACAGGAGCAGTCTCCCTCCGCACAGGCCGCGAGGCACAGCTTTCAGTCGTCGTACTGGACGTGGCGCAACTACCGCGCCAGCCTGCTGCCCGCGCTCAGCCTCTCCTCGTCGCCCTATCTGAACCGCAATACAGACTACGTCTCGCTGGGCGACGGCAGCGAGGCGTACGTCCGCCACAACAACCTCAAGACCGACCTCACCCTCGACCTCTCGCAGAACGTCTGGTTCACGGGCGGCACGCTGTCGGTGAAGAGCGCGGCACGGCGCCTCGACCTCCTCGGGGGCGGCGGCACCACCTACAACCTCCAGCCCCTCACCGTGGTTTATTCGCACGGTCTCCTGGGTTACAACAGCGTGCGCTGGGATCGCCGCATCGAGCCGCTCCGCTACCGCGAGGCCCGCAAGCAGTACGCCGAGTCGATGGAGCTCGTTGCCTCGCAGGCCAGCAGCTACTTCTTCAACCTTGCCTTGGCGCAGACCAACCTCGAGATTGCCGAACAAAACCTTGCCGCTGCCGACACACTCCACAGCTTCGCGCGCGGGCGATATAATATAGGTACGATTACGGAGAACGAACTGCTGCAACTAGAACTGAACAAGCTCACCGAGGAGGCCAACGTGCTTGCTGCGCAGACGTCGCTTGACGAGGCCGAAGACCTCCTGCGCACTTACCTGAACCTTCAGGACGATGCAGACGGACGCATCAGCGTCCGTGTCGACACCGTCGTCCCTCAGTTTGCCGTCCCGCTTGACGAAGCCATGATTCTGGCGCGCCAAAACAGCCCGGACGTGGATCGCTGGGAGCGCCAACGCCTGCAAAGCGAGGAGAACCTTGCCTACGCCAAGGCCAACACGGGGCTGAAGGCCAGCGTATATATGCAGCTTGGCCTTGCGCAGACGGGTGAAGACCTCCGTGCCGCCACGCGCAACTTCATGGACGAGCAGTATGTCAGCTTGGCCATCAGCCTGCCCATCCTCGACTGGGGCCGCGGTCGCGGACAGGTGCAGCTGGCACGCTCAAACCTCGACCTCACCAACACGCAAATTGAACAGAGCGCCATGAGCTTCGAGCAGAACGTGGTGAAGGTTGTCAAGCAGTTCAACCTGCAAGGGCGCCGCGTCAGCATCGCCCACAAGACCATGCTGACCGCCCAACAACGCTACGAGGTGGCGCGGCGACTCTATGTGCTCGGCAAGAGCACCATCCTTGACCTCAACAGCGCCATCAGCGAAAAGGACAGCGCCTACCGCGGCTACGTCAGCGCCCTCAGCACCTACTGGAGCCTCTTCTACGCCCTCCGCAGCCTCACCGCCTACGACTTTCAATGGCAGCTGCCGATAGAATACGAATACGAAATCTAGTTAAGAGTAAAGAAAAATAGTATTGAAATGAATACTTCACTATTCAGTCACTACCTCAAGGTTGCCGTGCGCAGCCTGACGCGCTACAAGTCGCAAACCATCATCTCCATCGTCGGCCTCGCCGTCGGCTTCGTATGCCTTTCGCTCTCGGCCTTGTGGCTGCGGTACGAGAACACCTTCAACACCGGCCTGCCCGACGCCGACCGCCTCTACATGATGGCGATGGGCGAGGGCGGCTCCGTCATGGGCACGCCGGGCGAGTTACTGATGAAGTATACCGAGATACCCGAGGTGGAGGGTGCAACGTGCGTCAGCACCCAGTGGTGCACGCTACCCTTCTCGTTCGTGGGTGACAAGATGATTCTCCACAACGAAATGGAGGTTCGTGTACTGATAACCGACTCGTGTTTCTTCTCGATGTTCGAACTGAACATCGTGCAAGGCGACCAGCATTTCTATGAACACTGGCACGAGGGTGTCGCTATCTCCTCCTCGTTGGCCCGCCGTCTCTACGGCTCGGAAGACCCCCTTGAATGTAAGCTGATGATGAACTATGGTGGAGGAGCTGGCTCCGGAAGGAACATCCTTGCCATCTACGAGGACCTTGACCCTCACTCAGACATCTATGCCGACATCATCGATGTAGAAGACGTTCGTTATTACGCCGGTACGCTCGTTCCCTACGTCACCAAACTTCACCCGGGACGGGAAGTCTATGAGTCGTTCTGCGAGAAGATAAAGACGTTGAGCGAGACGGAGAGCGATGTCCTCAATAGGATGAATCTGGTGCCCCTTCCTCTGACTGATTCGCATCGGCGTGGCTACGACTCCGAAGGTTCGCTCTCGTACGACCACCTGCGCGCATTTCTTTTTATCAGCATCATGCTGGTGGTGTGTGCGCTGGTGAACTTTATCACGCTCTTCGTCAACCGCCTGCGTATGCGTCGCCGCGAGATGGCATTGCGCCTCGTTCACGGTGAGAGCGGCGTCGGGCTGGTCGTGCTGTTCAGCATGGAGGCGCTTTTAGTGATGCTGGCCGCTGCGGCACTCGGGATGATGGGCGTCTGGCTGTTGCGCGACGTATTCGCCACTTATGCCAATATCCACACAGAGGGCTACATCTTTACCTGGTCGCTTCTCTTCATGGCGCTGACGCTGATGCTCTGCCTCGCCGTCTGCATCGTGGCCGTCGTCATCGTGAAAAATGCAGCCTTCAACCGCTCCATCCGCACCAGCCAACACTCCAACCACACGTTCATGAGCATCAGCACAGGCGTGCAGCTCACCATCGGCCTCACATTCGTCTTCTGCGCCGCCATGATGCTCAAGCAGTTTCACCACCTTCGCAGCTCCGACTGGGGTGTAAACTTCCGCAATGTGGCCTTCTTCTGCATCGACTTGCCCAGCTATTATGAGAATGACAATTTCGTCAACACCAGCCGTCAGGAGATGAACGACAAAGGTCTCATCTCCCAGCTGCGCGCTATCCCGGGCGTGCAGGAGGTGATGGAACACGGCAGACATTTTGCCGCCAACTCCTACGAATTTGAGTCGTTCCGCCTGCGTCTCCATCCCGAGGACGAGTGGACTTACGCTACACTCCGGCGCGGTTTGTTTGACCCAGGAAGCCCCGTCAACGGCTTCACTGTGCTGGAAGGCACGCTGCCCCGCGAGGACGACTGGCTGCCCGACCAGATTATCATCACCGAAACCATCCGCAATAAACTGGGACTGACGAGCGCCGTCGGCCAGACGATTGAGTATAAGTCATACGACGACACATTCACCGGCACCATCATCGCCGTCATCCGCGACATTCTCTTTACCGATGTTCATGGTGGCCCTCAAATCTTCTGCTCTTTCCGCCCGCTGAACCCACGCGAAAAAGAGCTCGTAGACTCTCGCACGAACTACGTTGCCTTCACCTTCGACCCGAAGCAGAAGGCCGACGTCGTGCGGCGCATCAAGGAAATGATGGAGCCCTATCCCGAACTCCCCTGGAGCATAGAATTCGGTATGGACAACTTCAGCTACCAGATCCGCAGCGAGGAGAACCTGAGCCGCCTGCTCACAGCCGTCACCGTTGTCTGCATCGTCATTGCCATCTTCGGCGTCTATAGCATCATCACCCTCGCCTGCCGCCAACGCCGCAAGGAGATTGCCCTGCGCAAGATACACGGTGCCAAGCTGAAGGATATCCTTATGATGTTCGTCCGCGAATATGGCCTCATCCTCGTCATCAGTTCTGCCGTAGCGTTTGCCGTCGGCTACCTCATCATGCACGGCTGGTTGGAGAACTACGTCCGTCGCACGGCCTTTTCGTGGTGGGTCTTTGCCGCCATCCTCGTGGCTACCGCCCTGCTCATCGCCCTCAGCGTCGGCACTCGCGTCTGGCGCACCGCCCGCGAAAACCCTGCCGACGTCATCAAAAGCGAGTAAAAAAACAATTCCTAATTTCTATTTCTACAATTTCTCATTCTATGGATATTCCCCTTCCCAAACGTCCCTGGTACGTCCGCCATCGCGGAAGGCTTTTTGCCGGAGCCGGTGCCCTTATGCTGATTGTAGCCCTTGTGCTGACCACCCTTCGCCCCAAGACGCTGCGGCTCGCGGCTGACAGCCTTTCCATCAGCGAGGTCACACAGGCTGAGTTTACCGAGTATGTCAACGCCGACGGCGTCCTCCAGCCCATCCGCACCGTGCGCGTGGGAGCTGTGGAGGCCGGCACCGTCAGCGAGATTGTCGCCGAAGAAGGCGCCATGGTACACGCAGGCGACACCCTCATCGTCCTCACCAACCCCGAGCTGGAGCAGCAGATTGCCGACCAGCGCGCCGCCTTCGCCCGCCTGCTCCGCACGCAGCAGGAGAAAGCGCTCGAGATGAAGCAGAAGCGCATCACCATCCGTCAGCAGACGCTCCAGACCACCTACGAGCTCACACGACTGGAAAAGCAGTATCGCCTCGACCAAGAGGAGTTCCGCATGGGCATCAAGAGCCGCGCTGAACTGGACCTGGCCGAAGCCGAGTACCAGTACCGCCACCGCAGCGCCGAGCTGCAGCTGGAGAGCCTGCGCAGCGACTCCGCGCTAGCCACCCTGCACGCCGAATCGACCCAGAGCGAGCTGGCCGACGAGCAGCAGCGTCTGCGGCGCACCGAGGCACGGCTGGCCGACCTCGTCGTCCGCGCCCCCTGCGACGGCCAGCTCAGCAACATCAACGCCGTCCCCGGCCAGAAGATTGGCAGCGGCAGCGAGGTAGGCGAAATCAAGATTATGGACCGCTTCCGTCTGGCCTCGTCGCTCAACGAATACTACATCGACAAGCTCGCCGTGGGGCAGCTGGCCACCGTCACCTACGGCGATGCCCTCTACCCCCTGCGCATCAGCCGCATCGTGCCCGAGGTGAAGGACCACGCCTTTGGCGTCGACCTCGTCTTCACCGACTCCATGCCCGCCAACGCCCGCATCGGCAAGGGCTATCAGGCCAAGATTGAGTTCTCCGCTTCGGAGCCTGCCGTCGTCATCCCCAAAGGTAACTTCTACGCCTTTACGGGTGGGCAGTGGGTGTTCAAGATTACCGGTGACGGCCACACGGCTGTGCGCGTCCCCATCACCATCGGGCGCCAGAACCCTGTCTCCTACGAAATCATCGACGGCCTCTCCGTCGGCGACCGCGTCATCACCTCCGGCTACGACAGCTTCGGAGACGCCAAGGAAATTCGCATTAAATAACCGCTGCCCATCGCGATGAACCAATCAACTCATCGCGATGAACAAGAGAAAACATCAAATATTACGAAAGGAAGATCAATTATTCTCAACGCCCAATCAGCAATGAACACCTCACTTCTTCATCATTATCTCACCGTTGCCCTGCGTAGCCTGACGCGCTACCGTCTGCAAAGCATCATCTCCGTCGTCGGGCTGGCCGTGGGCTTCGTCTGCCTCTCGCTCTCGGCGCTCTGGCTGCGCTACGACAACACCTATAACACCGACCTCCCCATCGACGCCCCCGAGCGCACCTACGCCCTGGGCGGCGAGTGGCGCAGCGGCGAGTTCACCCTCACCGTCCCCGGCGGACTCCGTCAGGCCATGAACGAATGGCCCGAGGTGGAGGCCTGGTGCCTCAACGAGCAGTCAACCGTCGATTTGGAAATCGACGGCGTGGAGGAAGAGGTGGCGTTCATCGACATCGACAAGACCTTCGCCGCGTTCTTCCACTTCGACGTCATCTATGGCCCCGCCGACTTCTGGACGGCCAACAAGGGGGGCGACGCCTACCATCTTGCTTTGAGCGAGTCGTTCGCCCGCCGCAAGTTCGGCGATGAGAACCCCGTCGGCCGAAAGGTCAAGATTGAAGGGGGTGCCGAGGCTGTCATCGAAGCCGTCGTGAAGGACTTCAGCCGCCACAGCTCGTTCACCTTCGACATCGCCTACATCATGCCCGAGGACGCTATTCTCGACTCGCGCGGCAGCTGGCAGCCCACGCTCGTCCGCCTCGCGCCGGGCGACGACGTCCGCGCCTCGTTCGAAAAGAAGATTCAGGAGCACGTCGAGTGGGAGGGCACCGAGCCTCTGCACGGCAAGATAGAGCCGATAACCAAGATGGGCCGCTGGAAGGGTAACGCCAAGCTCTCCTACGCCCACATGCGCGCGTTCCTTCTCATATCCATACTGCTCACCGTCTGCGCCCTCATCAACTTCCTCACCCTCTACCTGAACCGCCTGCGGGGCCGCAAGCGTGAGATGGCCTTGCGCCTGGTGCACGGCTCCAGCCATCGCGGCCTCGTCTGCATGTTTGCCACCGAGCTGGGGGTGACACTGGGCGCGGCCACGGCGCTGGGGGTGCTGCTGGTGTTCTGCCTGCGGGACGTCTTCGCCGCCTTCGCCGGCATCGAGATGGGCGGCGGCTACGTCACCCTCGGTGCCTTCGTCATCATGGTGGGTGTGCTGGCCATCTGCCTCGTGCTGAGCCTCGGCGCCGTCGAGGTGGTGCGCCGCCGCACGCTCTCGTCGTCCATCAGCCCTGCGGCGGCACGTCGTCACGTCTTCTCGTCGGTCAGCATCGGCGTGCAGCTCGCCGTCAGCCTCGCGTTCGTCTTCTGCGCCGTGGTGATGCTGCGGCAGCTCTGGTTCATGCGCAACACCGACAACGGCGTCGCCATCAAGGACCGCGCCTACCTCACCATCGGCCCCGCCGACCGACTGAACTTCGACATGAAGCACCACATCGACGACAACGGTATCCCCGAGAAGCTCGCCGCCCTGCCCGCCATCGAACGCGTCAGCCGCGACTGGAACTTCTGGATGTTCAGCATGTCGAGCCGCGGCTACGAGGTCAGCCTCAGCGAAGACCCCGAGAGTGAGTTCATCGAGGTCTCCAACTACCGCGGCCTTTTCGACCCCGGCGACCCCATCTACGACTTCACCGTCGTCGAGGGCACGCTGCCCCGCTACGAGACGTGGAACCCCTCGGAGGTCGTTATCGACGAGCTGACGCGCGACCGCCTCGGCCTCGCCGACGGTGCCGTCGGCAAGACCATTTGGTACAAGGGTCGTGGCGACAAGAGCAAGAAGACGGTCACCATCGGCGCCGTCATCCGCAACGTCACCGTCCGCAGCGCCCGCAGCGACTCGCGCATTTTCCCCATCTTCATCTACCGTGTCGGCGAGGACGAGCGGAACAACTTCCGCTCACACAACCAGTTCGTCCAGTTCGCCTACCGTCACGGCATGAAGAAGGAGATGGAGGCGCAGGTGGCGGAGCTGATGGACAGCTTCCCCGAGATACGGTGGGAGCTGAAGTACGCCGACGAAATCATGAAGGAGATGACCGAGAGCGACCAGAACCTGGGCCACCTGCTCCTGCTCGTTACCCTCGTGGCCATCCTCATCGCCGTCTTCGGCGTCTATAGCATCATCACGCTTGCCTGCCGCCAGCGGCGCAAGGAGATTGCCCTGCGCAAGATTCATGGCGCGAAGCTCCGCGACATCCTCGGCATGTTCGTGAATGAGTACGGCCTCATCCTTGTCATCAGCGCCGTCGTGGCCTTCGCCGTCGGCTACATCATCATGCACGGCTGGCTGGAGCAGTACGTACGCCGCATCACCGTCGGCCCCCACTACTGCCTGTTCATCTTCGTCGCCACCGCCCTCCTCATCGCCCTCAGCGTGGGCACCCGCGTCTGGCGCACCGCCCGCGAAAACCCCGCCGACGTCATCAAGAGCGAATAATGTGCTTCGCACAATGAAGAATGAAAAATGAAGAATGAAAAATAAAAAGTGTTCAGAAATTGAACAATTTTCGGTCAAAAACAGAAAAAGTCCATTTTCCTTGCAAATGTCTATATAATTCACTTATATCTTTGCAGAGCTAAAAAAAACATCGAACAGAAAATGAAAAGAAGTTTATTAGCCCACTACCTCACGGTTGCCATCCGCAGCCTCGAGCGTTACAAGACGCAAAGCATCATCTCCATTGCCGGCCTCGCCGTCGGCTTCGTCTGCCTCGCCCTTTCCAGCGTATGGATAAGGTACGAGAACACGTTCGACAACTTCCACCCGGGTGCCGACCGCATGTACATGGTCTGGGACAAGGGGCTTGACTTAGGCCGAGCCAACCTGGGTACCGTCGCGCCCCGCGCCTTGAACAGCCTTGCCATCGCCCTGCGCGAAGAGTGGCCCGAGGTGGAGTGCGCTACCATGATAGACGCCGAAACGAACGACGAAAAGTCGGGATGGAAAGTTCCGTTCACCATGATTGGTGCCGACACCGCGTTCGTCCGCGTGTTCAGCCTGAAGCCCATCGAAGGCGAACTGGCAACAATATCGTATAAGCTATCGGAGTTTAACTTCATCGTCACCGACGAATACGCGCGGAAACGTTTTGGCGAGGGAAGCCCCATCGGCAAGGCCTTCAACGCGTTCAGAATGCCGTCGGGCGACACAGATGCCATCACAGAGGCCCCGGTCAAAGGCGTCGTCAAGGCCTGGCATCACTCGTCGTTCGCCTTCGATGCGCTGATTCTCGAAGACGGTGGCGCGGAAAACTCCAAGTTCGCTCCCGACGGCGGCTTTTCGATGGTGGTCATCCGCCTGCGCAAGGGGGCTTCTGCCGATGAATTGGAGCGAAAGCTGAACGCCATCGACATGGGGACGAAACGCATAGGCGAAATCTCCCTTGTCCCCATCAGCCAGGCCCATCGCCTCCTGGCCGACATACGCCTGCACAAGGACAACCTCAGCTACCGCCACCTGCGCTACTTCCAGCTGGTGAGCGTGCTGCTGGTGGTGTGCGTGTTCATCAACTTCCTCGTGCTCTTCCTCATCCGCGTCCGTGGGCGCCAGCGGGAGATGGCGCTGCGCATGGTTCATGGCGCTAAGCCGCGGATGTTGCTCGCGCAGTTCGTGGTGGAATTGTCGGTAACGCTGGGGGCTGCGCTGGGGCTTGGCCTGGTGATGACGTTCGTCGTGAAGGATGTCTTTGCCGCGTATGCCGGCATCGACCTTGAGGGAGGCTACATCCTGGGCAGCGCCCTGCTCTTCATGGCGATTATCGCCGCCGTCTGCCTCCTCATCGCTACCGTGAGCGTGGAGATTGTACGCCGCAACACCATCCGCCACTCCCTCATGCCCGGCGGAGGACGGCGGAACAATACCTTCACCAAAGTCTGCACAGGCATTCAGCTTGCCGTGAGCCTTGCCCTCATCTGCTGCTCGGCCTTCATGCTCAAGCAACTCTGGTTCATGAAGAATACCGACTGGGGCTACGGCATCAAGGGCCGTATGCACTTCGAGGCGCTGGCCACGCGCAACGACATCGTGCCCGATGCGCCCGAATGGGGCGGCCACTTCCCCTTCCCTCCGGAGTGGAAGGAGTCGGTGCTGCGCCGCCTGAACCAGCTGCCCTACGTCAGCAAGGCTGCCGAGATAGGAGAAGACCCCATCGGCCTCTATGGACACCGAGCGGGAGGGATGACCTGGACCATGCTGCCCGGTATTGTTGACGAGGGCGACAATGACAAGACGTACGAATACGTCCGGAGCCGAGGCTTCTCCGTCCACACATTCTACGGCTTCAAAGACCTCCGCGACCCGACGCTCGGCATCACTGTCCTTGAGGGCGCGCTGCCCGACCCCGAAAGGTGGACGAACGAGGTCGTCATTACGGAGAAGACGCGCCAGCAGATGGGTGTGGAGAAAGCCGTCGGCAGCGACATCATGATAGCGATGGACGACTTCAGCAACGCGCCGGACGGCAGCCTCAACATCGTCAGGGCGCCGAGGCACTATGTGGTGGCGGCGGTTATCAAGGACCTCTACCTCTCGTCGCCCTCTGACGAGCCCTACCCCTGCGTGCTGATGAAAGACGGCATCCGCCTCGGGACGGACGAAATGATTTCCGTCCACTTCGACCCCGCCCACCGCGCCGACTTGGCGAAGGAACTGACAGC
The DNA here is from genome assembly GCA_016291905.1 of Bacteroidaceae bacterium. Classification (GTDB taxonomy): domain Bacteria; phylum Bacteroidota; class Bacteroidia; order Bacteroidales; family Bacteroidaceae; genus UBA1189. Next base: position 28,379 of record JAEEZS010000065.1, read on the forward strand.
CATGTTCGACGAAGAACCTTCCCTGATTTATAACACCGTCTGGCACGAGGACGAATGGGCCGAGCTGATGCGCAGCGAGCAGAACCTGAGCCGCCTGCTGCTGGTGGTCAGCATCGTGGCTGTGCTCGTGGCCGTCTTCGGCGTCTATAGCATCATCACCCTGGCCTGCCGCCAGCGCCGCAAGGAGATTGCCCTGCGCAAGATTCACGGCGCGAAGCTCCGCGATATCCTCAGCATGTTTATTAAGGAGTACGGTCTCATCCTTCTCGCCGGGGCCTTCGTGGCCTTCACGGTCAGCTACATTGTCATGCACGGCTGGCTTGAACAGTATATCAAGCGCACGCCACTCTCCTTGTGGGTCTTTGTCGCCATCCTCGTGGCCACCGCCCTGCTCATCGCCCTGTGTGTGGGCAGTCGCGTCTGGCGCACAGCCCGCGAAAACCCTGCTGACGTCATCAAGAGCGAATGAAAACTAGTTAAGAATTAAGAGTTAAGAGAAAATGTTTCGTATGCAGCCCATACATCTCTCCCCCTCTCGTCCGCAGGCCATACTGCTTGCAGAACTATTTTTCTTAACTCTTAATTCTTAACTCTTAACTTAATATTAAAAATCCTTTTTTATTAACCCTCATATTATTAAAGTTATGCCATTACTTGAAACAAAAAGTGTGAAGAAAGTCTTCCGTACGGAAGAAGTGGAAACCTGGGCGCTCAACGATGTGACGCTCGAAGTGAACGAGGGCGAGTTTGTCGCCATCATGGGGCCGTCGGGCTGCGGCAAATCGACGCTGCTCAACATCCTCGGCTTGCTGGACAACCCCACAGAGGGCACCTACACGCTGGCAGGGACGGATGTCTCGAAGATGACCGAGGACCAGCGCACAGAGATTCGCAAAGGCCTGCTCGGTTTCGTATTCCAAAGCTTTAACCTCATTGAGGAGCTGAACGTGCAAGAGAACATCGAGCTGCCGCTGCTCTACATGGGCGTCGCTCCCGCCGAACGCCACAAGCGGGCGAAGGAAATGATGGCCCGCATGGGCATCAGCCATCGCGCAGGCCATTTCCCCAACCAGCTCTCGGGCGGTCAGCAGCAGCGTGTGGCCATCGCCCGCGCCGTCATCAGCAACCCGAAGCTCATCCTCGCCGACGAGCCCACCGGTAACCTCGACAGTACCAATGGCAAGGAGGTGATGAGCCTGCTCACCGAACTCTGGCAGCAGGGCACGACCGTCGTCATGGTGACGCACAGCCAACGCGACGCCAGCTACGCCTCGCGCATCATCAACCTCTACGACGGCCGCGTCGTGGAGCAGACAATTCTGTAAAGCGAAGAGCTTACTTTAAAAGTTGGACAATAACAACCACAGGTGCACCAGCCCCCGCTGTCCGTGAGGATAGCGGGGGTGAGTCTTTTTATAGCGATTTTTCCTTTTTTCTTCTTTTTTCTTCATTTTTGTCACTACCTTTAATCCCCTTGCGGGGCTTTTAGGTAGGCTGCGGCTCAGAAAAGCTCAAATATATTTGGCTTTTCGCTCGCCTGTCACTACCTTTGCAACAAATTTTACGATGACATGAACGCAAAATTCAGAATGCCCAAGTTCGGGCATAACGCCAAGTGGACGGCGATGTTGAAGGAGATGTTTATGACCGTCTTTGCTACCACCGTCTCTATTGTCCTTACCTTCGGAAGCGCCCATTACATGGACCGGAAAAAACAGAAAGCCGCCGGGCGACAGACGGCCATGATGGTCATACACGACATGGAGAACAGCATGGAGACCCTCAGGAAATGGGCCAAAGACGAGGAAACGAACTCCGGCTTAGTCCGATACGTGCTGGAGAATATGGACCGAATAGACTCGCTGGGCATGGATACATTGTTGTACGTCCGCGACTACATCACCAGCAGCTCCGACGAAATGACACAGTTCCAGTTGGACGAGGCATGCGAGCGGCTGTTCCTCAGCAGCCAGGAATCGTGGAAGAACATCGATAACACCTCGTTCGTCGATGCGGTCCACGAGTTCTTCTCTAGCAGACACACCATCTACGACTACATCAACCATTCCGAACAATGGAAGAAGCCTGTCAGCTCCGAGGCATTCTATCGGCACCAGCTGGAGCGCGAGGACGGCACTACCGACATTCCCCTGTTCCTGAAAGGGTGTATCACCAGCAAGGAGGTCGTCTATTACCTGAACTACGCCAGCGGACGGCAACAACAGCTCAATGGGTATGCCGACCTGATCCAGCGCATCAGCGACCAGTGCAAGTTCACGATGGGCATCACCGACGAGGAACTCGAGCAATATGTAAAGGCGAAAAAGCGTATGGGACGCAACGTGAAGGAAAGCGAACTCACGGGCAAGTGGGTTATCCAATCGACTGACGACAAGTCCTCTGGCTTGGAGTTCCGCGACAACCACACGTATGAGCAGACATACATCGAGCATCAGGTTCACCCCTCTTTTGCGGGACGGCTCGAATGTATCTTCGTCACCAGCGGCACCTGGAAACTGCGAGGCGACACGCTCTATACCGAGCGTCAGCCCGACTACACGTTCCGTATGGACCGCAGCCTCATCACCCCAAATCCCGGTATGGAAAAGCAAATGGAGGAATACGTGAAGGAGGTAGAGAAATCGTGCCTCGAAACTCAGAAAACCGCCGGCGATGTCGAGCGCGAAGCCTGCGTCGCCACCATCAACCGCAGCGGCAACAAGATTGAGCTGGTTTGGAAGGAAACCGACGGAGAACTGGCCGGTCAGGAGCTATCTCTCTACCTCTCCAGAGATAAATAACAAAGTAAGCTTTTCTTATCTCCCAAAGCCGTTAGGACAGGTGTCCTAACCCGTTGGGACACCTTACCTAACCCGTTGGGACACGTGTCCCAACGGGTTTAGTACAATAACAACGGCTGCTAAACGAATAACAATCAGACGACGTCCTTCTATTCGCGAACGGAACGCCTTTCAAAAATGGGGGTTATAGTGGCTTCCCTAATAAAAAGGAGATAAAAGAATCAGGGTTTTGGGGTGAGGATAGCGACGTAGCCGCCTGCGGGGGCAAGACGGAGTTTAAGGGGACGGCCTGCGCGGAGGGTGACGGTCTTGTGGGTGAGCTCCGTAGGCTTCTTGTCGGCCTTGGGAGCGTCGGCCCAGTACTCGAGCTGATAGTCGCCCGTAGGGAGGAACGACGTGTCGAGGGTAAGGGTACGGGGCTGGCTGTTGCCCAGCACGCCCACAAACCATGCGCTGCCACTACGGCGGGCAAGGGCCACGTAGTCGCCGGGATAGCCTGCGAGGAAGCGGGTGTCGTCCCACGTGGTCTGCACACGGCTGAGGAAATCGGCGCCCGGCTGCCCGAGGACATGGTCGGGGTGCTCGCAGAAGACGGTGAGGGGGCTCTCGTAGATGACAAACTTCGCCAGCTCGGCACAGCGGGTGTTGGCAACGAGGGTGGGCGTCTGCGGACGGAAATCAGCAGCGGTGACGTTGAGGAAGCCGCCCGGGGTGTAGTCCATCGGGCCTGCCAGCATGCGAGTGAAGGGGAGTGTGGTGTTGTGTTCGGGCGTCACACGGGGGGAGAACTTGTAGTACTCCTCGCCCAGCACGCCCTCGCGCGTAAGCAGATTGGGCCAGGTGCGCTCGATGCCGTCGGGCTTCGTCGCTCCGTGGAAATCGACCATCAGGTGATGCTCGGCAGCGCAGGCGACGATGCGGCGGTACCAGTTCATCATCTCCTGATCGTCGCGGTCCATGAAATCAATCTTGATGCCGGCGATGCCCCACTTCTCATACTCGGCAAAGGCACGGCGGAAGGCGCCGTTGCGATTGACGTCGGTGCAGTAGAGCCAGAGCCAGCAGCGCACGTTCTTCTGACGGGCGTAGGAGAGGATGCCCGGCATGTCAAGCTGGGGTGCAGGACGGGTGATGTCGGCCTTGGGGGTGTTGTAGGGGCCGTACCACTGCCAATCGATGAGCATATAGGGCCAGCCCTCGGCAGCAGCCAAGTCGATGTACTGCTTGATGACATCGGTCTCCATCTTCACCTCGCCGCTCCACCAATGGTCCCACGCAGCCAGGCCGGGTTTTATCCATAAGGGGTCGGCAATGGCGCACGGGGGATTGAGGCCTTGGATAATCTCTGACTCGATGAATCGCCCTGGATTATCGGCCACGAGCATCACGCGCCAGGGCGAGGTGGCCTGCTCGTCGAAGCGCACCTTCACGCCATCCGCAGGCTCGCCAGGCAGGGGCGACAAGCGGGTGGAGAGGCTGACGAGCTTCTCGTCGGTGCCCTCGCTACGCCCGATATAGCACGAAGCGAAGTCGTTGATACAGGCTTCGGTGATGGCCATGTAGTGTGTGTCGTCTATCTCAATGAGAAAGGGCAAGCCCATGACCCGCTCGGTGGAGAGGGCGGTGGCGGCAGTCTTCCAGAAGGAGTCTTCCTGGCTGGAGGTGTAGTCGGGGTTGTAGATGGCTGCCCACGCCGAGGCTGTGGAGGGGATACGGAAGCCCGTGAGCTCGCGGGTGATCTGGCGGTTGCCGATGCGCGCAGCACCGTAGAGGGTGTAGCGGAATGCCGCCCCGCCGTTGAAGACGCGCACCTCAATGTCCATGCGGCGACGGTCGCCACTTGCCTCGATGAGCTGCAACGTGGTCTCATTCCAAGCGAGGAAGACGTCCTCGTGGCGGTTCTTCACTACAGGATGCCAATGATCAGTCGCGGTCTTGATACGGGCAGGGCCAACGAGCGTAAAAGGACCCGAGAGGGGTTTCTCGCCCTTGAACTCATAACCCATCGGGGAAGGGGCTACAAGCTGAGTGCCGCCCGAGGTGAGGGTGTAGGTGAGTGCGTCGTCGGTCTGGATGGTGAGGACAAGGTTGCCGTCGGGGGAAGAAACGCTGACATCGGCCGCCGTGAGGGAGAGAGAAACGGCGAAGAGGGAGAGACAAAAAAGGAGAGGTTTCATAATTTAATAAGGAGTGAAGGAGATTAGGCGTATAGGAGGATGAGGGGGCTACTCGTCCCAACGGCCAAGACGGAGGTTAGTGTAGCTCGTGCTGTCAGGGGTGGCCAGGATGAGGTAGGCACGGAGGTCGGGGCGGGCATCGACGATGAGACGGGCACTGTCGGCACCGATGACCATGAAGGAGGTGGCAAGAGCGTCGGCCTCCATGCAGGTGGGAGCGATGACGGTAGCTGAGAGCACGGCGTGCTGTACAGGGTAGCCAAGACGCGGGTCGACGGTGTGGGCATAGCGCTGACCGTCACGATAGTAGAAGTTGCGGTAGTTGCCCGAGGTGGCAAGGGCGCAATCGGTGAGTGCGAGGATGGTGTCGAGCGGGGTGGCCTCTCCCTCACGGGGCGAGGGAACTTCGGTGGGTCGGCTGATGCCGATGCGCCAGGGATATCCCTTGGGGTTGACACCATGCACGACGACCTCGCCGCCGATCTCCACCATGTAGTTGTGGATACCAAGGCTACGGAAAAGTTCCGCCACGCAGTCGGAGCCAAAGCCTTTGGCAATGGCGCTGCAGTCGAGGAGGGTGCGGGGGTCGCGCTTCACGATGCGCGTGCCTTCCATCTGCACTTTATCCATACCGACAAAGGAGAGCAGGCTATCGATGGCCTGCGAGGAGGGGAACTCAGATTGGCGGAAGCCGAAGCCCCAGGCGTTGACGAGCGGGGCACAGGTGATGTCGAAAGCACCGTTTGTGAGGTGATACACCTCGTCGGCTTTGCGCCAGACGGTACGAAAGAGGCTGTCCGTCTCCATGCTCTCGCCTGTGTTGATGCGAGTGATGACGGAGTGCTCGTTGAAGGGCGACAAGGAGTTGTCGACCTCGTGCATGCGGTCCTCGATGAGGGACTGAATGTCGGTTTTGTACTGGTACGTCACCTTATAGACGGTGCCGAAGATGTAGCCTTGGTTGGTGTGGTATGCCCCACCTCCTCCCGAAGGGATGAGAAGGGAGGGAAAACCGACAATCAGCACGGTGCCCACAAGGAGAAGGGCAAGGATGACCCAGTTGATGGGTTTCTTCATTTCGTTCATCAGGCCATACCCGTTAAGTGTTGGACAAGAATCTTAATACCGATAAGGATAAGGATGACTCCTCCCACCTGAGAGGCAGGGAGGTGGAAGCGCTTTCCCAGACGGATGCCGAGGTATGAGCCGACTAGGGAGAGGACGAAAGAGACAAGACCGATGATGAGAATAGGGATAACGATGGAGCCGAAGGTGGTCATCCCCGTACAGGCAAACGAGATGCCGACAGCAAGGGCGTCGATGCTGGTAGCAACAGCCAAACCGAGGACGACGTGGAGACGTGTGGGGTCGAAAGAGCTTTCCTCGTTTCCCTTGCAGCCTTCCCAGAACATCCTTGCCCCAATGAACGCCAACAGGCCGAAGGCTATCCAATGGTCGATGCGCTCGATGTAGCCGCTGAAGAACTGCATCCCTGCCCACCCAATCAAGGGCATCAGCGCCTGAAACAAGCCGAACAACAACGCCATTATCAGGATGGGACGAAGGCGCACGCGCTTTAGTATCAAGCCGCTAGTGACGGACACCGCGAAGCAATCCATCGCCAACGCTACAGCCAAAAGCCAAATCTCAACAGCAGTCATTCTTATTTATTATTATTTTACGATCTGCATATATCGACAAATCGTAGTTCTTTTAGAAGTTCCATATCAGTTGGTAGGTGGCACCGAAGGTTTCCGTGCCGTGAATGCCATAACCAGGGATAAACCACGGATTGCCGTTAGCAGAGGTGCAGTTGGAGAACAGGCGTTTGTAGCGGATGCTCCAGCCCAGAGAAAAGCCCTTCCACACACGGCTACGGATGCCCACGACCGCCTCGCCCCAAAAGGCACGGCAGGGAATATCGGTAAGGGTAAAGGGAACGATGCCTCCCGTGACGGGGTCGGTGAGCGGAGCGGCTTCCACATTATAAGTACTGTTGCTGTACCCCACACGGGCACCGCAGAAGATGAATCCGACGGGCGAATGTTTCTTGTACTGAAAATTGTAGTCCATTCCCACGCGGTAATAGGGCGCTGCCGTGGTGTAGCGGATGCCATAGAGGTCGCCCACGGTGTTGCAATGTCCATACCCCACCTCCACCACAGGGAAGAAGCGGTCCTGCAAGTTCACGGCCACCGATGCTTCATTGTTATAAAAGGCATCGCTGACGAAGATGGGGTATATCCAGCCGAAGACATCTGCCGAGACAGAAACACCACGGAAAAAGGGCGATGCTTCCTCGGCACGACCCGAGAGGGAGAGCAGCAGGCTAATCGCCAAACACAAGCTGAATGTTCTCCTGCGCATCGTAATTGATTTCGGGATGAGTGATTTGGATGGACTGCATCAGATGGTGCGTGCAGTCCACCGCGGTAAGGGTGTGGAACATAGCCGTTCCGCAGTCAAGGGAGATGAAGTAGGGGTGATTGTCATGGAGGATGAACACCGAGTCGCTGACCCCCAAGCGGGCAAAGCGGAAGACAAAAGTGTCGCACATGCTGCTGTAACCCAGCGGAAAGGCAAGGTTGGAGGCGCCCAGTTTACGGTTGAGCACCACCGAGTCGCCCTTCTCGCGCACAATGCTTACGGTGAGCGTGTCCATAATCTGGCAGGGATTACCGTCGGCCATATAGAAGTTCATCGTGGCAGAGACGGTGTTATTGATGACACAGTCGTCGCCTCCACAGCTGACGAGCAAGGGGAGAAGAGCCAATGACGTTAAGGTCGTTAAAATCCTTAAGGACCTTAATGTCTTTAACGCCGCAAAGGGAAAGTGGCTCATAGTTCCTTCTCGACGTTGTAGTTGTTGCGGCTTTCGGAATTGCGGCTGATGAGATCGCCGATGAAGCCCGTGAGGAACATCTGCGTGCCGAGTATCATACCCACTAAGGCAAGGAAGAACCACACACTGTTCGTCAGGTAGATGTGGCTGACCAAGCGGGCGATGAGTAGGCAGACGATGATGATAAAGCAGACAATGAACATCACCGAACCCCAGAGTCCGAAGAAGTGCATCGGCTTGACGCCGAACTTGCTGAGGAACCAGAGGGTCAGCAGGTCGAGGTAGCCGTTGACGAAACGGTTGAGGCCGAACTTTGTCTTGCCATACTTGCGGGCCTGATGGTGGACGACCTTTTCACCGATTTTGGTAAAGCCAGCGTTCTTGGCCAGATAGGGGATGTAGCGGTGCATCTCCCCATAGACTTCGATGCTCTTGATGACATCGCGACGGTAGCTCTTGAGGCCACAGTTGAAGTCGTGGAGATTGTGGATGCCGCTGACCTTGCGGGCCGTAGCGTTGAAAAGCTTGGTGGGAATGGTCTTCGAGAGGGGGTCGTAGCGCTTCTGCTTATAGCCGCTGACGAGGTCGTAGCCGTCCTCAACAATCATACGGCGAAGTTCGGGTATCTCATCGGGAGAATCCTGAAGGTCAGCATCCATCGTGATGACCACGTCGCCCTGGGCACGGCGGAAACCGCAGAAGAGGGCTGGGCTCTTGCCGTAGTTACGGCGGAACTTGATGCCCTTCACCTCAGCGGGATTGTCGGCATGAAGCTGCTCGATGACCTCCCACGACTCGTCGGTGCTGCCATCATTGACAAAGATGACCTCGTAAGTGAATCCTTTCTCGTCCATCACGCGCTTAATCCAAGCATACAGTTCGGGCAGCGATTCGGCTTCGTTATAAAGCGGTACTATAACTGAAATATCCATTGAACTATTACATTTTATTATGATTTTACGATTGAGATTGGGCGGGACGTTTGGTGAAGATGGCGATGAGAAGGGCGGCGATACTGCCCCAGAAGAGGTTGTTAACCAGCAGTTCCATCACCAATTGAATGGGCTTCAGGGCGGCAAGGGACTCAAAGGTCTTCTCTATCACATCAAGCTGGTTCTGCCAAGCAAGCTGGTCGGTGACACCCTCGACGGACGTCTCACGCATTGTGGCTATGTTTTCAGCATAAGCCTGCGCCAACATTCCATTATCAAAGACAGCGAAGTATACGTAGTGGGCTACGGCCACGAGCAAGGAGGCAAAAAAGAACATCCGCAGGGCAAACGTCCACGCCGTGAGAAACGGCATTCCTTCAGGCATCTCGGTCTGCTGGAAACGTTTTACCATCCGCCAAGCCAACACGGGCACCATCAGGGTTAGCACGATGAACAGCATTCCTGCAAACCCCGACGTCAGGCTCAAGGGGAAGAGGCAGAACTTGACGATGTAGTACACGCCAAGCAACGTGCCCAAGCTCATTGACTTTTGGCGGAACATGGCCGCCTTTTCCCTGAAATCGTTGTTATCAGCCATCCGTATTGCCATCTTAGTCCACCAGTGCGAAGTTGAGTTGTTTCTTATCAAGATCGCAGTGCGAGACCTCCACCTTCACAGCGTCACCCAAGTAGTAGCGGTTGTGCGTGTGGCGGCCCACAAGGCAGTAGTTACGCTCGTCGAACTCATAGTGGTCATCGTCGAGATCGCGCATCGGGATAAGACCTTCGCACTTGTTCTCAATGATTTCGGCATAGAGTCCCCACTCGGTGACGCCGCTGATGACGGCATCGAACACCTGACCCATACGGTCCTGCATAAACTCCACCTGCTTGTACTTGATGCTGGCGCGCTCGGCAGAGGCTGCCAACTGTTCCATGGCGCTGGAATGGTCGCACAGCTCCTCGTACTTGGCTTTGGAAACGCTGCGTCCACCTGCCAGATAGCGCGCAAGAAGTCGATGCACCATCATATCGGGATAACGGCGGATGGGCGACGTGAAATGGGTGTAGTAGTCGAAGGCAAGGCCATAGTGACCTATGTTGTCGGTGCTGTAGCGGGCTTTCTGCATTGCCTTCAGCGAGATGGTCTCAATGAGGTTCTGCTCTTTCTTGCCCTTAACGTCGTTGAGCAGCTTGTTGATGCTCTGCGAGACGGCCTGTTTGTCGCCCGTGGTCTTCAGCTTGTAGCCGAAGCGGCTGATGAAGTGAGCCACATTGTCGAGTTTTTCCACGTCGGGCAAGTCGTGGATACGGTAGGGGAAGACTTTCTGCTGCTTCGAGGGCACGGCACCGATGGTGGTTGCCACGATGCGGTTTGCCAGCAGCATAAACTCCTCAATCAGCTGGTGGCTCTCGGTCTGCTCCTTGATGTGGACACTGATGGGATGGCCTTTCTCATCGACATCGAAGCCGACTTCCACACGGTCGAAGGCAATGGAGCCGTGCTCGAAACGCTCCTTACGGAGAATCTGCGCCAAGCGGTTCAGGGTCAGCAGTTCGGAGGCATATGGGTCGGCAGCCTGTTGACCCCTATCAATAATCTCCTGAACCTCCTCGTAGTTGTAGCGACGGTTGCTGCGGATGACGGTGTGGACAATCTTGTGGTAGCGCACGCGCCCCTTGTCGTCCATATGCACGATGACGGCATAGCAGAGTTTGTCCTCATTGGGACGGAGGGAGCAGATGTAGTTGCAGAGGCGCTCGGGCAGCATCGGGATGGTGCGGTCGACGAGATAGACGCTGGTGGCACGCTTCTGGGCCTCCTTGTCGATGATGCCGCCCTCACCCACGTAGTGGGTGACGTCGGCGATGTGGACGCCGATTTCCCACTGCCCGTCCTTCATCCGACGGATGGAGAGGGCATCGTCGAAGTCCTTGGCATCGTAGGGGTCGATGGTAAAGGTGAGGATGTTGCGGAAGTCTTCGCGCTGCGCAATGTCCGCCTCCGATATCACGTCGGAGATGTGGTTGGCGGCATCTTCGACAGCCTTCGGATAGATGTAGGGGAGACCATACTCGGCAAGGATGGCGTGCATCTCGGTGGTGTTGTCGCCACTCTGTCCCAAGATGTCCACCACGTGGCCGATGGGGTTGCGCGAGTTGCCAGGCCATTCCACGACCTTCACCACGGCTTTGTCGCCCGTGCGTCCGTTCTTCAGCTTACTGGTGGGGACGAAGATGTCGGCAGGGAGTTCACGGCTGTTGGAGAGCAGATAGGCGCTGTTCTTGCCCACCTTGAGGGTGCCGACGAACTCGCGTCCGATGATGGATTCCTCCTCCTCGGCTTCCTCGTCGGCAGCGGCCCCGTGGACGGCGCTCAGGTGATAGTATCCCTTGCGTCCCTCTTCGATATATCCGTCCTCCAGCATCTCCTGGATGACGTCGGCAGCAAGCATCTTCAGCGGGTGGGTCTTGAGGCGGAGTTCCTGGAACACCTTGTTAAGAGTGATGTCGTCGTACTCGGCAAACATATCTGCCATGGCTGCGGTTAGCATCCGTTTTGTCATTCGGCGAGCCTTTCTTTCTGGTGATTTTCCCATAGTGCGTAGGTTTTTATTCGCAAAGATAGACAAAAAAATCGGAATGGTGCACAAGTTTACGAAAAATTGGCTATTTTTGCATTCCAAAAGCAAAGTGACAGGTGGAAATGGCAACGCAACTCTCGTTCAGCTGGGGCACTGAGGAACCCGAAGTCAAGCAACGCCTGCTGGTAACAGGCGCCAGCGGCTTCATCGGCTCCTTCATGGTGGAGAAGGCTCTGAAGAAGGGCTACGACGTGTGGGCAGGTATCCGCAGCACCAGCAGCCGACAGTATCTTCAGGACGAACGCATCCACTTCATTGAGCTGGACTACAGCCACGTGGACCGCCTTCACGACCAACTGCTCCGCTTTAAGCAGGAGCACGACGGACGGGGCTGGGACTACATCATCCATTGCGCAGGCGCCACCAAGTGCCCCAATAAGGAGGTCTTCTACCAAGTGAACTTCGTGGGCACAAAGAACTTCATCGACAGCCTGACACGCTGCCAGATGGTGCCGCGTCAGTTCATCTTCCTCAGCTCGCTGGGAGCCTGGGGCCCTCAGCACGAGCGTATGCCCCACCAGCCTATCACGGCCGACGACGAGCCGCAGCCCAACACCGCCTACGGCGTGTCGAAGCTGTGCGTCGAGGAGTACCTGAAGGACGCCGAGCGCTTCCCGTGGGTAGTGTTCCGCCCGACGGGTGTCTATGGTCCGCGCGATAAGGACTACCTGCTGATGATGCAGAGCATCGCCCGCGGATGGGACTTCGCGCTGGGCTTCAAGCATCAGGACATCACGTTCATCTACGTCCTCGACCTCGTGAAGGCCGTCTTCCTGGCCATCGAGAAAGGGGTGACCGAGCGGGCTTACTTCGTGGCCGACGGTGACGTGCACACCGCCAAGGACTTCTCGATGCTGGTCAGGCAAGCACTCGGCAAGCGCTTCGTTGTCCGACTGACGGCGCCCCTTTGGCTGGGTCGGGCAGCGTGTGCCATCGGGAGCCTCTACAGCCGTCTATCGGGCAAGGCCGTGACGCTGAACACCGACAAATACCGCATCCTGAGCCAGCGCAACTGGCTGTGCGACACCGAGCCCCTCGCCAGCGAACTGGGCTTCACCGCCGACTATCCCCTCGAACGCGGCGTTGCCGAAACCATCGCCTGGTACAAACAGGAGGGCTGGATAAAACCCCCACGAACCCTCAAGGACATCGACTTCGCCAAAACCCTTAACGACATCAAGCGAGGCATCAAAGGCCTCATAAACCGCAAGTCAACAACCAGTAAATAAACGCTATGCTATTCTCCAAGGAAACCTACATCACACGCCGTGCCACGCTGCGCCAGAAGGTCGGCAGCGGGCTTATCGTCATTATGGGCAACAACGAAGCGCCCTGCAACTACCCCGCCAATGCCTACGGGCCTCACCGTCAGGATTCGTCGTTCCTCTACTTTTTCGCCCAGCATCGTGAAGGGCTGGCAGGAGTCATCGATGCCGACACAGGCGAGGAGTGGCTCATCGGCGATGACCAGGACATCGAGGATATCATCTGGACGGGCTTCGTGCCCTCAGTCCACGACCTTGCCCTGGAAGCAGGCATCAGTCAGTCGGCTCCGATGAGCACGCTGAAAAGCCTCATCGATGGCGCACGAGCCAAGGGGCAGACGGTGCACTACCTGCCGCCTTACCGCCACGACACGATGATCCAACTTGCCGACCTGCTTGGCATCCATCCCTTGGAGACACGGGCGAAAGCCAGCGTGGCGCTCATCAAGGCAGTCGTCGATATGCGTGCCGTGAAGACAGCCGAAGAGATTGCCGAGATTGAACGGGCCATGGCCATCGGCTACGCGATGCACACGGCAGCCATGCGGGCCGTCCGCCCAGGCAACACCGAGAAAGCCATTGCAGGACTGATGGAGGGTATTGCCGTAGGCAGGGGAGCCAAGGTGTCGTTCAGCAGCATCGTCAGCCAGCACGGCGAAATTTTCCACGGCTCGCCCTCGTTGCGTCCCCTTGAGGAAGGACGGCTGCTGCTCGTCGATGCAGGTGCCGAGACGGTGAACCACTACTGCTCCGATAACACCCGCGTGACGCCCGTAAGTGGCAAGTTCACAGCACGCCAGAGGGACATCTACGACATCGTGGTTGCCTGTCACGACCTCGTCATTGCCAAGGCCCGTCCAGGCGTGAAGTGGCTGGATATGCACCTCGACGTCTGCCGCCTGATGGCCGAGCGGCTGAAGGACCTGGGGCTGATGAAGGGCAACGTGGAGGATGCCGTGACCGCAGGCGCCCACGCCATGTTCCTCCAGCACGGACTGGGGCATATGATGGGTATGGACGTGCACGATATGGAGGGCCTCGGACAGGTCTATGTAGGCTTCGACGACGAAGTGCGCCCCAGCACCCAGTTCGGCACCAACTGCCTGCGTTGCGGACGCCGCATCCAGCCAGGATGGGTGCTCACCGACGAGCCGGGCATCTACTTCATCCCTGCCCTCATCGACCAGTGGCGTGGCGAGGGACTGTACAAGGAGTTCATCAACTACGACTTGCTGGACACCTATCGCGACTTCGGCGGCATACGCCTCGAGGACGACTTGCTCATCACCCTCGACGGTTGCCGTGTGCTGGGTGAGCAGATAATCCCCTACCACGCCGACGATGTTGAGGCATTCATAGCATCCTAATCCCTGCCGAAAAGAGCCTTTTACTTCATGCCGACGGCCTCGTCATCGGCGTTGTTGCCGTCATGGAATTGTTCATCGATTAGCAGACGTTGTTATTGTACCAAAGCGCTTGGGACACCTGTCCTAACGGGTTAGGTAAGGTGTCCCAACGGGTTAGGACACGTGTCCTAACGGCTTTGGACGATAAGAAAGGAAGCTGCTCGCTGCTATTATATAAGGAATAGCAGAGTCTTAGCCCAGTTTACCGGATGAAAAGCAGCTCGCGGTACTTCGGCAGAGGCCAAAGGGCGTCGTCCACAATGAGCTCCAGCTTGTCAATCTGCCGACGGATGGTATCCAGCATGGGAGCGATGGTGTCGTGATAGGCAATGGCTTTCCGATGCTCATCGTCGATTTTGTTGGCCACTTTGCGGGCTGCCACAAGCTCCTCCACCTGTGTCTCGATGTTGCTGGTGCGGAAGGCAATCTCCTCAATAAGCTTCATGTTGCGGGCGCTGAGCTCGTCGGCCTTCTCGGCAGGGAATATGTTGCGCATGCGCTCTACGTTGTTCAGCAGCTGGCTCTGGTAACGGGTTGCCACGGGGATGATGTGGTTCATGGAAAGGTCGCCGAGGACGCGGGCCTCTATCTGAATCTTCTTGGTGTAGGTCTCCCATTTCACCTCGTTGCGGGCCTCGAGTTCCTTCTTCGTCATCACGCCCATGCTTTCGAACATGGCGATGCTGTCCGCATCGAGGTAGCGCTCGAAGATGATGGGGCAGCTGGTTTCCGTGTCGAGCCCACGCTGGGCAGCCTCGACTTTCCATTCGTCGCTGTAGCCGTTGCCGTCGAAGCGGATGGGCTTGCACGTCTTGATGTCCTCGCGGAGGATGTCGATGATGGCATGGAACGTGGCGTTGTGCTTTCCCTCCGTGAACTCCGGATTATTCACTATCGCTGCCATCCGCTCATCCACACGACGCTTGAAGTCCGTCAGGGCCTCTGCCACAGCGGTGTTCAGCGCAATCATGCCGCTGGCGCAGTTGGCCTCGCTGCCCACGGCACGGAACTCGAAACGGTTGCCCGTGAAGGCAAACGGGCTGGTGCGGTTGCGGTCGGTGTTGTCGATCAGCAGTTCGGGAATCTCGGGGATGTCGAGCTTCATGCCCTGCTTGCCGTCCATCTGGAAGAGGTCATCCTTGTCGGCCTTCTCAATATGGTCGAGCAGCTCGCTCAGCTGCTTGCAGAGGAAGCTGGAGATGATGGCAGGCGGTGCGTCGTTGGCGCCCAGACGGTGGGCGCTGGTGGAGCTCACGATGCTGGCATTCAGTAAGCCGTTGTGCTTCCAGACGCCCATCAGCG
>JAEEZS010000066.1 GCA_016291905.1 Bacteroidaceae bacterium
CCTGTAGCTAGCGTTCATCCTGAGCCAGGATCAAACTCTTCATTGTTTTATAATGTTCAGTTGTTTTCCGCTCATGACGACTCACATATCCTTCTTTCCTAGTCCAAGGAAATTTTAACTTGACGGTTCGTCTTTCTTTCTCTCTACCCGACCCTGCAACCTGCGCTCACTCAAGGAAACCGGATAACCGGCTCCGGAGAGCACGCACGGCAGGGCCGCTCTTGTACTACTTCGTCTGTATGGGAAACTTTTCAAAGATCACACGCTTTTTTGAAGAGCGCAGAAAAAAATTGCCCTCGTTTTAAGAGGGGTTCCTCTGCCTTTCCTCCGAAAAGCGGGTACAAAGGTACGGCAGTTTTTATTACCCACCAAACATTTTTGCATTTTTTTCAAAAAAAGAAGAGAAAATGAGGGAAAAAACAGCAAAAAGCCCCTTTCCGGGCTCGAAAAAGGGCTTGCAAGAAGAAAAAAGCGGACTCATTGAATTACATGACCAAGACCTTGCGCCCGTTCACAATAACGATGCCTTTGCAAGGCCCGGAAAGCTGGCGCCCACTCAACCCGTAGCAGACGGAAGAAGGAGAGGTTGCAGCCCGAGCATCGGAAAATGGGGATTGGGCATTCTCCCCAAGAGGATGTATTGCCGTAGCATCGCCAAACCAAACCGTATGAAACGCCACTTTGCCAGATTTAAGCATCACCAAATACACGGTATGTGTACCCGTAGTGGGTGGAATAGGAAGCGTGATAGTATTCCACCCCTCAGGCAAGGCGTCGCTCTCTGCCACTTTGCAATCGGCATCAAGCCCATCCAGATAGACAGCCACGCAGGTAGTCGCATTAGACGCATTGGCGCGGAACGCCACAAGATTCGCTTCGCGCTCGCCAAACTGGACATTCTTAAAGCAGACATAGGCATCTTCTTTGTTAGTCACCGTCGTCACAAGCTCGTCGGTCTCCTCCGCATCGGTTGTCAGCTGCATGTAGCGGATGTCATTGAAATCCTTTACCCCGATAGGGCTGAAAGCATCTTTATAAAATAATGTACCCACGTGCGCGTTAGCAGCTGCTGATACGGCTGTGGAGGCGCCGAAGGCATCGTTGGTGACATTCTTGTCTCCATCACGCAGGTTTTCCGCCGTCTTCGTCAGCCACTTGGACCATATTACGCCTTTTGAGTTGCGGTTCTGATAGGCGTAAAAGGCATTCGACGCTATCCATTCCAGCACATCGGGGCGGTCTGTTTCCTCGGCAAAAAGCCGTGCGTAGCGCATGAAGATGCCCTTAAAGCCACAAAGGTCTCCGTCAACTGTCTGGCAGACATTAATAACGCGAGACGTCCTGTCTGTCAAGTTCTGGACACTCCATTGGTAGATTTTCCGAGCGTCCTCTAAATACTGTTCCTCGCCTGTAATACGCCACAGTTTTACTGCGGCGCCGAGCATCGTGCCTTGATTGTAAGTGGAGCTCCACTCGTTGCTGACGCGGAAAGAGTTGCCCGACCATACGCCGCTGTCGTACACACGCCCTGAGGAGGGGACGAACAGGCGTTTGCGTTGTCCGGCATAGGTGGCCTTAGCCTTTTCGAGATAAGACGAATCGCCCAGAGCCTCATACAGATAGCACGCTGCCACGATAGCAGGCCCGTTGATGCAGGAGTTGGTGCCATCCTTGCCTTCGCACCAACGGAGCATGCCTTCGGGATAGCACTGGGCGCGCTTGTACATTTTGTCGAAGTTCGCCTTCGCATAGACGCGATAGTTCGATGAGCCGAAGAAACGGTAGGCTCGGATGCAGGCCAGCACCATCCAGGTGATATCGTCGTTGTAGGAGTTGCCGCTCCAGTCGGTGCCGTTGCGCGAGACGAAATTCTTATACAGCTCGTCGAAATAGGTCTTGTACTTGGTGCTGCCTGTGGTTTCGAAGGCGTCAAGGAGGGTCTCGAACATCTCCGCATCGCCCCACCAGCCGCCCTTGCCGAGCACATGGCCCGTGTTGGCTGTGTGGTAATACTGCTTCATAAAGCCTTCCACGATGTCGTCTCTCATCTGAGGGCTGAAGGCAGTCTCAACGTCATTCAGCTCCAGCAGCTTCCAATGCGTGAGCGAGGGGTCGGCCTCTTCCTCAGCGACAAGCTTCAGGGTTGCGCCCTGCTCGGCACTCGTAGCGCCAAGCAGCACCGTCCCATACGCGCTGGTGTACATGCTGATAGTGTAGGTATCCTCCTCCCCTTCGACGGGCGTGACTGTCCAAAACCGCTGGGAGAACGTGGCACTTCGCTGCGCGACACGAGTGCCCGACTTACGCACGCCATAGTGCGCCAGACATTTGGCAGTATGGACGTTGAGCAAGGTATATCCCTCGTCAGAGGGCTCAAACGTCCAACGCTGCGCCGCTACCTTCGTCTCAGGCCAAAGCACCACATTTGCGCCGTCTATCACGGAGCCGTTCTCGACAAACAACGACAGCTTGCCATCCAGCGTCATACGGTACTGACTGCCCACGTTCAGGGCGAGCGCCCCTTGCAAAGCAAGCACAAGACATATAACTAAGGAGAGAATACGTTTCGTCATAGCACAAATCCTTTTTGTTGGGGACAAAGATAATGATTTTTATTCCTACGGACAAACAATCCCTGAAAAAACTACGCTTACGGCGTTTTTTTCAGCTTTTTCGGACGTGCCCTGCATTAGGGAAAGATGGGGCTAAAAGAGAGCTTGACTTGCCAGCAGTTGAAAAGTTCCTTAAAACTCAGTTGAGTTTTAATTAAAACCCAATTGAGTCTTAATTAAAATCCAATTGAGTCTTAATTAAAACCCAATTGGATCTTAAAGAATTTTGTTGACGTTGAGAAGAAATATCCCTGCTCACAGAGGTTTCTCCACCGCATTCCAAGAACAGAATCTATTTGCCGTGCGGCAGGGGAACGGATTGTCGTGTGGACGAAGGGGCTAGAGCCACTCTTTAACTTCCTCCAGCGAGCGGATTTCGTAGGTAGGTACAAAGGGGAGGGGGGCGAAGTTGCGATAGTTGTAAAACATCTGATCCCAGCCTGCGGCGTGGGCACCCTCAATATCGACAGCAAAATCGTCGCCTATCATCAGCACCTCCTCGACTGGGGCGTCGGCTACGCTGAGGGCGTGGTCGAAAAGACGTCTGTCGGGCTTATTGATGCCGACATCTTCTGACAGCACGATGCCGTCGAAGTAGCCGAGGATGCCTGCCGACTGCATCTTACGCGTCTGCAACTCCGTAAAGCCGTTGCTGAGGATGTAGAGGCGATAGCGGGGGCGCAGGTAGTCAAGGGCTTCGAGGGCATAGGGGCGCAGGATGCCCTTCGTGGGCAGCACCAGCATGGCACGACGAAAGAATTCGGCTGCAACAGCCTCAGCATCAGGAACGCCAGCGTGCTGCAACGGATAGAGATAGCGCAGGGCGTTGAGCTCGTCCTTCGTGATGCTGCCAGCGTTATAAAGCGTCCAAAGCTCGGCGTTGCGCGGCTCGTAAAGGGCAATATAGGCGTCGAACGAGGGGAAATAGCGCCCGTATCCCATTGCCTGATACACCTCGCGATAGGCTTCACGGCTGCTTGCCGAGAAGTCATAGACGGTATTGTCGAGGTCGAGGAAGAGGGTAGAATACATGCTCAACTCTCTTTTCCTGCAAGGATGATAACGATTTCGCCTTTAGGCTCAGTTGTCGTAAAGTGGGCTGCAACTTCAGCAAGGGTGCCTCGCACGCACTCCTCGTGGAGCTTGGATATTTCGCGGCAGACTGCCACCATGCGCTCTGCACCAAAGAACTCGATGAACTGCGTGAGGGTGCGCGTAAGACGGTAGGGGCTTTCGTAGAAAACAACCGTGCGCTCTTCGTCAGCAAGCACTTTGAGACGGGTTTGGCGCCCTTTCTTCTGCGGCAGGAAGCCTTCGAAGCAGAACTTGTCGCAGGGCAGCCCCGAGGCAACCAGAGCAGGGACGAAAGCCGTAGCGCCAGGGAGGCATTGCACCTCTATGCCTGCGTCGCGACACTCGCGCACCAGCAAAAAACCTGGGTCGCTGATGCCAGGCGTGCCGGCATCGGTGATAAGGGCTATGGTTTCGCCAGCAAGAAGGCGCTCGATGAGGGGACGCACGGTCTGGTGCTCGTTGAACTTGTGATGGCTCTGCAAGGCGTTGTGGATGTCAAAGTGCTTCAGCAGTATGCCGCTGGTGCGCGTGTCCTCGCAAAGAATAAGGTTTGCCTCCTTGAGGATGCGGATGGCGCGGAGGGTCATGTCCTCCAGATTGCCTACGGGGGTGGGTACAAGGTATAACATGCGGCGAAGGTAATGAAAAAATAGGAATTAGGGATGAGGAATGAGAAATTATTTTCAGTTTTTTCTTTTCCCGTTTCCGTTTATTTCGTATTTTTGCGGAAAAATCGTGGCGCCATGATTGGATTTTCAGAAGACAGATTGGACGAAACCCGTCGTCGGGGGCGGATAGAAGTGATTTGTGGTTCGATGTTCTCTGGCAAGACGGAAGAGCTCATCCGCCGTATGAAGCGCGCGCAGTTTGCGCGGCAGAAGGTAGAAATCTTCAAGCCTGCCATCGACACCCGCTACTCGGAGGAAGACGTCGTGAGCCATGAGGGTAATTCCATTGCCTCCACGCCGCTTGACAACGCTACCAGTATCCTGCTTTTATCGTCAGACATTGAGGTGGTGGGCATCGACGAAGCCCAATTCTTCGACAAAGGATTGGTTGACGTCTGTAATGAGCTAGCCAACCGCGGCATACGCGTCATCATCGCAGGTTTGGACATGGACTTCAAGGGTGTCCCCTTTGGCCCCATGCCCGACCTTTGTGCCATTGCCGACGAAGTGACGAAGGTGCATGCCATCTGCGTGCGCTGCGGCAACCTTGCCTACGTTTCACACCGCTTAGTAGCAGGCGAAAAGCGCGTCCTGCTGGGCGAGAAGTTGGAGTATGAGCCCCTCTGCCGCGTTTGTTACCAACGAGCGTTGGAGGAAGCCGAAGCTGAAAAGGCGCTCTAAAAGAGAAAAAACCAAAAAAATCGCCCGAAAACTTTGTTCCTAACAAAAAATGGCGTAATTTTGCACCCGCTTTCCGCGAGAAAGCATTTGAGGTAGACTCGTTAGCTCAGTAGGTAGAGCACATCCCTTTTAAGGATGGGGTCTTGGGTTCGAGCCCCAAACGGGTCACCAAAGGGAATCACAAATCTTTACGCAACAGAGATTTGTGATTTTTCGTTTCAATAAAGGGTAAACAATAAAACACGATACGATATGGCTTGCAACGCTGACTTTGTACAGTATGTAATAGACCAGTGCTCGGGCGCTGGAGAGATAACGGTGAAGAAGATGATGGGCGATTATTGCATCTATTGCAAGGGCATCCTCTTCGGACTTATCTGCGACAACAACCTTTACGTCAAGGTGACGGAAGCGGGACGCGGTGTCCTGAAAGAAGAAGTCCTTCGCCCGCCTTACGACGGCGCAAAGGACTATTTCTACATTGAGGATGTGGACGACAGGGACTATCTTTCCCTGCTCATCAAGACCACCCTGCCCCACCTGCCGCTGCCGAAGCCAAAGAAAAGTCGATAGCAGTCAGCGAAAACCTTTCCTATTTTATTAGCACCTTCTGCAAGGCCTGAATAAGGACGTTGGCCATGCGCTGGTAGCCAATATCATTGGGATGCAGGGCAACGTCGATTGACTGCGCAGCAAGGTCGTTCTGTCCGCCACACTCAGCAAACCAGTCAGCCACAGGAAGTCCCTCGTACTCGGCAATCTGACGGATAAGGTCTGCATACTCCTTCAGATAGATTTTCGTACCATCGGAAGCCACTTGGGGGTCGTAACAATGTTCAGGAAGGTAACCTCCAAAACCATAGGCCTTACGCGGGGTGCAAAGCACGACTTTGGCATTTTTATTAACCTTGAAAATACGGTCAATAAGCCGGCGATACTCGTAGGCAAACGTGTTCTTATCCTTCTGCCCGATGTAATCGTCCTCAAAGCTACCCACCTTGATACAATGCCCCCAATCGTTGATGCCGTGCTCAATAGTATAGTAGTCGGCACGCACAAGCGAATTGTAAGCAGAGCTGAGCGTACCAGCATTAACACCCGTATTGAGGAGTTTCTTGAAATGGAGTTTCTCCATCACACGGTCCTGATAGCCACGCGTGAAGGCGCCTCCTGCATACGATACGTTGTCGTTATACCACGTGATAGAAGTACCAAGGCTGCACCACGTGCCGGGAACTTCAATACTAGTAGAGCCCGCAGCACCTTCAGGCAGCAGAGAGGCAGAGCTAAACGTCACGCTATCCACGCCGGAGACATTATAGACAGTTGTCTCGCTGTTAGCCTCGTGTACTATCATGCTTTGCGCCAGAGAACACAAAGCAAAGCCGCCAACAGCAGCCAGCAACAGGAAAAGGCGTTTCATGACAGGTAAGGTTTTAGTTGGCAGCCTGTTCCCATTGGGCGCGGAGGAGCTGGACAGCAGCAGGGACTGTTTCCTCGCGCTTGCCAGCGGTACCGCATTCGAACGTGACATACTTATCGTAGCCAAGTTCTTGCAGGGCGCGGAAGCCATCGACATAATTGTCCTTGTCGCCGTCCTCGCCGGGCATGATACGACGCCCGCGCGAAGCGATGTGGACGTGCTGGAGGTATTTGGTACCAGCAGCCATGAAGGCGGCATAGTCAGACGTTTCCTCCATCATGTGCCAGAAGTCGCCCATGCACTTCACACCGTCGCTCTTGGCGTCGCGGCAGATGGCAGCAGCATCAGCCACCAAGCGCAGATAGAAACATTCACCACGGTTGAGCGGCTCCAGGATAACGGTGGTTCCGCACTTGAGAGCATACTCGCCGAGGTCGTGAAGCTGTTCGCACAGGTAATCGCGCGTTTCGCGGGTGTGAGGGAGACAAGGTTTCTGCCCATTAAAGGCAGGCACCATGATGACGCCCGTAGAGCCGAGTTCACCAGCAGCAGCAACAATATCGCGCATCGTAGAATCGAACTGCGCTTTGACTGCAGGGTCTTCGGCAAGGATAAAGCCCGAGAAACCGGCACAGATGGCCGACACCTTAATGTTGCGCCCATTGAGCGCCTGGCTGATTTCGCTTACGCGATTGGCAAGGTTGCCTCCACCGGGCTCAAAGCCGACGACGCCAAGGTTTTCCATATAGTCGAGTTTCTCTGACAGCGATTTGCCAGGGGCTATACCTTCCTGGAACGATAGCTTCAGGGGAACAGAAGGGGTCTTGGGCTTATTGGCCGAAGTACACGAAGTTAAGGCAGCAAGCGGCGACGTCAAGCTGACGGCAGCAGCCCCTGCAAGGGAGGTCTTGAAGAAATTGCGACGGTTCATTTCTTAAACAGTTAAGCGTTATGAATTAAGAAAGATGCGGTTTATCTGCCTTTGCCGGGGACGCGGACGGTGTACTGTGACATATCCATCGGGCCGAGCTCCAGCGTACCGGGCAGGTAATCCAATGGCGATGCGGACATCTCTTCCCATGTGACGGTTTGGCCGGAATAAGCCGATTCGCGGCCCATTACGCCTGCGAGCGACGACTCGGCCGTTTCGGTAGCCTCGTCGTGGCCTTCGTTCTTGCGGATGTGGTTGACCCAGTCAACATGCTCCAGCACATAGGGATTATGCTGCTTGTACTTCTCGCCGGCAGCGGCATCGTCGAATTTCCAAAGAAGGTTGCCCTGAAGGTCGCGAATCTCATTGGTTTCGCTGTTCCATGAGCCCTTGGCACCCTGGATGAACTCGCTGACGCGGTTAGAACAACCGTCAATCTGACGGCACATGCTATGCAGATGAATGCCGTTGGGGAAGGTGAAATCGACGCTGAAGTTGTCGTACTGGTCGCCCGTGATGCGGCGCTGACGGCTGCCAAAGCCTGTAGCGCTGACAGGTTTCATGCCCGTCATCCACATGAAGACATCGATGTTGTGAACGTGCTGCTCCACGATATGGTCGCCCGAGAGCCACTTCCAGTTCACCCAGTCGCGAATCATCCATTCCATATCGCTCCAACCCGGCTGGCGCTCACGATACCAGAGCATTCCGCCGTTCCAATAGACATTACCGCCGGTAATGTCGCCAATGATGCCCTGCTGGATCAGTTTGAAGGCTTCCACATAGCAGCGCTGGTGGCGACGCTGTGTGCCGGTGACGACGCTGAGGTTCTTGGCCTTAGCCTGACGGGCAGCAGCAATAATGGTGCGGTAGCCCTTGGGGTCAACGGCAATAGGTTTCTCAAGGAACGAGTGGACGCCCTTCTCCGTAGCATAGCGGAAGTGCTCGGGGCGGAATACGGGAGGAGTGGTGAGGATAACCAAGTCAACGCCTGAATCAATCACCTTCTTGTAGGCGTCAAAGCCGATAAACACGCCCTCGTCGGGAACATTCTGGCCACGCTTGGCGAGCTGTTCGCGCACGCTGTTAAGACGGTCGATAAACACATCGCCCAAGGCTGTGACCTTGATGCCGTCGGCAGCATCGAGCAGGTCGCCAATGGCACCCGAGCCACGTCCGCCACAACCGATAAGACCGGCTTTCAGTTCGCGGCCTTCGATAGCCTTGTCGGGCAATTCAGGCACATAGTATTCGCCTTCGGCGCGGAGAGGAACCATCTTGGGCTCCTTGGAGGAGCAAGAGGTGAGGAACGCGGGGGTGACGGCACTGGCCAAACCGAGCTTAGCCGTCGTGGAGAGGAACTTTCTTCTGTTGATTTTTTCCATTGTTATTGAGATTTAGGAGTTTTGGGTCTATTGGAATTTATGGGGTGTTATGTGAATCATTATGGGCGAAGGGAATTAGGGACATCGCAGACAATACGGAAGCCGATGCCCTTGATGTCGGAATACCACCAGATGCTCTTGGGATTCTGCGGGTCGGTGCGGAGCCAGGCATCGTGCTCGGTGTGTGCACGGGTGGCGCTACGAAGGTCCACTGCATCGTCGGCATAGTTACCGCCTCGGACGACGTGCTCCGTACCGCTGGCAGGGCCTTGCGGGTCAACGGCGCCATCGGGTGTCTGCGCATAAGCATCGGCGCTATACCAGTCGGAGCAGTACTCCAGCACGTTACCCAGCATGTTCTTTAAGCCGAAGGGATTGGCTTGCACCCGTGTGGGCTCCTGCGTGCGGTTGCGGCTGTTGACGGTGTAGATGGCATAGCGGTTGATGCCCGTCGTGTCGGCTCCGAAGATGCGGTTCTTCAGGCTCTTGCTGGTGAAGCGCTGGGGCTTGCCGTCGAAGAAGTAGGGCGTCTCCGTACCTCCGCGTGCTGCATACTCCCATTCTGCTTCGGTAGGCAGGCGGTAGTGACGGCCCGTCTTCAGCGAAAGCCACTGGCAGAAGGTCTGAGCGGCATAGTGTGTCATCGTGATAGCGGGACGGTCGCCCATGCCCCACCCCTGGTCGGGGTTGCCGAAGGGCGGCGTGGGGCCGCTGACGGCATCCACGTCGTCGCGGTTGTTGTTGGCGTAGATAACCTCGGGCGGCGTGCGGCCTTCAGACATGGTTTCGGCATAGAACGTCCAGAACTGGTCCCACGTGATTTCCGTCTCGCTCATGAAGAACGACGAGACGGTAACGCTGTGCCGAGGCCACTCGTCGGGCTGACTGTAGGCGTCTTTCTTGTCGCTACCCATCTGATAGGTGCCGCCCGTGACAGCCACCATAGGGATGTCGATATCGGTGCCGGGAATCTGCTCCTTGAAGTTGGCAAAGGCGGTAACGTTGGCAGGGGCGTCGTAGATGTCGCCACGCACCTTGGGTTGCGGCACGCCCACCATCTTGGAGTGGCTATAGTTGGGGTTGTAGTGCCCCACGTCGAGGTGGCAGCTGATGCATTGCAAGCCAAGCTTCTTCTCGTTCTCCTCATAGTAGAGGTGAGCCGAGATGCCGTCGTCGCTCACGCCAGCGGGGAACAGGTTGACGTGGCAGGTGAGACACGACTTGTTATAGACAATGCCTACGGCGTGCTCCAGCTCACCCTTGCTCTCCCAGTCGATGGCGTCCTTCTTCTTGGTAAGATAGCCCCAGATGTCCTTGATGCCCATCCTTGATTTTGCCGCGAAATAGGCGAAAGTGCCCTTTGGCGGCAGGTGACAAGCCACGCAGTCGGTCTTTGTGCCGCTGGGGTTGTTGTAGTGCGACGACAATTTCCAGTTCTCTTCCGCCTTGGGATGGACGTGGCACACGGCGCAGCTCTCGTTCGTCGAGCTACGCTCCCAAAAATGCACGGCAATGAGGGTCAGCACAATGCCAATCACCGCACCAGTCAAGCCAATAAGCCAACCACTCTTTCCCTTTTTCGAATGTTTTTTCATGCCTTCTGTTGCCTATTCGCACAAAATTGGCCAAAGTTACGAAGAATCCCTTGCGCGCGCAACAAAAAAGGAGAAAAAATAAGATATTTTTTAAAAAAGACGTAAAAACGACGTATGCATTCCCTTCCACCTCATAGGGAAGAAGAGCTTGTAAGAGAGGGAGTGGTCAAAGTGGTCAAGGTCAAAATGGTCATTTTCGTTTTCGGATTCGGTCATTTGCTCACTATATATAAATATAAATATTTATTATATAGTGGCGGATTTTGACACTTGGAAAACGATTTTGACCAAATGACCAAATGA
>JAEEZS010000067.1 GCA_016291905.1 Bacteroidaceae bacterium
CATTCCGAACAGAGCAGTTAAGCCCGATCACGCCGATGGTACTGCGCAAGTGGGAGAGTAGGTAGCCGCCGTTTTTCATGAGTGCAGGGCTTCAGTCGAAAGACCGGGGCCCTGCTTTTCGTTTTCATTCTTCTCAGTCCAGTGGGAAAACTGCTCAGCCCAGGCAGATAATTCCGTAGCGCACTGGAATAATTTCGTAGTCCAGTGGAATATTTTTTCAACGTAGTGGAATAATTGATGTCAACGTTTTTTTAGCCCCTCTGTGATAAGTTTTTCAAGTTCTTCGGCTAGTTCGGGATTGTCCTCAATAGCTTTCTTGGAAGCATCGCGCCCTTGTGCAAGATGGGTGTCTCCATAGTTGAACCAACTGCCACTCTTCTTAATAATACCCAAATCTGTAGCTAAATCGAGAATTTCGCCGGAGCGACAAATGCCAGAGCCGAACATGATGTCGAATTCTGCGCGGCGGAAGGGAGGAGCTACCTTGTTCTTGACAACTTTTACGCGTACCTGATTACCAATAATGTTGTCTCCATCCTTGATGGGGCTGACCTTGCGGATGTCAAGGCGGACACTCGCGTAGAACTTTAATGCATTACCACCAGTGGTCGTTTCGGGATTGCCAAACATGACGCCGATTTTCTCGCGAAGTTGGTTGATAAAGATACATGTGGTTTTAGTACGACTAATGGTGCTGGTGAGTTTCCGCATGGCCTGTGACATCAGTCGGGCATGAAGTCCTACCTTGTTGTCACCCATGTCGCCTTCAATTTCTGCCTTGGGTGTCAATGCTGCAACAGAGTCAATAACGATAATGTCAATGGCACTGGAGCGGATGAGTTGGTCGGCAATCTCAAGAGCCTGTTCGCCATTGTCAGGTTGGGACATTAAAAGATTATCTACGTTTACACCGAGGTCGAAGGCGTAGAACCGGTCGAAAGCATGCTCAGCATCAATAAATGCAGCAATGCCACCCTGTTTCTGTGCTTCGGCGATGGCATGAATAGCCAATGTCGTCTTTCCTGATGATTCGGGTCCGTAGATTTCAATGATGCGTCCTTTCGGGTAACCTCCTACGCCTAGGGCATGGTTAAGACCGATAGACCCGGTAGGAATGACATCAATATTTTCAATTACCTCGTCTCCCATCTTCATGATAGAGCCCTTGCCGAAGTCTTTCTCGATTTTTGCCATAGCGGCCTGTAATGCCTTGAGCTTTTCACTGCGAATGTCTCCAGTGATTTCTTCTTCACTTTTCTTTGCCATAATATAATAAGGTATTATTTGTTTTTGAGGACAAAGGTAAGGTTTCTCCTTGATAGTTCCAACAGAAAAGAGAAAAACTTTAATCTGGCAGATATACTGACAAAATGTGGATGTTTGGCAGATTTTTCGTGGCAGAAAAGTGCAAAGGACCTTCTGCCAGTAGTGTGGCACGGGCTTTGCTCATTTTCGAACGGATTGCCGTGTATATCCCGGTAGCCTGAACATGATTATTTACAAATTAAAAACATACAACTATGGGAAAAATTATTGGAATTGACTTAGGAACTACGAACTCGTGTGTTTCTGTATTCGAAGGTAACGAACCTACTGTGATTGCCAACTCTGAGGGCAAGCGCACTACGCCATCCATCGTGGCATTCGTTGATGGTGGCGAACGTAAAGTGGGCGACCCGGCTAAGCGACAGGCTATTACGAACCCGAAGCGAACGATATTCTCCATCAAGCGCTTCATGGGCGAGAACTGGGATCAGGTGCAGAAGGAGATTGCCCGCGTACCGTACCCCGTCGTACGGGGCGACAACAACATGCCGCGTGTCGATATCGACGGACACCTCTACACCGCTCAGGAAATCAGCGCTATGATTCTTCAGAAGATGAAGAAGACGGCCGAGGACTATCTCGGTCAGGAGGTAACGGATGCCGTCATCACCGTGCCGGCCTATTTCAGCGACAGCCAGCGTCAGGCAACGAAGGAAGCCGGACAGATTGCAGGCCTGAACGTGCGCCGTATCGTAAACGAGCCGACGGCAGCAGCTCTTGCCTATGGCGTCGATAAGGCGAACAAGGATATGAAAATTGCTGTCTTCGACCTTGGTGGCGGAACATTCGATATTTCTATCTTGGAATTCGGTGGCGGTGTCTTTGAGGTGCTTAGCACGAATGGTGACACCCACCTTGGTGGCGATGACTTCGACCAGGCTATCATCGACTGGTTGGTACAGGAGTTTAAGAACGATGAAGGTGCTGATCTGACAACCGACCCGATGGCACTTCAGCGTCTTAAGGAAGCCGCTGAGAAGGCAAAGATTGAACTTTCCAGTTCCACGAGCACCGAAATCAACCTGCCGTATATCATGCCCGTCGCTGGTGTACCCCGCCACCTTGTAAAGACGCTGACGCGTGCAAAGTTCGAAGGCCTCTGCCACAACCTCATCCAGGCTTGCTTGGAGCCTTGCCGTAAGGCTATGGCTGATGCCAAGCTGAGCACTAGCGATATTGACGAAGTTATCCTCGTGGGTGGTTCCAGTCGTATCCCTGCCATCCAGCAGTTAGTGGAGAATTTCTTCGGCAAGACCCCCTCGAAGGGTGTAAATCCCGATGAGGTCGTCGCTGTAGGTGCCAGCATCCAGGGCGCCATACTCAACCAGGAGATGGGACAGGACATCGTCCTGCTCGACGTCACCCCGCTTACGCTGGGTATCGAAACCCTTGGAGGTGTGATGACAAAGCTGATTGATGCCAACACCACCATCCCCTGCAAGAAGAGCCAGATCTTCTCAACAGCCCAGGACAACCAGCCCGAGGTGACCATCCACGTGCTGCAAGGCGAGCGCCCGATGGCTGCCCAGAACAAGAGCATCGGTCAGTTCAACCTTTCAGGCATCGCTCCTGCTCGTCGTGGCGTTCCTCAGATTGAAGTCACCTTCGACATTGATGCCAACGGCATCCTTAAGGTGAGTGCAAAGGATAAGGCTACAGGCAAGGAGCAGACCATCCGCATTGAGGCTAGCTCAGGCCTGAGCAAGGAAGAGATTGAGCGTATGAAAGCCGAGGCGCAGGCCAATGCGGCTGCTGATGCCAAGGAACGTGAGCGTGTTGACAAACTGAATCAGGCCGATAGCATCATCTTCACAACTGAGCAGCAGCTCAGCGAACTCGGTGATAAGATTCCCGCCGACAAAAAGGCTCCTATCGAGGCTGCCTTGCAGAAACTGAAAGATGCCCACAAGGCACAGGATGTCGCTGCCTGCGAAGCTGCCCAGAAGGAACTGGAAACAGCCTTCCAGACTGCCAGTGCAGATATGTACGCACAAAGTGGCGCCCAGCAGGGTCCACAGGGTGGGGCAGACTACAGTCAGCAGAATTCCAGCTCCTCTGACAAAAAGGACGAAAACATTCAAGATGCAGACTTCGAGGAGGTCCATTGATAGCAGAAACCTAGAAATGATTGATAAGAAAATCCGTGTAATGTTTTACACGGATTTTTTAATTAATGTGACCTTTCCCTTGTTTTATTGTGTTTTTTAGCGTAGTTTTGCAGCGAAATGAGAAAGTGTAAGTGTTGTTTTGCCTGTTTTTTGATGTCGTTGTGCATGGCGTGCATGGGTACCGACCCTGACGAAGGTGCTAACCTTCAGGTTGGTGATGCGTTGCCTTCTTTCGTTGTGACGATGAGTGACGGAACCTCTGTTGCTACGTCTGACCTTATGGGACATCCGTCAGTTATTGTCTTCTTTTCCACTTCTTGCCCTGACTGTCAGAAAGAACTTCCAGAGATACAGCGCCTCTGGGATGCCACCGACCGTGCAGAAGTGCCAATCCTCCTTATTGCCCGTGCTCAGGAGAAAGCCGATATTGAACGCTATTGGCAAGCAGAGGGATTTAGTATGAATTATTCCCCACAGTCCGATCGTTCCGTTTATCACCTCTTTGCCACTTCCCGTATTCCTCGCATTTATATCAGCGATCGTAAGGGTATTATCCGTTATATCCATACAGATGAAGTCTTACCCACCTGCGAGACTATGCAGGAGGAAATCAGGAATTCGGATAAATAACGTGGGTTCAGAAAATGCCTTTTTAACAATTAACAGGGCCTTCTGTTTTCGCAGAAGGCCCTTCTAATCTGGCAGAAGGCCTTTCTAATCTGGCAGAAGGCCTTTCTAATTTGGTAGGAGAGTGGACTATTATTGCACTACTTTCACTTCTTAGCGCTACGGATTTATTCCAGTGCGTTGACGGACTACAGCTTAGTTGTGTACCTTCTTCGCTTGCTGGATAAAGTCGGTCTTTGCCTTCACTACATAGGTGCCCTCTAATAGGCTGAAGCGGTGCTTCGTACGGTTGGGAGTTGCCTCGTAAACCTGTCGGCCGCCAGCATCATAGACACGTACATCCGTGATTGGCTGGTTTGTTGTAGAGGTAACCGTAATCCTGCCATTGCTGGCTGTGATTTGCAGGCTGCTCTCCTCAATGGCTTCTTGCAGGTTCTCTCCCTTCACGATGTAGAAGCGGTTCTGCGTGCGGCCAGGCATTTGTGTGGTCGTTCCCGATTTCAGGGGCTGCAGTTTTTCTGTCATCGTATCGTAAAGCATAAGGCTATCGCCCAAATTCTCCACACCCTCGAAGGTTACATTCACCAGTTCATCGCTGTTGCTCTCAATGCCTATGGGTAGCACCATGAAGTCGTGGATGCGGTTAATGCTCGTGGCAAGATGGCCTGTCAGCGTGTAAATGACGGGAATCTTCGAGCTGATGTCGCTGACGACAAAGGTTTCCATGTCTTCCCCAGGGACGAACCTGTTGCTAGCATCAGAGCTGATCATGACTGTTGCCTCGCTGTTGTTGCCGTCACGCTCAGCCTTGATGCGGAGACTGGGAGCACCACCACCTGTTGTGGTCGTTCTGCTTGTGCTTACCATCATGTCGGCGGTGAACTTGAGAGTGACTTCATTTTGCGCAGTTGTTGTCTTCACAAAGAAAGCATAGCGCGGAGGCACAATGGTATTACCCGAGCCGTCATTATAGGCAAAGCTCATATCCGTCCACTTCCACGAGGTTCCATAGGGATTCAACGAAGGATTCTCTGGATCGATTTCGCTATCTTTCAGCACTAGGTAATAAGGTTCCAAATGTGTGTTGACCTCAAAGAATTTCTCCATATCCAGGCCACAGATGAAGGGATTGCTGGCCAGGAAATAGCCCATGCTGCCTAGTCCTTCGTTCTTTAAGGTTACTTCATATTCTTCAGAGGAAGCAAGGAAATCGGAGCGCAGACGACCACGGTTCTCTAATTCTATAATGTTTGATGTGTTTGTTTCATCTTCTTCATTGTCGTCTTCTCTAGGCATATAGTCATTGGAATCGCCACCATATTTGATGGCTTCTTCAACTAACTGGTACAGATTCTCGGGCCAAGGGCGTCCGTCATTTATGTAAACGCGTACGCGTCTTTCAATTCCATAGCCTTTTCCCCAGTCCCAGATGTCGTAGTACTGGTCATCCTTAGGCAAACGGAAAACGGTATTCACCTCATCACTGTTATGCTCTTTTAGGTTGTTGATAGGCATCACACTGAAGCCTGCATTGTCGTAGGGTACAGTATGGTCGTTGTGTGCTCCACTCCATGAACCACGAACGGCTACGTTAACTTTACTGACGTCGAAAGGTTTATAGACCAAGCGGTTCAGATATTCGTCACTATTGTTCGTCCAACTATATCCTTGACCATCTCCCGACCATTGACCTCCCTCGGACTGGTCGTTTTCTGCAGCTTGGTCGGCATCGTCGGCACTCCACGCGGCACCGCGCTCATAGAGTACGGCCCTTGCTTTATCCCACTGACGTTGATAGACGGCAGGAGCAAAGCGGTCGTAGTCAAGATTATAGGAAAAAGTGTTGGATGGCGTGGTTACAGCTATGTTCGAAACTGATTTCACGTCAAACTGTATGGGCTCGAAGTAGGTGGTCTCCTGACGTCCGCTCCATGTCGGGGCGTACCATTCGCCCGAGATAGTTCCCTGCAGGGGTGAGCTGACGAGATGCCACTTGTTCTTGGGAAGTTCAAATTCCACCCATGCCTTGTTGTAGTTCAGCAGGTGAGTATTTACAAGTTCCGTCTTGGACTGGAAGACGATGCCTCCGCATTGGTTGGTGCTATATAGCTCGGTGACGATGTCGCCTTCCTTACGAACCATTTTGCTTGAGTTGTAGGGGTTGGCCTCGTTATTCGATGTGTTGGACGTACCATCGTCATTGGTCAAGTTGGGCCATTCGTGTCCTTGGAAGTCATAGCGGATCATTGGTGAAGCCGTCGTGTGTAGGGCGGGGAAACCTGTTTCTACGCCATTGATTACCTCAGGACCATCGTCATAAAGTTCCGGAGCATCGGCTGTCTCTTTGTTCAGCATCAGGATGTTGGTACAATAGAGCGGCGCAAAGCCCTGCATGCGTTGACGATCCTCGGCCGTAATGTAGTTAACGTGGGGCGTGCCATCATCATTCGAAGCTGGCTCATCGATCTCGCCATTGTTTTTCACATGACCGTTGTCAAGATAGCTAGTCAATGTAATACCATTGTCGGCATAGAGTTCCTCTCTGCTGGCGCGTCGCCAGTTATTGTCGTTGCTCCAGTCGATATTACCTGTGCCTTCGGTCCATACCTCATAGTCGGGGACTATCTTTATTATGAAGGCACCGTAGCCATCGCATTGTGTCGACACCACTGCATCGTTTGCAAATCGTTCGGTGTAGGGGAACTTCAGCGTGTAGGAATAGCCTTCACGTACTTTGAAGTCTGCGTCGAAATAGAACGCCAAAGTCTCTGACGGCTTTTCTTCTGTATTGCCGTTGGTGCCATACAAGTAGGTGATAGTACCGACCTTGACTCCGTTCATCTCATTGTCAGCTACGTAGTCATTATAATGATTCAGAAGGTAATTCTCCATCTCTGTGTCGGTGGTAGCTGTCAGCAGGATAACATCGCCATTTACACCATCATTTCTGATGCCGACATTCTTGATACCAATGGCACCCTCCGACTCAGACATTACATTCCTGAGAGGTATGTGCAGGCAGGATGGATTGGAAGGATCTTCCGCGTTACGGATGTTCACCTTTTCGAACTGGCTCTTGGCTAGACGCACACTGAGCAGGTCGAGTTGATCAGGGTATTTCTTATCTGCAAATCCAAGGTCGATATGAGGAGCCACACCTTCAACCCTCACCTTGATGGGCTGCGGTTCAGAACAAGAGTAATAATACTGTTGGAGTGCAGAGTTTATGTCTAGTTCAATTGGCATGGCGCAGATGTAGATGTAATTGCCATCTTCTTCTTCCTCTATCTTAAAGTTCTCCTCGTCAAGCATCGCATTCACCGTCTGACTATGTAGGTAAAGCTGTGGCATACTGCCGTCTGGGGGAGTAACCAGGTCTTTCAGATACTGCAATATGTCGGCCGTGAGCGTGTATGCTGAGTATTCGTCGTTGGTCGCAGGTACAGCGAGTCCCTCTAAAATGGATGCGTTGGGATAGTTGTAACGTAGGCATTTTAATGCGTGTTGCAAGGTGAAATAATCAGGGTCGGTGGGGGATTTTCCGTTGTCTTGGGTTAAGAAGTTGTCCACAGTGCCCGACACCGTGTTGGTGCCTACCCACCAGTCAAAATAAATATCACTTGGTGTTTCTACTACATACCCATTTTCTGCATTTGGGTCATCCTCGTCGTAGCGCCAAACGGTCAGGTTCACGGCCAGCGTTTCGATGGAATTCAAGCAATGTGACAATTCGTTCAAATCCTGAACGCCTTTATGACCGTCCACCTCAAGAAACGGTTTCATGTAGAGGTCTGTATGAGTAGAGCAGGAGCTTCTGACATCGAAGAAATGAGAAAAATCTGATACGTATGTATTATCGTAGGGTACAGAACTCAAAGCCGCCAGAAGCAGGTAATTGTGATAATACTCAAAGGTGCTGATGTTCATCTTGCCATCGAAAATGAGTTTGCGCACACCGTTCTCAGTCGTATAGTAAACCTTGTTGATGTTGCTTTCTGGATCTTGGCTGTTATTGTAAAAAGTATCAAAGGTGTATGGTATGTGCAAATCAGAGTCGAACTTGTTACTCCACTTGATGCAGGAATAAGCCACTTTCGTGGGATCCAAATCATCTTTCAGCAGCGAAGCATCGAACACATTTCTGTAATCCTCCTCATATATTTCGTCAGAAAAAAATTCCTGCTCCAGCTTTTCAAGGAATTCTTCTTTGGTGTAAGTGGTTCCATCAATAACCTCTACCTTTTCCTTAAATTCGCGGACAAATCTATCCCAATCTATATAAGTAAGGTTCAGATAACCAGTCTGCTCTGGTTCACCGTTTTCTTCATCGTATTGCTTAATACCGACTGCGTTAAGCAGTGTCTCATATTTGTTCTCCAGACGAATCATTTCCAGCTCACCGCCACATAGGGGTAGCATGCTGCCCGTTTCCAATTCAGGGAGCACGGCGAAAATCCAGATGTCGTCAAGCACGTAGTCGCCACCATCGGTACTCGTGGCGTTATTGTCTATCTTCAAGTAGTATTCAACGGAGCCATTGCCGTAAAACTCGAAGTAGAACTGCTGCCAGATAAAATCACCGACATTGCTGAATACTTTGTTGTCATCAGGATAGATGATAGAACCATCTGCCTTTTGGACATGGTAGGGGAGCTGTCCTGGACAGAACGAATAGACCTCTTCCTCCGTGTAAGTGCCGTCACCTTTGGGTTTACGACCCATCACGGTTAGTATTACGCTGCCAGGCG
Source organism: Bacteroidaceae bacterium (assembly GCA_016291905.1). Taxonomy (GTDB): domain Bacteria; phylum Bacteroidota; class Bacteroidia; order Bacteroidales; family Bacteroidaceae; genus UBA1189. The sequence continues at coordinate 8,810 of JAEEZS010000067.1, forward strand.
AGGTGTTAACTGTACCATTAGTAATTGTAAAGCCACCTTGCAGCGAAGCCATCCATCCAGAACACATCAGCAGCGACCCTTCGCAGAAGTCACCGTCGAACGACACCGTGGCCACCTGCCCGGGCATATCGGAGGCATCGACAAACAGGAAACCCGGGTCGTAAGTAGTATTCGTATTTGTATTTGGGTATGGAAGACCAGTATTTTGTTCACTGAGATAGTCATTGATGCTACGGATAATGTAGGTCTTGTTATTGTTTGTACTGGCCGTGGCTGAATGTGTATTACCTATGCCTGAGCTTCCCCAACCGGCAGCAAGACGTATGTTGCCTTTTCGCCGTGCATAGGCATAGTTGGTAGTACTGTATTCCAATGGCAAGGCAGCCATCATGGCTTCCGTCGTGGTCTGGAACGGAGAGGTGAAGCCAAAGGTACGGGGATAGTCAAAGTTAAGATGCGCCTTTGGATTGCCGCAGCGTTTTATCAAGGCATTGGGTGAGCGTTTTGCCCTGTTTTCAGGAACATCATCCCCCACAAAGTCCATGTAAGGCAGCGTCTCGGTACCACCATCGAAGATGATGGTGAATTTTGCCACGTTATATTCGTTCCCATGGCCGTCAGCGTCTTTGGCAAACACTTTGATGACTATCTTCGAACCGGCGGGCACCTCATGAGTAGAAGGATAGCTGAAGGAAATATGGCGTCGACGTTTGTGGCTGGTGTTCGACATAAACATACCATTGTCAGTTTCTTTCGACAATTGGACAAAATGTCCACCATTTTCAAGGTTTATGTCTATATTATTGGGTTTTTCGAGAACTATTCTATAGTACTTATCGAAATTGGTGCCGTCAACCTGGGCCATTGAGACAAGATTCTCATCGATGCGTTGTGCTGCATCGCCAGTGTAGTTCTTATAGAACCAGTAGTTCTCAAGGTCGTTTTGTATAGGGATATACTCGTGACTCAGCCCTTGTGTGCGGCTAGGAAAGTGGATGGTGCGTTCTTCAAGCCAGTCATCATCGCCTGTCTTGCTCACAATCTTGTCGGCTATCACCTTGGCGTCAACGAGCTTCCATATCTGCCGAAGGCTCAGTGTGGGCTCTGTCAGATTGCCGGCTTCGCCCATGCTCGTAGCAGTGCCATTTTCAAACCGCATATCGGTCATATTTTGCTGGAGTTCGTAGCTGAAGTCGCAGGCAATGGTCACACTATCCTCGTTGGTAGGCAGGCGTCCAATGAGCGATAATCCCACATACATATCATAGGCGTCTGCCGCCGTCTTTTTGCTTAGGTTAATACCATCGTCGTTGATGAGTCCATTGCCCATCACAAGACCGTTCTGGTAGTAGAATGAGTTGTTGTTGTTGAAGGGCATGTGGTATTTGTGCTCTAAGGGCGTTTCGCTGTCGTAAAGATACCAACGCTGATAGGCAGCATGATGCGTTTTTGCCATACCGTTACTCGTTGTAATATACAGTCCCACGTATTCGCCCTGCTTGACATATCGCGTCAGCCGGTATTCGGGGGTATTTTGGACATCGACGCTTCCACCTCCCGATAGTGCTTTGTTCGTCAAACCAGATCCGGGCTTCAGGAATTCTTGGGGGAAGGCTCCACCCAAAGCGTTGGCGCGTTCCTGAAAATAGGAGGGCCGATGAATTACCCTGGAGTTTTTCGTAGCCTCATCGTACCAAGCATCATTGGTAGTTACTTTCTGGAAATAAATAGAGGCCCACTCCCTTTCGTTATATTCAGCGTTAGAACTATTGCTTAAGTTGCTGATTTCTTTCTCTATGAAATAGGTGCTATTGGGGACGGTTGTGGAGCCATAAAGTTTAGGTAGGAAGACCTTTCCTTCGTGCAATAGATAGTAACCGTATTCGCTGCTTGTCATGGTGAAATGGGCAGCTTTGGTATCATCGCTTGTGATGTAGTATTTGTTGTTGGTCGTGTCAAAGGCAATGTAGCGGTTGAATTCATTCTTAAAGCGATAGTAAAAGTCATCACCACTTATTTCGGGATCCAACGCTGTCCAGGCCATTCCTCCATAGTTGGGGTAGAGGTTCATTAGATCGCAGTCTCCACCATGTTCCATTTCTACGTCGTACATGCCTCGCAGTTCATTATTCTTGAAGTAGAACACGTATTTTTCTCCATCTTCAAGTTCCGAAGGAATGAGATCTACACCAAAATAGGTGCTAATGGACACGGGCACCTCCTTAAAGGAACTATTGCCTGCGTTGCCTTTTGTAGCCACGGTGGCACCTCCATAGAAATCACCTACGAGACGCGACAGGTGCCAGCCTGTCAGTTCGCGTGTAACAACAAACTGTGTGGCTTCATCTGCATTTGTAGTAGTGGTGTACCCATTAGTTCCATTCCACATCAAGTATTTCCCGCCGTACATGAAGGTGTAGATGCGGTTTTCACCACCATCATTGCCTACATACGTCACTTTCTTTGCACAAATGGGTGTGTCGTGGAAATAGAGCATATACCATTCGGACTCATTCAAAACCGTAGTCATTGTAGGACGTTGCGTTTCGACTTCATCGAGAGGGATAGAAGTATCTTCCTCAAACGTAAAGTAGGTGCTTGCCTTATCTGTATTGTTAGCATTCCTGCATTGATAGACCTCCTTGAAGGTGTTGCCTTCAGCTATCACTACTTTTACGTTAACGTAATCAGTGGTGACGCGCTCCAGATGCCAGCCCGAACGCTCGGCACGTATCTCGAACTTGGCTGCTTGTGAGGCATTGGTAGTATAAGCAAGTGTCGTACCGTTCCAATAAACATAGCGGCCTTTGTCGTGTTCAAGTGTATAATAGCCATCCGTACCGACGTGTGCCCTAATCAAGGTTTGCGGCAAACTACCACCGAACGACAATTTGTACCAATGGCCGTCCTCCATCGCGGGTACGTCTTGTGGCAACGGGTCATCGTTACGAATAAAGTCAAGTACTACTTTCTTGAAAGTATTAAAATTCGTGGCGTTTAAATCTGTAGTAGATCTAAACACGTATCTATGAGAACTACTATTCTCCATTTCGAATACTCCAGCAGGATTGGCTGCATCAGTAAGAGCTAGTTCATGGTCAACATCCCTTGTTCTGATAATGAATGTTGCCTCCTTTGTTGGCTTGACGGTATAGACATTCCTGTTTCCCCATGCAGAATACTGGAAAGTGTTGCCTATATACAAGCCGTTATTACTTTTAATGTAATAATTGCCTTCTGTGTCTGAACTTTCCAGCGTCCATGTCATACTCTTCATGTTTGCCGTAAAGGCTATCATGTTGTTGTTGTTGATTTTATTTCCGCCAACTGTCGTTCCAGGGCTCTCAAAAAGTGCTGGATCATGTCCATTATAGGAGTCGGGGTATCCCAGTTCGTGAATGAATGCAGAATAGGTATTATTGATAAACCTTATGAAATATGGCTGATTCACGGTGGGATAGTAATCTACCAGTTCCAATTCGTCATCAGTAGAATTCAGATTTTCAGACGATACAATAAGCGATCCGGGGACGACTCTCTTATTGTCATCCACCGTTTGGGGACGCGCTACGAGGTCGCAGTCAGTGCCATCTGCATTTAATACTCGTAGCTTTGGACGGGCGTATTCGCTATAATAAATTCGGAATCGGGTAGCTTGACTTTTGTCGGCTGTTGTCTTGAACTCTGTGCCGTCTAAAAAGATATAATGCTCTTGCAGATTACGCAGATATTTGCCGTCAACCCACTGCCAAAGTTTGTTGCTGGCATCTTCTTCAGTCAGGTTGTTTCCTCGAATGGTCATTGTCAAGGGTTGATCCACGCCATTGTCGGTGGCAACAGGATAGGAGCCTACAGTAAATGCGTTTCGACTGGAGAAACGAATATAGAATGCTTCGGAAAAGGTCTCGTTATGATAGGAAAGAGCCTCAGTATAGGTGGTGGCTGTTCCGATGGCATATTTGGACTCGCTCCTTGATGGGACATCTACTATGTCAGCTCCGTCAACTGCTGCGCTAAAGCCCATCTCAAAGTCGGTCTGGTCTTTTCTGCGCAATTTAAGGTTGCCGTGAGCATCGGTAAAGGTTTCCATCGGCACAGCCTCGTTGCGGTTAGGAGTAACAGCATATTTTTGAGCGTTTGTATCGTAGCGAAGATAGCGGTTGTTAGAGTAGCAGACTAACAAATCTCCATCCCATCTCCAAAGACCTACTGGATCCGAATACAATCCTTGTTGCTCATTATCAGTTTGCATTCTACCCAATTCCAAACCGTTATCATCCGGCCATTTTGCTCTGACAAATCTACAATCGTTTTCATTATCAATATTGACAAACTGGATGAAAAAGTATTCTTGTCCGTCAATAACAACAGCGTGGCTTTGTTGGCAAAACAATGTAGCCATTGCTCCGATGCAGAGCAATGTCCGAAGGATATGTTGGAAATATAGTCGTAGGCTCATAGTCGTTCGCTTTTCTCTTTATTGCTTAAGGATGTTATAGTTGAACTGATAGGCAAAGCCATCGAGTATAAGTTTTATCGTGACGGTGACCTGACCATTTTTATTGTCATCGTTAATCAGTTTGCCGACGATATCGCCCGAATCTAACTGAATGAATCGCTGTTCAAAAATATTTAAATCGCCCGTTAGGACAATTCCCGTATAAATCGGTCCTGTCGTGTTTTCAGATGTTTTTTGGGTAAGGGACTCTGCCACGCCCGTGTCTGGTGTTGTCCATGCATATGGCTGAGAGCTGGTTACCGTCTGTTGCACAGCCGGTACTCCATTTACGATGTAGGGTTCTCCCTTAAGTTCGAAGGTGACGTTGCTATCATCGAAGCCGCGCCAGACGCCTTCGGGGTCGTCATTTTTACGGAACATGGGACGCAGGAAGATGTAACCACCGGAATTGAAGGTGATGCTCAATGCATCCGCAGAAAGCACACGAGCCTGGAAACCGGCAATAGGCGGGAAGGGTAGTGCCTCCACACGGAATGTCCAGTCGTTGAAATCGATAGGAATCTTTATCCAGTCGTTACGGTGGATGTAGTCGAAACCTTTGGGGTCAATTCCTGTATTTACAGTGAAGCCATAGCGAAACTCTTCTACATCAGATGTGCCACGCCTTACTTTAATGCGGATGGAGTACTGGTTCTTATTCGGTTCCTCAGTGGATATGGCAGAGGCATTGGTCTCATTGACATAGAAGATAGGGGCTGTCTCTTGAGATGGCGGAGCATTTTCTACTTTTTTAGGCAAATAAAGAGAAGTGAGTGGATCCTTTTTTAAGTTTATGGCATAAGACTCTGTTTCATTGGCAGCAAGGATTGCAGGAAAGATTGGGTGTTCATCATCTGGTTCACTTCTTGGTTCGAGAAGGCTGACATAGTTTTCCTTGGCTAAGGGGGAAATTTCGAAGCCATCGATATACAAATCCTGCTGTGTACTGTTGAGGAACGTGAACTCCATCTTCGCCATGGCGCGGATGAGTTCTATTTCAAACGACTGGTTTTCGGCTTCGACGACCGTGATGGCTTGGCCGTTTATGTTGCTGGACATAGGAATTTTTCCCGTCCATCCGTTGGTAGTGGCAAGCCTTACGTTCGTCAAGTCTGGCATGGATTCTCCTTTTGTAATCGCAGCTAAAGGAGTAAACACAAAAGAGGAAGGGTCGGTTACTGTGGCTTCTTTGGGTGTATATACTTTAACTAAAGAAGGTGACAATTGTAGAGAGGCTGTAGCAGGAGTGTATTCAGTTTCAGGTAGGTTGGCGAAGGCATAGGCGGTATAGTCCCCTGGGGGAAGAAAAAATTTGAACGAGTGTTCTTCTGCACCGCCGGCAGTACCACGGGCAATTTCCTTGACAATATTATTATTGACAAATACCACGTAGTAATCGTGAATCAACTCGTTGTCGGAAACAGGGTCGAGTAAATCACCATAGGCGCGGGTGGCCTTATGGTAGGGCGCCGTGAGGTAAATCTCTACCTGCCCCATACCGGCGGGAATCGAATCGCTTGGTTCGTTACAAGCGCTCAACCCCAGTATAGCAGCGAGCGCAAGCAGACAATATATGGTGATGTTTTTTTTCATACTTGTTTAGATGTATATGATAGAATGTTCTACCGAGATCTATTTTTGAAGAAAATACTAACCATCAACTCCTCGAGTGTACTGGACCCCGTAGTGGCATTGATGGAGAACCTATATCAATTGTTGTATACTATACCTTATTCCATAAAGTCGTGGTTTATGTTTACAGTGATTGATTCTAAATCTACAGCGTTTGATTCTATATTTTTATCGTATAACGCTGTGTTTACAGCGTTATACGATAAAAAGTATGCCTATTAATTGTGTACCTTCTTCGTCTGTTGTGTGGAGTCGGTCTGTGCCCTTACCACATAGGTGCCTCCTGATAAGCTAAAATGGTGTTCGGCGCTGTTGGGTGTTGCCGCATAGACCTGTCGTCCGCCGGCATCATAGACACGCACTTCCGTGATGGGCTGATTCGTGGCGGAGGAAACGGTGATGCTGCCATCGCTGGCGAAGATTTGCAGATTGCTCTCGTCAATGGCCTCTTGCAAGTTCTCTCCCTTCACGATGAAGAAACGGTTCTGAGTGCGGCCTGGCATCCGAACCTTCATTCCTGACTTCAGAGGCAGCAACTCTTCCGTCTTCGCATCGTAGATCATCAGGTCGTCGCCCAAACTCTCCACTCCGTCGAAGGTTACAATTGCCAGTTTATTGCTGTTGCTTTCTATGCCGATGGGCAGTACCCTGAAATCGTGGATGCGGTTGATACTTGTTGCCAAGCGGCCCGTCAGCGTGTAGATGACTGGAATGGACGAGCTGATGTCGCTGACGACGAAGGTTTCCAAGTCTTCTTCGGGAAGGAACTTGTTGCTGGCATCATGACTTATCATCACCAGAGCCTCGCTGATATCACCGTCACGTTCTGCCTTGATGCGAAGGCCGGGAGCACCACCCCCTTGTGGATCCGGATCCTCCGTTGTGGTGGTCGTTCTGGGCGAATGTACCATCATATCGGCGGTGAATTTCAAGGTCAACTGGTTCATGTTTTCTTCTCCTTTTTTCTTTAGGAAGAAGGCGTAGCGCGGAGGAACAACTGTATTACCCGAACCTTCGTAATAGGCAAAGTTCATATCCGTCCACTTCCACTCAGCCCCATTGGGATTCAACGAAGAATCTTTTGGATCGATATCGCTGTCCTTCATTACCAGATAGTAGGGATACACGACATCTGCATTCTTCGCGAAGAATTTTTGCATATCCAAACCGCAGATGAAGGGATTGCCGGCGAGGAAGTAGCCCATGCTGCCCTCTCCTTCGTTTTTCAGGGTCACTTCATACTCTGCTGTTGAATCAGGAGCAAAGAAGTCCGAGCGCAGACGACCGCGATTGTTCAACGTCACCGTGTTCGCTTCAGTCGCACCATCAAGCATTGGACGTCCGTCGTTAATGTAAACGCGAACACGTCTTTCAATCTCGTAGCCCTTTGTCCAGTCCCAAATATCGTAGTACTGGTCGTCCTTTGGCATACGGAAGATGGTCTTAATTTTTTCATCGTTATATGCTTTCAGGTTGTTGATGGGCATTACGCTGAAGCCGCCATTGTCGTAGGGGACCGTATGGTCGTTGTGTGCGCCACTCCACGACCCGCGAACGGCAACGTTAACCTTACTGAGACCGAAGGGCTTATATACCAAACGATTCAGATATTCATCGGCATTACTACTATCCCATTCAAATCCCTGACCCGAACTCGACCAGTCACCTTCCTGCTCCTCTCCGAGGTTGTGATACTGGTCAGCATCATCGGCGCTCCACACAGCACCACGCTCGTAGAGTACGGCTTTTGCCTTGTCCCATTGACGCTGATAGACGGCTGGAGCGAAGCGGTCATAGTCAAGGCCTGCGGGATATGCTCCGCTGATGCCTGTCATAGCGATATGGTCGGTTACGTCAAAATTGATGGGCTCGAAGTAGGTGGTTTCTTGACGTCCGCTCCATGTCGGGGCATACCATTCTCCAGAGATGGTGCTTTGCAGAGGTGAACAGACAAGATGCCACTTGTTCTTAGGAAGAGCAAATTCCACCCATGCCTTGCTATAGTTCAACAGATGGGCTTTCACGAGTTCTGTTTCAGACTGGAAGGCAATGTTCTCGCAAACGTTGGTTGAATAGAGTTCGGTTATCATATCACCGTTTGCGCGGAAGTTCGTTGATACTCCGGATCCTTCAACAGACATTGTAGTTCTATCCCATTCGTGGGCTTGGAAGTCGTAACGGATAAGAGGCGAAGACGTATTTCGCAGGGCAGGGAAGCCCGTCAGCTCACCGTTTATCTCTTCATCTCCATCGTCGTATAGCAACGCAGACGCTTTTCTCTCATCCGTCATCATCAGGATATTGGTGCAGTAGAGCGGTGCGAAGCCCTGCATACGTTCACGGTCAGCAGCTGTGACAAAATTGGTGGTTTCAGGGTCGTCACCTTCTTTTCCGTTCGGCAGGTAATTGTTCTTCAAAGTTGTACCATTGTCGGCATACAACTCATCATAGTCAGCGCGACGCCAGTTCTCGTCGTTGCTCCAGTCTGTATTATCTGCTCCGCCTGTCCAAACCTCATAGTCGGGGACGATCTTTATGATGATGTCTGCATTACCATTACATGCAATTGAAAAACCTTCATTAAGATCCTCAATATAATAGTATCGCAGGGTATAACTGTAGCCTTCGCGTACTTGGAAATCTTTGTTGAAATGAATTTTCAACATACGTTGCTCGTTCGGATAAGCATAGTTTGAAGGTGTAGGCCAATAATTGTCTTGCTTGGCCACCAAATAGTCAACCACACCACAAACAGGAGGCCAACTGTTGTTTTCATCAAAGATAATGTTATCCATTATGTATTCTTGCATCAAGGCATCAGTGGAATTCGCAATCCTAACGTATTTAAGATTGTCGGAATTACTATTTATCACACCAACACTTTGAGGAATAACTACGTCAATGCTGCGTAGAGGAATATGTAACTCGCTAAAGCCTTTTCCGTCTTCATGGTCAACCAATTTCTCAAACTGGCTCTTAGAGATACGAATACTCAACGTTCCCAAGTTGGAAGGATAGTGCTTTTCACTAAAGCCTACCTCCATGTGTGGAGCATGTTCACCCACTTTTACCTTGAAGGGCTGCGGTTCAGCACAGATATAGACAAAGTCTGTGACTCCTTCGTTAAGATTTGCTTCGATGGGGATAGCAACAAACTTTACATATTGGATAGTGTCACCGAGGTATATTTCAGTAAAAATGTTATCATCATTAATTTGGATATCTACGATTTGAGTATGAATGAAGAGCTGTGGTTTACTGCCGTCGGCAGGCGAGGCAAGCGATCGGAGATAGTCCAACATCCTTTGCGTAAAGGCGGGGATATTATGGTAAAGAGGATTTTGTCCCAATCGGATGTTGGGGGAATTGATATCGGTAATGTCGGGATTCATGAAACGGAAGCACCTAACCGCATCGTAAAGATAGAGTCTTTTCTCATAGCCATCTTCCATATAGGTTATATATTGTTGCCTGTAGTTCTCTACGGTAGCAGGGACGCCATCAGGATTCTCTTCCGACTTGGGAAGTCCCATCCACCAGTCAAAATAGACATCATGCATAAGGACATAATCGCCAGGATGATGAACACCATCTTCATCTTCATAGCCATCTGTTCTAGTATAACCTGCTAACTCCATGGCAAAGGTCTGAGTGGTATACGAACAGAACTCTAAATCGTCAATGGAAATACCACCGATAGTACCCAAAATCTCTATTTTAGGAGCAAACCAGAGGATGGAACGGTTGGAGCACTCGTTGAGTACGTTGTAATATATGTCGTAAAAATCTATTGTTCCGATTTCGCCTTCGGTCATTGGCGTGTCGCGTACTGTTGTCAAGAGCGCATAGTTGTGGTAAAAGTCCCACTTGAAAGCACCCATGTAGCCATTGAAAAAGAGCCTTCGCTTACCGTTGTCTGTCATCCGATAGACAGTGTGCAGGGTATCCAGCGCCATCTCTGCAAATGAAAATTCTGGATGGTCATTATAGAAACTGCTCCACTGAAAATTGCCAAAGATAACCTTGTTTTCGAGAGTGTCTCTGAGCATTGACTCGGAAAACGCCGTGTGGTAGATTGTACGATAATCATCCCAATCGTAGATACCGGTGTTAATGTTTTCCTGTAGTTCGTGTGCAGTAACATTGATGCCCATATCTGCCAATCCCTCCTTGAACTTCAGCAAGAAGTTATCCCAATCAAGATAAACAAAGGAGAGATAGCCTGCTTCAGCCTCTTCTTGAGTCTCAGCTTCGGGTGTACCTGTCGATGTAAGCAATGCGTCGAAATCAGTCTCAAGTTGCACCACTTCGAGATCGCCACCGCAAAGCGGGGTGGTCATCTCAGGGCCTACACTCGGCAATTTGGCATATACCCAAACGTCATCCAGAAAGTAGTCACCGCCCGATGTGGATTCGCAGTTGTTCTCAATACGTAGCTCATAGGAAACACAAGGGTCTTTGAGGATAAATTCAAAATAGAATTGTTGCCAACAGTATTCTCCAGAAGAATCCGTTAAGGTGCCGGGAGCATCGTTATATTTTCTATAGTATCTGCCTATCTGACCAGGACAGAAAGCGTAAATCTCAACCTCTTCTCCATTGGGCTTCGTTCCGATGACTTTCAGGATTACACTTCCTGGCATATTATTAGAGAATTTGTTATCTGTGATGCTGGTCATCCAACCAGAGCACATCATTTTAGTACCCATACAAAATGTACCTTGGAACGGTACGGAACCTACCGTGCCAGGCAAGTCAGAGGCATCAATATAAAGGAAACCAGATTCCAGATTTGCATCTAAGACTACACCAGTCTTTCGACTTACAGGATAGACTTTCAGTGCTTGACCCGATTCTTTTCCAATGCCATACTCACCCCAAACACACCAGTTATATACATTGTCAACGGCAAATGGAGCATAGCCATAACTTGTATGTTTATAGGAAAGTGGCAAGGCTGAACTTTGAGGGAAAGCGGTGTTGGCAGCTGCTCCGCCGTTACCATGATACTTCGTTTGACCTTTAGGTGGATTCCTGAATGACTGGTTCTTGGGGTAGTCAAAATCGATATGGGCTACAGGATTGTTGCCTGATATTGTATGAAGTCCCTGAGGAGACCTTTTTTTGTTAAGGTCAGGATCGGCATTCGGACCGACAATATCCATCCATGGTAACACTTCAGAATCGCCGTCGAAAAACAATGTAAAGCGGGCCAGATTATATTTCCGTGCATCTGCAGCGGTGCCTTCGCGGGCATATACGCGGATTTCCATCTTTGAACCTGCAGGCACCTGACCACCCGTGGGATAAGAAAACTTGACCATACGGCGGCGAAGAAAGGTGGTATTCGTGATGTTTGAATAGCTGTTGGTCCTGTCTGAAGTTGGAGCTGGAATCAGGTCAATGCCACCAAACCCGAGATTCGTTCCATCAGGATAATAAAACTCGTAAGTGATATATTGTGATGCTGAAATATTCTGCAGATTGCCTTCTGCTTCTACCCCTCCACGATAGAACCAGTAGTCTTGCAATTCTAGATTCAAGGAAACATGGTCGTCACGCAACCCAATCGTCTTATTGGGGAAATGGATAGTATGTTCTTCTAACCATTCATCGCCACCATACGTCTTTGACGTAAGCTGTCGAGCCATCACGTTAGCATCAATAAGTTTGAAATGATGACGAATGGTGAGAGAGGGTTCAGTTAAATTGCCGGAGGCCTGAGCCGTTGTTCCATTTTGGGCATAGCTCATATCACTATAACGGGAAATATCACCACCTATTTCAAGACTCTCCATATTTTGGGGTAGTCTGCAAAGAAGAGAGGTTGAAACGGGTACTGTTCCATTGCTGAGATTTCGACCAGTGTCGTTATTGTACAACCTTTCGCCCATTACAAGCCCATTGCTGTAAACATACGCCTTAAATTCGGGAGCATAGTATTCTTCAGGCAAAGGTAATTCATTTCCGTTGGCATCATAGTAGTACCAGCGTTGATAGTATTTATGATCCGAAGTGGAGGTGTTCTGTTTTGTTGTGAGAAACAAAGGAGCCCATGTTCCTTTTTTTACATAGCGGGTAGTATAGTAATCCGAAGTGTTCTGGACCTGTTTGCCATATTCATTGGTTTTCCAACCTTCGTTTTTCTGCAAAAACTCCTGAGGGAATGAGACGGTCATAGCGTCGGCTCTGTCGGCTAGAAACGACTGCTTATGCACGACTTTCAAGGATTGCGTGTTCTTGATGTAATTTGTAGAATTAAATGTTTGTGCCTCTACTTTGCTGTATACCGCCACACCTGCTAGGAGCAGAATGGCTATGCGATGGAAGAGGCTATTGGAATAGTATTTCGTTTTCATCATTTAGAATACGCTATTAGTTTTTCTCATAGATATTATAGTTGAACTGGTAGGCAAAGCCATCCAGCTTGAGCTTTAGCGTGACCGTGACCATACCCACTGTTTTCGAGGGATCAGTGACATCAGTAGTCTTGCTGTTCGTTAGTTTGCCGACAATGTCGCCCGAGGGTAACTGAACAAATCGCTGTTCCAAAATGCCTAAGTCACCCGTGAGTACAATGCCCGTGCCTGTATCCGGATCAATGGACTCTGCTACGCTATTATGCGTAAGGGGCGTTGTCCATGCATACTGCTGAGTATCGGTTATCGTTTGTGCCACTGCCGGCTCTCCGTTTACAGTATAGGGCTCGGGCGGGAGCACGAAGGTGACGTCGCTGTCGTCGAAACCGCGCCACACGCCTTCGGGGTCGGCATTGTTGCGGAACATTGGACGGAGGAAGATGTAACCGCCAGAATTGAAGGTAATGCTGAGTGCATCGGTGGAGAGCACGCGAGCCTGGAAGCCGGCAATAGGCGGGAAGGGGAGTGCTTCAATGCGGAATGTCCAGTCGGTGAACATGATGGGCAACTTGATCCAGTCGTTACGGCGGATATAGTTAAAGCCGTTGATGTTATCGCCTTCACCATCCTCCTTTAGAGGGTCGAAACTCATCCCAGAAGTTTCGCTGTTTACTGTGAAACCATAGCGATAGTCGATAACATAATTATTTGGATCATCATCTTCATCATCATCTTCTTCTGCATTGCGATAACGCCTTGCTTTAATTCGGATGGAGTATTGGTTCTCGGTAGATGTTGCAGAGGCGTTGGTCTCGTTGACATAGAAAGCCTTGGCAGTTTGGGATGTCGGAACTAACATAGTCGGAGTCATGGCTGGTAATTTGAGTGGATCATCTTCACGATTCACGGCAAATGACTCTGATTCGGTGGTAACGATATGTTCGGGATCCGTTGGTTCAAGGAGGCTGACATAATTGGTCTTAGTCAAGGGGGAAATCTCGTATCCGACGATGCCCATCCGTTGTTGTGAATTGTTGATGAAAGTAAGTTCAATCTTCGCCATAGTACGGATGAGTTCAATCTGGAACGTCTGGTTCTCGGCTTCATAAACCGTGACGCTTTGTCCGCCTGTATGACTGGTCATGGGAATGTTTCTCGTCCATCCGTTGGAGGTGGCAATTTTCATGGTCGTCAGATCGGGCAGGGCCGAGCCTTTTACGATACCCAACGAGGAAAATGGCGTTCCGGGGATAGCGGGGTCTTCTCCATTTGCAGGAATGTCTTCAGGAAGGTTGGCGAAAGCATAGACGGTATAGTTCCCCGGGGGAAGCAGGAAACGGAATGTATCCTCTTCCTTGCCATTGGCATTGCCCTGGGCAATTTCTTCGACAATATTACTGCTGTTGACGAATACCACGTAGTAGTCGTGAATCAACTCTTCCGAGCGATTAGGATCGGGATCCAGCCAATCGCCGCTAGCGCGAGTGGCCTTATGGTAACGTGAAGTGAGACGTATCTCAACCTTCCCCATTCCTTCCGGGATGGAATTGTCATTTTCACTACAAGCGCTCAGCCCCAGTATGGTGGCGAGCGCAAGCAGACAGTATATGGTGATATTTCTTTTCATACTTGTTTAGACGTATATAATTGGATGCTCAACGGAAACCCATTTTTTGACGTAGATGCGTGCCTTCAGCTCCTCCGGATGACGAGGATCAGGCTCGGGAGTGCCGGGGCCTGTGGCGGCGTCGATGGAGAACCGATAGATGTTATTGCGCACGATACCGAACTCCATGGTATTGTGAACCACCTCCACTTTGTTGGAGTGGCGCATATAGACATAGTAGTAACATACACCGCCCTCATACTTCACCACTTTGCCGAAGTGACCCTTAGCGGTATTGGTGGCATAAGCATCGGCATCAAGCTTATTCTTGAAGTAAAGACGCTCGCTTTCGTCAATGGTCGGAGTGTTGAGTTCAACCATATAGAATGTCTCACCTAATGTATAGGTTCCCGTGGTTAATGCATCGTTCTCTTTATCATAACTAATATAATAGTTATGTTTAGGAACAAAACGGCACTTCAGCTGCACGCCTGTAGTATATTCTGCAAAGGTGCAGGTGCGGTCGAAGGTGTTTTCATTGACATAGCCCAGAATCTGATTTTCTTTCGTCGGGTCAAGGTCAAAACGCGGTGTGGGTGTCGTGCCGAAGAGCGTTGTAAGCAGGGTGGTATTAGTGCGGTTGGCGTCAGTCTTTTGTGCAGAGTAGGGGTCGATGACATAGTTTGTGGCGACACCATTGGGGGTGGGAGTCTCGTCACCTAGATATGTTAGGTTTGTGCCATTAATATCGTTAGCCACACGTTTGATGAGATATGAGGGCTGAATGCTTCCGTTGACGATTTGCAACTCATCGAGATATAACTCTGAAAGGAGGGTGCTCTCGCTGTTCTTTAATTGATAGACGAGGCTTTTACCGTCATTGGAAATGCGTGAGTAATTGTCTCGCTTAAAGTCGATGCGCGCTGCCAAACGCTCGATGGTTACATGCAGGCGTACGGGACTGTCAAGGGTTCCATAGCCATTATAATAGATAGCGTCGTTCTCGTTCGACATTACAAAATTGCTGTATTGGGCAATTGTTTCTCCAGGTTCGAATGACTTTTCAGGCAGGAAGTCACGTAATACACCTAACGTAGTGACATTGGCAACAATATTACCCACGTTGGCAGCTATGATGAAGCGAAGTTGACGCAGTCGCTCTTCGTTTTCAATGAATTCAGAAATGTTTTCTGTTCCTAGAGGTACGGCAACGTTGAATACGTAGCTGAAAACATTTTTATTGACTCCTTTTAGAGGAATTTCCTCAAGGGATGTGGTAGCCGTCAATACTTCATCGTGATTAAAATAACGTGCAGCGACAAAAGACGTTGTAGCATCATCGTTGATATTGTTACCGTCCAACACGAAGAGGCAAAAATCATAAATGGAATTCTCATAGTCATATCCATACTCCCAGCCATCGCCCTGCTCGCCTCCGTTGGGATTGGCGCGAGTGGCAGAATTGTTGCTTAAGTCAAGTGACAGCTGCACATAGAGACTATCGCCAAGCACCCTCTGTTCCGTGAGGTCTTCAATGCGTGAGTCTTTACATGCCGCCAAGCTCAGCAGCAGGAGAAGGATTGATATGTAGTGAAGCACTTTCATGCTTTCGTTTCGTTCGTATCTTACTTACTAATTAAGTTCAACATTCTGGAAGCGTTGTGTCCAGGGAAGCGTATGTATGCCCAGACTTAGGTACTCCCATTTATCGCCTACGAGGATGAAGTCGAGGCGATAATCGTAGGCGCGATCAAGAAATCCCTGAGCCGTGTAGATATAGCGTTCTACAGCGCCGCGCCCTTGCTTGAGGATTTCGGGCAGGTTGATGGCTGCCACCGTCTTGTTGTCGGGACGATGGACGATGTAAAGCATAGCAGGAGCCACCGTACTGTTGCCAGAGCGCAGCATCAGACGGTTGAAGTCGATGTCGGCATGTGCGGTTTCTTCAACGGCATTGTCGTTGGAAGGCCGCTGGTCGTAGCTCTGGCCAGTGGTTCCGCTGTAATAGGTGTTCCATTCGTCGAACGGACGATAGGTGATAGTGGGTGTGCCGACGGTATCGACGGAATTATCCCACAAAAGCCGACCATTGATGTCAACAATGCGGATGTCGTAGTCGGCAATATCGCAATGGGCAGGGTCGTCGCTCTGTCGGAGCGAGATATGTAGGCGTTTGGTGTCGCGCACAAGGCTGACAATACATTTTGTCAGTTCGTATTTGTGGACGCTGACGGTCTGTGCGTCGACGAGCACGTCTTCTTCAGCGGCACGGGTGGGGTTCAGCGTATATTGTGCAGAACGCAAGGTGCCGTGCCAGAGGGTGTCAAGTTGTTGGGCGATTTGTGTGGCGGCTTGTGCGCCAGGTTGTGTGGCGAGTGTGACATTGAGGTCTGTCATAGGGCCATTTTCTCCGTCACGTAGGTAACGTACACCAGAAAGCTGGCTGATATCGGCGTACTGACGCTGGTTAGCCAGCGCCAGTAGCCGATATTCACCGG
The DNA here is from genome assembly GCA_016291905.1 of Bacteroidaceae bacterium. Classification (GTDB taxonomy): domain Bacteria; phylum Bacteroidota; class Bacteroidia; order Bacteroidales; family Bacteroidaceae; genus UBA1189. The sequence goes on from JAEEZS010000067.1 coordinate 25,403, forward strand.
GCTGCAGTCCAACGACGGTCATGCGATAGTTCGGGTCGCGTAGGGGCTTGGCCGAGGAGGTGTTATCCTCGGTCTGCGTGCGCACCAGCTGGCCAGCCTCGTCGTAGACGTAGAGCGTGATGCTGCCCACATGGTCATTAAACATGTTGGCTCTTTCCACGTTATAGTCGTAAACAAACTCCACGCTGAGTCCCTGCGGACAGTCTTCAAGGCTGTCGGACATCAGGGAGCAGGCCGTCAGGCTGGCGCAGGCTGCTATTGCTATGAATGTCTTATAAATGAACTGCATCTGTTTTACTTTCTAATGATTTTTTTGCAAATAGTTGGTCTAAATGCGAGAGATCAGAGCTTGTAATTATCCTGAACACGGAGAGTCCAAGGCATTACGTGGATCTTCACGCTGATGTACTTGTCAACCTCGTCGTCGGGTTCGGGACCGGGTTCAACGGGTTCGGGCTTGCCGATGTGGCGGATGCCGGTGACAGTCAGCTTGTACCAGTTGTTGCGGAGAACGCCCCAACGACCCAGATAATAGGCGGCACGATTTGTCACAGGATAGGTGTCGTTATATGCGGCACTCTGCTTGTTGACGGCATCCCACGGAGTCTCGTCGTTGGAAAAGTGCTGGATGGGTACATAGTAGTAAGCCATACCTTGAGGATAAACATAAATGGGCGAATTTGTCATCGTTTCCTCATACTTATCTTGTACATCAGTGAAGTCTACAGTAGCGGTACCGTTGTAATCAATGGCTACTTCAACATCCTCCAATTCAGTCTCTGTTAGGGTCACATCAATATCGTCTCTACCAATCCAAACACCAATCTCTGTGTGGACAGCAGTTCGGAATGTTTCCCAAGCCGGCAGTCCAAGTACGATATTTTTGATGTGAGTTTTGACTCCAGCTTCGTCGTAAATGAAATCAGTACCAGTTGTGCCAGGAAGGGTGTAGAACTTGTTTCCTCCATTCAGTTTAACGCCAACAGCCACATATGTAGTGTTCCGGTGTGTCATCAGGGTCTCGTCCATGGTGTTTTCGGTGGTGTACATAATATCACCCGTTTTCTTTGTATAGGCTGTGGTTGAGGGAACTCCATTGTCTAATAATTTGCCCGTTGTGTTGTCAACACCATAGTTCGGGTCCATACCCCAATAGGTGCGCCATACGCCGGAGTGTATAGGAGTATAGCCTACGAAGCGATATTTATAGTTTGCGCCAGGAGCGGCTTCTTGCGTTGCAGGAATTCCTTCACCAGGAGCATAAAGTTCCAGCCATGTGCTGTTGAACTGACGGCCAATGAAGAAGGTCTTGTTCGTGTTGCCAAGAGTCCATACAAATGACGTGGCATCGAAAGTCACATCAGTATTGCCCTCAATGGTTGTCGTTGAGGGGAAGTTCGTTGTTACTTCCACTTTGACGGCGGAGCGGCCTACGTACACTTCAGCAGCGGGGTTGCTGCGGGCCATTTCGCGGGTATTGTAGATTTTCGACTTGTCAAGTTTTGCAAGAGCGGTAACCTTTGCACCCTTCGGGTTTTCCGAGCCACCCTGCTTGTCGCTGTTGGGAGCGCTGGTCATCAGCATATTGCCCAGTTCGCCAATTCTTTGTGCAGCAAGTTCATACTGTGTGAATTGTTCAAAAGTGACACTACCTGGCGTGAGTGGTTCGGTTGCGGTCTCGGTAACATTGTCACCTGCCACAGTAGCTTTTTTGACCGTCAGAGTCTGGTTAGCGGCATTCACATAGAACAGATTTTCAGTCTTACCATTAATGATGACATAAGCGTAGACTTCGTCAGTCGACTGTTCTTCCTTCTGCTGGAGCAGAGCTGTGAGACGAGCCTCGGTGGTACAGCCGTCGGTCGTGGTTTCATCAGTTTCGAAGGGCGTCGTATCCAGTTCGTAAGCGCTTTGGAATTTGGCGGAGGCCTCATCGGTTCCGGCGAAGATTACAAGGATTGCATCTTTCACTTGGTACTCTTCTGCAAGACCATCGTCCCAGTCATCGTTCGCACGGGTGCTGGAGGGAGTGGTGGGCAACATGATGTTGAAGGCAACGTAGCCCTCGCCGGTAGGACCATAAGGGCTATTGACTTTAACATCATCATTACTGCTGCAGGAAGCCAGTATGCAGGCCGCTACAGCCATCATGGAAAAAAAGAATTTTTTCATAATTTTTGATGATTAAAAAATAAATAATTAAAATGTTTAACTCTATATTCTATTCACAATTACTTTCTATCTTTGTAGGGTAACATCTTGCGGATGGCTTCGCGGTTGCGGCTGACGTCGATGCCCAGTTGCTCGGCACGGTCGAGCATGCGGCTGGCATCGTCGTAGCGTTCCTGAAGGATGTAGAGGGCTGCACGGGCGTTCAGAGCCTCGCCACTTTCGCCGGCATTCTTCAGAAGGGACTCGGCCTTCAACTTGTCTCCCTGATGAAGGGCTACATTGGCCAAGTTAATCATAGCCACGGTAGAATCAGGATAGGTGTTGTAGGCTCTTTGTATCACTTGATTGTATTCGTCACTATAGGGCTCGAAGGTGTTGGCTACCTCCCAGAACTCGTGGAGCGAGAGGTGCTGGGGGCGTGTGGCATAAATTTGAAGGGCTTCCTCAAGGGTGAATTTACGAATGTCGAAGGATATCTCGTAATCGGAGCGACGCAGACCGGGATAAACATTCTGCAGCAGATAACGGTACTCCTGAGGATATTTCGACTTAAGGGCATGTTCATCTCGGTCAGCTTGGTTGGTGACACCACGGTCGAGGTCAGCAAGCACCTTGTCAATGAGCTGAAGAATCTCTGTGCGATGAGGCAGAACGTCTGTTGTCATCTCGTCAACAGCCTGACGCAGTCCAATCCAGTTCTCAGGCGTAGCCTCAGCGGGAGCGAACACGTCAGCGGGCAGGTTGTATGCCTTGCGCACGTAGTCGGTAAGTGACTTGGCACGGTTGGTTGCCAGCATAGTGTTGTGCTTATAAGTGGCCTCAGGCGATGCCCAACCGTGAATCTTCACCTCGCGCACGGTAATGTTGGGGTCTTGCACCATGATGTCGAGCGTATCGGTAATCTTGCGCAGCTCACGGCGGTTGTCCATGTAGTCGGGCTTCATCTCCCAACGGTCAACCACAAAGTTGATGAATGCTGTGCCATGCAGATTGATGGTAGGCTTCTCAAGCGAAGGCGTTTCGTTGACTAAGGCGATAAGCTCAACAGGATCGGGCGGCAGGTCGCGACGCAGAGAGGGTACGTAAGGCATCGAAGAGAGGTCGCCGCAGGCGCAGAGGTCCTCCTCAAGGAGCAGCTGATAGCTGTCCATCCACGACTCATAGGGAATGGTGCTGAGGTAGGACACGGTAAGGGGCTTGTTGTTCTTATGCTCTACGTGGCGAACATTCTTGTAAACCAAGTTGGAAAGCCCGCGTTGATAGAGCACATATTGAGCATGGCTGTCAATGACCAAGGGGTCGAAGGGGACGCGGTTGGTGCCATCAAGGGACGTGAGCACAGGATGAAGCACCACCGACTGCTTATGGTTGAGGCTGAGTTCATCGAGACAGACGTCCATGGTCAGTAGCATCTGATTGTCCCTGGGGGTTAAGAGCGCATTCTTTACCACGGTCTTTCCGTCGCTCAGCGTTTGAGCAAACAAAGGCTGGAAGGCCACCACGACAAGCAGCCCTGCAAGAATATAGCGTAACTTAATAGTCCTATACATTATTAATATATAATTAGAAGTTGTAAATTAGGTTAAGCGCGAGTTTCGTGGGACCGAAGTAGTTGTAGTGTCCGCTGCCTGTCTGCGTGCCGCATACCTCGCAGGGGAATTTTTTGTACTGAACGTAGTCGTAGCCGAGGCCGAGGACAGTCTCCACACTAAAGTGACGACTGACAGGCCATTGGTAACCATAAACGAAACCGCCACCTGCATACCAACCTTCATAACGGTTGTTGTGCAGACAAGGGGCTATGCCAAAGGGGAACTTCACTCCGCCGGCATTGAACTCACCACCCATGAGATGGAGGCCTATGAAATGTCCGTTGAATGCCTGGCAGAACCAATAGCGGAGTTCAGGCTGCAGAAGCCAGTGACGCCACTTCTTGTTGTCGCTGAATGTCCAAGGATTGATGCCGTAGGTGAGGTCGAATGTCCATTTGGGTGACAAACCCACCTCCATACTGACGTTTGGAGTAAGAGTGGCATCATAAAGCAGGTTGTTCTTCAATGAAATCTGGGCCTCGGCCTGATTGCTTGCTGCCAAGAAAATCACCAACAGCAACGTTCTGCCAATGGTCCTTTGTATGTGCTGCATACGATTAGTTGGTATTGTTTTGATAGGGTTAAATCTTTTTTTAGCTAAAAACCGTGCAAAGGTAGCGTTTTTTTTTTTTTTAGCCACGTAATATAAATACAAATATTCATTTCTTAACATCTTTTAAAGAATTGCACATTTGGGTATGAAATGTTCATAGCGGCTGATTTGTTAGCGTTTTAGGCTTACACATCGCTCACGTTCAGACTTGTTTTTTATCGATTCCTATAGGAAAATGCCGTCTGCAGAACAGTTACTTTTTGGGGTTGTCAGCCGCTATTTTCCGAATGTCCTGCCGTAACGCACTACTTCCTGCCCGTAACGCACTACGTCCTATCCGTAACGCACTACGTCCTGCCCGTAACGTAGTGGGCTGTGGCGCCAGCCCCTTGGGTTGAGCGCACAGCCCAAGCATCTGACGTCGTAGAAAAAGCTTTTACTCACATAGCGGCTGACAACCCAAAAAGGAAACTGTGCTATGGAAGGTACTTTTGTTTGAATAATTGAGGGCAAAGGGTTGTCAGCCTATTCGGATACCTTTTTCATAAAATTGGAAAATGAGGTCTGAGAAACGAAAAAAAGTATTATCTTTGCACCGAGAATAATCTATGTGAAATGAAAAAGCTCATAATAATGTTGTTTTGCCTTTGGGCGGGAATGCCTGTGTCCCTGCAGGCTCAGGAAAAGGACCTGGCTGATACGCTGAAGGCTACTCAGGATTCGGTGGTGAAATTGCTGATGGCGCAGGTGCAGGAGCTGCAGCTGCAACGTATTCTGCTTCAGGAAGAACTGGACCGTTCGGGACTGAATGCCCGGATGGATTCCATTGCCCGAGCACAACGTCAGCATCGCATCGATTCGCTCCGTCAGATTACTCCCGGTTCGCCGCTTATCATTGATGACGACACCCTGCTTGTGCTCTATGCCCGCCAAGGGGGTATCCTGCCTGAGACGAGGGTAGAAGCGGCAAAGAAGAAAATCGAGGAACTGGGGCATAAACTGGTGTTGAAGCCGGATTCCATCTATGTCTATGATAGTGAGGGATCGTCCGACATTATGGCAGGCAACGACGTCATTCTCAGCATTACTGACACCGATGGCCTTTGGCAGAGCAAGTCGCGCACAAAGCTGGCTGAGGAGTATGCCTCTTCCATCCAGAAGAAAGTTCAGCAACTCCACAAGACTTATGGTCTGAAGCGCAAGCTGTGGAGTTTTCTGCTGGCCCTGCTTCTCATTGGGGTGCAGGTGTGGCTCATTAAGCTGACGAGCAGGCTGTTTGCCAAGGGGCGGTTCAAGGTGATGCGCAGACTGGCGCGAACGTTAAAACCCATTCGCTGGAAGGACTATGAATTCCTAAACATCCATCGTCAGGAAGTCGGCTGCATGTTCATTTATAAACTCTTGAAGTTTATTGTTATAGGCATTCAATTGTTCATCTCCGTGCCGATACTCTTCTCATTGTTTCCTGAGACGCGCACGTTTACGTTTACTGTCCTCGGATACATTTGGAATCCTGTAAAGGACATCTTTGGATCCATTCTTGGCTACCTGCCCAATGTCTTCAAGATAGTTATCATTTATCTCTGCTTCCGCTATCTGGTGCGCGGATTGAAGTACTTCGCTGGTGAGATAGAGACAGGACGCCTGAAGCTGGGCGGCTTCTATTCCGATTGGGCAAAGCCCACATACTACATCCTGCGCGTGTTGTGCTATGCGTTGATGTTGGTGATGATATGGCCTTTGCTGCCCAACTCAGACTCATCCGTGTTTCAGGGCGTGTCTGTGTTCATGGGTCTTGTGGTGTCGTTGGGCTCTACGTCCATTATTGGTAACATTGTGGCTGGTATGGTGATGACCTATATGCGTCCCTTCCACATTGGCGATTACATCAAGGTGGGCGACGTCGTAGGCGAGGTCATCGAGAAGAATGTCCTTGTCACCCGCATCCGCACCCGCAAGAACGAGATTGTTACCATTCAGAATTCCAACATGCTTAGTGCACAGACATCCAACTACACGGAGGCAGCCAAGACTTACGGCCTTATTGTCCACACGAAGGTTACCATAGGCTATGATGTTCCCTGGCAGCTGATAAAGCGCATTATGGAGGCTGCTGCAGCTGATACGCACGGCATCAAGAAGAATCCCAAACCCTTCATGATGACAACGGCGCTTGACGACTTCTATGTGGAGTATGAAATCAACGCCTATACGGATAACTCCGTCGGCCTGCCTCGCATCTATTCTGAATTGCATCAGAACCTTTTGAAGCGTTTCTTCGAGGCAGGCGTGGAAATCATGTCGCCCCATATTTACGCCCGACGTGACGGCATCGATACCCAGATGCCTGCAGATTACCTGCATCCCAATGAGGAGATTAAAAATCAAGAGCAATAACTATGAAAAAGACAACGATTCTTCTTATCATGATGGCTATATCCTTGTTTGCTCAGGCGCAGACGGCCCGAATGGTAGACCCATCTGAAATTCCGGCTAGCAGCCAGAACTATGTGAACAACCGTGCTCCGTTGCCAGCAAATCCTTTCATCAAACTCCCCGTTACTTCCGTTACACCGCGTGGCTGGATAGGTGAAATGATTCGTCGTCAGAGCGAAGGACTTGCAGGCAAGCTGGGTGAAATCAGCGTTTGGCTCGATAAGAAAGACAATGCCTGGCTTAGCGAAGGTGGTTCGCATGGCTGGGAGGAAGTGCCCTATTGGCTACGCGGCTATAGCAACATGGCCTATATGCTAGGCGATAAGGATATGCTGGCAGAGACCAAACTATGGGTTGAAGCCATTCTACGCAGTAGTAAGGATGACGGTTTCCTTGGTCCTATTAACGACAGAGAAGGGCGTCGTGAAGTGTGGGCCAACATGCTTGCCTTGCAAATCCTTCAGGATTATTACGACTACAGTGGCGACACACGTGTCATAGATGCCCTTACCGCTTATTATCGTTGGGAACTTAGTTACCCCGAGGAGAAGTTCCTGCGCCACTATTGGGAGAATTCGCGTGGAGGCGACAATTTGCTTTCAGTCATTTGGCTCTACAACCGCACAGGCGAGCCTTTCCTTTTGGAACTTGCTGAGAAGATACACCGCTGCACCGCTAATTGGATGCAGGAAAGCACACTACCCAACTGGCACAACGTCAATGTCGCCGAGTGTTTCCGTGAGCCTGCCGAGTACTATCTCGTTAGTCGCAATCCTGCGGCACTTCGTGCTACTTACGACGACTTCCACCTCATCCGTCGCATTTATGGCCAAGTGCCAGGCGGAATGTTTGGCTCTGACGAGAATTGTAGACACGGCTACATTGACCCTCGTCAGGGAACAGAGACGTGTGGCTTTGTCGAGCAGATGTTAAGCGATGAAATCTTGATGGCTCAGACGGGCGACCTGCTTTGGATGGAGAACCTCGAAGACGTGGCTTTCAATAGCCTGCCCGCTGCCTTCATGCCCGACCAGCGCTCGTTGCGCTACATCACCAGCCCCAACATGGTGCAAGCCGACAGCCGCAACCACCATCCTGGCATTGACAATCCAGGTCCCTATCTGATGATGAATCCTTTCTCGTCGCGCTGTTGCCAGCATAACCACACAATGGCATGGCCTTATTATGCCCAGAACCTCGTTCTGGCGAGTGCCGATGGGGGTGCCGCATTGCTTATTTACGGCGATTGTTCTGCTACCCTTCGCGTGGCAGATGGGCAGCTTGTTACAATTGACGAGCAGACTCACTATCCTTTTGAAGAAGATGTCACTCTTACAATGTCCATTGGGAAGGACAAAAAGAAAGGTAAGAAAAGAGCAGAGAACGCTGTCGCATTTCCTCTCTATCTCCGCATCCCCACTTGGACGCCTGCTGCTCACGTTTCTGTGAATGGCACGTCAGTACCCTGTCAGGTAACTAGGGGAGGGTTGCTCTGTATTCAGCGTGAGTGGCACGCGGGTGATGAAGTCAAACTTCACTTCCCCATGAATCTTACTTTGCGTCGCTGGGCACTTAACAAGAATAGCGTCAGTGTCGATTATGGTCCTCTTACGCTTAGCCTTCTTATCGGCGAACGGTACGAGGCGAAGAACTCGCGCCAGACTGCCCAGCACGATTCTGGCTGGCAGGAGGGTGTCGACGACAGCCAGTGGCCTTCCTACGAAATCTATCCCGAAACCCCATGGAACTACGGAATTGTCCCGTGTGTAGCCGACATGACGGTTGAGCGTCTCCCGTGGCCTGCTGATAACTATCCCTTCACGCTCACCAGTGTGCCTCTGCGCGTTACTGCTCATGGAGCACGCATTCCCTCTTGGGGACAGGACGAGACAGGACTATGCCAAATCCTTCCTGATGCTGATGCTCCACGTGGTTCATTAGAGGATATCACCCTTGTCCCCATGGGTGCTGCCCGTCTTCGCATCAGCGCGTTCCCGCCTGTGGAATTATACTAGTTCGCTGAGTTCAAGCCAGCGCATTGACTTTTCGTCGAGCTCGGCATTGAGGAGAGGGAGGCGTTTGGAAGCAGCGGTGAGGGCTTCGACAGAGAGTGTCCCGCTGCAGAGGGCATCTTCCAGTTGCTTCTTTTCTGCTTCGAGGGAAGCAATGTCCGTATCTAGCTGCTCAAATTCGCGCCGTTCCTTAAACGTCATGCGGCGCGGCCCTTCTGGTTTTGAAATCGTCTTTTCGTTTGCAGGCTTAGTCTTAGGTGCTGAGGTGGTTTTCTCGGCTTTTTCCTGCCATGCTGCCCACTCGCGATACTGGCTGTAATTACCGGGGAAATCTCGGACAGAGCCCGTTCCGTCGAAAACGAGCAGATGGTCCACCATCTTGTCCATGAAATACCTGTCGTGGCTGACAACGATCAGGCATCCCTTCCAGGCCTTCAGGTATTCCTCAAGGATTTGCAAGGTGAGTATGTCGAGGTCATTCGTCGGCTCGTCTAGGATTAGGAAGTTGGGATTCCGCATGAGCACCGTGCAGAGATAGAGCCGACGGCGCTCGCCTCCGCTGAGCTTGTGGACGTAGTCGTATTGTTTCTTCGGACTGAAAAGGAAGTTCTGAAGGAGCTGGGAGGCGGAGAGGGAATTGCCGTCGCTCATGGGAATGTAGTCGGCAATGGCGCGGACGACGTCAATGACCTTTTGCGACGAAGGGTAATCCGTTAGCCCCTGCTGGCTGTAGTAACCGAAACGGATGGTGCTGCCTACGTCGATAGTGCCGGATGTGGGCGTCAGTTCGCCCATCAGCAAACGGAGAAAGGTGGTTTTTCCTGTCCCATTGTCACCCACAATGCCGAGCTTCTCGTAGCGGGAGAAGGTGTAGCTGAAATGGGAAAGCAGCGGTTCCTTTTCCTTATTAATAATATAAGAGAAAGAAACATCGTCGAGCTCAATTATTTTGTTGCCGATGTAACCTGCCTGCGTGCGAAGTTCCACGCGCTCGTCGCGGATAGTCTGGTGGGCTTTCTTCTCTAGTTCGTAGAATGCTTCCTGACGATAGCGGGCTTTGTGCCCTCGGGCGCAGGGCATGCGGCGCATCCAGTCAAGCTCGGTGCGGTAGAGGTTGTTGGCTCGGGCGATCTCTGCGCTCAAGGCGTCGATACGCTCTTGCCGTTTTTCGAGGTAGTAGGAATAGTTGCCATGATAGGTATAGACCGTATTGTCGTCAAGTTCCATAATGACGGAACAAATACGGTCGAGGAAATAGCGGTCGTGCGTGACCATCAGCAATGTGGAGGTGCTGTGCGAGAGTTCGCCCTCAAGCCATTCGATAGTGGAAAGGTCGAGGTGGTTGGTAGGCTCGTCAAGGATAAGGAAATCGGGCTTTGTGACAAGCACCTGTGCTAATGCTACACGCTTTTGCTGCCCGCCTGAAAGGCTGTTTGTAGGCAACGTCATATCCGTAATGCCCATGACATGCAGCAGCGCCTCCTCCTCATGCGTGGGGCATACGTCGCGGATGATTGTTCCCTCAGGGAAAACGGGCGTCTGACGCAGATAACCTATGCGTAGCCCGTTCCGATAGACGATGGAGCCGCTGTCGTAGCCCTCCACACCGGCAAGGATGTCGAGCAGGGTGCTTTTGCCCGTACCGTTTTTGGCGATGAGGCCGATGCGTTGTCCTTGTGCTACACCAAAGGAGATGTCCTCGAAAAGCACATGCTCGCCGAAGGACTTCGTCAGATGGTCAACTTGCAGGTAGGGCGTTGGCATAGAAATGAAAAGCGGCGCGGTAAATGCCGCGCCGCTTTTTTCTTATTCCTCCATGAGGAGTTCGCAAATCTTGGCAGCGGAGGTACAGACATTGGAGCCTGGACCGAATACAGCCGCTACACCAGCCTTGTAGAGGAAATCGTAGTCCTGAGCGGGGATGACACCGCCAGCGATAATCATAATGTCCTCTCGGCCGAGCTTCTTGAGCTCTTCGATGACTTGCGGGATGAGCGTCTTGTGTCCGGCAGCCAGTGAGCTGACACCGAGCACGTCAACGTCGTTCTCCACAGCCTGCTTGGCGCTCTCAGCGGGTGTCTGGAACAAGGGTCCCATATCCACGTCGAAACCGCAGTCGGCATAGCCGGTGGCAACCACTTTGGCACCACGGTCGTGGCCGTCCTGACCCATCTTGGCAATCATGATGCGGGGACGACGACCGTTCCGCTTGGCAAACTCTTCGGTGAGGGCGCAAGCACGCTGGTACTCGCTGTCCTTCTTGGTTTCTGAACTATACACTCCTGAAATGGTTCTGATGATGGCATTGTAACGGCCCACGATAGCCTCGCAGGCATCGCTGATTTCGCCGAGGGTGCAACGCAGGCCGGCAGCCTTGACGGCAAGGTCAAGCAGGTTGTTCTCGCTGCGCTTGCCCTCGTTGAACTCCTTGACGCATTTCGTAATCTCCTCAAGAGCAGCCTTGCAGGCAGCCTCGTCGCGGCCTTCGCGCAATTTCTTCAGTCCTTCAATCTGCTCCAGACGCACAGCCGTGTTGTCGACCTCAAGGATGTCGATGGGGTCTTCCTTCTCCAGGCGGTACTTATTGGTGCCGACGATGGTCTGCACACCGCTGTCGATACGGGCCTGCGTGCGTGCGGAAGCCTCTTCGATACGCATCTTGGGCAGGCCTGTTTCGATAGCCTTGGCCATACCGCCCAGCTGCTCAATCTCCTGGATGTGCTCCCACGCCTTGTGGGCAAGCTCGTTGGTGAGGCTCTCCACATAGTAGCTGCCGCCCCACGGGTCGACGTTCTTGCAGACGTAGGTCTCTTCCTGAATATAAATCTGGGTGTTACGGGCGATACGGGCGCTGAAGTCCGTCGGCAGGGCGATAGCCTCGTCGAGGGCGTTGGTGTGGAGGCTCTGGGTGTGGCCCAGGGCGGCTGCCATAGCCTCGATGCAGGTGCGGCCCACGTTGTTGAACGGGTCTTGCTCGGTGAGGCTCCAGCCAGACGTCTGCGAGTGGGTACGCAGGGCGAGTGACTTCGGGTTCTTCGGGTCGAAGCTGTGGACAATCTTAGCCCAGAGCATACGGGCGGCACGCATCTTCGCAATCTCCATGAAGTGGTTCATGCCGATAGCCCAGAAGAACGAGAGGCGGGGAGCAAAAGCGTCGACGCTCATGCCAGCCTTCACACCGGCGCGGAGGTATTCCAGACCGTCGGACAGCGTGTAGGCAAGCTCAATGTCTGCAGTAGCACCAGCCTCCTGGATGTGGTAGCCGGAGATGGAGATGCTGTTGAACTTGGGCATGTTCTTGGAGGTGTACTCGAAGATGTCGGAGATAATCTTCATGGAGAACGCGGGCGGATAGATGTAGGTGTTACGCACCATGAACTCCTTGAGGATGTCGTTCTGGATGGTTCCAGCCATTTCCTCCAACTTGGCGCCCTGTTCAAGTCCGGCGTTGATGTAGAAGGCGAGGACGGGCAGCACGGCGCCGTTCATCGTCATGGAGACGGACATTTTGTTGAGGGGGATGCCATCGAAGAGCACCTTCATGTTCTCAAGCGAGCAGATGGACACGCCAGCCTTACCGACGTCACCCACGACACGCTCATGGTCAGGGTCGTAGCCACGATGGGTGGGGAGGTCAAAGGCAACCGAAAGACCCTTCTGACCAGAAGCCAGGTTGCGGCGATAGAAGGCGTTGGACTCCTCAGCCGTCGAGAAACCGGCATACTGACGGATGGTCCAGGGACGCATGACGTACATGGTGGAGTAGGGACCACGGAGGTTGGGGGCGATACCTGCAGCATAGTTCAGGTGCTCCATTCCCTCAAGGTCTTCCTTTGTGTAGACGGGCTTCACATCGATGAGCTCCGGTGTGCGCCAGTTAGCCTCGATGTGGTTTTCCTTTTGCCATTCGGCACCATTCTGAGCGGTGAAACCGGCACAGATATCGATATCTTTGAAATTCTTTCTCATAGCGGTTCGGTTTATTTGATGTTCAGAATAGTGTTGAAGTTTTTCAGCGTGTCAAGCACGTTGCAGCGGATGTGGATGAAGTGCTCGATGCCAGCGGCCTTGAGGTCGTCCATGCACGCGGGGGCACCAGCCACGATGTACATAGCACGTCCAGCGAGGTACTGGAAGGCGGGGATGGCATACTCGGCATACTCGTCGTCGCTCGAGCAGAGCACCACGATGTCGGCACCTGCCTTCAGGGCAGCGTCAACACCTTCCTCGACGGTCTTAAAGCCGAGGTTGTCGATAACCTGATAGCCGGCACAGGCGAGGAAGTTGCACGAGAACTGGGCACGGGCCTGGCGCATAGCCAGGTTGCCGATGGTAAGCATGAATGCCTTGGGGCGCTTGCCGCTCTTCTCGGTCTGCAGACGCAGAGCCTCAAACTCGCTGGCGGCGCGATGGAAGTCGAGCTTCTCGTAGGCGGGAGCTTCCTCTGAGCAGCTGCAGCAGCAGGGGCTGACAGGCTCCTTGCCGTTGGCCAGTTCATTGAAGTTGGGGTACTGGTTGGTGCCGAGCAGGATTTCCTTGCGCTTGCTGACAGCCTCGTGACGAGCCTTCCCACTGGCGTTGACGGCTTCCTGAACCTTATTGGCCTTGGCCTGGGCGAGGAACCCACCGTCCTCTTCCACAGCGAGGAACAGCTTCCAACCCTCCTTGGCGAGGTTGTTGGTCAGGGTCTCAATGTAGTAGCTTCCGGCCGACGGGTCGACAATCTTGTCCATGTGGCTCTCTTCCTTGAGCAGCAGCTGCTGGTTGCGGGCGAGGCGCTCGCTGAAGGCGTCGGGAGTCTCGTAGGTCTTGTCGAAGGGGCAGACGGTGATGGAGTCAACACCCGCGATAGCGGCGCTCATAGCCTCCGTCTGACTGCGCAGCAGGTTCACGTGGGCGTCAAACACCGTCATGTTGAACGTGCTGGTTTCGGCGTGAGCCGCCATCTTGCAGGCACAGTCGCACTTGGGCTCATACTGCTTCACAATCTGTGCCCACAGCATACGGGCAGCGCGGAACTTGGCAATCTCGAAGAAGTAGTTGCCGCTGATGCCGAAGTTGAACTTGATAGCTTTTGCAGCCTTGTCAGCAGGCACGCCTGCCTCAGTCATCAGCTGCAGGTACTCGTTGCCCCAAGCCAGTGCGTAGCCCAGTTCCTGATAGATGTAGGCGCCGGCGTTGCAGAGGTTAACGGCATTGACAGCCACGGGACGGAAGCCGGGCATCTCCTCACAGACTTCCACCAGTGCTTTCAGCGTAGCCGTGAAGTCGCCTACCTCCTTGCCCTTGCTGACAATCTTGTTCATCGGGTCGAAGTTGATGGAGCCCTTCACCTCCTTCAGGTCGTAGCCCTTTGCGGTGAAATAAGCCTTCAGGATTTCAGCCAGTTCGACGACACGCTTGCCGCAGGTCTTGAAGTTCAGTTCCACAGCCGTGCAGACGATGCCGTCAAGCAGCGTGGCGATGAACTCGGCGCTGACGTCCTTGCCCTTGAAGTGGAACCCCAGCGAATCGACGCCGCGATCCAGTACGTAGAGGGCCTTTTCATTGGCCTCCTTCGGGCAGGTCACCTCAATGTTCTGGCGGATGCGCCACACATTGTTGTCCTTTTTTGTACCGCGGACGAACGGGAATTCGCCGGGCAGTGCTTTCGTGGTAGCCAGTCCCTCGATGTCTTCCAATCGGTAGAACGGCTGAACATTGAATCCCTCGTTCGTGCGCCAAACGAGTTTCTTCGCAAAGTCAGCACCCTTCAGATCTTCGGTGATCTTCTCCATCCACGCTTCAGTGGAGGTCGGAGCAAACTCAGCGAACAGTTTCTCTTTACTATTTGCCATAGTCTTTTAGTTGATAATAAATATATTATAAAAAATAATAAGTATATTCTTCGTAAATAAGTCTGCAAAGGTAGTGCAAGCCGAACGAAAAAACAAATTTATTTGGTTTTTTCTGAGGCGCCTCCTACCTAAAAGCCCCGAAGGGGATTAAAGGTAGGGTGAATTGCCCAAAAAAAAACATTCGCTGCGCCTCGTCGTTTGTGCGCAGCGAATGTCATAGGTTCTCTTTTACGGCTTGACTTTACTTCACCAGGTTGCCGAGGATGGAACGGAGGATGGAGCGGGTGGCGGAGGAGGCAGCGTTGCCGATGGCGTTGCCGGCTGAGCTCTGCACGGAGCCGCTCTTTGATTTGCCCTTGACGGCTTTCTTCACTTCCTTGCCGACGGCGCTGCCTACAGCGGCTGTGGCTGAGGTGACGAGGGCACCTGCGACGACCTTGCCCAGGCTTTTGTTGCCTTTGCTGCTCTTCTTGGTGACCTTGGCGGCCTTCTCGCCTCGGGCGGGGGTACGCTCGCTCTGGCGTGCGGCTTCGATGGCACGGCGCTCGGCTTCCACTTGGGCGGCTGCGGCTTCAGCGGCTTTGGCGGCAGCCTCGCTCTCGGCAAGCAGTATCTCAAAGGCGCTCTCGCGGTCTATCATCTTGTCGTACTTGCCGTAGATGCGGCTGCGGTTGATGATCATCTCGCGCTCCGAGGAGCTGATGGCGCCAATCTGGCTGAGCGGGAAGAGAATCTTAGCGCGCTGCACCATGCCCGGGATGCCCTTCTCGTCAAGGAACGAGACAAGCGCTTCGCCCGTGCCGAGCTGGGTGATAGCCTCGGAGGTGTCGAACTTGGGGTTGGGGCGGAAGGTGTCGGCCGAGACCTTGACAGCCTTCTGGTCCTTCGGCGTATAGGCGCGGAGGGCGTGCTGCACGCGGTTGCCGAGCTGGCCCAGGATGCTCTCGGGCAGGTCGGTGGGGTACTGCGTGACGAAATAGACGCCGACGCCCTTCGAGCGGATGAGGCGGATGACCTGTTCAATCTTCTCAATCAGCGCCTTGGACGTGTCGGTGAAGAGCATGTGCGCCTCGTCGAAGAAGAACACCAGGCGCGGCAGGTCCATGTCGCCCACCTCGGGCAGCTGGGCATACAGGTCGCTCAGCAGCCAGAGCAGGAAGGTGCTGTAAAGCTTGGGGTTGAGCATCAGCTTGTCGGCAGCGAGGACACTCATCACGCCGCGTCCCCCCTCGTTGGCCAGCAGGTCGAAGATGTCGAACGACGGCTCGGCGAAGAAGAGGTTGCCGCCCTGATCCTCCAGGGAGAGGAGCGAGCGCTGGATGGCGCCGATGCTGGCAGAGGTCATCATGCCGTACTTGGTGGTGTACTCCTTGTGGTGCTCGCTGACGTAGTTCAGCATCGAGCGGAGATCCTTGATGTCGATGAGCAGCAACCCGCGCTCGTCGGCAATGCGGAAGACGATGTTCAGCACGCCCGTCTGCGTCTCGTTGAGGTCCAGCAGACGCGCCAGCAGCTGCGGACCCATGTTGCTGATGGTGGTGCGCATGGGGTGGCCCTGCTCGCCATAGACGTCGTAGAAGCGCACGGGGCAGCCCTCGAACTGCGGATTCTCAATGCCGAACTCGGGGCAGCGTTTCTCGATGAAGGAGCTCATGGCGCCCGGACGGCTGATGCCGCTCAGGTCGCCTTTCATGTCGGCCATGAAGCAGGGCACGCCTGCCTGGCAGAATGTCTCAGCCAGCACTTGCAGGGTGACGGTCTTGCCCGTACCCGTAGCACCGGCAACCAGACCATGACGGTTGGCCATCTTGCCACAGAGGTTGATGGCACCCTCTTCGCAGTGGGCAATGTAGAGATTGTTGTCTTTTGTCAGCATATAAATGGATTTTAGCGGTTTTTGTACATGTCGTCGTAGTATTTCTGATAGTCGCCACTGGTGACGTTGTCCAGCCACTCCTGGTTGTCGAGGTACCAGCGGACGGTCTTCTCGATGCCCTCCTCGAACTGCAGGCTGGGCTCCCAGCCGAGTTCGCGCTGCAGCTTGCTGCTGTCGATGGCATAGCGCAGGTCGTGCCCCGCACGGTCGGTGACGTAGGTGATGAGGTCCATGTCGGCGCCCTCGGGACGTCCCAGCAGGCGGTCAACGGTGTTGATCAGCACGCGGATGATGTCGATGTTCTTCCACTCGTTGAAGCCTCCGATGTTGTACGTCTCGGCAATGGTGCCGCGATGGAAGATGACGTCGATGGCGCGGGCGTGGTCCTCGACGTAGAGCCAGTCGCGCACGTTCTCGCCCTTGCCGTACACGGGCAGGGGCTTGCGGTGGCGTATGTTGTTGATGAAGAGCGGGATGAGCTTCTCGGGGAACTGATAGGGGCCGTAGTTGTTCGAGCAGTTCGTCACGATGGTGGGCAGGCCGTAGGTGTCGTGGTAGGCGCGCACGAAGTGGTCGCTGGAGGCCTTGGCGGCGCTGTAGGGGCTGTGCGGCTGGTACTTCAGGTCTTCGGTGAAGAACAGTTCGCCGTAGGCCAGGTGGTGCTGCCCGCTGCTGGCTTTCGTCGTGAACGGCGGCTGTATGCCCTCGGGGTGCGTCATCTCCAGGGCGCCATACACCTCGTCGGTGCTGATGTGGTAGAAGCGCTTGCCCTCGTAGCCCTCCGGCAGGCTCTCCCAGTAGAGTTTCGCGGCCTGCAGCAGGCTGAGCGTGCCCATGACGTTCGTCTTCGCAAAGGTGAACGGGTCCTTGATGCTGCGGTCCACGTGGCTCTCGGCAGCGAGGTGGATGATGCCGTCGACGTGCTCGCGTTGCATGAGGGCGCAGATGGTGTCGAAGTCGCAGATGTCGGCGCGGACGAAGGAGTAGTTCGGCTTGTCCTCAATGTCCTTCAGGTTGGCCAGGTTGCCTGCATACGTCAGTTTGTCCACGTTGATGACACGGTACTCGGGGTACTTGTTCACGAAGAGACGGACGACGTGGCTGCCGATGAAGCCTGCTCCACCTGTGACGATGAGGGTTCGGTTCATATTCTGTGCTGAATATTATAGTATTACGATTCTTCTTTTGGATTATGGGTACAAAGATAGTGCAAGGCGAGCGAAAAACCAAATATATTTGAGTTTTTCCGAGCCGCAGCCTATCTAAAAGCCTCCGAAGGAGGATTAAAGATAGTGAACCGAGCGAAAAACCAAATATATTTGGATTTTTCCGAGCCGCAGCCTATCTAAAAGCCTCCGAAGGAGGATTAAAGATAGTGAACCGAGCGAAAAACCAAATATATTTGGATTTTTGAGGAATAAACTATTATTTTGACATTTTTTGGAACTATCGAAAAATCTAAGTATATTTGCCGAGGAAAAGAAAACCCCAACCACTCGATATACGTATACAGCCTTTTGACGGCATCAAAAGAATGCTTTCCTTTGCAGAAAAAAGAAACACGATGGATTATGGATGAAATACTAGTAGAACAAATCAGGTGCTTGAATCAGATTAGTGCGTGGGAAACCTTTGGAATGCACGCTGTTGCCGTGGTGAGCAAAGGCAATCCAGGCGAGTATGAGAACAACCCGACAGTTATTGAATATCAGGCAAAAGGCTACGAACTGGTTGATGCCAATATGTTTGGTCAGGGAGGAGAGACAGGCGAGATCTTGATATTCAATAAAGTCGAGGATGGGGATGTTAAGAGAGGATGGGGATGTTAAGAAATGACGGGTCGGAAAGAACGAAGTTGTTAAAAGAACAAAGCATGAACGAAGCAACGGATTTCCATTTTCAAAGCATTTTCAAGGTTAAGCGATATTATTATTGCCATTATAACATAAAGAAATGCCATTGGCCGGAGTTCAAACTATATTCGCCAGATTCGATATACTTTCAAACACTGGCAGAAGCGGAGGAATACGTACAACGCTTCTCCCAGTACTCCTGTCGCGATACATACGCATTTGTCGTCACTGAGTTGCCTTTAGGGTTTCAACTTAGGGATCGTATTTCCGAAGATTACTTTTCCGAACGAATCTATCTTCCTGACGGTACTTTGTGGGGCGTAAACGACTATGCTGATATCATGCAAACGTGGACTCCTCTTTCAGTAGATGAAGCAGAGCTGGGGCATTATTTGGGAAAGAAACGGATGTTTCATGGGCGCACACCCGAAGAAATCCGGTTCAAGCCAGGAGATATTGTAGAGGTGTTCTGTTATCCGGGAAACAGCTTCTGGGGCGATGATTACGTGAGTCTTGCCATTGTTGTTCAGACACCTCCCCCTGTGGATGAGGTGGCCAGAATGAGAGAAGATTACATGGCAACCCACAGCGACTATGATCTTTCCGACCATAGTTTGGGCTATGAATTTGGAAGCCACCTTGACTGCTATATTGTCATACCCTATAATTTTGGCGACACCGACTATTCTCCGACAATTGCAACAATGAGGCCATCATTGCCAATCTCAACCAGAAGGAAGAATTTGCTTATAAGCCAGTACGAACAATACCTTGCGGGAGAACTGAAACCAAAAGAAATCAACCAATGAGACATTAAATAAAAATATTAGATAAGATTATTTTGGAAAGAAGGAAACAGAGTAGTATGTTAGTGGAAGGCGTTCAATATAATGAAAAGGAGGACTCCTTTACCTTTAATTTCCTAAATGATTCGAAACAGGATATTATCAAATTAACAAATCACGGACTACATAAGAGTGAGTTATATAATAAATGTTTCTTTTTCAAATATCAGTTTGATCCTGACGTGAGCAAGCCAATTAGGTCAAAGTATATTGAATATATTAAATTTCATGAGAATATGAAGGACAATGATATTTCAACCTTCATTAAAAGGGCTGTTAATTCACTGGATAGCACTATCAATCTAAGAGGATACAATACCGTCGTTTATCCACAATCCATGTCAGAGATTAATAGAGAAATGCTTTCGTATTTGAGGATGTTTGGCTATCCTGAATTCATCCCATTTGAACTTGCAAAGATTCCTCCATCTGAGATAGTATTTGATTATGACTCATACAAACGTGAGGTTTTGGATTCCACACATCAAATCGGGAATAGGGTGTTTCCCAAATACACAGAAGAACAAAAACGTGAAAAACTCTCGGATATAGAGAAAATGATGGACGAATTGAGGAAAAAGGATTATTTCACAATTGGTAATGATTCGAAAGTAAAATACCGCAATTATCTACATAATATTTTCCGTTTCAACAATGAAGAAGAACGGATGGCGTTTGAAAAACTAACCAAACCTAAAGTACTCATCATTGATGATGTTAAAACAAGTGGTGCGTCACTAAATTTCGTTATTGATACTTTATATAAGGTTAATCCGTCTGTGACGGTTGTAGTGTTTTCATTAATTGGAAAAGACTAGTAAATTTGAATTTAGGGGTATTTTTGCGGATAATCATAATAAAGTGCTTATGCCAAAGAAAGTGACAAAATTAACAGAGGACGAATTGGAAGATGTTGTTAAGGAATCTTTCAAAAGAGTCCATGACGAATATGCCGTTGCTTTGAACGATGAAAACGGTAATAGGACTATTGGGAGGAACATAATCAACGAAATGGCAAGATTGAACAAGAAAGATGGCCCACAATCACCTTTTCCTTCTGATAAGTACAAAATTTGGGTTCAAGGCGATAATTCACCCCACAAACCACCGCACATGCACATAAATTACCCGCAAGAAGGTTGGCAAATCAAGGTTTATATTGAGAATGGAGAACTGTGGAGCGTTGTAAGTTATGGTAATAGGGGAAGAAATGACACATTTTCTGATGTTATAAATTGGGTCAAAAAATGGTTTGAAATGCCCACCACAATGCCAGGACGTGTCGGAACAAATCAACAAGCAGCATTGAACGAATGGGATGCTTGTAATAATGATTAAGCTGTGTTTTTTTCATACAGTTTTAACCCACCTATTCAGGATAATCTGCAATATCATTGCCTAAATATTTGCTTATTTGAAATAGTTTCATTAATTTTGCCACCAAATATAGTGCATATGTATAGGAATGTTTTATTTGGCGATTATTTTCACTTGGGCTTTTCATTACCTCGATATGTTGACCTTCTAAAGCTTATTAGGCCTAAATCGTTCATAATGGTAGATAACGATGGTATTAAAGGATATATGTTATTGAAAAAAGGAAAGATGAAATTGCAAAATTACAACAATAGTAATGAAACATTACATTTTCTTAGGATTTATGACCAAACAAATTTCGAAATATACCAAATAATATCGTTGTTTCAAAAAGAAGATAATGATGTCATTTATAATATCTTTGATAGAGTATTAGCTAAACTGAATAATGGAGATTACTTGTGGGGCAAAGCATATAATTCTTCCGACCATTATATATATCAAAAATTAGGCTTTATAAAACTAAGTGACAAAATATATGGCTATCAGTATACATTATAAAGATGAGTAACCAAATCAATGAGTGCTCATTTCTTATAGTTATTTATGCCAAGTGCTATATTATTGCCAAAAAATATGGGATAAAATGATGGCATATTATAAAATGCTGGTCACTAACCTCAAATGTTTTTAGCTTTGGTATTGCAGTTCCAGATTTTATTAGTATATTTGCACAGAATATAGCGTGACGCAGCGAGCAGGTATTCCAGACGGGATTACTCTCTATGACTATGATTAAGAGTCGATTATTGAAAAAAGACCCCGGCTTTCAAATAAGAGAATGTGATTCAATGCGTTGAGATGGAGAAGGCAAAACAGGTTGTTCTATAGACTGTTGAGGTGCCGAAAACTACGGGACAGATGGCGCGGTCGGTTTCTGGCTGGCATTCAGCGTCATAAGGGATAGAATGGGAAGACTGCGTTTTCGTAAGGCTTTCATTCACTATCAGTTATTAAGCAGATTTGCAAAGGTGTCAAAGTGTCAAGGTGTCATGGTGTCATTTTGGGTTATGGGGTTTGGGCGTAGGCCGGACGGATGGGGAGGGGGAGACTGTAAGAAAATCCGAAGGAATATATTATAAATTATTATATATATTATTTAATTATATATTATAATTTATTATAATATATAATTAAGGCTTCTCCCGAAGGTGCATGCGGAATGCTTCACCGAAAATGACACCATGACACTTTGACACTTTGACACCTTTTTCACTCGGCTGGAAGTCAGCGACTTACAAAGGATGCTAAGGGCTAACTCACACTGGCAGACGTTGTTACGCACAGGAGGCGGGCAAGGGCGTTTTCAGGGGTAAGACGGCTGCTCCCCATACCCTCACCCTGCCCAGAATCCCACTGCGCTGTACTGACAGCCCAGTGGACTGGGCGCACGACGCAGTGCGTTAGCGATTTATTCCAGTGGGCTTATCGGAGGGGAATTGGGCGTCTTGCCCTGGCGTAAATGAGGGAATACTGGCATGGCGCAAATGAAGGAAATAGGACAGGGCAAACCGAGCGAAAAGGCAATTCTATGGGAGATTTGGTTAAAAAAGCCCTCTTATATTGGGTGAGGATTTCGGGATTTTCAAAAAAGTGTGTAATTTTGCAGCGAGAGAATGCTTGTCGTTAAAGTAGAAAAAATGAAGAAACTCTGTCATTACCTATCGGAATACATGGGGGTGCTGGTGCTGGCAGCTGCCTTGCTGGCGCTGGCTTTCCCGAATGTGCTGCAACAGGTGCGTCCGAAGGTTATCAACTATCTGCTGGGCGTCGTGATGTTTGGCATGGGACTGACGCTGAACCTAAGGGATTTCAAAATCGTCTTCAGCCGTCCGAAGGATGTCATCGTCGGCTGTCTGGCGCAGTTCACCATCATGCCGCTGCTGGCCTGGGGGCTGGGGAGAGCCTTTCAGCTCGACGAGGCATTGGCTCTTGGCGTGGTGCTGGTGGGCTGTTGTCCTGGCGGCACGGCCTCGAATGTGATTACGTATCTGGCGAAGGGCGATCTGGCATTGTCTGTGGGAATGACAGGCGTTTCCACCTTGCTGGCACCCCTGCTGACGCCTCTGCTCACCTGGGCATTGGCCGGAAAGAGCGTCGATGTGGACGTGGCCGGTATGCTGTTGAGCATCCTCTGGGTGGTCATCTTGCCTATCGTCGTGGGGTTGATTGTCAAGGGACTTTTGCCCCAACTTACGGAGAAGGCCACCGCCTACCTGCCCGCTGTCTCCACGCTTGCCATCGCCTTCATTGTGGCTATCGTTGTCGGGGCCAATGCCCACAAGCTGATGGCAGGCGGCTGGGTCATCGTCATGGTAGTCATGCTTCACAACCTCTGCGGACTGGGTCTTGGCTATCTGTTGGGGAGGCTGTTAGGGCTGTCTGAGCCGAAGAAGCGGGCCATCTCCATCGAGGTGGGCATGCAGAACTCCGGCCTCGCCTCGTCGCTGGCCACGCTCCATTTCGCGGCCTATCCCATGGCTGCGATTCCCGGTGCCATCTTCAGCGTGTGGCACAACATCAGCGGTGCGATGGTCGCCCGGCTTTACACGAGAAAACAAGCCGGCTGACCGGATGTCTCCGTCAGGGAGATGAAATCGACGCGAGAAGGGGTTGTGGGGCAAAAGTCTGAATGACAAAAAAGGATTTATTATCTTTGCAGCGGAAATGATAAAAATGTGCCGATGGTGGATTTTTCGTTCTTATAAATTTGCTTTTTTGCTCACCTTGCACTATCTTTGTACCCAAAACCAGAAAATCGAATCCCAACAATGAAAAAGACGTTGCTTTCCCTCGTTGCAGCCGTGCTGTGCGCATCGGCTGTCGTTGCCCAGCCGGGCGGCATGGACTGGAACTCCCTGCCCAGTCACGACTTTCAGGTGAACCTCAAGAAGGTGGGTGCTCCCATCCAGCCCACCATGTACGGCATCTTCTTCGAGGACATCAACTACGGCGCCGATGGCGGCCTCTATGCCGAGCTGGTGAAGAACCGCTCGTTTGACTTCCCCTATGCCTTCACGGGCTGGCAGGTGGCCGGCAACGTGGAGCTGCGCCAGGGCGACGGGCCGTTTGACCGTAACCCCAACTATGTGCGCCTCGGCTACAGCGGGCATCACGACAAGTTCACCGCCCTTACGAACGAGGGCTTCTTCGGCATCGGTGTCGAGCAGGGCAAGACGTACAACTTCTCCGTGTGGGCACGTGTCCCCGTAGGCTTCAAGACGGCCAAGGTGCGCGTGCAGCTGGCTATCCCCAACACCATGGGCGAGCGTCAGCAGTTCGTGGAGAAGGAGATCACCTTCGAGGGCAGCGTATGGAAGAAGTACGAGGTGGCCATCGAGTCGCCTATCACCCATCCGAAAGCACAGCTGCGCCTCTTCCTCGTGGGGAAGAACAGCGTGGACCTGGAGCACGTCAGCCTCTTCCCGGCTGATGCGTGGAGGGGCATCCTGCGCAACGACCTCGTGCAGGCGCTCGCCGACCTCCACCCCGGAGTGTTCCGCTTCCCCGGCGGGTGCATCGTGGAGGGCACTGACCTTGCCACGCGCTACAACTGGAAGAACACCGTGGGCCCGGCCGAGAACCGCCCGCTCAACGAGAACCGCTGGCACTATACCTTCGACTACCGCTTCTTCCCCGACTACTTCCAGACGTACGGCCTCGGCTTCTACGAGTTCTTCTGCCTGTCGGAGGCCATCGGCGCAGCGCCGCTGCCTGTCATCAGCTGCGGCCTGGCATGCCAGTTCCAGAACCGTCCGGAGGAGAACGCCCATGTGCCCGTCGACGAGCTGCAGCCCTATGTGCAGGATGCCCTCGACCTCATTGAGTTTGCCAACGGCAGCGTGGATACGAAGTGGGGCAAGGTGCGTGCCGACATGGGACACCCCGAGCCCTTTGGGCTGAAGTTCCTGGCTGTGGGCAACGAGCAGTGGGGACAGGAGTACATCGACCATGTGGAGCCCTTCATCGCCGCCCTGCGGAAGGCTCACCCCGAAATCAACATCATCGGCACCGCAGGCCCCTACAACAGTGGTGAGATGTTCGACTTCCTCTGGCCCGAGATGCGCCGCCTGAAAGCCGACCTCGTGGACGAGCATTACTATGCGCCCGAGAGCTGGTTCATCAGCCATGCCAGCCGCTACGACACCTACGACCGCAAGGGCCCGAAGGTGTTTGCCGGAGAATATGCCTGCCACGGACGCGGCAAGAAGTACAACCACTTCAACGCCTCGCTCATGGAGGCTGCCTTCATGACGGGCCTCGAGCGCAACGCCGACGTCGTCTATATGGCCACCTACGCCCCGCTCTTCGCCCATGTGGAGGGCTGGCAGTGGAGGCCCGACCTCATCTGGTACGACAACCTGCGCAGCGTCCGCACGTGCAGCTACTACGTGCAGCAGCTCTACAGCACCTACAAGGGCACCAACGTCCTCACGCTCACCGAGAACGGCAAGCCCGTGGCAGGCAGCGAGGTGCAGGACGGGCTGTTTGCCTCGGCTGTGCTGGACAAGGAGAAGAACCAGGTGATTGTGAAGGTGGTGAACACAGCCTCCGAGCCGCGCCGCTTCGACCTCACCTTCAGCGGACTGAAGAAGAAGCAGACGCTGGTGGACGGTGAGCACATCATCTTCCACAGCGACAATCCCGATTTGGAGAACACCGTGCAGAATCCCGCTGCCGTGCTGCCGCGCACCTTCCAGCAGCGCATCGAGGGCAACGTCATGCACGGACGGATGGCTCCCAACACCTTCTGCGTCTATGCGTTTACGATACAGTAGCCTTGTTGTGCTATGGCTGCTGCTGGTGCTGCCGACGACAGCCATGGCACAATTTGTGCCCGACTCGCTCTGCACGGTGGACACGCTGCACTGGGAGCCCAACCCCGCCATGCAAGCGCGCCATGCAGCTGTGCTCAACGACCGGAATGCCATCCAGCTGGAGGCTGCCAAGCGCTTCGGCTTGCGCTCGCCCCTGCCGACACGCGAGGGTGCCGAGGCGGCAACGGCAGGGCTGACGTTCATTGAGAGCAACGATGCCTACACCGTCGATTCGCTTGAATACTCCATTCCCTTCCTCACGTCGGCAGCGGCAACGCTGGTGAACGACATCGGCGAGGCGTTCCGCGACAGCGTCCGAGCGGCCGAGCTGGGCGAATACCGCATCATCGTCACCTCGGTGCTGCGCACCGTGGAGGACGTGGAGCGGCTGCGTGCCTCGGGCAACCGCAATGCCGTGCCCAACTCCACCCACTGCTTCGCAACCACCTTCGACCTCTCCTACGAGCGCTTCTACCGCCTGGCCACTGCCGATGAATGGTTGAACGCCACCTTCGACCCTCATGAAGTGACTGGCATCCTCTATGCCGACCCCGAGGCGCTCACCAACATCCTCGTCGGCATCGTCACCCGGCTGCGTGCCCAGGGGCGCTGCTACAGCATCTTCGAGCGGGGCGAGAACTGCATCCACATCACCGTCAGACGATAGGTTTTCAGCCGTTTCGCACCCTGCGGAAAGAGATTTTTGCAGAAAAAGTGTTCTTTTTTTGGAAAAAGGTTGTGGGAATGAAAAAAACGGTGTATCTTTGCAGCGAAAATCGTCAGATAGGGGCGTAGCCCAGCTGGTTAAGAGCGCTGCAGTCACATTGCAGAGGTCATCGGTTCGAGCCCGATCGTCCCTACGAGAGGAATTGTTTTGTTCATGACGCCGGAGGTTATTCTCCGGAAATACCACGCTCCCGAAAGGGGGCGTGGTTGTTTTTTGGGGGGTGGGAGAGATTGCCGGAATACCCGGAATATACGGAATTGCCGGAATGTCCGAAACGATGTGCTTTTTAGATGGCGTGGGGGAGTAAAAAAGAAGTTGGGGCGAATTAACGTCCCAACTCTGATGTGACTCCTATAGGATTCAAACCTATAACCTTCTGATCCGTAGTCAGATGCTCTATTCAGTTGAGCTAAGGAGCCGTGCTTCTTTTCAGAAAAGCGGTGCAAAGGTAAGGCACATTTTTGAATTGTGCAAGCAATAGGGGAAGTTTTTTCAAAAAAAGTTTCGTCGGCAACCCTTTTCGGGGGGCTACCGTTCGATGAAGCGGGTGTTGAAGAGCTGCCAGCCGACGGTGACGCCGACGCCCCAGGGGTTCAGCGGCGAACTGTTGTGCGTGAGGTAGGCGCTGGCAACGATGGTGGAGAAGCGGCCCACGAACGAGAGTTCCTCGATGTGTCCCAGACGGCTGAAGTACGAGCCGTAGTAGGGACGGTAGTTGCTGTCCTGCAGGATGGGGCGGAGGGGGAGGAAGGCATAGCCTTCGAGCCTGACGGAGAAGATGCTGGAGAGGTTATAGACGGGGATGAGGCCGGCGGCAACGTATTTGTTGGAGCGGAAGTAGCTGTTGTAGGTGAAGGTGGACGAGGCGGTGGGGGTGAAGGCGTTGGCCTGCATGAGGGTGGCGGTGAAGTTCTGCGCCAGGTTGCGCGACGAGTAGAACCCCTCGATGTAGGTGCCGAGGGTGAGCTTGCTGCTCAGCGGGTGGTAGCGCTGGTCCTTGAAGAGCACCTGCAGCCAGCTGAGGGTGGAGATGTCGGTCTGCGGCCCCAGCGGCGTGAGTCCTCGCGAGGCGTCGGTGTAGGTGCAGGTGCCTGAGAACACCTGGGCGAGGACGCTCTGTGCGCGGCCCTTGGTGGCATACTGCGGGCTGTTGAGGGAGTTCTGCCCGAAGAAGACCGAGCCGCCGAAGAGCATGTAGTCGTTGGTGCTATAGACGGGGTTCAGGATGTCCAGCGTGCCGCCCGGCACATAGGTGTCGATGATGCGTCCGACGCCGACGCCGATTTCGGCCTTCTGATTCGAGAGGAACGGCAGGGCGCCCTTCAGCTTGACGAACGACTCACGTTCGCGGTTGAGCGAGGGCTCCGACGAGCCCGAGAAGAGGTAGTCCTGCTTGTAGTAGTCGATGGTGGAGTAGGCCACCAGCGCCCGCAGCGACACGGGGAGGTCCATGGAGAAGAAGTTGAACCGTGCCATCAGCTGCACGTTGTTGTACGTACGTCCCAGCTGTCCGTCCAGCAGCACTTCCATGGAGCGCCGGCGGAGGTGGTTGAAGTAGAATCCGAAGTAGATCTGGCTGATGTTGCCCGTGCTGAGTGCGCCGCCCAGCATCAGCGAGAGGTTGTCCTGCAGGGTGACGTCGAGCTGCAGGTCATACGAACGGTCGAAGGGGTTGTAGATGGCTGTGGGGCGGATTTCCGAGATGCTGTTGTCGGAGAGCAGGCGGAAGTAGGCCTTGCGCAGCTCCTCCAGCGAGAAGTACTCCTCGTCCTCGTCGCGAATCTCGCGCTTGATGTACTGCCGCTGCTCGTCGGTAGCCCCGCGGACGTAGATGTTGCGGAAGCGAATCTCGGGGAACGAGGCCTTGAAAGCCTCGCGCCGCGCCCTGATGGTGTCGAGGGGCACCGTGCGGGGCACCTTGCTGCGGATACTGTCCAGCAGGTCCACCGTCGTCTGGTAGCCCAGGTCGTGCAGCTCCTTCACCTTCTGGAAGTCCAGCAGGCTCACCTCGCCCTTGAGGTCGAACTTCATCAGGATGCCGTTGGAGTCGGGCAGCTCGTAGTTGGTGCGTGCCATGATCATCGTCTCCAGCTGCCCGATGACGTCGTCGGGCTCGGGGCGCTCCTGTCCGTAGGCCGTCACGCTGCCAATCATGAAGTCGGGGTGGAACTCCTCCTTCATGATGTCCACGGGGAAGTTGTTGAAGATGCCTCCGTCGTACGCCAGTTCGCCGTCCACCTCGATGGGCTTGAAGACGAAGGGGAACGTCATGGAGGCGCGGACGGCCGTGCCCAGGTCGCCGTGGTTGAAGATGAGCGGGCGCTTCTCATAGACGTTCGACGCCACGCAGCGGAACGGCACGAACAGCTTGTTGAAGTCCCCGTCGCACGCTGCCGTGGGCTGGGCAAACGTTTCCATGAACATCAGGTTCATATACACGGGGTTGATGAGGTTCGTGGGCAGCGAGGGCGAGAAGGCGATGCTGTCGGCGCCCAGGTCGGCGCGCACGGTCAGGAACTCTGGCGTGGGGTCGTTGCGCTTGATGTAGTAGAGGTTATCCTCGTCCATCGTGCCGGTGTAGGCGCGGTAGAAGTCCGGCGATGAGATGAAGTCCACCATCTCCCTGGGGCTGTAGCCCATGGCATAGAGCGAGGCCACCACGGCGCCCATCGAGGTGCCGGCCACGTAGTCGATGGGTATGCCGTTGTCCTCCAGCGCGTGGATGATGCCAATGTGGGTGAGTCCCCTGGCGCCTCCGCCGCTCAGCACCAGTCCCACCGTCTGCGCCGGTGAGGCCACGCACAGCAGCATTGCCGCAAGCACTATGACAGCCTTTTTCATCATCCTTCCGAAATCGGCTGCGAAGATAGTGAAAACTCCGCACAACGCCAAACGAAACCCCCGTCATTTTTTCCCTAAAAAACCATTTTCCGAAACTTTTTCCCCTTGCGTCACCCGTTTCGCGTTTTTTTGACTAACTTTGTCCCCCAAACCGCAAAAATCCGCTTCTATGAAAACAACTCTCCGTCCCGCTGTCTGCCGCTGCCTCCTCACCCTCGTGCTGCTCCCCCTCGCCCTTGCCGCCTTGGCCCAGCAGCCATCGCTCCACCAGCTTCAGCAGCAGTTCATCGACCGCCGCTTCGGCATGTTCATCCATTTCAACATGCCCACCTTCTGCAACCAGGACTGGCCCGACCCCGACGCCCCTGCCGACCTCTTCAACCCCACGCAGCTCGACTGCCGCCAGTGGGCCCGCGCCGCCAAGACCGCCCACATGTCCTACGGCTGCCTCACCGCCAAGCACCACAGCGGCTTCTGCATCTGGGACACCCAGACCACCGACTATAACGTCATGCACAGCCCCCTCCGCCGCGACGTCGTGCGCGAGTATGCCGACGCCTTCCGTGCCGAGGGCCTTGCCGTCTATCTCTACTACTCCATCCTCGACACCCACCACCGTCTGCGCCCCCACAGCATCCAGCCCAGCCACGTCCAGCTGATCAAGGACCAGCTCACCGAGCTGCTCACCAACTACGGCCCCATCGGCGCCCTCATCATCGACGGCTGGGACGCCCCCTGGAGCCGCATCTCCTACGACGACATCCCCTTCGAGGACATCTACCGCCACATCAAGTCGCTCCAGCCCGACTGTCTCGTCATGGACCTCAACGCCGCCAAATACCCCCGCGAGGCCCTCTTCTACACCGACATCAAGTCCTACGAGCAGGGCGCCGGCCAGCGCATCAGCACCAGCCAGAACCGTCTGCCCGCCCTCGCCTGCCTGCCCCTACAGAGCAGCTGGTTCTGGAAGACCAGCTTCCCCACCGACCGCCTCAAGGACCCCGCCGAACTCGTGCGCGACAACATCGAGCCCTACGGCGACGCCTACTGCACCTTCATCCTCAACGTCGCCCCCAACCGCGACGGCCTCATGGATGCCAACGCCCTCGCCGCCCTGAAGGAGATAGGCCGCCTGTGGACGCGCACCGGCCACGTCGCCGACCTCCCCGAGACCTCCGCCCCCATCATCAGCAGCAACCTCGCCAAGAACCGTCCCACCGAGGGCACGTGGAGCGACGACTATGCCATCTACGACTTTGCCAACGACGACAACTTCGGCACCTGCTGGAACGCCAACCGCGAGGTCATCACCCCCTGGTGGAGCGTCACCCTCGGGCGCGAGACCCCCTTCAACCTCGTCGTCATCACCGACCGCGACGCCGACCGCCTGCAGCGCTACCGCCTCGAGGCCCTCTGCGCCGGCCGCTGGCAGACCCTCTTCGAAGGCCACGCCCCCACGACCGAGCGCGTCAAGATACACCGTTTCCCCACCGTCTGGGGCAGTCAGGTGCGGCTGACGGTGCTTGAGAGCCGCGGCACCACCTCCATTGCCGAAGTCGGCGTCTATTGCGAGCGCAGGTGATAAGATGTCGCCTGTTTCCTATTCCTTTTAATATAGTTTCCGCATGAAGCCCGCTCTGATTTTCCACCAGTATATCTGGATTATCAATACGTTCCGAACCTTTGGGCGTCTGACTTTTGACGAACTTGCCCAAAAGTGGAAGGCTGACAAAGTAGCCAATGGCAATCCATTGCAGCGCTCGTCGTTTAACCGTCATCGTGATGCCATTCTCGATATGTTCGGCATTATCATCGACTGCGAGGCTAAAACCTATAAATACTATATCAGCAATCCCGAAGTCCTGAACGACGATGCCATAGAACGTTGGCTGCTCTCCACGCTTACCGTCCAAGGCGTGCTCTCCGACAGCGTTTCCATCAAGGAGCGGATTGTCTTGGAGGAAGTGCCTGCGGGCGAAGAATACCTGCAAACCATCATTCGTGCCATCAAGTCCGGCAAGCGTCTTCGTCTTGGCTACCAACGTTTCGGCACGGAAAGCCACGAGACGACGGTTTCGCCCTATGCGCTGAAGCTGTTTCACCGGCGTTGGTATCTGCTGGCTTACACAGGGCGCCACATGGCAACCTATTCGTTGGATCGTATGACCAAGGTAGAGATGACGGACGAAAGTTTCACCTTTCCTGCCGACTTCTCGGCTCAGGAATACTTTTCGGAGTATTACGGCGTGTTGGCCGACGAGACCCCGATGGCCCACGTTGTCATCAGAGCCCATGCCTGGACTCCTGACTATATCCGCACCCTTCCTTTGCATTCTTCCCAGCGCGAGATAGGGGCTACGGACATGTACGCCGATTTCTCCTACGACCTTCGTCCCACAGCCGATTTTCTGGGCACGCTGCTCTCGCATGGCGACGGTATTGAGGTGCTCGAACCCCTTGAGCTGCGCGAGAAAATGAAGAAAATGATAGCCGAAAATCTTAAAAGATATTAAAATCGCGCAGGGTGTCCCGACTTTTGGGTCACCACCCCTCTTACTTTGCATCCGTAATCATAAAACAGTAGTATTATGGAAGCAAAGAAACTCTATTTCATGGATTGCCACCTTGCTGGCAGAATGTATTACGATGCCGACGAAGTATGGGATCAGCTGAAAGTCGGAACAAT
The DNA here is from genome assembly GCA_016291905.1 of Bacteroidaceae bacterium. GTDB lineage: Bacteria > Bacteroidota > Bacteroidia > Bacteroidales > Bacteroidaceae > UBA1189. Next base: position 57,027 of record JAEEZS010000067.1, read on the forward strand.
GCTAAAACTGGAGCGCGACAAAGAGAATCATTATGACCCCCATGCCGTAATGGTTGTGTATGAGGACAATGCCGGCGAAGAATTCAAGTTGGGATACATCCCTCGTGGCGAAAACGAAACCCTTGCCGGCTTGCTCGAAATGGGTTGGACGGACATCTTCGAGTGTCGCATCAATAAACTGAATCCTGACGCCCACCCCGAGCACCAGGTCTTTATGACAATAAAAATAAAAAGGAATAAGAAGTAGATAATAAATACAGAAATAAAACTATGGCAACGTTTTACACAATAAAATGTCCGAAATGCGGGAAGGTCTTCCATGTCGCCAAGTGGGTGTTTGCGAATTGGGATTTTTCGAAACCCGTACCTGTTGAACTGCGGGACGAAACGCCGTTCCATTGCCCCGAATGCAATCATACGATGTGCGTGCTGGACGATGATTTCCACGACAATGTGCTGGAAGTGATACATGGCGACTAGGGAGTATAATTCAATCTGTATTTGCGTGAATAAAAAAAGAATCATTACCTTTACATTTAATATCACATTTAAAAAACTACAATTATGCAAACGAAAAAGACAAAACGAATTTTCAACCTGATTATCGTCGATGAAAGCGGATCGATGTCCGTTATACGCAAGCAAGCTTTCGCTGGGATGAACGAGACGCTACAAACCATTAGGAAAATGCAGGAGAAGTATCCCAATCAAACGCAGCTGGTTACTCTGGTCACCTTTGATAGCGACCATTTCACTTGGCATTATGACAACACACCAGCTTCCGACACAAATGATTTGAAATGGAAAGACTATAATCCAGGTGGATGCACGCCTCTATACGATGCTATTGGAAAATCCGTCTCAAAAGTAAATGCGCAGATTGACGAAGATGACAACGTGCTTGTAACTATCATCACGGATGGCGAAGAGAACAGTTCCATAGAGTGGACACTCAAAATGGTTCGCACCCTGATTGAGAAACTAAAGAAACAACATTGGACTTTTACACTCATCGGAACAGACAATCTGGATGTAGAGACTATGGCTCGCGGTTTTGCGATAGACGAGCATTTAAAGTTCCAGCAAGACGAAGAAGGAACAAAAGCTATGTTCGCTCGCGAACGTCGTAGCCGCGAACGATACAACTGCAGTATTGAGGAAGACATACCACTTCCATCAGGCTCGTTCTTCGAAGAAGAATAAACAGTATTATCTCAAAGGGACTTTCTTGGCTCAGCTTATCCAAGTCCCTTTGTTTTTCAAAAAAGTCATAGCCTATTTTTTTATTTATCAAATAATCCTTAACTTTGTTCCGCAATAAGGAAAAGGAAAGTTATTCTACATTTTTCTTTAATAAGTAAAGAGTGTAATCATTAAAAGGAAGATACCATGAGTGTATGTGTTTATTTTAAGACAGAGAAGCAATTAGAGCCTAAAGAAATATTCAAGGCTGTTGCTGATAAAGGAGAGCAGATAATGGTTGTATCATCTGAGTTTCCAAGTTTGAAATTCGGCAGGATGTATGCAGCTTTGAGGGGCTTGGAAGTAAATCAAGAGGAAGAAGGATTTGAAATCAGAATATGTGCAAACGCTTCCAGAGAGGATTATCGGCTGTATCCTGTGGTTATAGATGTAATGAACGAGTTAACATCGATAAAAGCTAAAAATGAAGACGATGAGGACATTAATAACCCATATGAAATATTCAATGATGAATGGATCGACGACCAGATGAAGGCAGATAGAAATGTCACTTGCGCTTTAATAAGATCTTCTGGCGCGTCAATTACATATAACGGAATGTTCTCGGACTTTTGTCTTGGTTTTCACATCATGAACGGGTTCGAAGTGGATATCAAGAACCCAGATGAATCTAAATATAACGGACTGCTGGAGTATCTGGTTAGTGTTCAATGGATGTTGAAAGATAAAAAGGATACAAGCTCTAGGATTTTGATTCAGAATCCTAATGATAAAGAAGAGACGAGGAGCGTGTCTTTAATCTCCATTAAGAATAACCAACTTGACAAATTTGACTATATCTCACATGCTTCTTTGTTTTGTATAATGAATCAAGATACCGGAGAAGTGGCTATAATGCCTTTTGAGCATCTTCCCAAAATAGTGAGAAGCAAGAGCCTTAAAATCATCGATGAATTTTCTTTTTTCAAAGATGGCAGGTTGATGGTCAATAGCGTTAAGGAAATGATGACATTGGCCAAGCGATATCAGCCACGCGACTTGTTCTATAGGCCTACTTTCCCAGGTAGTGGCTATGACAAAAAACAGCATACCTTTATCCTGAAATGGAACCCAGCCATTTCCAGCGTAAAGATGGAAGACCATCTGGAAGGATTACGCAACATTTGGGTAGATGATTTTAACTGGAGTGTATATGAATGGGAGAAAGCCGAAATGGGCGATCGCTTCTATCTTGTTAGGGTAGGTGAAGGTAACACAGGAATCGTTATGTCTGGTGTGTTTAGCTCACAACCTTATGTTTTAGATGATTGGAGTGGTAGGGGTCGAACTGTTTATTATATGGAGATGAAGCCTAATGTTATCATTGATCCTGATAGAGCTCCAATGATTACAACGAAGGAATTAGACGAAGCCATTCCTGATTTTACATGGAATGGTGGTCATTCTGGCCACATGCTTACCGATGACCAAGCAATGAAACTGGAGAAACTCTTCGCGAAATATTTCAAGAAGATTGAGGATAAAGATGATGGCGAAACAATCAACGTGCTTCATCGTTTTTAATTCTTATGTTAGGAGCGATAATTGGTGATATCGTAGGGAGCCGATGGGAGTTCAATCCTACCAACGACTACAACTTTGAGCTGTTCTCAGACGAGAACGACTTTACCGACGACACCATCTGTACGGTTGCTGTGGCTGATGCGTTGTTGAAAGGGCGTGACTTTGGCCAGAGCATCCACGACTGGTGCCGACGCTATCCTCATCCGATGGGCGGATATGGATGCTCGTTTGTCGGATGGGTTCAAAGCGATAATCCCCAACCCTATGGCAGCTATGGTAACGGGGCAGCCATGAGGGTTAGCCCTGTGGCACATTGGTACGAGGAAGTCGGTCAGGTCCTTGATGCTGCAGCTGCAACAGCCCTTCCATCCCACAACCACGAAGAGGCTATCAAGGGCGCGCAGACGGTGGCATTAGCCATCTTCAAGGCTCTTGAGTACAAGAGATACCGAGAAGCTGCTTTGCACATCGACGAAATCCTCGCCGAGTGCGTACAGTTCTCCGGCTACGATATAAACATGCCAAAAGCCTCCGTCCTGAACAAGTTCGACGAAACCTGTCAGGGAACCGTGCCTGTCGCTTTGAAGATTATCAGCATGGCTACCTGTTTTGAGGATGCCGTGCGTCTGGCTGTCAGCCTTGGTGCCGATGCCGACACGTTAGGAGCCATCACAGGCAGCATCGCCGAGGCAATCTGGGGCATACCGTCAAAGTTGCGAAGGCCGTTTGAAAAGTTCCTGCCTGACGACATGCTGTCTGTCCTGAATGAGTTCCATCAAGCACGTCCTCGTTCTTTCATTCCCCTCATCGATACCTGTTTTTCGGGCGATGATTTTAGCGATGTTTGTTGGGAAATCCTTTATGACGTGGATGGCAAAGAGGGCTACGACAAGATAAAGAGCAAGACGATGAGCGAGCATGAACAGAAACGCATGCTGATGGCAGCACGCGCCAAAGCGAGGGAGGTTTGGTAAAAGTATCTTTCATGATTGTTTTGAAAAAAACAAAAAAATGAGTTATCTTTGCATCGAAATAATAAAACATAGTCAAATATCATGAGTAAAATAACAGGAAAGGAATATCCCATTTGCGATATTTTCACTTATAAGTTTGAGTATCACATACCTAGTTATCAACGTCCTTATGCATGGGAAAAAGAACAAGCTGAAACTTTGTTCGATGATTTATTGGATTTCTACAAGAATCAGCCTAAAGATGACAATTATTTCTTGGGAAGTATTGTTCTTATCAAGGAAGACGATGAAAACAAACCTTATTCAGACGTGATAGATGGACAGCAGAGATTGACCTCGTTGACAATTCTTCTCTCAGTAATAGCATCTGTAATAGAAGATGTAAAATTGAGAACAAAGGTCGAAAAATATCTTTATGAGGATGGAGACGAACTAATTGGATTGGCACCTCAACCAAGGCTCTTTCTTAGACCAAAAGAAAGGGACTTTTTCAAAGATTTCATACAGGATGTGCAAATAGATAAACTGCTCTCATTAAAACCAGATAGCCCAGTTTTTGATACGGAAGCCAAAAAGCACATCAGAATCAATTGTCAGGCTTTTAAGGATAGATTAGAGCAGAATTTTGTGCCGGAAAGTGATGATTTCAAGAAATTTGTTAGTTTTATACTTAAGCGCTGTTATCTAATATCAGTAATGACACCCAGTCAGACTTCCGCCTTCAGAGTGTTTTCTGTTATGAATAGTCGGGGATTGGATTTGTTGCCGATTGATATTTTTAAAGCGGATATTATTGGAGAAATTCCTTCTGGTCTTCAGAATTATTATACCCAAAAATGGGAAGATATGGAGAATGATTTGTCCCGTCAGGGATTCAACGAATTGTTTGTCCATATTAGAATGATTTATGCTAAAGAGAAACTTCGCGAGGAACTTGTTACCAATTTTAAGAAAACGGTAATATCACAAATAAGTAAATCGGAAGATTTTATCGACAAAGTCCTGTTTCCTTATTGTAAGGCTTTTAATACAATCCGAAAATGTGACTATTCTTCAACGTCTGATACAGCTAAGCAAATAAATGAAATGTTTAAATGGCTTAACAAAGGATTTAACTATGACTGGATTCCTGCTACATTAAAGTTCATGCTTAGTTATGGAAACGATTCAAATTACCTGCTGTGGTTTCTTAAAAAAATGGAACGGCTTGCTACGTGTTTAATGGCAACGGGTCAGGATGTCAACAAGCGTATAAACCGATATGTCCAAATTCTAAATGAGTTGGAGAATAGAACTAACCATAGTCTATCTTCGCCTTTGGTTTCAATTGAACTTACTGAAGAAGAGAAAGCCTTATTTATTGACGTCTTGAGTAAAGATATTTATAATATGACATCAAGATATAGGAATTACATTATTCAACGTCTTGACTCTTTTGTCTCAGATGGAGCTGCCACATATGATGAAAAAGTATTTACGATAGAACACGTTTTACCACAGACCGTCAATCCTGATTCTCAATGGGCTCATCTTTGGCCAGACGAAGCAAAAAGAACCTTTTGGTTGCACAAAATTGCCAATCTTGTTCCTCTTGCTCGTAGAATTAATTCTGCTGCTCAGAACTACGACTTTGATGAGAAAAAAGAAAAATATTTCACTAATTCTAGAACAGGTACATCCTCATATAATCTTACTACTCAAGTATTATCCATTCCTGTTTGGACTGAAGAGGTCGTAGAACAACGTCAAAACAATTTGATAAACGTTTTCAAAGCAAATTGGGAATTATAATTCCGATTGCTGCAAAAAACCAAAAAAGAATCTCTGGGAGAGAGACGATAAAAAATGTATAAAATGTAAAAGTATTGGGAAAATAAAAAAAATCTATATATATTTGCACCCGATAAGAGTGGCAACCGATGCACTTGTGGTTCTGAGCGAGGAATGAGTAGGTTGTCGCTCTTATTCTTAATATAGTTTTTATCTTCGTGATAGACCAGCAAATCAAAATATTGCTGGAATTATAAGACATTAGGCTTCATGATGAAATAAATTTTAGGCGGTAGCCAGTCAAAGAATACTATATCTTGTGGACAAATACATCTCAGATGAGGCAAGGGCTAAAGGAGAAGAGCTGATGAGAAAGTATGACGTTTATTATCCGATAATAAGGCGTAGGATATGTTAGGGGAAAGGCTTTCAAATAATCCGCCCGGACGGATTTTGACACTTGGAAAATGATTTTGACCAAATGACCAAATGACCAAATGACCGCACGCGAATCGTATCAGTAGCCGAAGTCGCCCGAAGAGAATCGCCAGGGACAGGACAACCGATCCGCTGAATTATAGTTCCCCCGATACGCCACAATGTATTTTTGCTATATCTTTGCAGATATATACTCCTTGATTTTTGAAATAAGCTGGCGGGCAGGTGCTACGTATGGCTACAGTTTCTCTTTGTCAGCCTCAAAGAAACAATTATAATCGGCATTATCACGCATGATAACCAAATCGGAGAACAAAGCGCCATCTTCCTTCGAGAAGAGTCCACTCTTGACATAATGCTCACCAAACAATGCCATTACACCCCGATGGCTTTTCACATTGTGGCCATCGCTTATCAGCAATGCTGGCCACCTGCCGGATGCTGTCTATAACCTTTGTTCCTTCCATAAATCTATATCTCTATCAGACAAACGCCGCTGCAAAAAAAACGTATATAATGAGGAAAAGCAAGAAATTGGACGACTTTTTTATATGAAGCGAATGCTTTTTTCCCGAATATAGTTCCCAATGGGTTGTCCAGTTGTCTGGTCAAAGTGGTCATTTGGTCATTTGGTCATTTGTCATTTTCGTTTTCTGATTCGGTCATTTGCTCACTATATATAAATATAATATTTATTATATAGTGGCGGATTTTGACTCTTGGAAAACGATTTTGACCAAATGACCAAATGACCAAATGACCGCACGCGAATCAAAAAATCGGGCTCTAGTGCGATGTCATAACTTTTGGGGGTTTGATGTTTGATTACGACAAAGGTATCGGCTATTGGAGAAAAGCAAAGAATTATTGATGGAAGTTTGTGTTTCTAACATTTTCGATGGCACTATGCTCGTAGCGTTAAGGGCTGTGCCGACAGCGTTTAACTTTGTGCTCGTAGCGTTAAGGGCTGTGCCGACAGCCCATTGGGCTATAACAGTTCATAGTTCATAATTCATAGTTCATAATTCTTAGTTCATCCCACATTTGGACAAAAACTGAAAACAACCTACGCAAAAAAACGAGCGAGTTGCCGAAAATTACCCCAACGAAACGATGCAAAAACCAGAAAACCGTTTGGCGGGGTGGGATTGTTTTTGTACCTTTGCACCATCATCATCAACCAACCGCAAAAAATGAGAATACTGACATGGATGACGGCTGCCCTCGTGGCCTTGACGGCCGGGGCGCAGCAGACAGGGAAGACGTTCACCGTAGTGAAAGAGCTGCCGATTACCAGCGTGAAAAACCAATACCGCAGCGGGACGTGCTGGGACTACGGCACACTGGGCTTCCTGGAGAGCGAGATACTGCGACGCACGGGCAGGACGTACGACCTGTGCGAGATGTACGTGGTGAACAAGGACTACATGGACTGCGCCACGCACTACGTGCGCATGCACGGCTACAGCCAGATCTCGGAGGGTGGCTCGTGCGACGACGTGGTGGAGGTCATACGCCAGCACGGCATCTGCCCCGAGGAGGCCATGCCGGCACCGGGCTCGCTGACGGGCGACTCGCTGGCGAACTTCAAGGTGTTCTTCCCCGAGCTGGAGCGCACGGTGAGCAGCATCGTCAGGCCTGCCGCCGACCTCAACCGCATCACCGAAGGAGACCCCTCGGTGGCCGTCGTGAAGGAGCCGCGACCCCATTGGCGCGACAGCGTGCAGGCGGTGATAGAGAGGTACGTGGGCCGCTGCCCCGAGACGTTTGTCTATGAGGGGAAGACCTACACGCCACAGTCGTTTGCCGAGAGCTTGGGGCTGGACCTCGACGACTACGTGAGCCTGACGAGCTTCACGCACCATCCGTTTGGCGAGTGGTTCGTCATAGAGGCTCCCTACAAGTGGCGGCTGAAGCCGAGCTACAACATCCCCATCGAGCAGCTGATGGAGGTGCTGGACAGGGCGCTGGACGCGGGCTACACGGTGGCATGGGGCGGCGACGTGACGGGCGACTTCCTGCGCAAGGAGGGGCTGGCCATGCTGCCCGACGGCGTGGTGCCCACACAGCAGCTACGGCAGGAGCAGTGGGACGACTGGCGCTTCACCTACGACCACGTGATGCTCATCTATGGCAAGGCGACGGACGAGGCGGGGAAGCCCTACTACCTGGTGAAGAACTCGTGGGGCGAGAGCGGACCGTACAAGGGCACGTGGTATATGTCACGCGACTACATGGCGCTGAACACCACCTACCTGTTCCTGAACCGTCACGCGCTGCCCAGGGCGCTGCGCAAGGCCGTTCATAGACTTTTTTAGTTAAGAGTCGTTTGTTGGTTAAGAATTAAGAGTTAAGAGTTAAGAAAAAATGTCCCGTTTGCAGTACACCGCTTACGGGGCATTTTTTTCTTCATTCTTCATTTTTCATTGTGCGAAGCGCGACATTTTGTCAGCCGGCGGGGGAGTGGCAGACTTTTTGCACACGGTGGTTTGTGGAAATGAACAACCAAACAAATCGACATAGCACTATGCAAAAAGGTAACATCGGGGTTACGACAGAGAACATCTTCCCCGTCATCAAAAAGTTCCTCTATTCCGACCATGAGATTTTCCTGCGCGAGATGGTGTCGAACGCCGTCGACGCCACGCAGAAGCTGAAGACCGTGCAGCTGAAGGGCGACTTCAACGGCGAGCTGGGCGACCTGACCATCCGCGTCGCACTCGACAAGGAGAAGGGCACCATCACCATCAGCGACCACGGCGTGGGCATGACCGAGGAGGAGATTGACAAGTACATCAACCAGATTGCCTTCTCGGGCGCCAACGACTTCCTGGAGAAGTACAAGAACGACGCGGGCGCCATCATCGGACACTTCGGACTGGGCTTCTACAGCGCCTTCATGGTGTCGAAGTCGGTGGACATCGTCACCCGCTCGTATCAGGAGGGGGCGAAGGCGGTGAAGTGGACGTGCGACGGCTCGCCCGAGTTCACCATGACCGAGGCCGACCGCGCCGAACGTGGCACGGACATCGTGCTCCACATCGACGACGACTGCAAGGAGTTCCTCGAGGAGGGCCGCCTCGAAGGGCTGCTGCGCAAGTACTGCCGCTTCCTGCCCATCGCCATCGCCTTCGGCAAGAAGAAGGAGTGGAAGGACGGCAAGCAGGTGGAGACCGACGAGGACAACATCGTCAACAACACCAACCCCCTGTGGACGCGCACGCCCAGCGAGCTGAAGGACGAGGACTACCGCACGTTCTACCGCGACCTCTACCCGATGTCGGACGAGCCGCTGTTCTGGATTCACCTCAACGTGGACTACCCCTTCCACCTCACCGGCATCCTCTACTTCCCCCGCGTGAAGAGCAGCATCGACCTGCAGCGCAACAAGATTCAGCTGTTCTGCAACCAGGTGTTCGTGACCGACTCGGTGGAGGGCATCGTGCCGGACTTCCTGACGCTGCTGCACGGCGTCATCGACAGCCCCGACATTCCGCTGAACGTCAGCCGCAGCTACCTGCAGAGCGACGCCAATGTGAAGAAAATCTCCACCTACATCACCAAGAAGGTGAGCGACAGGCTGAGCGCCATCTTCAAGGACAACCGCAAGGAGTTTGAGGAGAAGTGGGACAACCTGAAAATCTTCATCAACTACGGCATGCTGACGCAGGACGACTTCTACGAGAAGGCCGAGAAATTTGCCCTGCTGAAGGACACCGATAATAAGTACTACACCTACGACGAGTACAAGACGCTCATCAGTGCCAACCAAACTGACAAAAATGGCAATCTTGTCTATCTGTACGCTGCCAACCCCGAGGAGCAGTACACCTACATCCAGACGGCCGAGGCAAAGGGCTACAATGTGCTGCTGCTGGACGGCCAGCTGGACGTGGCGATGGTGAGCCTCTGGGAGCGCAAGACGGAGAAGACACGCTTTGCCCGCGTGGATGCCGACGTGCTGGACCGCCTGATTGAGAAGGACGACACCAACGTGGGCGAGGTGGATGCCGACAAGCGGCTGAGCCTCTCCACCATCTTCGAGAGTTCCATGCCCAAGCGGGAGAAGGTGGAGTACCATGTGGAGACTGCCTGCCTGGGCGAGACGGCTGTGCCCGTGATGATTACACAGAGTGAATACATGCGCCGCATGAAGGAGATGGCTGCCATTGAGAGCGGCATGGGCTTCTACGGCGAGATGCCCGACATGTACACCGTGGTGGTGAACGCCGACCACCGGCTGGTGAAGAGCATCCTCGACGCCGAGGACGGCGCCTGCAGCGAGAAACTCCGTCCGCTGATGGAGGAGAACACACGGCTGCGTGCCCGCCAGGACGAGCTGGAGGCTGCCCACAAGGGGAAGAAGGACGATGAAATCCCCGTGCCGGAGAAGGACGAGCTGAACACCCTGAAGGAGCGCATCGAGGCTATCCGCCACGAGCGTGAGGAGATCCTCCGCGCCTTTGCTGCCGACAACACCACCGTGCACCAGCTAGTGGACCTTGCCCTGCTGCAAAACGGCATGCTGAAGGGCGAAGCCTTAGCCAACTTCGTCAGACGTAGCTTTGAAGTGCTGTGAAAAGTTAGGAGTTAAGAATTAAGAGTTATGAAAAATAGTTGGGAAACGGGATTGTCCGCCGGCGACAGAGGGAAAAAGGGATGTCGCATATAAAGCATTTTCTCTTAACTCTTAACTCTTAATTCTTAACTAAAAAACTATTCCTCCTCTGTCACTTCAAGCACCGCCTTAGCCGCGGGAAGGTCATGCTCCAGTACCTCCACGTCGAAGATGCTTGGAAATGCGTAGGGGGAGGTGTACATGGTGACACCCGTACTCCGGTCGCGAATGGCTGATAGGATGCCCTCTGCCTTCAGACGGCCCACGACCAGCTCAGCCTCGAAAAGTTCGTTGCAGGTCTTGACGATGACCATTTTTTCTTCATCTAACATAAGTGGAAATCTTTCTGTTCAGCGGGGCAAATATAGACATCCTTTCTCGAACCGCCAAGCAACGTGCTCTTTTTTTACTAATAATATGGTTAAAAACACAAAATTTACTTTGTAGAACGTGCGTTTTAACGTACCTTTGCACCAATTTTCCGAAGACTATATGAACAAGCATACAATCGATATCATCACCAGCTCCGACGAAGAGGAACCTTCGTTCGCCATGATTGCCGACTACGAGGGCAGCGAGGAGAACATGTTCAACGTCATCGACCCCAACGGCGAGACGCTGCCCGTGCTACCCGTGCGTAACATGGTGTTGTTCCCCGGCGTCGTCATGCCCGTCACCATAGGCCGCAGCAGCTCGCTGAAGCTCGTCAAGGACGCCTACAAGAAGGAGATTTCCATCTCCGTCCATTGCCAGAAGTCGCCCGAGACGGAGAACCCCACCGAGACGGACCTCTACGACGTGGGCACCGCCGCCCGCATCGTCCGCATCTTTGAGATGCCCGACATGACCACTACCGTCATCCTGCACGGCGTACAGCGTGTGCAGATGGTGGAGGTCGTCAAGCGCCGCCCCTACATGACGGCTCAGGTGGAGCCTCTGCGCGACGTGCTGCCAGGGAAGAACAACCGCGAGTTCCGCGCCATTGTGGACAACTGCAAGGAGCTGGCCATCAAATACACCCGTCTCAACATCGAGAGCCAGCAGGACACCATCTTCGCCCTGCGCAACATCAACAACCCCGTCTTCCTCGTCAACTTCATCTGCGCTAACCTACCCTTCGACATCAAGGAGAAGGCACAGCTGCTCACCGAGCCCTCGCTGCAGGAGCGTGCCACGCAGCTGCTCTCCATCCTCAACCGCGAGGTGCAGCTCTCGGAGCTGAAAGAGGACATCCAGGCACGTGCCAAGGAGGAGCTGAGCCAGCAGCAACGCGAGTACTTCCTCATGCAGCAGATGAAGAACATCCAGGACGAGCTGGGCGGCAGCGTGCAGGATCAGGACATTGCCGAGATGCGCGAGGCTGCCAAGAAGAAGAAATGGAACGCCGACGTTGCCGAGATTTTCGAGAAAGAGGTGGCGAAGCTGGAGCGCACCAACGCCCAGTCGCCCGACTACAATGTGCAGCTCAACTACCTGCAGACGATGCTTGGGCTGCCGTGGAACGAATACACCGAGGATAACCTCGACATGGCCCATGCCCAGCGCACCCTTGACCGCGACCACTACGGCATCGAGAAGGTGAAGGAGCGCGTTATCGAGCACCTGGCCGTGCTCAAGCTGCGCAGGGACATGAAGTCGCCCATCATCTGCCTCTACGGCCCTCCCGGTGTAGGTAAGACGTCGCTCGGCAAATCCATTGCCGATGCTCTCGGACGCAAATATGTCCGCATCTCGCTGGGCGGCGTGCACGACGAGGCAGAGATACGTGGCCACCGCAAGACGTACATCGGCGCCATGCCCGGACGCATCATCAAGGGCTTGGCAAAGGCAGGCTCCTCAAACCCTGTCTTCATCCTCGACGAGATAGACAAAATCAGTCAGATGACGCACAACGGCGACCCCTCGAGCGCCCTGCTCGAAGTGCTCGATCCCGAGCAGAACAGCGCCTTCCACGACAACTTCCTTGACGTGGACTTCGACCTCTCGCACGTCATGTTCATCGCCACGGCCAACAATATCCAGACCATCCCCGCCCCGCTGCTCGACCGCATGGAACTCATCGAGATGAGCGGCTACCTCACCGAGGAGAAGGTGGAGATTGCCCGCCGCCACCTTGTCCACAAGCAGATGACGGAGAACGGCATCCCCGCCCGCCGAGTCACCATCACCAAGCCCGCGCTGGAGAAGATTGTGGAGAACTACACCCGCGAGTCGGGCGTTCGTGAGCTGGATAAGAAGATTGGCAAAATCTTCCGCAAGATGGCGTTGGAGATGGCTTCGAGGGGACTTCCGCAGCATACCTCCATCGGTCCCAAGCAAATCCCCGAACTGCTGGGTGTGGAGGAATACACCCGCGACCGCTATCAGGGTAACGGCTATGCCGGCGTCGTCACAGGGCTTGCATGGACGGCTGTGGGAGGCGAAATCCTCTTCATCGAAACCAGCCTCTCGCACGGCAAGGGGCAGCTGACGCTCACCGGCAACCTTGGCGACGTGATGAAGGAGAGCGCCACGATAGCGCTGGAGTACCTGAAGGCGCACGCCAAGCTGCTCGACATCGACCCCAGGCTGTTTGAGCAATGGAACATCCATCTGCACGTTCCCGAAGGAGCAATCCCGAAGGACGGCCCCTCGGCGGGCATCACGATGGCCACGGCGCTTGCCTCGGCCTTCACCCAGCGCAAGGTGCGTGCTAACCTCGCCATGACGGGCGAGATAACGCTGCGCGGCAAGGTGCTGCCCGTGGGCGGCATCAAGGAGAAGATTCTCGCTGCCAAGCGTGCCGGCATCACCGACATCATCCTCTCGGAGGAGAACCGCCGCCACATCAGCGACATCCAGCCCGTCTATCTCTCGGGGCTGACGTTCCACTACGTGAACGAAGTCAGCGAAGTGTGGCACCTCGCCCTGCTGAACGAGAAAGTTGCCAACCCCCTCGACCTTACCGTCAAAGAAGAAAAGAAGACAGAGAAATGACGTTTGAGCTGACTGCCACCGACTGCCAGACTAATGCCCGCGCCGGGCGTATAACCACCGACCACGGTGTTATCGAGACACCCATCTTCATGCCGGTGGGGACGGTGGGCTCGGTGAAGGCGGTGCAGCTCTACGAACTGAAGGACGACATCAAGGCGCAGATTATCCTCGGCAACACCTACCACCTCTACCTCCGCCCGGGGCTCAACGTCTTGGAGCGGGCAGGGGGACTGCATCGCTTCAACGGCTTCGACCGCCCCATGCTCACCGACAGCGGCGGCTTTCAGGTGTTCTCCCTCAGCGGCATCCGCAAGATGACCGAGGAGGGCGTGGAGTTCCGCAGCCATATCGACGGCTCGAAGCTCTTCTTCTCCCCCGAGGGGGTGATGGACATCGAGCGCACCATCGGCGCCGACATCATGATGGCCTTCGACGAGTGTACTCCCGGCACGGCCGACTATGCCTACGCCAAGCAGTCGATGGAGCGCACCCACCGCTGGCTCGACCGCTGCTGGCAGCGTTTCAACGAAACCGAGCCGAAGTACAGCTACCGGCAGAGCCTTTTCCCCATCGTGCAGGGCTGCACCTATCGCGACCTCCGTGAGCAGTCGGCCGAGAAAGTCGCCTCGCTGGGTGCCGACGGTAATGCCATCGGAGGACTGGCGGTGGGAGAGCCCACGGAGGTGATGTATGAGATGATTGAGCTGGTGAACGCCATACTGCCGAAGGACAAGCCCCGCTACCTGATGGGCGTGGGCACCCCTGCCAACCTCCTGGAGGCCATCGAGCGGGGCGTGGATATGTTCGACTGCGTGATGCCCACCCGCAACGGGCGCAACGGTATGCTCTTCACCAAGCACGGCATCATGAACATGAAGAACGAGAAGTGGAGCACCGACTTCAGCCCCATCGAGGAAGAGGGCGCCAGCCGCGTCGATACCCTCTACAGCCGTGCCTATCTGCGCCACTTGTTCCATTCGCAGGAGTTCCTTGCCATGCAGATTGCCTCGGTTCACAACCTGGCGTTCTACCTCTGGCTCGTGGGCGAGGCACGACGTCACATCATCAATGGCGACTTTGCCGCGTGGAAGCGCGCCACCCTGCCCGAAGTAACCCGCCGCCTATGAAGATAAGGGATAAGCTTTTCAAGCGCATCGATGGCTACATCATCGGCAAGTTCCTGGGCACCTTCTTCTTCTCGTTGGCGCTCATCCTTGCCATCGCCGTGGTGTTCGACTACAACGAGCACGTTGACCAGTTCGTGCAGAACGAAGCCCCCTGGCATGCCATCATCTTCGACTACTACCTGAACTTCATCCCCTATTTCGGGCATCTGTTCAGCCCGCTGTTTGTCTTCATCGCGGTCATCTTCTTCACCTCCAAGCTGGCGGAGAACTCCGAGATTATCGCCATGTTCTCCACGGGCATCAGCTTCCACCGCCTCATGCGCCCCTACATGTTCTCGGCGCTGCTGATAGCCCTGTTTTCCTACGGCCTCGGCGCCTACGTCATTCCCAAGGGTAACGTGAAGCGCATCGCCTTTGAGAACAAGTACAAGAAGAAGGTCATCATGGACACGGGGCACAACATCCAGTTAGAGGTGGAGGACGGCGTTATTGCCTACTTCGACCGCTTTGAGCGTGCCAACAGCACGGGCTACCGTTTCCAGCTTGACCGTTTCGAGGGCAACACGCTGAAGAGCCACTTCACCGCCAAGACGCTCGTCTATGGCAACGACCCCGCGAACCCCGACAAGTGGACGGCCAAGAACTGGCAGCTGCGCGACATCACCGACACGTTGGAGGTCATCACCAGCGGGCTCTCACGCGACACGGTGATTGCCATCCAGCCCTACGACCTGCTGGTTTCACAAGGGCAGCAGGAGACCATGACCACGCCCGAGCTGAAGCGCTACATCGACCGTCAGCGACGGCGCGGCATTGCCAACATCAAGGCCTTCGAGATAGAGTACCACAACCGCATTGCCATCTCCTTTGCCGCCTTCATCCTCACCCTCATCGGCGTCAGCCTCTCCAGCAAGAAGGTGAAGGGCGGCATGGGCATGAACCTCGGCATCGGCATCGCCCTCTCGTTCGGCTACATTGTGTTCCAGACCATCTCGTCCACATTTGCCGTCAACGGCAACACACCCCCCGTGGTGGCCGTCTGGATTCCCAACATCGTGTTCCTGCTCATCGGACTTTACCTCTATCACAAAGCACCGAAGTAGGTCATAGTTCATAATTCATAGTTCATAGTTTTTTTCATTATAGATGTATTTCGACGAACTTAACCTAAACGATGATATCCTCGATGCACTCGATGCAATGAACTTCTCCGAGTGCACCCCCATTCAGGAGCAGGCCATCCCGCCGCTTCTCGAGGGGCGCGACCTCATCGGCATAGCCCAGACGGGTACGGGCAAGACGGCCGCCTACCTGCTGCCCGTCCTCAGCCGCCTCTCTGACGGAGGCTTCCCCAGCGATGCCGTCAATTGCGTCATCATGTCGCCCACGCGCGAGCTGGCACAGCAGATCGACCAGGCCATGGAGGGCTTCTCCTACTACGTCCCCATCAGCAGCGTGGCCGTCTATGGCGGCAACGACGGCATCCGCTTCGCCCAGGAGTGCCGCGGTTTCGAGCGCGGTGCCGACGTGGTCATTGCCACGCCAGGGCGGCTTATCAGCCATATCTCCCTGGGCAACATCGATCTCAGCCGCGTGTCGTTCTTTGTGCTCGATGAGGCTGACCGCATGCTCGACATGGGCTTTATTGACGACATCATGCAAATCGTCAAGCAGCTGCCGGCGGAGCGCCAGACGATGCTCTTCTCGGCCACCATGCCGGCAGAGATTCAGAAACTCGCTGCCACCATCCTGCGCGACCCCGTGGAGGTGAAGATTGCCGTCAGCCGCCCCGCCGAGGGCATACACCAGAGCGCCTTCGTCTGCCACGAGACGCAGAAGCTCGGCATCGTCCAGCACATCTTCACCGAGAATCCCCCGAAGCGCGTCCTCGTCTTTGCCTCCTCCAAGCTGAAGGTGAAGGACATCGCCCGCGCCCTGCAGCGCATCGGGCGTGAGAAGGGGTTCACCGTGGGCGAGATGCACAGCGACCTCACGCAGGCCGAGCGCGACGAGATGATGCACCGCTTCCGTAACGGCCATATCGACGTCCTCGTGGCTACCGACATCGTGTCGCGCGGCATCGACATCGACGACATCCAGCTGGTGCTCAACTACGACGTCCCCCACGACTGCGAGGACTACGTCCACCGCATCGGCCGCACCGCCCGTGCCGGCAGCGAGGGAGCGGCTGTCACCTTCGTCAACCGCGACGACCAGTCGCGCTTCCGCCAGATTGAGAAGTTCATCGGGCGCGAGGTGGAGAAGACGCCCGTCCCCGCCGAGCTGGGCGAGGCCCCCGACTATGCCCCCCATGCGTTCGACAAGAGCCGTCGCGGGCGCCATCGCGGAGGCAAGGGCAGGGGAGGAAAGGGGAAGAAACAGCCCCATGCAGAGTCCGCAAAGATGCAGCATGCCCCGTCGCAGCCCCCGACAGGCACGTCCGGACAGGAGGCGAAGGCAGCCTCTCCCGCCAAGAAAAAACGCCGTCACCGCCGCAAAAGCAACCCCTCCGCTCCGCAGGAGTGACGTCAGGCCGTGGCCGTCGGCCCGCGTGGCGCGGCTGGTGGAGTAACCGGCGCCCTCGGCGCTTCGGGAGGTGGGGAAACCTGCAAAGGGGGATGAAACGGACATGGCATTAAGTTTTAGAAGTTAGACAATAAGGTTTTCTTAATCTTGATGCAAAAGGTGGTCTTTTCTGCAATATCTACCAAATAATTTCGCATAAAAATGTTAATTATTTACCAATTTTAACATTTTCTATAGTTGGTGCTTATTGAGGCAAGTTTGTTCTCTTTTTCTCCAATTCTCCTGTTCTCCTGCACCGCCTTTTTTATGCTCTCTATTTATATATAATTATGTATATAATATATATCATATAATATACTTTAGATTACTTTTTAGAAAAGAGGGTGCAGTTTTTCTCCTCGGAGGAGAACAGGAGAAAAAGAGAACTTTTTGCCGTTGGAGCTTTTGCATTCTCCACGCCCCCTGTCGCCATGGCTACGCCCCCGGTCGCGCTCGCCACGCCCCCTTCTAAATGTTAATATGCAGAGTCGTTTTTTGCAAAATGCAGCCTTTGAGCCTTTTAGCATGGAGCGAGTTGACTGTATTGGCAAAAAAAAGCACAAAAAAAACGTCGTTTTTCCTTGTGCGTCCGGATTATTTTTATTTCCTTTGTAGCGAAAACAGATGGGAGAAGAAGTGCCAAAAACATGGCCGGAACGAAGCAAAAATCCGCCCTGACGGGCAGTGCGGCAGCAGCAGTTTGGTGGAGAAACAGAGTGCCGCAGAGGTGGGGTGAAAAAAAAGATGAAAAAATGGCAGGTGGAGTTTGCAATTGTTGTTTTTTTGTCGTAACTTCGCAGCGGATTATCGCTTTTTCGGTAAATGGAGGCATTTTATAAGACGCACGAGTACTTGCTGGCCCACACTGAGGCGGCTGTCCGGCGGCAGTTGATGGACGAAATCAACTGGGACGACCGACTCATAGGCATCAAGGGCACTCGCGGAGTGGGGAAGACGACGTTCCTCATCCAGTATGCGCAGGAGCAGCGTCGCCACGACCTGTCGTGCCTCTACATCAACATGAACAACTTCTACTTCCAGGGCCACTCGCTGACGGACTTCGCCGATGCGTTTGTGCGGCGCGGCGGTAAGACGCTGCTGGTGGACCAGGTGTTCAAGATTCCCGACTGGAGTCGCCAGCTCCGCTTGTGCTACGAGCGCTACCCAAAATTGCAGATTGTCTTTACGGGCAGCAGCGTGATGCGCCTGAAGGACGAGAACCCCGTGCTGAACGGCATCGTCACGTCGTACAACCTGCGCGGCTTCTCGTTCCGCGAGTTCCTCAACCTGCAGGCCGGCACGCAGATCCCCTCGTACGGGCTGCAGGACATCCTGCTGCACCACGAGCAGATAGCCCGCCAGGTGCTGCCCACCGTCAACCCCATGCAGTACTTCCAGGACTACCTGCACCACGGCTTCTACCCCTTTTTCCTTGAGAAGCGCAACTTCGCCGAGAACCTGCTGAAGACGATGAACATGATGATGGAGGTGGACATCCTGCTCATCCAGCAGATAGAGCTGGGCTACCTGTCGAAGCTGAAGAAGCTGCTTTACCTGCTGGCGTCGGACAGCCACCGCTCGCCCAACGTGAGTGCCCTGGCCGACGAGATTGGGCTCTCGCGCGCCACGGTGATGAACTACATCAAGTACCTGGCCGATGCACGCCTCATCAACCTGGTCTACAAGCCGGGCGACGATTTCCCGAAGAAGCCCGCCCGCGTGCTGCTCCACAACCCCAACCTCGCCTACAGCATCTACCCCGTGAAGGCCGACGAGGACGACGTAGCAGAGATGTTCTTCGTGAACAGCCTCTGGAAGGACCACGTGGTGAACAAGGGCGAGATACCCGGCACGCTGTTCATCGACAACCGCCACACGTTCCACGTCACCGCCGCGGTGCTGCCCCCCAGGGTGAGCCCGGGCATGTACTACGCCGTGGGCAAGAAGGAGAAGGGCCGCGACAACCTCGTGCCCCTCTGGATGTTTGGACTGCTTTATTAAAGACGAATAGATATTAGACATAAAAACATTAACCATTAAAAAATAGTTTTTTAGGATTATGGCAAAAGAAAAGAAACTGATCACTTGTGATGGCAACGAAGCTGCGGCTCACATCTCGTACATGTTTACCGAGGTGGCTGCCATCTACCCCATTACGCCCTCTTCGACGATGGCTGAGCATGTCGACGAATGGGCTGCTGCGGGACGTAAGAACATCTTCGGCGAGACCGTGATGGTGCAGGAGATGCAGTCGGAGGGAGGCGCCGCAGGCGCTGTGCACGGCTCGCTGCAGGCGGGTGCCCTCACCACCACCTACACCGCCAGCCAGGGCTTGCTGCTGATGATTCCCAACATGTACAAGATTGCCGGCGAGCTGCTGCCCTGCGTGTTCCATGTCAGCGCCCGCACATTGGCCTCGCACAGCCTCTGCATCTTCGGCGATCATCAGGACGTGATGTCCACGCGCCAGACGGGCTTCGCCATGCTGGCTGAAGGCTCCGTGCAGGAGGTGATGGACCTTGCCGGTGTGGCCCACCTGGCTACCATCAAGAGCCGCGTGCCCTTCGTGAACTTCTTCGACGGCTTCCGCACGTCGCACGAGATTCAGAAGATTGAGCGTCTTGACAACGACGACCTCGCTCCCCTCATCGACCAGCAGGCGCTGGCAGAGTTCCGTGCCCGTGCCCTCAACCCCGAGCACCCCGTCATGCGCGGTATGGCCGAGAACCCCGACACCTTCTTCACCCATCGCGAGGTGTGCAACAAGTACTACGAGGCCGTGCCCGACATCGTGAACGACTATATGAAGGAGATTGAGCGCCTCACCGGCCGTCACTACGCCCCCTTCACCTACTACGGCGCTTCCGATGCCGAGAACATCATCATCTGCATGGGCTCTGTCACCGAGGCCACACGCGAGGTCATCGACTACCTTGCCGGTCAGGGCAAGAAGGTGGGTATGATCAGCGTACACCTCTATCGCCCCTTCAGCGTGAAGTACCTCAAGGCCGTGCTGCCTGCCAGCGTGAAGCGCATCGCCGTGCTCGACCGCACGAAGGAGCCCGGTGCCCTGGGCGAACCGCTCTACCTCGATGTCGTCGAAGCCCTCTCCGACAGGAAGGACCTCACCATCGTGGGCGGACGCTATGGTCTCGGCTCACACGACACCACCCCCGCCCAGATTCTGGCCGTCTATGCCAACCTGGAGCTTGCTCAGCCTAAGAACGGCTTCACCATCGGCATCGTCGATGACGTCACCTTCACCTCGCTGCCGCAGGGCAAGGAGATTGCCGTGGGCGGCGCAGGAATGTTCGAAGCCAAGTTCTACGGCCTTGGTGCCGACGGTACCGTGGGTGCTAACAAAAACTCCGTTAAAATCATCGGCGACAATACCGACAAGCACTGCCAGGCCTACTTCTCGTACGACTCGAAGAAGTCGGGCGGCTTCACCTGCTCGCATCTGCGCTTCGGCGACAGCCCCATCCGCAGCACCTATCTGGTGAACACCCCCAACTTCGTCGCCTGCCACGTACAGGCCTATCTGCACATGTACGACGTTACCCGCGGTCTGCAGAAGAACGGCACGTTCCTCCTCAACACCATCTGGGAGGGCGACGAGCTGCAGCAGAACCTCCCCGCCAAGGTGAAGAAGTATTTTGCTGAGAACAACATCAAGGTCTATTACATCAACGCCACGAAGATCGCTCAGGAAATCGGGCTCGGCAACCGCACGAACACCATCCTCCAGAGCGCCTTCTTCCGCATCACCGGCGTCATCCCCGTGGACCTCGCCGTGGAGCAGATGAAGAAGTTCATCGTCAAGAGCTATGGCAAGAAGGGTCAGGACATCGTCGATAAGAACAATGCCGCTGTGGACCGCGGAGGCGAATACAAGGAACTTGTTGTCGACCCCGCCTGGGCATCGCTGGAAGTCCCCGCTGCCGAGCGCAAGGACGAGCCCGCGTTCATCCACGAGGTGGTGCGTCCCATCAACGCCCAGGACGGCGACCTGCTGCCCGTCAGCGCCTTCAAGGAGAGCATCGATGGCACATGGCCCTCGGGTACCGCAGCCTATGAGAAGCGCGGCGTCGGCACCTTCGTCCCCGTGTGGAACGTCGACAACTGTATCCAGTGTAACAAGTGTGCCTACGTCTGCCCCCACGCCTGCATCCGTCCGTTCGTCATGGACGATGCCGAGGCTGCCGGCTTCAGCGCACCCACCATCGAGCTGAAGGCTCCCGCCGCCATGAAGGGCATGAAGTTCCGTGTGCAGGTGGGCATCCTTGACTGCCTTGGCTGCGGCAACTGCGCCGACGTCTGCCCCGGCAAGCCCGCTACAGGCCCCGCCCTGCAGATGGTGCCGCTGGAAACACAGCTGGAAGAGGCTGCCAACTGGGACTACTGCGTGAAGAACGTGAAGTCAAAACAGCACCTCGTGGACATCAAGCAAAGCCCCAAGAACAGCCAGTTCGCTCAGCCGCTCTTCGAGTTCAGCGGTGCCTGCTCAGGCTGCGGCGAGACGCCCTACGTCAAGCTCATCAGCCAGCTCTTCGGCGACCGCATCATGGCCTCCAACGCTACCGGCTGCTCGTCCATCTACTCCGGCTCCATCCCCTCCACGCCCTACACGGTGAACGAGAAGGGACAGGGCCCGGCTTGGGCTAACAGCCTCTTCGAAGACTTCTGCGAATATGGACTCGGCATGGAGCTTGCCAACAAGAAGCTGAAACTGCGCCTCGTCCGTCTGATGACGGAGGCTCAGACATGCACCTGCTGCTCCGACGAGCTGAAGGCTCTCTTCAGCGAATGGATTGAGAAGCGCAACGATGCTGATGCCACGAAGGTGCTCGCTCCGCAGATTATCGCCGGCTGCGAGGCTTGTGGCTGCGACACATGCAAGAAGATTCTCAGCCTGAAGGACTACCTCGTCAAGCGCAGCCAGTGGATTATCGGCGGCGACGGTGCCAGCTACGATATCGGCTACGGCGGTCTCGACCACGTCATTGCCACCGGCGAGGACGTCAACATCCTTGTGCTCGACACTGAAGTCTATTCCAACACCGGCGGACAGAGCAGCAAGGCCACGCCTCTTGGCGCTATCGCCAAGTTCGCTGCCAGCGGCAAGCGCGTGCGCAAGAAAGACCTCGGCCTCATCGCCACCACCTACGGCTACGTCTATGTGGCACAGGTGGCCATGGGCGCCGACAACAGCCAGTGCCTCAAGGCCATCCGCGAGGCAGAAGCCTATCACGGCCCCAGCGTCATCATTGCCTACGCTCCCTGTATTAACCATGGCCTGAAGAAGGGCATGGGCAAGAGCCAGGCAGAGGAAGCCGATGCCGTCGCTTGCGGTTACTGGCACCTCTGGCGCTACAACCCCGACCTCGAGGCACAGGGCAAGAACCCCTTCAGCCTCGACTCGAAGGAGCCCAACTGGGCCGAGTTCCAGAACTTCCTCAAGGGTGAGGTGCGCTACGCCAGTGTGCTGAAGCAGTACCCCGACGAGGCACAGGAGCTCTTCGACGCCGCCGAGCTGATGGCGAAGAAGCGCTATGCCTCCTACGTCCGTATGAGCAAGATGGACTGGTCGGCTGAAGAATAACATCCAGAAGGGAAAACAAGGGCGGGAGGAATACTCCCGACCCTTTTCCCATTTTATCATTTAATTCCATTTACATCAAGTATGATTTCCACACTCTTTTTTCTGGCGGGTCTTTGCCTCACCGTCCTCGCTTGCGTTGAGATAGGCACATCTCCACTCCTTTCCAAAAAGAAAAAGGTTCTCTACATCATTCTTATGGCCATCAGCAATTGGATTGGCATTTTTGTCTATATTGTTTTTGGTCGCAAGAAGATTAGACCCAAGAATACCGAAGCCGCGAGCTGAAGGTTACCCTTTATTCCATAACCCCCAAAACCCCATTTTATCATGATTGCAAAAATCGTTTACATTGTTGGTGTCGTTCTGGCAGTCCTTGGCTGTATCGACATTTGGAAATCAAAGAAGTTAGAGCTCATCCCGAAGATTATCTTCATGGTGCTGCTCATCGTCACCAGTTGGATTGGCCTCCTTGTCCACTATCTCTACGGCAAGAAAAAACTCTGAGCCGCGTAAAGGTGTAGAAAGTGAAGGGAGCATCAGAAAAACTGGTGCTCCCTTTGTGTCGTAGTATGGGTATGAACTCTATCAGAACGGGCCGCCGAAGCCTCCGAATCCGCCAAATCCTCCGAAGTCGAAAGGAGGGCCGTCGAAGGGCTGTCCCTGAGGATTCTCACCTTCTTGAGCCTGCTTGGCTGCCTTGCGGGCGCGGGCTATGGCGTCGGCATTGCTGGGGCGGTGTACCCACACGGCGTGGTGGCATTCGGAGATGCTGTTGAAGCCTGTGCGGATGCGGGTGCCCGTGCTGTCGTTGATGATGACGTAGGCACGGGGGCCTAAAAGTCCGCGGCGCTCGATGGTGAGATTTTCGGTGAGGTGTGCCTTGTCGCCCCACTTGCAGTTGCGGCTGAACTGCTTCATCTCGGCGAGCTTATAGAATACCTCTTCATAGTCGCCACTGAGGATGATATTGCCAGGCTTGCCGAACTCGTAATAGATGACAGAGTCGTTCGTGGCCTCCATCTCGACGGTGGTGCCGGTGAAGAGACTGCGGTTGATGCGGGTGTGGGCGGGCTGCGCGCTCAGGTGAAGTCCTGCCGCGAGGAGTATGAGAAGGAGGAGGGAGTGTTTCATGCGCAATATTGTTTATTTGAATGACGGCGCGAAAGTAGGTGATATTTTTGAACTTTCCAAGTAAAACGGCAAAAAAACATCTTCCAGCCGTTGACAGGAAGATGATTTCTCTTTTTGTTTCGTTTACCTTGTAGCGCCTACGGGATTCGAACCCGTGTACCCGGCGTGAGAGGCCGGTATCCTAGACCCCTAGATGAAAGCGCCATAGGTGCAAAAAGGTTTCCTTCGCCCGCTCCTCTGCGGAAGCTGGGGGATTCGAACCCCCGGTACGGTAACCCGTACGGCAGTTTAGCAAACTGCTGGTTTCAGCCACTCACCCAAACTTCCAAACGGAGGTTCCGCTTACGCCTTAACCTTTTTTGCGGGTGCAAAGATAGGGCGACTTTTTGTTTCACGCAACAAAAACGGGAAAAAAATTCGGTTTAGTGACATTTTTTTTGTTTTTTCGCCCAGTGTGTGCTATCTTCGCAGCGAAAACGAAGGTCATCATGTCAACAAGTCAACAAGAGTCCATGCCGCGCGGGTGTCGTCTCATCCGTTTTCAGGAGTGTACCGACAGCCGTGGAAGCCTTGCCGTGGGCGAGACAAGGCACCAGATTCCGTTTGTGCCTGAGCGTGTGTTCTGGATTTATGGTGTGCCCGAAGGGCAGGCGAGGGGAGAGCACAGTCACAACGAGTGCAGCGAGGTTATCGTGCCTGTGTGCGGTGCTTTTGATTTGCTGGTTGACGACGGCGAGCGTCGCCTGACGGTGCGCATGGATTCGCCCCTGACGGGTATCCTCATCCCCCCCTCGGTGTGGTGCCGGCTTGAGAGCTTCGCCCCAGGTACTGTGTGCGTGGTGTTTGCTTCGCACCCCTACAATGCTTCGGGCTATACGAACGACTATGCCGAGTACCACGCCGGTGTCGTCCACACCGTCCCGTACGATGACACGCACGCCGAGGAATGGAACGCCTTCGTCAGTACGTCGAAGAACGGCACGTTCCTCCTTGACCGTCGCTACATGGACTACCACGCCGACCGCTTCCACGACTGCTCCCTTCTCTTTTATAAAAAAGGAGTGCTTATCGCCACCCTGCCCGCCAACTGGGTGGAGGAAGAGAACACCGTCTGCTCGCATGGTGGACTGACGTACGGCGGACTGATACTCTCGCCTCACATCACGGCGGTGGAAGCGCTAGAGGTGTTCAGTTGTGCTATGGATTGGTTTCAAAAGACGCTTGGCGCCATGCGCTGGATCTATAAACCCATGCCTTACATTTACCATCGTCAGCCTGCAGAGGAAGATCTCTATGCCCTGTTCCGCGTGGGGGCTACGCTGCAGGGTCGCGCCATTTCGTCTGTCGTTGACATGAAGGACCGTCTGCCCATGCGCGAGCTGCGCCGAAGGGGGGCGAAAAAGGCTGCTGACGCGGGGATTACCTATACCGAGAGCACAAATTTCGCTGCTTTCTGGCCCATACTTGCCGGGGTGTTGCAGACGAAGCACGGACGAGCACCGGTGCATACGCTGGACGAAATAACGCTGCTCCACGAGCGCTTCCCTGAGAACATCCGCCTCTTCCTTGCCCTGCGCACGGACGGTGTGCCCATTGCCGGCACCGTCGTTTATGAGACGGAGCGTGTGGCGCATGCGCAGTACATCGCTGCCTCTGACGAGGGTAGGGCGTTGGGAGCACTTGACGGGCTGTTCGGCTGGCTCATAGCCGAGTGCCTTGCCGACAAGGCATACTTTGACTTCGGTATATCCACCGAGCAGGGGGGCACGTGGCTCAACGAGGGCTTGCAGTTCCAGAAGGAAGGTTTTGGAGCGCGAGCTGTGGTCTATGATTCTTACGAAATCAAGTTTTGACGTTTTTTTTGCCTGATTGTTTGCTTTAGCAAAAATTAAGCCGTATCTTTGCCCTCTGATTAAAACAGATAGTTTTAGGCAAAGTATCTAACCTATGAAAAGACAGATTCTTTTATCCCTGCTGGGGCTTTTGTGCCTGACGGGATGTGTGGAGACGATTGACACGAGCAACCGCTATACCT
The DNA here is from genome assembly GCA_016291905.1 of Bacteroidaceae bacterium. GTDB lineage: Bacteria > Bacteroidota > Bacteroidia > Bacteroidales > Bacteroidaceae > UBA1189. Next base: position 83,029 of record JAEEZS010000067.1, read on the forward strand.
TCATGGGCGAAACGGTGGGCAGTTTTCTGGAGAAGAACGAGGACCTTTACGGCGATTTCAACTATATTCTTGATCGTGCCGGGCTGATGAGCCTACTGAAAGCCTACGGCTCGTACACATGTTTTGCCCCGACGAACGAGGCTGTGGAGCGCTACCTCGTCCAACAGGACAGTATCTATCGCGCCTCGCTGCTCCCTGGTTCACGCCGCGTGGTCTGGACGGGTATCACCTCGCCTAAGCTCGAAGATTTGACTGACTCGATGTGTGTCGTCATCGGCAATACCCACGTGTTGCCCAAGGGTTTCCTCACGACAGATATGGAAGGTGACGTGGTGCCTGCCATGAACCTCAACGACCGTTTCCTTACCATGAGCTTCGGCGTCGATGAAGACCTCCACAGCGTCATGTATGTCAACGGCGCCAAACTGACGATCTATGATCAGGAGCAGGAGAACGGGGTAGTGCACACTGTGGCTGACGTCCTCAACCCCTCGACGAATACCGTGCCGACGCAGATTGCCGAGATGCCCTTCTTGAGCATCTTTTCCGATGCCCTTGCCCGTACGGGCCTTGAGGATTCGCTGCAGCTCTACAAGGACGAGACTTATAAGGATGCCGACAAGTGGGCATCGAATGCCGACATGAACGGAGGTAAACTGCCTTATCCGCCCAATCGCTACTATGGCTATACCGCTTTCTGCGAGCCCGATAGCGTGTTCCATGCCAACGACATCTGGAACATCGACGACCTCTATGCCAAGTGCAGGCAGTGGTACCCCAACGCCACAGACCCCGACTTCCACAGCGAGAATAATGCCCTTTGGCAGTTTGTCGCCTATCATTTGCTCAACTACCATTTGCTCTACACCCGTCTGGTGTGCTATAACATTGTGGGCAAGGCAGGTTCTACTTCTTACAAGTCTGAGAATCACTTTCCGCGCACGGCTGATCGTTATGAACACTACGAAACGTTACAGGGCACAATGATAAAAATCATGATGCCGCGCAGCAGCGAGATTGTGGGCACAGACCAGAACGGCGTTATGCGAGATTACCGAAACACCATCTTCTTAAATTACTCGAAGGAGGTCTCGCGCAACAGTGTACTCGTGAATCCTTTCGACGTCACAGTACCCTCGAGGACAAGTGGGCAGCAAATACCCCTCAACATCCGCATTATGGACCCCTCGGAGGTATTAGCTGACACCGCGCGCTACCCAGGCTTCTCGCAAGAGGCTCTTAACGGCTCCATCCACCTCATTGACCATCTGCTCATTTACGATGAGGACGTCATGGCAGGCTATGTCCTCAACAGCGTCATCCGCATCGACTATAGCGCTTTGGTGCCTGAGCTGACAAACAACCACCTCCGTTTCTACGACGGCACGGCGGGGTACACATTCGTGTCGGATGCGGGCTTCTTCATCCCCAACGGCTACAGCAAATACGTGAAGGTATTTAGCGACGAGTGCCGCCTCTCGTATTTGGTGCCGCGTGACGGCTTTGACGAGTACATGGCCGATCTCTGTATCTGTAAGGGGCAGTTCGACTTTGCTTACCGCCTGCCCCGTGTGCCGCCAGGGACGTACGAGATTCGCATCAGTTATATCGGTGGTGGCGACCGAGGCATCGTGCAGTTCTATGTTGACAACGAGATTACTGGTATCCCTGTGGATAACCGTATCTATGCCGACAATCCCCGTATCGGATACGTGGCTGACAACCTTACCGATGACAATGGTGTGGCTAACGACAAGCAGATGAAGAACCGTGGCTACCTTAAACTACCTACAGGATACTATGCGCCTTACGTGGGTGGTGTGGCTCGCAAATATACCCACGGCGTGCGTCTTGTCGTCACGACGAAGTATCTGAATAGGGAACCCCATTGGATTCGTATAAAGAACGTCCATGATACCGACAGCGGTTCGGACTTCTACAATCACGATTTTATTGAGCTTGTCCCTGTCAGCTGGCTCCGTCGCGAGGATGTTTCCGTCGAAGAACAGCGGCTTTAAAAGTTTATAGTCTATTGACTACTGATTTCCGACCAAGAATTACAAAAATTTTCTTTTTTTATTTGTTTGTTTGTTTTTTCTGTGTTATTTTTGCAGCATGAAAGAAAAGAAGGCAAAAGCTTCTGCTGAAAAAGAACGTTAAAAACAAATATAATATGAAAAAAAACACATCATTACGGAACGGCTTTATTGCCTTGATGGTGTCGTGCTTGGTGCTTTCCGCTTGTAAAGAGGATATTGACACCAGTAATCGTTACACTTTCATGGGTGAAACAATCGGAAGTTTCCTTGAAAAACACGAAGATCTCTACAGTGACTACAACTACATCCTCAATCGTTCGGGTATGATGAGTCTGCTGAAGGCCTATGGTTCCTACACCTGTTTTGCCCCGACGAACGAGGCTGTGGAGCGTTATCTTTTCCAGCAGGACAGTATCTACCGTGCCTCTTTGGGTACTCCCAAGGTGGTTTGGACGGGTATCACCTCGCCCGTACTTGAGGACCTCTCCGACTCCATGTGCACCGTTATCTCCAACACCCACATTTTGGCGCAAGCTTTCCTCACCACCGAGATGGAAGGAGACGTCGTGCCTGCCATGAATCTCAACGATCGTTTTCTTACTATGAGCTTTGGTGTTGATGAAGACCTCCATAGTATCATGTATATTAATGGTGCTCGTCTGACAGTCTACGATCAGGAACAGGAGAACGGTGTCATCCACACGGTGGCCGACGTCCTCAACCCCTCAACGAACACCCTGCCGACGCAGATTGCCGATATGCCCTTCCTCAGCATCTTTTCCGACGCGCTGGTAAGGACTCGCCTCGATGATGACCTGCAGCTCTATAAAGACGATAGCTACACCGATGCCGATAAGATTGCCAGGAATGCTGATATGAGCAATAACCCGGTGCCTTATCCCCCCAGCCGTTACTATGGCTATACCGCTTTCTGCGAGACTGACAGCGTGTTCCATGCCAACGGCATTTGGAACATCGATGACCTCTACGCCAAGTGCAAGCTATGGTATCCTGATCCTAACGAGAGCCCCGACTTTACCAGCGAACACAATGCCCTCTGGAAGTTCATGGCCTATCACCTGCTTGATTGGCACCTACTCTACACCCGCCTGGTATTCTATAACCTAAGCGGAAGAGCCAATGGCGTCTCTTTCAAATCCGAGAACCATTTCTCGAAGTATTCCGACCGCTTTGAATACTACGAGACCAAGCTGGGCACCATGGTCAAGATCATGATTCCCCGCAGCGCCGATATCAGCGGTATTACTCCTGACGGCAAGATGCGCGAATACCGCAACACCATCTTCCTCAACTACTCGAAGGAGATTTCGCGCAACAGCGTTCCTGCAGACCCGTGGAACGTCACTGTGCCGTCGAAGTCAACCGGACAGCAAATACCCGTCAACGTCCGCATTCTCGATCCCACCGAGTGTCTGGCCGACACCGTTCACTATCCCAAGTTCTTGCAGGAGGCTCTCAACGGCTCCATTCACCTACTTGACAACCTGCTCATCTACGACGATGATGTGATGGCCGGCTACGTGCTCAACAACATCATTCGTATCGACTGGTCCGCTGTTATTCCCGAACTGACCAACAACCACCTCCGCTGGTACGACGGTACGGCCGGTTACCAGTTTGCGGGAGGAGGCTCTGGCTTCTTCATCCCCGATGGATATAGCAAGCACGTCCGTATTTACTCCGATGAGTGCAAACTCTCCTACTATATGCCGAATGACGGTTGGGACGAATATGAAGGTGATCTGCTCACCTGCCGAGGACAGTACGACTTTGCCTATCGTCTGCCCCGTGTACCGCCAGGGACGTATGAGATTCGTGTCAGCTCCATCAATGAGCCGGAGCGAGGCGTCGTGCAGTACTATGTCGACGGCGAAGTCACCGGCATCCCCAAGGATAACCGTATTTATGCCACCAACCCCCGTATCGGCTACATTCCAGACGCCCAAACCGATGACAACGGCGTGGCCAACGACAAGGAAATGAAGAACCGCGGCTACCTGAAACTGCCCATCAGTTACTGGTCGGTTCGTGAAGGTGGCGCAGCACGTAAATACGATCATGGTGTCCGCATCGTGCTCACTACCAAGTACCTGTCGGGTGAAACTCACTGGCTCCGCATGAAAAACGTCAACGACAATCCTACCGCCAACGAGTACCTCAACCACGACTATTTCGAGCTCGTCCCCGTCAGCTGGCTGCGTCGCGAGGACATTTCTCTCGATGAAAAGCGTCAATAATAAGAACAGTGATTAGCGTACAGCGAACAGCGCTGATACTACTTTCCGGTTTATGGCTCCTTTTGTCCCTTGTGGCACAGAGGGAGCCTTCTCTTCGTTTTCGCATAGCATTCTACAACGTAGAAAATCTGTTTGATTGTCATCACGACAGCCTGAAGGACGACATCCAATATCTTCCCGAGGGGAAGCGTCAATGGACGTTCTCGCGCTATTGGCAGAAGCAACGCCATATTGCCGAAGTGATAGCTTCAATAGGTGATGAGGCCGCCCCTGCATTAGTTGGGTTTTGCGAGGTGGAGAATGACAGCACGCTTTTCGACCTCACCCGTCGTTCCCCTTTGCGCACAGCAGGGTATCGTTACGTCACTACCCACGGTGATGATCCGCGTGGTATTGATGTGGCACTTCTCTACCGTCCCTCCCTCTTCCGACTGTTTGACGCTGCTGAATATCCTGTGCCTGTGCAAACCCTCAACAACGACGCTCACGCTCGCCCGGTGCTTCATGTCAGTGGAATGATGCTCTCGGGCGATACGCTCGACGTCCTTGTCTGCCACTGGCCAAGCCGCCTGGGTGGAGCCCGCGCTTCTGAACCTTTGCGCAAACTTGCGGCTTCAGTGGTACAGCACCTCTGCGACTCTCTATACAATGTGCGTACGACGCCTCTCATCCTTGTTATGGGCGACTTCAACGAGTCGCCTAACGCTCCTGCCATCCTGCAGTTGGAAGAAAAAGCCCGTCTTGTCAACCTTGCCCGTCAGGCAAAACCGACATTTGAAAAAAAGGCATCCTCCTCTCGCACCCCTTTCGGTACTTACCGTTACAAAGGACGCTGGGAGCAACTTGACCAAATGCTTGCTTCTCCCCTTTTGGCTGAGCGCCTTAAGCCCTTCTGTGTCTACAACGCCCCATTCCTATTAGAGAAAGAGCCCCTCTATGGAGGCGTTCGGCCCTTCCGCACCTACAACGGCTATCGCTATAAAGGCGGCTATAGTGATCACCTGCCTATCTATGTGGATTTGGAACTAACCTATTGAAGAAAGTTATTTTTCATAGGCAACCCCCAAATCTTCATTTTCTTTTGGTGGTTATGGGAAAAATATGTAATTTTGCGGCTCAAAACGAAAACAATCTATTTTATCCGTTTATGAACGAAAAATTTGCGGAATATGGCATGTTGAACCTGGCGGACGTGGCTCGCGAGGTGCTGGAGAAATGGGACGCGCAGGATGTATTTGGTAAGAGTGTTACTGAACGCGAGGGCTGCCCGTCGTTTGTCTTCTACGAGGGCCCTCCCTCGGCCAATGGTATGCCGGGCATTCACCACGTCATGGCGCGCAGCATCAAGGATACCTTCTGCCGCTACAAGACGATGAAGGGCTACCAGGTTGCCCGCAAAGCGGGTTGGGACACCCACGGCTTGCCTGTCGAGCTTGGTGTGGAAAAACTGCTGGGCATCACCAAAGAGGACATCGGCAAGAGCATCAGCGTGGACGACTACAACCGCCACTGCCGCGAGGAGGTAATGAAATATACCAAGGAGTGGACCGACCTGACGCACAAGATGGGTTATTGGGTAGACCTCGACAATCCCTACATCACCTACGACAACCGCTACATCGAGACGCTGTGGTGGCTGCTGAAGCAGCTCTACGAGCAGGACTTGCTCTACAAGGGCTACACCATCCAGCCCTACAGCCCCGCTGCAGGCACAGGCCTGAGCAGTCACGAGCTGAACCAGCCAGGCTGCTACCGCGATGTGAAGGACACGACAGTCACGGCGCTCTTCCGCATGACCGACCCGCGTCCCGAGATGACGGAGTGGGGGACACCTTGCTTCATCGCCTGGACCACGACGCCCTGGACACTGCCTTCGAACACGGCGCTCTGCGTAGGACCCGACATCGACTATGTGGCTGTGCAGACCTACAACCCCTATACGGCTGAACGCATCACTATCGTCATGGCCGAGGCGCGTATGGATGTCTATCTGAAAGGTGAGCGCGTGGAGACCATGGAGGAGTTGCTGGCACTCGATGCGCGGCTGAACGAACTGAAGTTCGCCCCCTACCGCGTCGTGGGGCGTTACAAGGGTACCGACATCGTGGGTATGAAATACGCCCAGCTGATGCCGTGGGTAAAGCCCTTGGAGAAGGTTGACACCCTCAGCCCCGCCTATGTGCGTGACTATGCTGCTGCCCACCCTGAGAAGACGTTTGCCTATGGCAAGGACACCTTTGTGGAGCTCTCCGAAAGGGCTTTCCGTGTCATCCCTGGCGATTATGTCACGACCGAGGACGGTACGGGCATCGTCCATATCGCCCCCACGTTTGGTGCCGACGACGCCAAGGTGGCCCGTGCGGCTGGCGTACCCGCTTTGTACCTAATCAATAAGAAGGGCGAAACGCGGCCGATGGTCGATCTCACAGGCAAGTACTACCTAGTGGAGGAGTGCGCCGAACCGTTTGTCGCCGCCTGCATGGACACCGCGCTCTACAGCCGCCACGCCGGCGACTACGTGAAGAACGCCTACGCTCCGAAGTACAACGAGGGCGGACGCTACGATGAGGCTGCTGCCCAGAAGGACGACGACCTTAATGTCGTCCTCACCGTGGAGATGAAAAAGGAGGGAATTGCCTTTAAGATTGAGAAGCACATCCACAACTATCCCCACTGCTGGCGTACCGATAAGCCCGTGCTCTACTACCCGCTCGACAGCTGGTTCATTCGCAGCACCGCCCGTAAGGAGGAGATGATGGCGCTGAACAAGACCATCCTATGGAAACCTGAGAGCACGGGTACGGGTCGCTTCGGCAAGTGGCTGGAGAACCTCAACGACTGGAACTTGAGCCGTAGCCGCTATTGGGGTACACCATTGCCCATTTGGCGTAATGCCGACACCCGCGAGGAGCTATGTATCGGTAGCGTGGAGGAACTCTATGATGAGATAGAAAAGAGTGTTGCTGCAGGTTTCATGAAGGAGAATCCTTACAAGGCTGCAGGCTTCATTCCCGGCGTCTATACAGATGAAAACTACAGCAAGATTGACCTTCATCGCCCCTATGTCGATGACATTGTACTTTGTTCGCCCTCGGGCAAACTGATGAAGCGCGAGACGGACTTGATCGATGTGTGGTTCGATAGTGGCGCCATGCCCTTTGCCCAGATGCACTATCCCTTCGAGAACAAGGAACTTGTCGATAGTGGCGCTGTCTATCCCGCTGACTTTATTGCTGAAGGTGTTGATCAGACACGCGGTTGGTTCTTTACCCTCCACGCTATCAGCACGATGGTGAAGCACTCCGTGGCCTACAAGGCCGTCATCAGCAACGGACTGGTGCTCGACAAGAACGGCGCGAAGATGTCGAAGCGCCTGGGCAACGCCGTCGATCCCTTCGGGGCTATCAGCAAGTACGGTGCCGACGCCGTGCGCTGGTACATGATTACCAACTCCAGCCCCTGGGACAACCTGAAGTTCGACGAGAAGGGCGTTTCAGATGTCATTGGCAAGTTCTTCGGCACACTCCACAACACGTACAAGTTCTTTGCTCCCTACGCTAACCTCGACGGCTTCCGCTATGCCGAGGCCGAGGTGCTCGTCAGCCAGCGTCCCGAGATTGACCGCTGGATACTGAGTGAGCTCAATACCCTTGTCCGTAACGTCGATGCCTGCTATGCCGACTACGAGCCCACGAAGGCCGGACGCCTTATCAGCGATTTTGTTACTGACAACCTTTCCAACTGGTATGTACGTCTTTGCCGCAAGCGTTTCTGGGGCGCAGGCTACACCGAAGACAAATTGGCTGCCTACCAGACGCTCTACGTCTGTCTGGAAACGGTGGCACGTCTCATGGCGCCCATCGCTCCGTTCTATGCCGACAAACTCTATACCGACTTGGTAAAGGTTACCGGCAGAGATGACGTTTGTAGTGTCCATCTGGCACGTTTCCCCGAAGCCGACGAAGCTGTCATTGATCGTGAGTTGGAGCTCCGCATGGAGCTGGCGCAGAAGGTGTCGTCGATGGGCCTTGCCCTGCGTAAGAAGGTGAACATCATTGTCAAGCAGCCCCTTCAGAAGCTGATGATACCTGCCAGCGGAGAGATGAAAACCCGCTTGGAGGCTGTCAAGGCACTCATCATGAACGAGGTGAACGTCAAGGATATTGACTTCGTAGAAGACGCTGAGGGCATCTTGGTGAAAAAGGTGAAGTGTAACTTCAAGGTGTTGGGCAAGAAGTTCGGCCCGCTTATGAAGCAGGTGGCTGTAGCGGTGTCGTCGATGACGCAAGGGCAGATAGCCCAGTTGGAAGCCGACGGACGTATTGCCCTGCCGCTCCCCGGCACGACGCAGCTGGCAGAGATCGAGGCTGACGAAGTGGAAATCTTCAGCGAGGATATCCCAGGCTGGGTGGTTGCTAATGAGGGATTGCTGACTGTGGCACTTGATATCGTTGTCACTGACAAATTACGTCTTGAAGGTCTGGCACGTGAGCTGGTGAGCAAGATACAGAACATCCGCAAGGCCAGCGGCTTCGAGATCAGCGACCGCATCAGCGTCCGTCTCACCTCCAACCCTTTGCTTGATGCCTCTGTCAATGCCCATCGTGACTACATCTGCGGTCAGGTGCTGGCTGATAGCCTCGAAATAAGCACCGATGTTAGCGAAAATGCCGAGGAATTGGCCTTTGATGAGTTTGCCGTGAAGGCCGAGGTGGAGAAAGTAAAATCTTAACAAATGCCTAATTTCTAATTATTGAATCACTATGGCAGAAAAAACACGTTATTCTGACGCCGAACTCGAGGAGTTCCGCGCCATCATTCTGGAAAAGCTGGAGTTGGCCAAGCGTGACTACGAGAACCTAAAGGACAGCTTGATGAACAAGGACAACGATGACCAGGACACTTCCCCCACTTACAAGGTACTGGAAGAAGGAGCCAATACCTTGGCCAAGGAGGAAACCATGCGTCTGGCTCAGCGTCAGATGAAGTTCATCAACGACTTGCAGGCTGCTCTTGTCCGCATTGAGAACAAAACCTATGGTATTTGCAAGGTTACTGGTAAGCTGATTCCTGCCGAGCGCCTGCGTGCTGTGCCCCATGCCACTATGAGTATTGAGGCAAAGCAGGCTTCCAAGAAAAAACGCAGATGAAAAATCGTAAGCGAAACGACGTCCTGCTGGTATCCGTGCTGGCAGTATTGCTGCTTGTGGCTGATCAGATCATAAAGATACTGGTCAAAACGAATATGCGCCTCTACGAGAGCATCCATATTACCGATTGGTTCTACATCTATTTCACCGAGAACAACGGTATGGCTTTTGGCATGGAGTTGTTTGGTAAGCTGTTCCTTACCTCGTTCCGCATTATGGCTGTGGCTTTCATCATCTGGTACGTCATTAAGATTGTAGGAAAAGGCTTCCCGAAAGGTTATCTGGTGGCTGTGGCACTCATCATCGCAGGAGCGTCTGGCAATATCCTCGACTGCCTGTTCTATGGGCAGATATTTAGTGTTAGCACTCCCTCCAGCCTTGCCACTTTTGTTCCTTGGGGTACTGGTTATTCGGGATTGTTTTACGGCAAGGTGGTTGACATGCTCTACTTCCCGCTTGTGGAGTGGGATTGGCCCTCGTGGGTGCCCCTGCTGGCAGGCAAGCATTTTATCTTCTTCAGTCCCATTTTCAATTTTGCAGATTCGTGCATCACGGTGGGATTATTCATGGTCATCCTCTTCTACAGCCGTTGTCTGAGCCTTACACCGCCTGCCCGACGTCGGAAGAATGAAAAATAAATTACTTTGTCATTCTTTATTCAGGCGGATTTCAAATCCGCCTGCTATGAATAGAGGGATTTATACCCCCTCTTTGCAAGCCGTTTCCGCCCGCAGGGCTTTTCATTTTTCATTTTTCATTTTTCTTTTTTCATTGTTGCTGCTCGTTTCCTGCAAGGTAGAGCGTCCGAAGGAGGTGTTGCCTCCATTAAAAATGGAGGACGTGCTTTACGACTATCATTTGGCGCAGGTGATGGGAAGTGAGATGACGGGAGAGAACACGTACAAGCGTGGACTTTATGTGGACTATGTCTTTCAGAAACACCACGTCACGCGTGCGCAACTTGATTCGTCGCTGGTGTGGTATGCCCGCAATCCCAAAGAACTGTCTTCGATTTATGAACATCTGGGGACACGCATGGAACGGGAGATGAATTACCTGAAACAACGTCAGGCGCAGGTGTCGGCCCGCGGCCCGCAATCCGTGGAAGGCGATTCTGCCGACCTCTGGTACGATAACCGTCACTTCATCCTTACCCCTACGTCGCTTGACAACTACCGCTCGGTCTCCATACCCTTCGACGCCAATTTCCATAAGTGCGACACCATCCGTTGGACGTTCGATGCCTTGTTCATTGGCCAATCTGTTGACCCCAAAAGACTTGCCGTTGCCAGCCTGATTGTGCGGTATGCCAACGACTCCGTCCTCGCTCGCGATGTGGTGCTGAAAGAGAGTGCTCCAGTCTCTATCACGTTGCAGAACTCCGATTCCGTTAATGTGAAAAACATTACGGCAGGGGTTTATTTCCAAAGCGAAACAATTACAGACCATCTTGTAGTGGCTCAAAACCAGCTGTTTCGCTATCATAAACAAGCGCCCAAAGATATCGCTCAGGTGGCATCGGTAACGACAGATTCTACAGCTGTGGCGAAGAAGAGCCGCTCGCTCAAAAAGAAGAAAACAAAGAAAGATCCCCAAATGGGAAAAGAAAAAAACGAATCTGCTTCTCCAAAGAAAGACGTTAAGACACGGGAAAACGTCCGCATGGATGTAGAAGAATAATCTTTTTCTTATTGAAAAGTCCTACGGCGGAACTCGGCGCAGGTTATAGCCGTAGCGATGGCGACGTTGAGCGATTCGCCTGTTATGGCGTCAGCAGGGTAGGGGGGAATGAACAGTTTCTCCGTGACGAAGCGACTGACTGCGGGCGAAATGCCATTTCCTTCGTTGCCCATGACGATGAGGCCGTTTTGTGAAAGAGGATGCTGGTAGATGTTTGCGCCCTCTAGAAAAGTGCCATAGACTGGGGTGCCCTTGGGTAGATTGGCGAAGTAGCTCGGCAAATCGGTATAGCAGACTTTGACGCGGGCAATGGAGCCCATCGTGGCCTGTACTACCTTGGGGCTGAAGGCATCAGCTGTTCCCTGCGAGCAGATAATCTGCCGGATGCCAAACCAATCAGCCGTGCGAATGATGGTGCCGAGATTTCCTGGATCCTGCACGTCGTCAAGCACAAGCGTCAATCCGGAAAGGGGAAACGAGAGGGCAGATGAGCGAACATCGGGCATATTAAATACAGCCAGAACTTCTTGAGGTGTTTTCAGGAAACTGGTTTTGGAAAGCTCTTCGTCTGTGACTTCGATGATTTCCGTTTGGGCTGGGAAGGCGCCGATTTCGAGCCACGTCCGCGTGGCAACGATGAAACGGGGGCGATAATAGGGCAGCAGGTCGCCGACAACCTTTGGCCCCTCGGCTACGAAAAGTCCCTCTGACTGGCGGTTTTTCTTCAGCTCCAGCGAGCGGATGAGTTTAAGCTTGGCTTTACTGAGCATATCGGCCGCGAATTTAATAAAAAAAGAAGATAGGAAGGATGGAAAATGAAAAAAAAGCGCTAATTTTGCAAGAATTTTAAAAGAGTATGCCGAGACGCATTACTGCGGCTCGGCAAGGAAGAGTAAGGAATGAAAAAAAGAGCGATTCAAAGGCAGGCCTGTCGTTGCGGATTTCATGGCTGCAATACGGGAGCGAGGGAGATAAAAATCTCCTCGAGAATCCGTTTGCTTTTCGTTCTTTTTCCCTCTCTCTTAATCCTTTCCCTCTCCTCATGCAGCGTCAACAAGTTTCTTCCCGACGACGGTTATCTGCTGGACGAGGTGGAGATGGTCTCGACGGACAAAAAGGTATCAGTTTCATCTTACAAGAGCCAGGTCTTGCAGCGTCCTAACACCCGTCTTCTGGGGCTTGTCCGCTGGCCTTTGCGCCTCTATTGCCTCTCGGGCAAGGCGGACAATTACGTTAACCGTACTATCCGCAGGCTGGGCGAAGCTCCTCGAATTTACAATTCTGCTCAGACCGACCAAAGTGCGCTGAACATCCGTCGTACATTGGTTAGCAAAGGCTTCCTGAAAGCAAATGTGGCATCGGAAACGGCACTCAAGGGGCGCAAGGCGAAAGTAACCTACACCATCGACCCGGGAGGGATGTACACGGTGCGTTCCATCCGTTGGCGCGGAATGTCGTCTGAACTGATGGACTGCGTACTAGCAGACACGATACACACGTTGCTTCAACCTCACATGCCCTTCAACTCCAATGTGCTTGATGACGAACGTCTCCGCATCACGGAGCACCTTCACAACCAGGGTTTCTACACCTTCCAGAAAGACAACATCACCTTTGTGGCTGATACGGCTCGCGAGAGCACGGAGGTGGACCTTTCGGTGATGGTCAGAACCCGCTTCCACCGCTATACCATCGATAGCGTCCGCTACGAGATGACCGACTATCCCTTCTTGCGCCCGAATTTGCTGGAAAGCCACTCCCTCATCCGCCCGGGACAGATTTATAATGCCCAGCGCGTGAAAGGGACATACCGTTCGTTCTCTCGTTTCGGCGCGGTGAAGTATACCAACATTAGCTTTACCGAGACATCCGACAGCACACTCTCGTGCCTTATTTCTGTGTCGCCTGCCAAACGTATGTCTGTCAGTCTGGAGCTCGACGGCACCAACACCGCTGGCGACCTTGGCGTTTCCACGTCACTCTCCTTCGTAAACCGCAACCTTTTTCACGGCTCCGAGCAGCTTTCTCTCAAGCTTCGTGGCGCCTATGAGACCATTACCCAGTTGCAGGACTATTCCGGAGATCACTACATCGAATATGGTGCCGACATGGGCCTCAACTTCCCGAAGCTCATCCTCCCCTTTATCTCCGAGCGCTTTCAGGCCCGCAGCCGCGCTACCACGCAGCTTGACTTCGGTTGGAACTCGCAGGACCGCCCCGAATTCACCCGTCGTGTGCTTTCGGCCGGATGGGGATACCTTTGGAACAGCACGCGCAACTTGCAGCACCGTTACGACCTGGTTGGCGTCAACTTCGTCTCTGTGCCTGTTAAGGACCAATACTTTATTGACACTTATCTCAACCAGTACAACAGCCGCAACTCCATCCTCAAGTTCAATTACGAGGACCTCTTCATCATGCGCACGGGCTACTCGTTCTACTATAACTCCATGCCTACGGTTGTGGACCGCAACACCTTCTTCGCCCATTATTCGTTGCGTGCTGGCATCGAGACAGCGGGCAACCTGCTCTACAGCCTCTCTCATCTCACCCATGCTGTTCAGGATTCCCTCGGGCAGTACCGCGTGGGAGGTATAGCCTATGCGCAATATGTCAAGGGCGATCTCAGCTGGACAACCAACTTTAACCTCAACAGACGCAGCAGCCTTGTGACACACCTCTCGGCAGGCGTCGCCTTCCCCTACGGCAATGCCCGCATGCTCCCCTTTGAGAAACGCTACTATGCCGGAGGCGCCAACAACGTGCGCGGATGGTCGTTGCGCAGCCTCGGCCCAGGCAGCTATGTCACCCGCGACGGCACTATCGACTACATCAACCAGTCGGGCGACATGCGCCTCTTCGGCAGCATCGAATATCGGCCTCACCTCTTTTGGAAACTCGACGGCGCCCTATTTGTTGATGCCGGCAATATCTGGACCATCTACGATTACGACGACCAACCCGGCGGACAGTTCCTCCCCGACAGCTTTTGGCGCCAGATTGCTGTAGCCTACGGAGCCGGCGTGCGCCTCGACATGAGCTTCATCGTCGTCCGATTCGATGCAGGCATGAAAGCCGTCAACCCCGCCTACGCCAGCGGTCCGCAGCGCTATCCCGTTGTCCATCCCAACTTTAAGCGCGACTTTGCTTGGCACTTCGCCGTAGGTTATCCGTTCTAAATGATTGTGAACTATGAAAATTCAATTTATAAGTCTTGCTTCTGGAAGCTCGGGAAACTGCTACTACGTGGGCGTCTCGGGCATCAGCGAAGCTGAGGACTACGGCATCCTCATTGATGCCGGCATTCCCGTGCGCACCATTCGTCAGGACCTGCGCAACGTGGGCATACCCTTCGAGCGTGTCTCGGCTGTCTTCGTCACCCACGATCATGCCGACCATATCAAGGCCCTCGGCACCTTGGGCGAGCGCTGCCAGCTGCCCATCTATGCTACGCGCGAGACTCACGTCGGCATCAACCGCAACTACGTCACCACGCAGAAGCTTATTTCTTCTATGCACTACGTCGAGAAGGACGTCCCTCTCCACTTTCGCGACTTCACCATCACCCCCTTCGAAGTACCCCACGATGCCAACGACACCGTCGGCTATTGCGTGGAAATCCTGGGGCGTACGTTTGTTTTTGCTACCGACACAGGCCACATCACCGATACCGCCTCGGCTTATATCGACAGGGCTAACTACCTCATTATCGAGGCCAACTACGACCCCGACATGCTGCGGCGCGGGCCCTATCCCCCTCACCTCAAGCGCCGCATCACAGGCCCTACGGGACATCTCAGCAACGAGGAGACCGCTGCCTACCTGGTGGAGCACCTCGCACCCCACACCTCGCACGTCTGGCTCTGCCATCTCAGCGCCGAGAACAACCATCCCGACTTGGCCTACAAAACTGTCGAGTGGCGCCTGCGCGAGCGCGGCATCATCGCAGGCAAAGATTTCTATCTAGCCCCTCTCAAGCGCACCACTCCCTCCGATTTGTTTGAATTTGAGGTGTAAGCACACAGATGCTCGCTTTCGTTCGAATGTCAGATGTAGCGATTGTTATTGTACCAAACCCGTTAGGACACGTGTCCCAACGGGTTAGGTAAGGTGTCCCAACGGGTTAGGACACGTGTCCTAACGGGTTTGGTACAACAAGAAATGTTTATTTTGTGATTTGAAACAATTGCGCTACCTTTGCAACCCGATAGAATGACGTCATAGTTGTAAAGACTGTAACAATAAGATGAAAAAAGGATTATACGTTTTGTTGCTCGCTTTGGCAGCCTCGTGTGGAATGAACTCCTGCGGGACTTGTCGTGTGCATAAGGTGAAGAAGGCTGTCTTCGTGATGACGGAACAGGACACGGTATTCGACATTATGGCTACGGATACCTACGACAGCATCTCCTTCTCTGCAAATATGGTTGATGACGCCAAATGGGATATCACCGAGAGAATGCTTGCTTCCAACGGGGAGAGTGAGCGCTGGGACGAAATAAGCTTTCGGGGAGTTTGCGACGTGAAGTATTGTTTTCATCGTAAAGGGTACGAGGACTCCGACACACTGTACGGCTGGCAGGTGCATCTTCCGAATAGCGTGCAGATTCTTTTGAACAATGAGGGAAAGCAGCTGAAAATCTTTGGCAAAGATTATGGCGAGAAGGTGACGCTTTTCACGCCTGACGACAAGCTTATCGCTGAAAAAAACGCTGACAAGAATACGGTTGATTTCCGCATTCCCGCTGGATTGGACTATCTGAAAGTGGACATCACGCGCGACAGCGGCACGCATTTTGTCTTTAACTACCCCGTGCGATAGTAGCGTGCTTCAAGGGCGGAAATCTACGGAATGACACCCCTTTTCTTCCTGAAAAACAAAAAAAGAGGTGCTTCGCATGAAAAAAACGGGAAAACGTTTGGTTAGTTCCGAAAAAGGCAGTACCTTTGCCGCGCTTTTCGAAAAAAGCACGTTGCACCCTTAGCTCAGTTGGTAGAGCACCTGACTCTTAATCAGGGTGTCCAGGGTTCGAGCCCCTGAGGGTGTACGAGGAGAGGAAAATGGCGCTGAGGAATTATTCTTGGCGCCGTTTTTTTATGACAAATGTGACTGATACTGTGACTGACTTTCTTTAGATGATTTTTACAGAATTTGTGTTTTCTTAATTTTTCGTTGCTTTTCCTTTTTTCTTTCCTTATTATTATTTATCTTTGCACGCGGAAAATAATAATTAAAAATATTTAATAAAGATTTATGAATCAAAATCTGTCAAAATCGAGGAGTCTGAAGCAACTGATGAGACAGACCATTCCCGCGATTTTGATGCTGTTCTCATTCAGCACCATGCTGGCCCAGAACGGCATCAAAGTAAGGGGTACAGTCACAGACAACCTCACGGAGCCCCTGATAGGCGCCGCGGTAGTGGTGAAAGGAGATGCTTTCCGAGGTACGGTGACTGATATTGACGGTAACTTCGAGTTGGAGGTGCCATCGGAGCGGTCGGTGCTGGTGATTTCCTATGTAGGTATGACCGCGAAGGAGGTCACGGTTGGCAAACAGCGTGAATTCAAGGTTTCCCTTGCTGACGACACGGAGATAGAAGAAGTCGTGGTGGTGGGTTTCGGCCAGCAGAAAAAAGTGTCTGTGGTGGGTGCTATTACGCAGACCACGGGCGAAGTTCTTGAGCGCACGGCAGGTATCGGTAGTGTGGGTGCAGCCCTCACGGGTAACCTTCCCGGTGTCACTACCATTGCTTCTACCGGTCAGCCTGGTGAAGAAGACCCGCGTATTTTCATTCGTGGTGCAGCAGCCTGGGGTAAGGATTCGGAAGGAAATGATATAGATGTTCAGCCTCTTATCCTTGTCGATGGTGTCAAGCGCGAAATCAGGTCCGTTGATATTTCATCCGTAGAGACTATTTCGGTATTGAAGGACGCTTCTGCTACGGCCGTCTTCGGTGTTGAAGGTGCTAACGGCGTTATCCTTATCACGACCAAGCGTGGCGTGGAGGGTAAGGCGAAGATTAATGTTGGCTACAACTCTACATTGAAGGCTGTATCGAAGCTTCCCCGCAAGTACGACTCCTACGACGGCTATATGTTCCGCAACCAGGCTATCGAGCATGAACTGGCTGTAGGAGGTGACGCTTCCTGGGCATACTATCGTCCGCAGACCTTCATCAACAACTTCCGCAATCAGGATTATACCGTAAAGCCAAACTATGACGCTGAAGGCAACTACCTCGGCGACTACAGTCAGGCAGAACGCTATCCGAACGTTGACTGGCAGGAGGAGATGTTCAAGGATTTTGCTTTATCCTATAACACCAACCTCAATCTCTCCGGTGGTACAGAGTACGTGAAGTATTTCGTGGCCTTTGACTTCCAGAATGAAGGCGATATGACAAAGATTTGGGACAACCATCAGGACTATGTGGGCGGCTATACCTACAATCGTCTGAATGTGCGTTCGAATCTTGACTTCCAGATTACGAAGACCACGCAGTTTAAGGTAAACCTGGCAGGTTCTAATGCGCAGCAGAAGGCTCCGCGCTATTATTGGGGTAATGACGGCATGTTCTTCCAGCAGCAGAAATGGGCTGGTGCATACGGTATGGCACCCAACCTCTTCCCCGTGCAGTTCTCCGATGGCTCGTGGGGTTACTATCCGTTGGTTTCCAACATCGAGAACTCTCCTATGAGCGTGGCTACGTCCGGCTATGAGTTGAGGACAATAACACGTATATTTACTGACTTTTCTCTTGAGCAGAAACTTGATTTCATCACGAAGGGACTTGTCGCACGCGGCACGATTTCCTGGGACAACCAGTTCAATGAGAGTAGCCGAGGTATTTCCGACCTTCATGCAACGAAAAGAGCCTACATTCTTCCTGAGGATGGCCAGTTCTCGCCAGAGAACTTGATTGATGCAACAACAGGCTTCGATTTTTATGAAAGTCGTGACTGGTCCACCGTAGCAGGTAGCGTAAGCAGCACTAGTCGTGCCACGGAGATGTCGCTCCAGCTCTACTGGGCCCGTCAGTTCGGCATCCATAACGTGACTGCCATGGGTAACTGGAAACGCCGTATCAACGCAGGTAATGCCGACCTTGAGTTCCGCCGTGAGGACTGGGTGTTCCGTACCACCTATGACCTGAAGAGCAAGTATTTCGCTGAGTTCAATGGCGCTTACAACGGTTCTCAGAAGTTCTCCCCGGCCAACCGCTTCGCCTTCTTCTGCTCAGGGGCAGCAGGTTGGATGATTTCGGAAGAGAATTTCATGCGGTGGTTCAGGGAAAAGGGGATTATTGATATGCTCAAAATCCGCGGCTCCATCGGTGAGATAGGTGATGACAATGCCGGTGCACGTTGGGCTTACTTGACAGAATGGTCTGTGATTGGTCCTTATGGTGTCTCTCTAGACGGTTCCAACAGCCCGTTCACTGGATACAAGGAATCGGGCATCGCCAGTCCTGACCTCCGTTGGGCAACCGTGTTGAAGAAGAATCTCGGTTTCGACTATGGATTCTTCGGAGGTATGTTCGCAGGAAGTTTCGATTTGTTCCGCGACGACCGTTATGACATCTTTATCAACGGTAACGATCGTTCGGTGCCTTCCTACTATGGTGCAGCGAAGACCCCTGACATCAACAAGGGTAGGATAAAGAATACCGGTTTCGAACTTGAGCTTCGTTTCAATAAGGTGCTGGCGAATGGCATGCGTTTCTGGGCAAATGCCAATTACACGCACGCGCACAACGTAATCCTTTTAAAAGATGACCCGGCATTGATTCCGGCTTATCGAAAGGCACAGGGTTATTCTCAAGGGCAATACGTTTCATTTATTGACAACGGCTTTGTCAGCACCTACGACGAACTCTACAGCACGCCTGCACGTGAGAAGGACGATAGCCAGGTGCTCATCGGCGACCATTATATCGTTGACTTCAATGGTGACGGTATCGTTGACGAGACAAACGACCAGGCTCCTTACGGCTACACAGAAAACCCGGAGCATACCTACAATGCCACTATCGGCTGGGATTGGAAGGGATGGAGCGTGTTTGCACAGCTCTATGGTGTCACAGGTGTCACACGTGACGTAGGCCTTCCTTCATTCAACAATAAGCTGCTCACCGTATATGATAATGGTACTTGGTGGAATCCGGTAGATGGAACGGGCAAGGTCGTCGTGCCACGCTTCGCTACTCAAGTTTCGTACAACGACGGTACGCAGTATCTTTACGACGGTTCCTATTTCCGACTCAAGAACGTGGAAGTCGCTTACACATGGACTAAAGGATGGGTAAAGACGCTTGGTTTCACAAGCTTGAAGGTTTACCTGAATGGTAACAACCTCTTCCTTATTACAAAGATGCCTGACGACCGTGAGAGTAACTACGGATGGAGTGGTAGCGGTGGTGCTTACCCAACTGTCAGGCGTTATAATTTCGGATTTAAGCTTTACCTTTAATTGCGTATATCTATTATGGAATATAATAAGAACATTCATTCACTTTTGTTGGGTTCATTGCTTCTTCTGGTTGGCGGTGTTTTCTTCACTTCCTGTACCGACTGGCTTGAAAAGGAGAAAGAGGCTATCGTAGCAGAGGATGAGGCGTTCAAGAACTACCGCAATTTCCAGGGATATATTGAAGAGATTTATGACTGTATCCCTAATAAGGAAATGGCTAACTACTGTTCCGCATGGAATTTTGGTGATGACGCTGTTCACAACCCAGAAGGTTATGCGCACATGGATCACCAAGTTGACCTTGGCAACTATCGTAACTGGTGGACCAACGGCCAGTGCTGGTTGAACGGAGCAGGAAAAGATGGCTCTTGGGCACCCAAGTATTCACTCTGGAAAGGCGCATGGTATAGCATTCGTAAGTGCAATATGGGTATTGAGAACATCAAGTCGCTCGTTGGAACTGACGAAGAACGCGACCTGTTGCTCGGACAGATGTACTTCTTCCGCGCGTGGTGGCATTTCGAGCTGATGTGTTACTTTGGTGGTCTTCCATACATTGACGAAGCCTTTGAGGCCTCAAAAATTCCAGAGCTTCCACGCCTTTCTTTCCAGGAATGTGCAGACCGCTGTGCAGAAGATTTTGAAAGGGCTTATAGCCTTCTTCCTCAGGATTGGGACGAGACACTTGCCGGTATGCAGACCTCGGGAAAGAACGATTTGCGTATCAACAAGTTTATGGCTCTCTGCTACCTTGGCAAGTGCTATCTCTGGGCAGGGTCTCCCCTTATGAAGGAAATGGAAAAGACCAAGACTGGTGGCGTTGCCCAGCTTTTAGGCGCAAGCTCCAACGGCAAGACCTACGATTATGATGTTGAATACTGTAAGAAGGCAGCTGAGACTCTTGGCAAGGCTCTTGACATGGTAAAGAAGGGTACAGTTCGGTACAAACTTGCAGAATTCAAGTATTCTAACATCTACGATCACGTGCGCGATGAAAATGCCGAGTCAAATTATTCAGACATATTCTATACGAGAGGGCAGAACTGGCTTCAGCCTGGTTCTACCGAAGCCATTTTCCGTGGCCTATCCGCTAGAGATGACTGTAACTGGAACTGCTCGAAGATTTTCGGTCCGAAGGTTTTAGGCATTGTGCCCCATGACAACATCATTCATCATCCTACAGCAAACCTCATCGACCAGTATGGTATGGCAAACGGGCAACCCATCTATCTTGTGCAGAATGGAGAATTAGTGCTGAACCCGGCTTCTGGTTGGGATCCGGAGCATCCATACAAAGATCGCGACCCACGATTCTATCACGATATTGTGTTCGACGGTTTCCACTATGTTCTCAACACAGAAAACTTTACTGATGCCCAGAAGAAGCTGAAGCTTGATTATTGTTCCCTTTACAGCAATGGAGCCATGCGCGCCATTGATAATGGAAGCAGCACGGGCTATTTTATTCAGAAGCTAGTACCACATCAGTGTAATGAATTAGACAGGTGGTGTTATGGATGGGAAAACGGCAACGCCTTCCATAGCTATCTTCCTTATATGCGTCTTGCTGACATCTATCTGATGTATGCTGAGGCTAGGACTGCTATTGCAACAAATGTGGCAGGACTTAACGAAAGGCCTGAATATTGTCCGTCATTTTCTGCTGTGGACGCCATCAACGCACTTCGCGATCGTGTAAACTCTGGCGATTATCCCATGGAGCATGTACCCGCTAACCTTCGCGACACCAGGGAGCACTTTATGGATGAGGTACGCCGTGAACGTGCTGTGGAGCTTTCTTTTGAAGGCTTCCGCTGGTGCGACCTGCAGCGTTGGCTCCTCCTTACAGAGCCTCCTTATACGGTGAAATACTCTCATGAGTTTGAGCGTCTGGAAGCGGACGACTGGTTTAAGAGTCATGATCCAAAGGACGCAAAGGTTGGAAACTTTCAAAGGAAAGATCTTATCACCCGACGTTTGGAGTCAAAGCACTACTGGTTCCCGCTTCCTGACAAGGATACCTATCTTTACGAAGGATTTCCTCAGAATCCAGGATGGTAAGACGATTAATGATTAACGATTGATGATTAATAAGACAATCTTATGAAAATAAAAACGAATATATTTCTCTTTGCCATACTTGCTGTAGCGCCACTGACAGTCAATGCTCAGATTACTGACGACGCTGATTCTATCGTGGCAAAAAAGAAAGTCCACGTTGCCTTCCGCGACAAGGATTCTGACCAGCTTCTTGGAGGTATTTCCTATGTTGACATGGAAGAGCTTCAGAAGAAGGATTATACGATGAGTAGCCTTGAAGACATGTATGCTCTTGTGGGTGGATGGAATGGAAACAACCTTTGGGGCATGGACAATGAGCGTCTTGACAATAACGACAATAACAACCTTCCGCTTGTTATTATCGACGGAGTAAAGCGCCCGTCTAACAACGTGCTTCCTTCTGAGATTGAGCAGATAACCTTCCTTAAAAGTGCGCAAGCAGTCGTTCTCTATGGCTCTAAAGGGGCAAAGGGTGCTATCCTTATCACTACCAAGCGTGGCATGGTTGACGGTCTTCAGATTATTGCAAACGCAAACACTGGCTACCATGTGGCAAAGGAATTTCCAGAGTATCTTGGCGCTGCAGAGTACATGACACTCTACAACGAGGCCTGTTTGAACGACCAGCTTGCCACAGGCGCAAAGTACAGCCAGATGGACATCTACAATCATGCTGTAGGTGATAATCCTTACCGTTATCCGAACGTAAACTACTATTCAGACGAGTATATTCGCAAAGCATATAACCGTTCTGAAGCCACGTTGGAGATACAGGGTGGTGGTACTCGTGCTCACTTCTATACGAATATCAACTACTATCGTCTCGAAGATCTTCTTAATTTCGGTCTGGCAAAGAAAAACTACACCGATCGTTTCAGCGTTCGTGGAAATGTTGACCTCGTTATCAATAGGCTCGTCAAGGGTTATGCTAATGCCAGCGCTACATTCTACAATGCCAACAAAAACAAAGGAGACTTCTGGAGTGAGGCAGCGACTGCGCGTCCAAACTTCCCGGAAAACGCAGCACCTTTGATTCCTATTGAAATGGTTGACCCTAATGCTTCTAAGGCTCTTGCTATCCTTGGCAAATCTCTCAACCTTCTCGACGGAGAGTATTTCCCTGGCGGCACGAAAGCCACCCAGACAAATGCTATTGCTGATTGTTATTTCGGTGGAAGGACAAGAGACGTTAGCCGTCAGTTCCAGTTCGATTCAGGTATCATTTATGATATGGATAAGTTCGTAAGAGGCCTGTCATTCAAAACATTGTTTGCTATTGACTATGCTGCAAACTACAGTCTTTCCTATGATAACAAATACGCTGTATTCATCCCCACATGGAGTAACTATAATTCGCAGGACATTATTGTTGGCCTAACTCAGCAGAACGATGAAGTCGTAACAGGCCACATGGCTATGTCAAATACTGCATATCGCCAGACAATTAGCTGGAATGGTCATTTTGACTACGACCATACTTTTGCAGGCAAGCATCATTTTACGGGAATGCTTCTTGCAAATATGTTTACCACGACATCCAGTGGTTCTTACCATCGTTATACCAATGCAAACTTAGGCCTACAAGCGGGTTACGACTACATGGGCCGTTACTTTGCTGATTTTTCAATGGCAGGAGTACATTCTTCCCGTCTTTCCGAAGGGCATCGTAACGCCCTCTCACCTTCATTCACTCTTGGTTGGAACATAGCCAAAGAGAATTTCATGAAGGGGAGTGGTGTGGACGATTTGTTGCTCAGTGCCTCTTACAGCGATCTGAATGAGGATATGGATGTCTATATGGGCAGCAAATACTTCTATCTCTACGATGCTTTGTGGGCAACTGACGGTAGTGACTTCTCCTGGAATGAAGGAGCCAGTTCCGACCGAACTTATTCCACAATGGGTAGCAATCCAACCCTTGACTTCATTCATCGAAAAGAATACTCTGTAAGTCTTCGTGGTTCGTTCTTCCAAAAACTTCTTACCACAAACCTTACATTCTTTAATTCGGATTTGGCAGGTTTCATTATCCAGAACCCAACCCAATTCCCTTCATATTTGCAGGGTGGTCTTTCCGGAAGTTCTTTCAAGCCGGCAATCAACAATAATATCCAAAACCGCAAGGGTCTTGATTTCAACGTAACAGTTCAGAAGCAGTTGGGTCAGGTTCACGCTGCGCTTGGATTTGTCGGAACCTATCTCCAAACAGAGTGGAAGAAGTTCGATGAAACCATAGATCCTAACGCTCCAGACAAGCACATTGAAGGCCAAGCCCTTGACGCCCTTTGGGGGTACAAATGTCTGGGCTTCTACACAGAGGATGACTTTGACTTGAAAGAAGGCAAGTACACTTTAAAAGATGGCCTCCCCAGTTCAAAACTTGGTGGCAACATCCGTCCAGGTGACTTGAAGTACGAGGATGTGAATGGCGATGGAACCATTACCAATAAGGACATGGTTGTTCTTGGCAAGTCGGGTAATGTTGTTATTTTCGATAACAATGGTAACCCAACTGGCACAGGCCTGGGCTACATCGGTGCTCCTTTTACACCAGGTGTGAACCTCACACTCAAGTATAAGAATTTTACACTCTTTGTGCTTGGCAATGGTCAGTTCGGTGCATATGGGATGAAGAACAACAGTTACTATTATATGGATTACGAATCCAAGTACTCTGTAAATGCACGTGGCCGTTGGACACCAGAGACTGCAGATGTGGCTACCCATCCTCGTCTGACTACACAAAGCTCGCCCAATAATGCTGCGGCATCCACATTCTGGCTATATAGCACAGACCGTTTTAACATCCGCAAGCTACAGCTTACGTACGACTTCCCTACGGAAATGTTGAACAATGGAAAGGTAGTTAAGGCTCTCTCTGTTTATTTCAACGGAAACGACCTCCTCACTATTTCAAAAGAGCGTAAGTTGATGGAGACAAACGTTGGTTCTGCTCCTCAGACTCGTTTTTATAATCTTGGCGTAAAGGTAACCCTCTAATAAAAAACAAGATGAAGACAAGAAACATTATATTGTATTTTATCGGTCTCCTCGCTATTTGTTCATGCGATGATATGTTTGAGCCGTTGGATGAAAACAATCGGCAGGAGGATGCCATGTATGAAGAGTCTAAGTATGCGTATGGTCTGCTGATGTACGGCTACGATCGTCTTCCATATATTACGACCACTCAGACGGATATTGCTACAGATGACGCCATGACCAACCTGAGAACCAGCTCTTACATGAATATGGCAACTGGCACTTGGGCTTCAGACAATAACCCTATGTCGCAGTGGGACAATTGTAAGGATGGCATCCAGTATGTCAATCTCTTTCTCTCAAAAGTAGAAAAGGTGAAGTGGGCTCCAAGTGCCGCTTCCAAGCAGCAGATGTTCATTGATCGTTTGAAAGGCGAGGCATTTGGTCTTCGTGCTATCTTTTATTTCTATTTGCTTCAGGCTCATGGAGGCTATGCTGACGATGGAGTGCTCTATGGTGTGCCTTTGCTTACTGCCCCTGAAGACGGTAGTTCCGATTTCAATCAGCCACGCGCCACTTTTGCCGACTGCGTGAAACAATGTTTCGCCGACTGCGACAGCGCGATGGCACTTCTCCCTGCTGATTATGAAGACATAGACAATGATGATCAAATCCCTGCAAAGTATCAGGTTCTTGGTGCTCAAAAAACGGGTTACAACCTTGTGTTCGGTGCCAGGTCTAAAGGTCTTGTTTCAGGTAAGATTGCCGAGGCTGTAAAGGGACAGGTTGCCCTTCTTGCTGCAAGTCCTGCATTCCGCGAACAAAGCGGCGTGACTTCTGCCGAGGCAGCAACTTTGTGCGCAAATGTCCTCAAACGCATTGGTGGATTAGAAGGATTTGACAATACAGGCAACGTTTGGTACAAGAATAAAACAAAACTTGCTCCGGAAGCATCAGAAATGCCAGAAATGCTATGGCGCGAGGATCGTCATAAGAATGCAGAGCAGGAAAGAGAAAACTTCCCGCCAACGCTGTATGGTAATGGTCGCGTTAATCCATCACAGAATCTTGTTGACGCTTTCCCCATGCGTAGCGGTCGTCCTATCAGTGATTCTCAGTCTGGTTATGATCCTCAGAATCCATACGCAAACCGTGATCCGCGTCTTGATGATAACGTCCTTTATAACGGCGTAACATTCAGAAAAACGGTTATCATTACAGGGACTTATCCGAACGAAAAGAACGAGACGGATGACAACCTCAACAGTATCAGTACATCAACACGTACAGGCTACTACTTGAAGAAGCTTCTCCGTGACGATGTAAGTCCATTAGCTAGCTCTCTCATTGAGCAGCAGCATATCTATCCACGTATCCGTTACACAGAAATCTTCCTGGCTTATGCAGAAGCTGCAAACGATGCATGGGGACCTAAAAATGATCCAACAGGCGTAGGTTTCACAGCTTATGATGTTATCAAGGCCATACGTGTTCGTGCAGGACTTGCAACCAACGAAATTGGAATGCCACTTCCGGAAGGTGACGTTTATCTTGAAGAGTGCGCAGGTGACCAGGCAAAAATGACAGACCTTATTCGTAATGAGCGTCGTCTTGAACTTTGTTTTGAAAACAAACGTTTCTGGGACCTTCGTCGTTGGATGTTGCCGCTCAATGAACCTATTAAAGGTATGCAGATTGACCTCAACAAAGAAACGGGTGAACTAACATATACTATTCTTTCAGATGTTGAGGAACGTAAGTACGACAGTTCATATCAGTGGTACGGACCTATTCCAAAGAGTGAAATACTTAAATGGAGCAAGCTCAAGCAAAACAAGGGTTGGCAATAATAATAAAATGTAAATAAGTATTATTATGATGAGATTTAAGAGATACATATACGTAGTAGCCTTGGGAGCACTTTCTCTCACGTATGCGTCTTGCTATAATTCAGAGCATGAGTTCCCAGACTTCGAAGGGGGGACAACAGCCTATTTTGCCTATCAGTTCCCAGTACGTACACTCATACTTGGTAACGACATCTACGACAACACCCTCGACAACGAACATAAGTGTCGGATATGGGCGACTATGGGCGGAGCCTATCACGGGCGCAAAGCCACTGTGGATATTGTTGTTGACGAATCGCTCTGCGACAATCTCTTTTTTGTCGATGAAGGCGGCAATGCAGCTGCTCCTGTACGCCCTCTGCCATCAACATACTATAAACTATTATCCGACGTTATTCCTTACAATAGTGATACTCGCGGGTATGTGGAGGTACAGTTCACAGACGCTTTCTTCAATGATGAAAAAGCCATTGAGAACACCTATGTCATTCCGCTTTTGATGACGAATGTAAAAGGTATTGACCACATTCTTACGGGCACGCCACGTGAAGGACTTTCTCCCTCTCGTACGAATACAGAGGATTGGGAGATTCTTGCAAAGGACTATGTGCTTTATTGCGTGAAGTATATGAATCCATGGCAAGGAAAATACATTCGTCGTGGTGTTGACAATGTGACGGAAAAAGGAACTACCACAACCGTTGTTCGCAGGGATATGTCACTTGTAAACACAGACCTCGAACATTATAAGGAGAACCCTGTAAACCAAAACGACGAAGTATGTGGTATTACCACAAAAAACATGAAACAGGCTATCTTCCCTGTATTAATAAATATTGGTAAAGATACATCTGGAGATGCCAGACCTTCTCAAACGTGTAACCTTATGCTCACATTTGATGGTAACAAATGCACTGTCTCTACCGACGATGATGATGCGGAATCCTCCGGCTCCGGCGAATTCATCGCTAAGGGAACAGAGAAGCCTGAATACAAGGACTACCAATGGGGAAGCAACAATGGCGTTCCCGTTCAACGCGACATTCTCCGTCTGGCATACAATGTGACCTTCAAGAAAGGCAAGGTCATTGGTAAAAAGAAAGTGAAAGGCGCTGACGGTAAAGAAGTGGAAGTAGATTGGGTACTTGAGGATGATATTGATGTATCAACAAACGATACGCTCGTTGTACAAACTCGTGAATCAAACAAGAGGGAATTCTTTACACCCAAATACGTTAAACAATAATAGGAGGCAAAGAATATGAATAAGTTTTATAGAAACGGTCTCTTGATGTTGGTTGCAGGAGCATTTGCAGTCTCCTGTGCCGACTATAATGTGACAGACGATTTCAAGGCTGACCCCGATCCAAGTTTCGTAGAGCCATACAAGGATTATGCTCCCGTTAAGTCATACATCGACAGAACCACCTATACAAACATGTCTCTTGGTGCAACGCTCAAGGTGTCAGAATTCAACAAACAGGAACTGGCCCATGCCGCAGCTGTCACTAACTTCGACAATCTTGCTTTTGGAACTACCCTTATGCCGGGAGCAATAATCAACGCTAAAGGTGTGATGAATTTCCTTGATATGATGGACCTTCTTGACCATGTCGAAGAAATAGGTGGCGAGGTGTTCGGCAGTCCTATCGTTGCCAATGCGAATCAGGCTGATGATTGGTTGAATATGCTTACAGCTCCTATTGAAATCATCGTAGAGCCTATTGATGATAAGTTTGTTGACTACACCACTATGGAAGAGTTCACAGGTACTGCATTCAACAGTAGTCCAACCATCGTTAAGAATTATGATGGTAACGACAATGCACTAATGGTTCCAAAGGGGAGAAGAGGAAAGGTTTATATTGTGGAAGGCTTTGACATTGATCCGTCTGGTATTTACACCATCACGTTCTATGCTAAGGTTGACAATATTGAAAAGGATGAAACTATCATATGTACTTTCGCCGACAACAAGATTCAGGAGAAAGATGAAAATAAGAAGTTCCCCATCAAGCCTAACAAATGGAATAAGATGGTCATTGAGGCACAGCCTGCAGAGGGAGCAACAGAAGGTTATTTGATGATTGAGGGTAATTTAAATGCTGATGTCTATATAAAGAGCGTTAGTGTTGTTCACAATCCGGACAATCACCGCCCTCAAACAGCAAAGGAGAAGAAAGATACTATCAACTATGCGCTCAACGCATGGTGCGAAGGTCTAATGAAGGTTAACGACCGTCGTATTAAGTCATTCGACCTCATTGACGAAGCCATCGACTCAAAGACTCAACTTGAGAATGGTATGTTTGACCTCAAGCATTCAACTGCCCAAATTTACTGGCAAGATATCCTTGGCAGTGAAAACTATGCTCCGGCAGTGGCAAAGGCGGCACGCGCTGCATACCAGAAATATGAGGGTAATCCTTCTGAGTTGAAATTCTTTATTAGCGAAACAGGGCTTGATGATCAAAAGAAATTCGAGAGTCTCAACTACTGGATTAACATCTGGGACGCGAACGGGGCAAAGATTGATGGCATCAATGCTAAATTAAATCTTAGCTATAGCGAGAATAAGGAGACGCAGGATGCAAATGTGGCATCGCTCAACCTCCTCCTTGATAACCTTGCATCAACAGGCAAACTGATTCGCCTCTCTAATTTCGACATCAAGTATCAGGATGCTACAGGCGTAAATGTTGCAGCGAAAGATATTAAGGACGAGCAGCGCCAGAAGCTTGCTGACTATTACGGCTATGTAATCAAGAGCTACATGAAGAAGATTCCACATGAAAAGCAGGCAGGCATCTGTAAGGGTAATCTGGCTGACACGACCGATCCGGTAGGTCTTTGGTCTATTGACAGCAAGAGTAAGGACTGGGTACGCACCGCCACTTATAAAGCATTCTGCGATGCGCTCAGCGGAAAATAAGGAACAAAAATATTAAGTTTGAGAATAATATATTTTATTGTTGTTTTATTTATTAATCTAAATTTATTCAATTATGAAGAAAATCTTTACTTTGATTGCTCTCTTAGCAGTGTTTATGGGAGCAAAAGCTGATTGGGTACAAGATTACAAGATCGACTACTCACAGAACACTGGATTCCCATTCTATGTGATGGATTATGTACCAGAGTGGTATGACGGTGTCATGACCGACTTTGGCGCAATGTACAAGTATGTTCAAGTAACGGACGATGCAGAAGAAACCAGCGACGTCATTGTTAAGACACAAGGCGGCGTTGAGTATTACAAAATTGAATTAAGCGAACCCGGATGGCATCAGTATTTCATTGCTGACGGTATCCCCACAGAACTTGATGGAGCTTACACTGTTAAAGCAATGGTGAAGGCTTCAGAGGCTTGCACTATCAACGTCAACATGGGTTGGGGTTGGGGAAACGGCCAGCAGACGGGTACTTCCGTATCCATCCCCACAGAGTGGACTGAGGTAGAATGGGAGTATAGCGGCATCGGTGGCTCTTCCTGTAACCTTGTCGCGCAGCCTGGTACTGTTACTGCAACCATCGAATGGAAGTATGTTGTAGTTTCTCACAATCAGAAGGATGTTAGACCCGTTGAATGGATTGAGAATCTTGTAAATGGTGATGCTGAGAAATCATGGGAAGAACTAGGTCTTGCCGACGTCAGATTCAATGACCAGGAAAACAACTACAAGATTTGTGCTTGGGGTAAGGAGAAAGATAGAAACATGAACGAGGAAGGTGGTTGGGATCCGTTCCCCTGCGATATTGAGGAGGTTGACGGTAGCCATGTGTTTGTCGTTCACGGTCAAGCCGCTACTACTGAAGGCGATGCTTCCGCATGGGACAACCAGTTCTGGATTCAGTCTCCGCAGTCTTGGAAATCTGGCACACAGCTCAAGATTCAGTTCCGCTACAAGGCATCAAAGGCCGTTACGGTAGCCACTCAGATTCACAATCAGAACCCGTCTGACTACCTTATCTGGCACGCTATTGGTGACATTAGCTTTACAGAAGAGTGGCAAGATTTTGATGGTATGATGACAATGGCTGATGATATGGCTGGCGGCTGGTCAATCGCATTCCAGCTGAACCAGAACGACAAGGATGCCATTAACTTCTACTTTGACAACCTCTCGTGGCAAAACATGAAGCTCGACGAGGGCTACTTCGTTGCTGGCGCTAACCCCAATGATGGCCTTGAGTATGACTTCGACAATGCTATCCCGTTTGATTTTGATGAAAGCGAAGGTTTATACATTGCTACTGTAGGTGAGAAGAACGCTTATGTCTCTCAAATTATGATCTCTACCATTCGCGGTAACGATGCAGCATTCAAGGGTGCTACCCTTAAGCCTAATGGCGCTATCCACAATAATCCTGACGAATGGCTCGACTATACAGAGTCAAGTCTTGCTAAGCTGAATCTCCCGGGTGCTGGTATCTGGAAAATCTATCTTGATACCGAGTATAAGTCAATGGCATTTGAGATGCTTGAGGGCACCGTCATCGATCCTATTGAAATCAATCCTAACCCAACAGAAATTGTTGTGAATGCCTTGGAGAGAGACGATCTTTCAGATGGTACGAATCAAGATGGTACACCTAATATCAGAGAAGATGTAGGTGGCTCTGGTGAGACTTGGGACAACCAGTTCTGGATTCGCGCTAATCGTACGCTTAGCACGGGTGAAGTAACTGTGCTCCAGTTCAAATATAAGGCTTCTCTTGAAGCAAAGACTACTACACAGTGTCACAGAGAACCCGGTGACTACCTGCACTGGGCTGCTATCGGTGATGTTAACTTCTCTACTGAATGGCAGGACTTTGAGACGAAATTCACTGTTCCTTCTGAAGCCAACGGCATGCAGTCCATCGCATTCAACATGGCTGAAATCAAGGAGGCTTGCGTTTATGAGATTAAGGATGTTGTTTGGAAACTTGAGGACGACACGGAGTCTCTCATCAGCCAGACTGATGCCTATAACTTCTACGCAAAGGTAGTTGGAGGCAGCATCTACTCCTTAGGCATTAAGAATACAGTCAGTGACAACGATGATGAATCCACCGTTACATATAACCTCGCAGGTCAGCGTGTATCTAAGGATTATAAGGGCATCGTTGTTAAGAACGGCAAAAAGCTGTTTGTTAAGTAAAAATCCCTAATATCTCTCTAAATAGAGAGTGTATAACTTCATCGTGCGTCACGTTTCCGTCGAAATGCCAGAACGTGACGCACGAGTTGTTGAAAAAGAAAAAAGTAATACTAACATGCGAAGGATTATTACTGTTTTCATTCTGCTGACAGCTGTTACTGCTATTAAGGCAGTAACCATCACAATTACGGTGTACGACACCCGCTGCCAGACCATCACGGGCTTCGGTGCAGCCTGCTGTGACGGAGCCATGTGCCCGTTTGGCACCGACACAAAGCCCGTGGAGTTGCTCTATGGCGCTAAGTCGAAGATAGGACTGAACATCATGCGCATGGAAATTTCGCCAAACTTCGAAGGCGATGTGAAAGTACCGGAGTGGGGCAACTGGGACACACCCTACGACTGGAATGGCTCTCTGCCTTCGGCCAAGATTGTCAAGCAGCGCGGTGGCATCGTGTTCGGCACGCCTTGGTCACCTCCTGGCGAATATAAGACCAACGGCACGGCGCAGGGCGGAAATTCCGACGACCAGGGCAACCAGCGCGGGCAGCTGCGTGAAGACTGCTATGAGAAATTCTTTCCGTGGCTGAATACTTTTCTTCAGTGGATGAAGAGCAAAGGCGTCAACGTCGATGCCGTATCCATCCAAAACGAGCCCGACTGGTGGGTCAACTATTCCGGTTGCCTCTACACGCCCCAGCAGCAGCTCAACCTTGTCAAGAACTATGCACACATGCTAGACCGCGACACTTATTCTGGTGTGCGCCTCATCAGTGCCGAACCATTGGGCTTCGACCCCAGTTACTTCGATGCGCTGTTGAACGACCCTGTAGCCCGTGAGCAAATCGATATTGTTGCGGGCCACATCTATGGTCACCCACCATTGGGGAACCTGAAGACCGTTGCTGAAAAAGCAGCCAAATATGGCAAAGAGGTGTGGATGACGGAGCATTCGGTGACCGACAATATCGACCGTCTGCCCAATTGGCACGAACAGTTGATCTTTGCCGAGGAACTCAATGAATGTATGTTGGCAGGTTGCACAGGCTACATTTACTGGTATATGCGTGCCCACTGGGCCTTCGTTGGCACAGGTGAGACAAAATATAATCCAGGTAACACCAAGAACACGTTGCTGCCTCGTGCCTATGTTATGTCGCATTTCTCGAAGCATGTCACTGGCTCCACTCGCTTGAAAACTTCGCGTGATAAAACTACCGGAGAAGGTGCTGCCGCTGAGTTTTCGGCATATATTAAGGGTGATTCGCTCATAGTTATGGCTATCGACACAACAGCGAGTGTTCGCAATCTGAAGATTAATCTTCCTGTGAAGGTGAAGAGTGGTGTGCATCTATATTCGACGGGCAATGAGACAGAGAATCTCTGCCAGACGAAGGACATTACCATTGATGAACCTACCGATGTGGTGGTAGTTGAGAAGCCTGCCTATAGTCTGAACACCTATATCTTCATGATTGATGATGGTAGTGCTGTTGAGGAACTGACGCAAGCGGACAATGACAGCCCCAAGACCTATTACGACCTGCATGGACGACAATTGGACGAACCTCATGGACTCTGCATTGAGAAAACTGCCAATGGTCGCACCAGAAAAGTCATGCTGGGACATTAAGGACATTGCAATCAAAAGCTGGAAGTAATCAAATAGTTTCTCAGCCCAAGCAAATAAATCCGTAGCCCAGTGGAATAATCGCTCAGCGTAGTGGAATAAATTCGCAGCGCAGGGGGATATTATTAATATGTGATGTGCTATCTATTCGTAGCTATGCGGACAGAGTGAAACATGGATTAATAATAAAGAGAAAGATGAAAAAGGATTTGACGCGCAGGCAGTTTCTTTTTACTGGTGCCGTAGCTGCAGTCGGAATGGCACTACCGGCAGAGATTAGAGGGGCAGAGAGGAGTCTAGTGAAAAAAGCACCTAAGGACTCGGCATTCACCGTTTGGCAGATTCCCTCGCATAGTAACACCATAGGCAACTCATACGTTTTCAGGACAAAGACTGGGCGGGTCATCGTCATGGACGGGGGATTTCCCGAGGAGGCATTTACTTTGCGCGGCTTCATCGGAGCCTTGGGCAACGAAGTGGAGGCTTGGTTTATCTCTCATCCGCATGACGATCACATGGGAGCCCTTAATGAGATTCTGAAGCAGGGTTTACAGGATCTTCGCATCAAGGCCATCTACCATTCCAGCATCGTTGACGAGGTCATTGATGCCGAACCTACCGAAGCTGAAAAAACCAGGGACTTCTATGAAAGGCTCAGTAAGTGCGAAGCTAAGGTAGTGGATATACAACAGGCCGGACAGGTGCTTGACTTTGATGGAATGAAGCTAAAGATAGTGAGCGTAGCCACTCAGCTAACCACGAATCCCTATAACAACAATTCCATGATTATGCGCGTCTGGGACAAGCGGAAATCTATGGTTTTCCTAGGCGATGCAGGCGTAGAGTGTGGCAATCTGGCTTTGAACGGACCGTATGCCGAGGACCTGAACTGCGACTATCTGCAGATGGCACACCATGGGCAGAACGGTTGTTCGGAGGAGTTCTACCGTTCAATTAAGTTCCGTGCCTGTCTATGGCCCACCCCGATGTGGGTTTGGAACAACGATACAGGTGGAGGCTTTGACACAGCGAATCTGACGACGGTGAGAACTCGTGAATGGATGGACGCGATAGGCATCAAGGAGCATCATGTCTCTGTGCGCGACGGACTGTGGAGGCTGGACTAAGTGTAATTGAAAATAGCTTTAGTGGCTTTTTCTAGGCTATGCCTCGGAAATACTCATTTTATTTTGGATTTTCACGGGGCTTGCACTATCTTTGCAAATCAATATCGTGAAACAAGAATTAGAACTAGGTTTATGAAGCGAATCCTAACTTTTGCATCGCTGGTGATGTTTGCTGTGTGCCTATTTGCTGTGCCAGCCTATCGCAAGCCGTTTCAGGCTGTTTTGGATAACGGAAATCCTGTCACTGTTCGTTTGACGGGTGATGAGTTTTTCCATTTCTATGTGGATGAGGAGGGAAATGAGCTAGAGCGTTTGTTTGACGGGCGTTTCACTCGTGTGAGGTCTCCTTGGATGGCTGCCGCGCGCCGTACCGAGGGGCAACAACGTCGTCAGTTGGCCTATGCGCAACGTATGCGACGCGCCGAGAAGGCTCGCAAGGCAGGAGCGTTCGTTGGATCGAAGAGGGGCTTGGTAATTCTTGTCAGCTTCGCGGACGTGAAGATGCAGGAGACGCATACGCGCGAAGTGTTTGACGCTATGTTCAATAGGGAAGGCTACAACGACAACGGCCACGTGGGCAGTGTGCGCGATTATTTCAAGGCACAGAGTTACGACCAGTTTGAGATAAATTTCGATGTCGTTGGTCCCTACACGCTCAAGGATTCAATGGCCTACTATGGCGAAAATGATTCTCGTGGCGATGACAAGCATGTCGGCGCTATGATTGCCGAGGCGGTGAAGTTGGCCGACAAGGATGTGAATTTTAAGTTTTACGACTGGGACGACGACGATGAAGTGGATCAGGTGTTCGTGATTTATGCCGGCTATGGTGAAGCCTCAGGAGCACCTAAGGAAACTATTTGGCCCGTTGAATGGTGGCTTTCTAGTTCGGACTATGGGAAGACGATACGTTTGGATAATGTGACAATCAACCAGTTTGCTTGCAGCTATGAACTTGGCGGTACCAGAGGCATGGAACTGAGTGGCATCGGTACAGCGTGCCACGAATTCAGCCACTGCCTCGGCCTGCCCGACTTCTACGATACGGCGGGTGGATCGAACTTCGGCCTTGATAGCTGGAGCGTTATGGACTACGGCTGTTACAACGGCACGGTAGACTCAGAGGGATATTCTCAAGGTAATATCCCCTGTGGCTACACGGCCTACGAGCGTATGTTCTGCGGCTGGCTTGAACCTGAAGAACTGGCTGACGGGCGCAACATTAAGAACATGAAGGCCTTGACGGACGCGCCCCAGGCATACATTATTTATAATGATGCGCATCGCAACGAGTATTACCTGCTGGAAAACCGTCAGAAGAGCTCATGGGATAAGGGACTTGGTGGACATGGTATGCTTGTTGTCCACGTGGATTACTTATCCTCGGCGTGGGAAAACAACACTGTTAACAATACTAAGAGTCATCAGCGTTGTACTATTATCCCTGCTGATAACAGCTTTAAGAGCGGATCCTACGTCTCATCGAAGGAATTAGCAGGTGACCCTTATCCTGGTACATCAAAAAACACATCCCTGACAGATACCTCAAAGCCTGCAGCCACGCTCTACAACGAGACTCTTGACGGGCGTTTTCTGATGGGTAAACCCATCGAAGAAATCAAGGAGTCGGGTGGATTAATCTCGTTTCTTTTCATGGGTGGCGATGCAGGCACCCTCCGCACCCCTGTGGCTGAGTCGGCAACGAATGTGAAAGAGCATTCATTCACTGCGCATTGGTCCAGAATTTCGAGTGCTGAGGCTTACACGCTTTCCGTGACATCAGGCGATGCCGACCCTGTCTATTATGAGGGAATCGTTGACACCTTCTATGTGGTTGCAGGACTTGACTCTACCGTTATCCATTCTTACTGTGTAAAGGCTACAGCCAAAGAACGTGAATCATCTTGGAGCAACGCTGTCACAGTCCGTCTGAAGGGCTTTGGCGAATGGACCGAGTGGGAGCCCTATGGCGATGGTACGGCAGTCTATCACTACTCAAGCAAGGGTATATTCCGTGATATGGGCGACAAATCCTATCCTATTTTTGTCCGTACCTCCAACGCTACGCCAACCTTGCATCAGTTCCGCCTCTACGGTTGGGGCGATGATGTGACGCTTGACATCGACTACGATTCGACTACCGGCCATTGTAGTGTTGCCCAGCAGTACATCGGCTACACCGACACTTACTATGGCTGTGGCAAGGTATATGTTGCCGACGAAGTTTATTACCAGAACACTGTGCTCGGCCGTTTCACGACATGGAGTGCTTACCCCAGCCGCTTCGATACCTCGTCTGGTACTTTCACCCTCTACGTGGCATATTATGACCTCATAGACCTTACTTCCAACTGGGGCGAGGCTGTCGAGACGGTTACCGTCGCTGGCGGTAATTTTAAGGATTATTCCATTGAAGTCGCATTGGGTGCTCTCCAAGAGCTTGACAATGGTACAGCAATACAAAACGTGGTCATCACTCCTGGCTCCAGTGTTGCCCATTGGCGTTATGCCGTCATCGACAAAAAGCTGTCGGGTGAATCGTCAGAAATGAGCGGCTATATCAATGGTATCACCGACGGCTCTATTGCCTCCACTTCAAGCACCGGCATACAGAGTTTTGGAATAACCGTTTCTAGCGGCAGTTATACCGTGCTGGCTATCTCTTACGACGATTTGAACGTGCCGCAGAAATACGACTTCAAGACCTTCAGTTTCTCGACGGGGAATGACTGGAAGGTGCTCGGCATGGCCCGCTATACCGATGATGTCCTCTGTACGCTGTTTGAGGGCTTTGATATGGTGACTTACGATGTGGAGGTGCAGGAGAGTATCTCTATGCCTGGTTTCTTCCGCATGAAGAATCCCTACGGGCTCAATCATCCGAATAACACATCTAGTGATGTGCTTCCTGGTGACTACTACATCGAGATTAATGCCACAAATCCTCAAGCTGTAACCATTGCCTTACAGGCCATGGGTGTCGATTGGGGTTATGGAGAATGTATGATGGGCTCCGTGCCTGGGGCAGATTATTGGGGCAAGTTCGAGAATTCCGTCATCACTTTCTCCGCGCCGAAATCCATATATATCATTATGGGTACCAGCAATTTCTATACTACCAACTACAATGGTGGTTTTCGTCTCGACCTTACTTCCTGCGGCATTAGCCTGCCTGAGACTCCTCTCCTTCAGGAAGAGACAGACGATGCTCCTCTCTATGACCTGCAGGGACGTCCTGTTGCCTTTCCGCAACGAGATGGATTCTACATCGCAGGTGGCAAGAAAGTCATCGTTAGGTAAGCCAGGGGTGAGAAACGTATAAACAAGAGGATGTGTCATTTGTGGCACATCCTCTTGTTGACTTTGACGTTCTGTCGTTTAATTAGAAGGGATTATGGATAGATGATGTGATGTAATTATCGGTAGAGTATCTTCTTTCCGTTTTGGATGTAGAGGGTGCCAGGCTGTGGGTTGAGTACACGTCGGCCTTGGAGGTCATAGATGGAATAATCTCCCATCTCCTCTTGAAGGATAGGCAACGAGATTTCCATACCTGTGATAATGGATTGCGTGTGGGCAAGGTCGGCGGTAGTGATGACGTTAGTCTGTCCGATGGTGGGACGGAGCATAACGTAGGTAGAAGCGCCACCGTCAGGAAAGAGGCCGACGGTTTGATAGCCCGCGCAGGCAGGATAGTGGAACACATCGGTAGAATTTGGAATTATTAATGAATTAGTAGTTTCTTCTTGTGAGGGGGACGTGAGCAGCACGAAGCCTCCTTCAGTGGCGAGGCGGAAATCAGCATGGGGTTGGTTGTAGGGCTCTACCTTGTCGCACCAGATAATCTTATAGCCATGAGCAGGCACAACGTTATTGACTCCCTCAATAGCGGGAACCTGGAACTTATGCACGTTCAGCGTATCGTCGCTGAGGTACCAGCCTGTGAGGTCAACATCGGCATCAGAGCTATTGTAGATCTCAATCCAATCGTTCTTCTTCCAAAGGTCGTTGACATAGATGGTATTGGCGGGACTTACTTCGTTGATACGCAAGACTCCCTTTCCTTCAAGGGAGGGTTGAGTAGAGGCTTCATAGATAGCCGTGAGGCTAATGGTGCCAGCGGAGGGCAGTTCGTATTCCTCGTCGGTGCTGACGAAGGTGTCGCCCGTGTCGCTTGTCACTTCGGTGGTAAGGGTTGCGTCCCAATAGAGATCTGTGCTGTTAGCAGCGTTATTGTGAAGTTCTACTGCAATAATGTTGCGTCCCTTCTTGAAAAAAGAGGTTCTAAGGGTAATCGTGCCGCTGTCAGGGTTGTCAGAGGCATACGTGGAGGCAAGGGTGTTGAAGGAAGGTGTGCCAGAAGGCATTAGGTAGCGGCCTGCCTCTACGCCGTTGACGTAAATTACAAAGCCATCGTCGCAGGTGAAATCGAGCGTGAAGACATCGTTTGATGCCGGGGCGTCGCTAAGGTTAACAGTGGTTCGGAAGTAGCTGGTGGGGTACTTGTTATTGGTGTTGCCACCATAGTCGAGGAAAGTGTTATAGCCACGGCTGTTACTGCCGTCGGTGACGAAGTAGCCAAGGGGAGCTTTGCCGACGTCCCACGCGCTATCATCGTAGTCTGTGGTTTTCCATGAAGTGCCATCGAGACTGCCCCGATCGTAGTAATGCCATGTTGATCCGCGAGGGAAAAGCTCTTTCGTCGTGGTGGATGACGAACTGCTCCAGCCTTTGAAGGTATAGCCTGCAGGTGCCTGCGCTTTGACGGTGACAGGAGCAAAGAGTTTGCCTGAGAAGCGATTGGTGGGCACAGGCAGTCCGTTAATAGTGAGACGTGCCTCGTCAATGTTGGCCCTGAGTGTGGCGGTAACGGGCGACTTGCCACTAAGCTTCATGCGCGAATAGTTCTTCATATAGTTTATATTGCGCGTCTGGTAGCTGGCGTTAAGTTTGTTGATGAGGTCATTGGCCGTTCCCCACGGGCTGCGCCACTCGTAGGAGAGAGGTTCTTCAATACGTGTGGCCAGTTCAGTGATGATTTCGCGGCAGCGGTTGGGCTCGAAAACGCTGCCTGCGACAAGACAAAAGGCATCGGTGAATTGCTTGCGGAACTGGGCGTTGTTGAGCATGTTGAGGAAGATGGTAACGACTTCAATCTCGGCTGTCAGTTGTCCTTTGAAGTCGCCGCGTAGGGCATCGAAAGTAAAGATGCGTTTGCCCTCGAAAGTGGTGAAGGGGTCGCCGACACTAAATGAACCGTCGAGGTCGAAGACGATGAAGCGAAAGCGGCCCTCCTCTGTACGGGGACGGAATGCCTTAAGGTTGTTTTTCGGCCAGTCCCAGTTGCCAAGATAGAACTCCAGGGCAATGTAGTTGATAAAATTGTCAATGTCGACAAGTTTCTTGATTTCTTCATAAACGTTGTCATCGGCTGCGTTCTTTGCAAGGAGATACCAGCGGTCGAAAGCTTCTTTCGTGCCTGCCATTTGGATGTAGTTGCTGTCAGGCGAGATTTCAAACTGGTCCTGCTCCTCGGCACTGAGACCGTAGTTGGCATAGGCGAAGTGCTTGTTGTTGGGCTCGCGCATGTTGATGAGGCCGATATACGAGCCGTTGATAAAGTGCATGACGGGGACATAGGCTTGGCAGTCGGCATCGATACCTGATCGGGCGATGATGGCCTGCAGGGCAGCGTCCTTGATGCGGCAGTCGCTGTCGTTGCCGCCATTGCGGATTTGAACAGTCTTGTTTTTGTTGAAGGGTTTCTCCTCGAAGATGGGGTACTCATAGAAATTTTTATGCCCATCGTATTGGCGGTCGGCTTTGAGTTTAAAGGAGTGATGCCCCCAGCCGCGACTCCAACCACCGCACGTCGATAAGTTCACCTCTTGGTTGATGACCATTTGGCCATCCTCGGTTATGAGTTCGAAGTTGACGGGGCGATCCCAGTCCATGTTCCAGTTGCATTTGGCGTCCTGTCCGTTTCCGGCGCGCCCGTTGGGGCCTTTCTCGAAAAGACCGTATTCTTTGCTATAGAGGTTGTCGTGGTCGGTGGTGACGGAGAGGATGGGCAACGTATATTCCTTGTCTTTATAGATGTAGGAGCGAGTGACAACGGGGCTGGGTAGCATGTCATCCTTGAAAAGACGGAAACGGTAAACGGTCGTTTTCTTAATATTCAGAATGCCCGTGCGGCTGGTGGTGCCATTTTCGAGGGTGGGGATGGAACCATCGGTGGTGTAGCGCAACAAGGCTCCGCCGGGGATGGTGACACGCACCGTGAGGCTGTTCGTAAAGAGTTGCGAGTCCTGCTGCACTTCGGGAGCGGGCAATTGCTCGTCTGCAAAGGTAGAGCCGTCGTTGCTGGCTGAAGGAGTAGGGGTGGAGGTGTAGCGCCATTCTTCGGCGCCATCGGTAATGCGGGCATAGGAGGCGCGGCTGACGGCAGCAGGATACTCCTGCGAGGCAATCGGCGTGCCGTCGTCGGAAGAGATGTAGAGCATACCGCCCTCAGGATTGAGCTCAATGTCCACCTGGTCGTGGCCGTAGCGCCAGTCGTAGTGGTCGAACCACAGCGTCATGTAGCCGTGGGCTGGGATAGAGCCAATGGTAGGAGGCAAACGGAATTTGGTCAGGTTGTCTGCCTCATCGCTCACATAGTAGTGTGCCAGCGTGACGCTGACATCGGTGGGATTGTAGAGCTCCACGAATCCGCCATAGTTAAACGAAGGGTCAAGGTAGGTGTCGATGTTGGCTACCATGATTTCGTTGATGATGAGCGATTCGGCTGTAGCCCCGTTCTTGGTGACAACGACCGTGCAGGAGGCCGTAACGCCACTTCCGTCGGTAGCCTGGGCGGTAATGACGGCTGTTCCCTTTCCCTTGCCGGTGACAAGGCCTTCGTCGTCGACGGTGGCGATGCTGTTGTCGGAACTGCTCCACGCAAGTCTTCGATAGGTGGCGTCAGCAGGGACGATAGTTGCCACGATGGTTACTGTCTCGCCCAGCCCGATGCTCAGTTCCGAAGGCTCGAGGCTGATGCTTTCGGCTTGGACGATGGTGCCCCACAGTTCCAGTCGGAAATTGTCGAAAAGACACCAGTTGTACTGCTGGTAGTCGTCGCAGTAGATGCCGAAGACGAGTTCTCCATCGGTGACATCGACCTCCAGTTCGTTGTGATACATGCCAAGCGTGAAGTAGTATTCGCCACTCTCCATGCTGTTGGGGTAATAGACGTTTTCGCCTATTTCGGAATTATAGAGCAGGTGGGCCCCGTTGGCGTTTTCTGTGGCATATTCGCCATAGCAGGCTTTGACGGCCGTCTCCTCGTTGTTGGCATAGAGGTAGGCGTTGATGCGCTCGTTGCCTTCAAAGTGCTGGTCTAGGAGGCTCTGGCTGCTATTACCCGGGCGATAGAGGGCGCTGGCCGAAAGGCGATAGTGGCCGTTAGGGAGGTCCTTGACGTGTTGATAGAAGTCGAACGTGGTGTTCCAGAATTCGCCTGCCCACACCCATCCTTGGGCATGGCCGATGTCCGAACCCTGCCAGCCGTCGTTTGCCGCGTTGTCGAAGTTGGGGTTGACGATGTATTCGCTGGTGATGTCAATCCACCCGTTCTGGGCGTGAGCGAACGAACAGACGAAGAGGGTGAGTATGATGAAGTAATTGCTTCTTTTCATTGAAATCCGATTAAATGCTTTCTGGCTCCCTTAAAGCGTCACGCCGTTCTTGAAGATGGAGATTTCGTGAATGCCCGCTTGCTCGTTTTGGGTATATTCGCCGTTGGCGACCTGAAGAATCTTTTGGATGAATGCATCAAGCGTTTCATCCATATCCTTGTCCTCGATAAGCACACCAGCATTGAAATCTATCCACGTAGGCTTATTCCGATAGAGGGCGGAATTGGTGGAAACCTTTAGCGTGGGGACGAAAGAGCCGAAGGGCGTACCTCTGCCCGTGGTGAAAAGCACAAGCTGGCAACCCGCAGCAGCTAAAGCCGTAGATGCTACGAGGTCGTTGCCAGG
The DNA here is from genome assembly GCA_016291905.1 of Bacteroidaceae bacterium. GTDB lineage: Bacteria > Bacteroidota > Bacteroidia > Bacteroidales > Bacteroidaceae > UBA1189. Next base: position 125,447 of record JAEEZS010000067.1, read on the forward strand.
AGCTGAGAGTAGGTTCAAACCGTTCTCCTTCAATCGCTCGCCATATTCCAGCACGCCGCAAACGACGGATTGTCCCGACTTCTGCGTGCAGCCGAGCGCCTTTTCTTCCAGCGTGGAGATGCCGCCAGCTTTGTTTCCTGGCGAGGGATTCTCGCCACACGACTCTCCATGTGACAAAAAGTATGTCTTGAAATTGTTGATAAGCGATATCGTTTGTTGGAGGAGAAGCTCACTTTCACAACGTTCCATAAGAATTGTCTCGGCACCAAACATCTCGGGCACTTCAGTCAGAATGGTAGTGCCGCCTTGTTCTTCACAGAGAAAATCGGAAAAAGCACCAAGTAGAGGATTGGCCGTAATGCCGGAAAATCCGTCTGAGCCTCCGCACTTAAGGCCAACACGTAGTTGTGAGGCGGGGACCGTTATGCGCTTGTCCTGCTGTGCTTTGTGGACGAGTTCCTTCAGTAGCGCGACACCATGGGCAACTTCGTCACCCGCAACTTCCTGACAAACCATAAACTTCACGCGGTTGGTGTCGTAGTTGCCGCAGAACGCTTCAAAATCACGCGGCTGGTTATTCTCACATCCAAGCCCAACGACAAGGATAGCACCTGCATTGGGGTGGTGGACCATGTCCCGAAGTACTTTCTTGGTATTCTCGTGGTCCTCGCCAAGCTGGGAACAGCCATAGTTGTGAGGAAAGTGAAAGATGCCGTCAATCCCTTCGATGGAGTCTCCTCCCAGTTCCACTTTGGTCTTTTCTACAATCAGTTTGATGATGCCATTCACACAGCCCACCGTAGGAATAACCCACACCTCATTGCGGATGCCCACCTGTCCGTCGCTGCGGACATATCCTTGGAAAGTGAGCTGATTGTCGGAAAGCTGAGGCTTCTTCTGTCCCTTTGGCTTGATGTCGCTATAGTCCAGTGTGCCTGCCAGGTTGGTTTTGATGTCCTCGTGGTCAAGATACGAGCCTTGACGAATGTCGTGAAGGGCGTGTCCGATAGGGAAGCCGTATTTAATGACGTTTTCTCCCTCTGCGATGTCTTTCAGGGCACACTTATGTCCTGCAGGAACATCCGTCAGGAGGGTAATCTGTTGTCCGTCCACGTTGATTTCGCAGCCTTTTGACAAAGGCTGAAGCGCTACGATGACGTTATCGGCTGGGTTAATTCTTAAAAACGGCTTCACGGAACTTTGTTCTAAACAATTATCGTTATCCTATTCCTTACAGAATTCCTTTGACAGTCTCCTTCATGCCTTTGGACTGAATCTGATTGAGGAAATCTGTGACTCTGTCCGTAAGGCCTGGAATCGTGTTGAGGTCCATTCCTGATTCTTTCCAGATGATGTCAGTTGCACCCAGCACGCCCTCTGCCACCTTGCGCGTGTCGCCCGTGGCCCACAGTTCCTTAAGGAGCTGTACGATTTCAGGCGAATCGTTGGGCTGGATGGGGGCTCCGTCAGCCCGTGTGCCTCCTTTATAATAGGTGATAATAGCAGCAAGGCCTAGCACAAGTCCTTGGGGCAGCACCCCTTTGCGTTCCAGATAAATCTTCAAGCCAGGCAAATCGCGCGTCTCGAACTTCGGGAAGGAATTCAGCATGATGGACGTAACCTGATGATCGACGTAAGGATTGTCGAAGCGTTCCAGCACATCGGCGCCAAAGCGTTCCAGCTCTGCCATCGGGAGGTTGAGCGTCTGCATCAGTTCGTCGAACTGCACTTTCTTGATGTATTTTCCGACAATGGGGTCGTGAAGCGCATCGCGGACGATGTTGATGCCCGACAGATAGGCTACGGGTGACAGAACCGTGTGCGGGCCGTTGAGGAGGGTAACCTTACGCTCGTGATAGGGGGCTTCGTTCTCTGTGATGATGCCGTGGAGCCCTGCACGGTCGGCAGGGAACTCTTTACGCAGGGCACGGATGGAAAGGTTGGACGGTTTTTCTATTACCCAAAGGTGGAAAGCCTCAGCCTGTACCATCAGGTTGTCCACATAGCCGGCACGTTTCTGCAACTTGTTGATGTCCTTTCGGGGGAAGCCTGGCACAATGCGGTCCACCAGCGTAGTGCATACATAGTTGTAGCGCGTGAACCAGTTCTTGAACCGCTCATAGTCCCTTCCAAGGTCATCCTTCCAAAGCTCAATGTACTGCATGATGCATGTCTTCAGGTGATGTCCATTGAGGAAAATCAGCTCGCAAGGCATGATGATGAGTCCCTTTTTGGCATCTCCGTTGAAGGCCTTGAATCGGCGATAGAGCAACTGTGTGAGCTTGCCAGGATAGCTGGAGGCTGGGGCGTCGCTCAGTTTGCAGGTGGGGTCAAAGTGGATGCCCGCTTCGGTGGTGTTTGAGATGACAAACCGTATCTCGGGCTGTTCGGCAAGCGCCATAAAGGCAGCATTCTGGCTGTAGGGATTCAACGCCCGGCTGATGACGTCGATACGGTCTAGCGTATCGACAGGCTTCCCTTCCAGACGCCCCTGCAGATTGACATGATAGAGGCAGTCCTGCCCGTTGAGCCAGTCAACCATACCTTTTTCAATGGGCTGAACAACGACAACCGATGCGTTGAAGTTGGTTTTCATGTTCATGTTCCACACAATCCAGTCGGCAAATGCGCGAAGGAAGTTACCCTCCCCGAACTGGATGATTTTCTCAGGTGCGATGCTCTTTGGAGCAGTCTGCTTATTCAACGGTTTCATAGGCCTTAACTCTTTTATCCAAAAACAAGTTACTGATTCTTTTGCGCCGCAAAGGTACGGATTTTATTTCAAATCCCCACACGTACGCGCGAAAAAAAGGTACAGAGCTATTCGGATAATCCGCACATTTCGCCGTCCCCCCTCCCTATAACATCAGCTGTTGTTCCGCCAGAAGCTTATTCTATTTTGCCAGAAGCTAATTCTGTGTCGCCAGATGCTTGGGCTGAGCGCACAGCCCAATGGGCTACGCTCGTAGCGTTAGGATTTCACCCCATCACCTACCTTCTCTCTTGTAAGGTGTTGAAAATAAAAGCGTAAATGCAGGTAGGTGTTTGCCTAACACCTACCTAACACCTACCATATCGAAACACACACCCTCATCTTTGTTTTTTTAGAAAATCCAAAAGCCCTCTATTACAATCCTTTTCCACCCTTCCAGACATTTAGGTAGGAGATAGGTAAGTGTTTGGTAGGTGTCTCACAAACACCTATCTGGCTTAACGACTTGTATAATAGCTTGTTTTGAAGGAGTAGGTAGGTGTTGGCATTTTTCGAAAAACATCTTCCCCAAATAGCCCATGTAAATAGAATCGCATCAAATGTTGGGAAACTTCATTGTAGATATTTGGAAAATAATTTGGATTTTTGTTGGAAGTGTAGTATCTTTGTCGTCGTATTAATTCTTTAAACCGTTTAAGCAAATGAAAAAACTGATGATGATTGCCGTGCTGATGGTGTCTGCACTGGCTGTTAACGCTCAGGACTACAACTGGGCAGTAGGTGTACGTGGTGGCTGGGAGAATGCCGGTATCACGTTAAAGAAGGGTATGGGCGGCACGGCTCTGGACTTCACGGGAAGCTGGGATTTCCGCTCGGAATATACCCGTCTGAGAGTGCAGGGCCTCTATGAATGGCAGCAGAACCTCAGCGGCGGCCTTGACTGGTACTATGGTATTGGTGCTCACCTCGGCCTCTGGGGCGATGAACACAACAATGGTTCTTTCTGGGCTGGTGTTGATGCTGTTCTGGGTCTTGAGTTCAAATTCCCCGAATTGCCTATCGCCCTTTCGCTGGACTATCGTCCTGGTGTGAATGTCCTGCCGAACGTAGGTGTTGGCTATGGTGATGTAGGCTTCGGTCTGAAGTTCTGCTTCTAAAAACGATAGCGAAGACAAAGAACGATAGCGATGGCGATAGCGAAAGCGACCATTGCTATCGTTCTTTGATTTCATTTATCGCCACCGCCATCGCTATCGCTATAGCCATCGTTCACTATGGAACTATCAATTCGTCCTGCCACAACAGCTGACATAGCACTTATAGGCCAGCTGGCTGACGTGTGCTTCCGCCATACCTACCGCGATATACTCAGCGCGGAGCAGTTGGAGTACATGATGGACTGGATGTACTCGGCAGAGAACCTGCGCAAGCAGATGACGGAGGAGGGGCATGTCTATTTCCTTGCGGAGGCAGACGGCAAAGCTGTGGGCTATGTGTCCGTGCAGCTGGAGGGGAAGGCTGAGGACGGACTGCCGCTGTGGCATTTGCAGAAGATTTATGTCCTACCTGACTTACAGGCTGGCGGAGTAGGGAAGCGTCTATTCCATCATGCGCTATCCTATGTGCGCCGGCAGACGGGAGCACCCTGTCGTGTGGAGCTGAATGTTAACCGAAACAATAAAGCTGTGGGCTTCTATGAGCATCTGGGGATGCGCCGGATGCGCCAAGGGGACTTTCCTATTGGAAATGGCTATTACATGAATGACTATATCATGGGGATAGAGATAGAATAGCAGAAAAGCAGGAAATATAATAAGCAACTGGGCGGTACTTTCAAAGTACCGCCCAGTCGTTTGATTAGCTTCTTGTTCAGCTTATTCGTGACGCGGAGGACGCGGGCCGCCCTTCAGCTTGCCAAGGCGGGCTGTGACGGTAGTCTCCGTCTCGCTATAGATGAGGCCAAGACCCAGCACGCGATAGCTCTCTGATTTGGCCTGCGGATACATGACGAAGTCCCAGCCGGGGTTCTTCTCCAGCATGTCGTAGATGGCATGGCTGGCGCCTTCGGGTAGCAGCTCAGGGGTAAGGCCCATAATGGGAGCGGTAACGGTGGCATATTCGCCCTTGAACAGACGCTTCCAGTCTATACCAAACACACGGATGACAGTAGCTGTGCCAGTAACAGGCTCCGAAAGAATCATGTCGTCGGCATTAAGCTCAATACGCACGTTCGGCTCACGCATGGAGCGGGAGAGGGTAGTGCAACTTGTGAAGGCCAACATGGCAACAGCCAAAATCAACAAAAAATGATACTTCTTCATTCTTTCTTTAATAATTTTAAAAAGGTAGTAATAAAATTGAAAACAGTTTTCAAACGTAATCAGGCTTCCCATCCGAGGGCGGATGCGCCGAGGACGGCTGCATCGGAGTCCTTGAGCTCGCTGACGAGCACCTTGACTTTGCCCTTCCAGATGCGGAGGACGGTGTTGTCGAGGGCTTCGCGGACGGGCTTCATGATATATTCACCGGACTTGGTAAGACCGCCGAAGAGGATGATGGCCTCGGGGGCGGAGAAGGCGACGAAGTCTGCAAGAGCCTCGCCAAGCAGTTTGCCGGTGAACTCGAAGATTTCGAGCGCAATCTTATCGCCCTTGACAGCGGCATCATAGACATCCTTCGACTCGATGGGACGGTCGGTAATGGCGCGCAGGAGGCTGGGCTCCTTGCTCTGCTCAAGACGTTCCTTAGCCGTGCGTGCTACACCCGTAGCTGAGCAGTAGGCTTCGAGGCAACCCTTGCGTCCGCAGCCGCAGAGACGTCCGTTACGTTCAACGATGACATGGCCAAGTTCGCCAGCAAAACCATCGTGGCCATAGACGAGCTGTCCGTTGATGACGATGCCCGAGCCGACGCCCGTGCCGAGGGTGATTTCGATGAAGTTCTTCATGCCGCGGGCAGCACCGTAGGTCATTTCGCCGATAGCGGCAGCATTAGCGTCGTTGGTAACGGCAACGGGGATGCCGAGACGCTCGCTGAAAGCTCTGGCCAGGGGGAGGACGTCCTTCCACGGAAGGTTGGGGGCAAACTCGATGGTGCCCTTATAGTAATTGCCATTGGGGGCGCCGATGCCGAAGCCGCGAATCTTGTCGATGCCGCCTACCTCGAGGATGAGGGGGAAGAGCGCCGTACAGATGGCGTTCACATAGTCTTCAAAAATGGTGTACTGCTGAGTTTTGACCGAGCCGGTCTTCAGGATGTGGCCATCAGAATCTACAATGCCGAAAACGCTGTTCGTACCACCGATGTCCATTCCTACTACATAAGGCTTTTCGTTCATGATATTTACTTTTAAGGGGTGAATAATGAGTTTTTATTGTTTCCGAGCGCAAAGATAGAGAAAAAATGAACATCTTTATCGCAGGAAGCGATAATTTTTTTCAACCTCTTTATTTTTCTTAACAAGGAGAAATGTTAAATAAGAAAAAAACGAAGTAACTTTGCGCCGTTTTTCCAATCGTATGTAAAGAAAATAATAAAAGGAAGGAAAATGAACGTTTTTGTTAAGCCAAATGAGCAGAGCGATGCTCGCATCAGTTCTGCCATGGCAAAAAAAGGTCGGATGAAATCCAAACAAAATCTCAGGTTGTTTTCAGTGGTTGCCCTGTTGTTGATGGGCGTGGTGTGTGTGTCGGCTCAGCCGCGATTTGAGATAAAAGTGACGGGTACCGTTATGGACAGCAAAACCTCAGAGCCGTTAGTGGCGGCTGTGGTGAAAGCTACCTCGTCGAATGGCGAAGAGGGATCGTTTGCCATTACGAGTGAGAAAGGTACGTTTGAACTTACGGTTAACCGTCCTGGCAAATACACATTGGAGTTCTCTTATTTGGGCTATAAGACGTTTTCAAAAGACTACAACTTCCGTCCTGGCCAGGCGAACAACATTGGCCGGATCAAGATGGAGGAAGATGCCGTGGCGTTGAAGGAGGCGCAGGTCATTGGTAAGAATATGCGTGTGAAGCAGACTGCCGACACCACTATCATCAATGCCGATGGCTATAAGGTGATGGAGGGAGCCTCGGCTGAGGACCTCATTGCCAAGATGCCGGGTATGCGCATTACCGAGAGTGGTGTGGAAGCCCAGGGCGAAACCGTCGAAAAGGTGCTTGTGGATGGCAAGGAATTCTTTGAGAATGACCCGAAGCTGGCGCTGAAGACCCTCCCCGCCGAGGTGGTGCAGAGCGTGGCTGTGTTTGACAAGAAATCCGATCAGGCCGAGTTCACAGGCTTCGACGACGGCGAGCGATTCAAGGCGCTTGACGTCCGCACCCGTTCCTATAAGCGTAATGGTGTGTTTGGAAAGATTACCGCTCAGGGTGGTGCCGACGTGCCAACGAAATACACCCCCGAGGAGAGCCTGACGCCCCGTTATAACTTCAACTTCAATCTGAACATTTTCAACGGCGACCGCCGCGTGACGCTGATGGGACTCTCAAACAACGTCAACCAGCGTAATTTCTCGTTCGATGACCTGATGGGCGCCGGAATGATGGGCGGCATGGGCGGACGTATGCGTGGCGCACAAAACGGCGTAGCCAAGTCCAACGGTCTGGGCGTCAACTACAACGATGCACTTTTTGATGACAGGCTGGAGATCCAGGGCAGCTATTTCTTCAACTCTACCGATACCCATCAGGAGGATTCTACCTTTAGCGACTACCTGACTATCGACCGCCGTACGGAGGCCTACTCGCGCAGCGATACGAAGAACCTGAATCACTCGATGAACATGCTCATCCGCTTTACGCCCGGCGATAACGACCAGATAGTGTTCCGTCCCCGCTTCAGCGCCCAGCGCAACAGCTCAACGAATTCTTCCCGCAACTACACCATCTCTCCGTTGGCTCGCGATACCGCTTCAACCTCCAACGAGACGATTTCACGAGGTGACGGCTACAACGTAGGCGGTAACCTGACGTGGCTGCACAAGCTGAATGACAAAGGGCGTGTGCTTTCGTTGGGATTCAACGGCACCCTTTCAGGTAGTGGCAGTAATTCTGATGCCATGCGCACCATCAACGCCACATACGTTGACCAAAATGCCACAAACGAAACGAACAACTACAATTATGGTGCCGACGTGACTTGGACGGAGCCCATCAACGAGAATATGCAGTTGACGGCTTCGTTGAACATGCGCAACAACCATTCAGAAAGCGAACGCGTGACGACGTACGACCAAATGGGCGACATGGTGAATGGCAGGAGACTTGACCCCATCGTCCGCGACTCCATCGACGCCAACCTCTCCAACACGTTCATCAGCGACTATAAGACGCAGGGCGCTAACGTCGGTTATCGCTTCCACAACGATAAGCTGAATGTGATGGCCCGCATGGAACTGCAGCGTGCCGACCTTTCCGGCCGTCAGACCTACGATTACTATCGTGGGGCTCCCGGGAGTGACCCTTCGTACGTTATCGACTCGAAGATTTACTACAATGTTATGCCGATGGCCATGTTCGAATGGACGGTCAATAGCGGTAACAGCCTGAACATATTCTATCGCAGCAGTTCATCGGCTCCAGGCATCAACCAGTTGCAGCAAAGCGTAAACAACACCAATCCTCTGGCGCTTTCTACGGGTAATCCCGACCTCGGCCAGCAACAGAGCCACAACATCAATGCCCGTTTCATTCATAGCAATATGGAAAAAGCTACCAACCTGCAGTTCCATCTGGGTGGCGGAATGGTGAACAACCCCATCGGTACGGTGACTACCATTGTCAACACGCGCACTACGGTGGACGCACTTCCCATCGCCTTCTACCAGCAGGGCGGCGACCAGTTCAAGGGCCTTGAGCTGGTGAGAGGTGCGCAGATTACCCGCCCGATGAACCTCAGCGACAATACCTACAACCTGTTTGCAGGACTGACCTACGGCTTGCCCTTTGACCTTATCATGAGTAACGTAAACATTAATCTCGATGGAGGATACAATGTCTATACTGGCGTACAGGAGGTCGTGACGGCCGATGAGAACGGTAAGCTGAAGTGTGATGCACTCAAGACAAAGAGCATCAGCCGTAGCATCGCGCCGGGCTTGGAAATCACCTCGAACATCAGCCAGAATCTGGACTTCTCGCTCCACTACGACTTGGCATTCAGCGATGTGCAGAGCAACACCAATCCGCGCAACTACCTTACTCATAGCGCTAGCGGCACGTTCCAATGGGTTATCTGGAAGGGTATCACCATGGAACATAGCGCCAACTATACTTATTATACTGGTAGCGCTATGGAGGGAGAGGATATTTCAACCTTCCTCTGGAACGCATCTTTGGGCAAAAAGTTCTTGAACAATGCCCTTGAAGTGAAAATCTCCGGCTACGACATCCTCGGTACACAACGCTCCTATACCCGTAGTGTCAGCGATATGGCCATCACCACCAGCTATTATAACGTAATGCCTCGCTATGCCATGTTGACGATTGTCTATAATCTGCGGTCCTTCAAGGGGGTCAATACCTCCGTTTCAGAAGGTGGTGGCATGCGCGGCGGAATGATGCGTGGAGGCCCGGGAATGATGCCCTTCTAATATTCATTTTATAGTACTTACCATGAAAAAAGACATTTTTTATCTTCCTTTGTTGGTGGCGTTGGGCTTTTTCCTTTCGCTAACCACTCCGTTGCAAGCTGATGATTCGGACGATGAGTATGCGGAGGAAATTTTCCCTAGTACGGGAGTGCCCTGCTATCGTATTCCATCCGTTGCCTGCACGCGTAAGGGCAATCTGATTGCTGTGGTTGACTATCGCTACGGCGGTACCGATATTGGCTATGGCTCCGTTGAGTTACGCCGTCGCATCAGTCATGATAATGGTGCTACATGGGGCGATGAATTGGAATTTACGCATGGAAAGTACGCCACTTCTCCCCAGCCCAAGTACGATGCTGCTTATGGTGACCCCTGTATTGTGGCTGACCGAACAGGCGATAGCATTCTGGTGATGAGCTGCTCGGGAAACACGGGCTTCCAATACGGCACACGAGAGGTACATCAAGGCATTGCTCGTTTCTACAGTACGGACGAAGGGGAGACATGGAGTGAACCGGAATATATCCAGGAATCCGTGTATGCCCTGTTTGATAAGAGTTCCCGAGGCCCTGTCCGTTCGTTGTTTATTGGTTCGGGCAAAATACATCAGAGTCGCTATGTAAAGGTGGGAGCATTTTACCGCTTGTATTGTTCAGCGTTGGTAAAGGATGTAAACAACACCTATTGCAACTATGTGCTTTATAGCGATGATTTCGGAGGCTCTTGGAATTTGCTTGGCGATGCAGACACGCCCGCCATACCTTCTGGTGCCGATGAACCGAAAACAGAGGAATTGCCCGATGGTAGTGTCATTTGTAGTAGCCGCATCAGAGGAGGGCGAAAGTTCAACATCTTCACATTTACGGATGCTGTGAAAGCTGAAGGCTCGTGGGGCACAGTCGCCACGTCCGATGCGTCCAACAATGGTACTTCGGCGGTAGGTAATTCTTGTAATGGTGAAATCATGATTCTCCCAGCCATTCGCAAGGCCGATGGAGAGAAACTCTATATTGCTTTGCAATCCGTTCCCTTTGGTTACGGAAAATCGAGCGATGGACGTGACAACGTGGGTATCTATTACAAGGAGTTATCCGATAAGAGCGATTTTGGCTCTCCCGCTGATTTTGCAAGTAATTGGGATGGGCGTCATCAAGCCACCCATCTTCGTTCGGCCTACAGTACCATGTGCATGCAGGCGGACGGACGAATCGCGTTTATGTACGAAGAGACACGCGTCTATGATTTTTCCATTATCTATAAACCCTATACGTTGGAAGATATTACGGGCGGGCTTTATTCGCTTGATACTAATCCGCAACGTTATGCCTTTATAAGTCGTTTTATCGACGAGGAGGTAGGCCCTTTTATAACGGTAATGTTCGCATGGTCGGAGCACCTGATCCCCTAAGACGGGAAGAGGTGGATGCTGCTATTGACCGATTTAAGGCTGATCCTAACGAACAGACCTACGAGGCTGTCTTTACTGCGATGGAAGCAACCATCGTTCCGCTTCAGGCCGAAGACTGCTGGTATGCTTTTCGGAACATGGGGCGGGGAAAGTACTACATGAAGAACATTTCTTCAAAGCTTACTTCTAGCTCCTCCCTAATTTCCTCGGGGGCTGGTCAGCATTTCCGTTTTATCTGTGCGGATGGCAATGGGCGTTATTACATTCAGTGTGCAAAGGACATGTCCTATCTGGTTCCTACTGGTAGTGACAGCCAGCAGTTGACGTTGGTGGCCGAGAAAGTTGATGCTGGCATCTATTCCATCAGCAGTAACCTGCGTGGCCAGTCATTTATCGTCTGTCAAAACCCTACAGGTTCTCATGCCTTTCTTTCATTGAGTGAAAACCGTGACAAGGTGCTTCCCGCATCTCCTACCGATGCTTCTCGTTGGTTCATTGAAGTAACGGCCTTCATCCCTGCGAATGTGGATGAGGTTATTGTAGAAATAGATGAAAAAAGGGACATGTTTGACCTTTCAGGCCGTCGTGTAGTATCTGGAGAAAGGGGAATTTATATTGTCGGAAACAAAAAAAAGCTGATAAAGTAGCGCTTTAATAAAAAAACGTCTATATTTGCAGCGTCAAAAAAAGAAGAAACCAAATAAACACATTAAAAAGAACCATCGTATGAAAAAGTTATTAATTGCATTACTGACATTGTGCCTGTTGGCACCCGTATCGGCTGACGCCCAAAATAACCGTGCGCTTAGCAAGGCGTTGAAGAAAGAGCTTAAGATGAAAAAGAAGGAGCTCAAAAAGGGCAAGTGGGAGATTTATGGCTCGTCCTTCAGCCTTGAGACTGCATTGCAACGTCACTACGAAAAGCTGCTCGCAGGCGGCGAGGGTGTATCAGAAGTACTTGGTGTTGCAACAAACTTCAATTCGAAGAACATTGGTCATCAGATTGCTGTCAACAACGCATGCAACACCTATGCCCGTCGGGCAGGGAGTACTGTTCGTGGACGTATTGTCAGCGACATCGCTGCCGATGCCGAGAACATCGATACGGAATTTGACAAGTTCTATGCTGCCTATGAATCTACCGTCGAAAAGGAAATCAAAGGAGAGATGAGCGAGGACTTTACCATTATCCGCGAAATCGGCAAGGATAAGAGCACAGGCAAGATGCTGTATGAGATGCAGACCTACTTCATAGTCGATGAGAGTGCCGCATCCCGTGCTCGCATCCGTGCTTTTGAGATTGCCAAGGCTGAATCAGAGGCTGCTCAGAAGTATGCCGAACAGGTGTCCGACTTCGTGAGAGAAGGCTTTGACGAAGAGTAATCATTGTTGACATAAAAAGCAATCGCCTCAGCTTCAAACTGAGGCGATTGCTTTTTTAAGGGCTAACCTGTTTAGCAAGCCTTACCGTCAGAACCCAGCACATTCACAATCTTGTGGATGTAGAGCTTCTTCATGTTGTCGCGGGCGGGGCCGAGGTACTTGCGCGGGTCAAACTCGGCGGGCTTCTCAGCGAACACCTTGCGGATGGCGGCGGTCATGGCCAGACGGCTGTCAGAGTCGATGTTGATTTTGCAAACAGCGCTCTTGGAGGCTTCGCGGAGCTGCTCCTCGGGGATGCCGACGGCGGCCTTCAGGGCACCGCCGAACTGATTGATGGTGTCGACCTCATCTTGGGGCACGCTGGACGAGCCGTGGAGTACGATGGGGAAGCCGGGGAGCTTCTGCTCAATCTCGTGGAGCACGTCGAAGGCGAGGGGAGGAGGAACGAGACGGCCCGTGGCGGGGTCAACGGTGCACTGCTCGGGCGTAAACTTGTAAGCGCCGTGGCTGGTGCCGATGGAGATAGCGAGGCTGTCGCAACCTGAGCGGGTAGCGAAGTCGATGACCTCTTCAGGCTTCGTGTAATGAGACTCCTCAGCGGCTACCTCATCCTCAACACCGGCGAGAACGCCGAGCTCAGCTTCCACAGTCACGTCGTACTGGTGAGCATAGTCGACCACCTTCTTCGTGAGGGCGATGTTCTCCTCATAGGGAAGGGAAGAAGCGTCAATCATTACGCTTGAAAAGCCCATGTCAACGCAGCTCTTGCAGAGTTCGAAGCTGTCGCCATGGTCAAGATGGAGCACGATTTCGGGCTTTTCCCAACCGAGTTCCTTTGCGTAGGCTACAGCACCCTCAGCCATGTAGCGCAGAAGCGTCTGGTTGGCATAGTTGCGGGCACCCTTGGAAACCTGAAGGATGACGGGTGACTTGGTCTCGGCTGCAGCCATGATGATGGCCTGAAGCTGTTCCATGTTGTTGAAGTTGAAAGCGGGGATAGCATAGCCACCCTTGACTGCCTTGGCAAACATCTCGCGGGTGTTCACAAGGCCTAATTCTTTGTAACTAACCATGTTTGTTTTTGTTATTAGTGATACATGCTTTTTTCCGTCCGCGAAGGTACGGAATAAATAGGACATTTCGCCTGTTTCGTAAGACTTTTTTCAGTGTGAGATATAAAGAATGTGAAAAACGCTTGCATTTCCGCGACAGATGCAGTTATTTTGCAAAATCAATTCGACAAAAACCCTATGAAACCCCGCGATAATCATAGTTCCGTTTATGCTTTCCGAATTTCACTTCGGGAACTGCTTTGCTTTTTCGCTATGGCGTTCCTCTCTGCCTGCCTCTCTCCCCTTATCCCTGACGAAGAGAAAGGAGGGGAGCAATCGGGCGATACGCTGCTTGTCGTCCCTGATACGGTAGAGATCGTTCACACAGGTACCGCACGTGACGAGTATACGGTGACAGAGGCTCAGGCTATTGGTAGTACGGATACGGCTGTTTGGGTAAAAGGCTACGTTGTGGGTACCGTTAAAAACAGCATGAAAAGCGGCTGTCAGTTTGAGCCGCCATTCAGTGTGGAGACGAACGTCCTCTTGGCTGACACTTTCCCTACGGACTGGTGGCATTGTATGCCCGTAGAACTCCCATCGGGTTCCATCTATCAGTATGCGCTCAATTTGGTGGAGAACCCTGATGCTTTTCATGAGATACGGCGTATTCAGGGTATCGTTTCTCCTTATTATAATGTGCCTGGCATTCGCAATGTAACCATTGTTGCTACATATCATCCCGAAGGAGAAGAGTCTCAGGGTGAGGTGGGAGATTCCATTCATGGTGAAAGCCTTGTAAATCCGCTATCCGTAGCCGAGGGTGTTGCTGCGCAGGGTACTGAGGCATATTCCGAACGAAAATGGGTGAAGGGCTATATTGTGGGTGTCTGCACCGGCAAGGGAAAGGTGACATTTGCTGACTCCCTCTCTGTGAGCGACATTACAACGAATGGCAATGTGGTACTTGCCGACTCCCTTGGGGAGGATAACCTCGGTAGAATCCTTGTCGTTCAACTTTCTAAGGGCTGCATTCGCGATGACGTCAACCTTGTCGATCATCCTGAAAACCTTTTCCGTCGCCTTACCGTTAATGGTTCCCTCCGTCCCTATTACGAACTCCCAGCCGTACGTGACGTTCTCGGCACCGGTCAACGCACCGATTCTTTCGGCAATCCCCTCTATTTGTTGGAATAAATCTTCGCTACACACCTGTTTATTGCAATGACGTGTTTTGCTCATTGCAATGGTTTGTTCATAATCCAGTGGATGCTTACGCTATTGTGCCTCTTTGACGAGGTAGATGGTGGTGGGCAGGTGGTCGCTGTAGCCGTTGAGCCAGGTGCCGGAGGCGTGCGTGCGTAGGGGATTGCCCTTGTATTTACCCTCCTGTTGGATGAGGTAATCGCGGACGAAAATTTCGTTGCGGAAGTATTGCAGGTGACTGCGGTCTCCATCGACAAGGTGTCCTGAAACAATAATCTGGTCAAAGAGATTCCATTTGCCATCGTACTTCAGCGTGCCGACGCCATCGTCGCGCAGCGTCTTCCACCAGGGGTTGTAGAGGTCGCCGTCGCCCTTGCACTCCTCCTTGGTACGTTTGGCGCCGAGACCTTTGACGAGGCTTTTGTCATCAGGGTCGTCGTTGAGGTCGCCCATGATGATGACGGACGAGCCAGGGTATTGTGCAATGATGGAGTCCTTGATGGCGCGTACTAGTTCGCCGGCACGTTCGCGGGCAGGAGATTCGGAGAAACGGCTGGGCCAATGGCAGACGATGGCATGGACACGTTCGCCTGCCAGCGTGCCGCCGATGGTGAGGAAGCCGCGCGTGTAGTAGAGGCTGCCGTCTTCATTATAATAAAGAGGATAGGCGACGGTCTCCAGATGGAATTGCTTGGGGTTATAGAGGAAGGCACAATCGACGCCGCGTTGGTCGGGGCTCTCGACGTGGGCAATTTCCCAGCCACGGTCGCGCAGAGCGGGTTGCTTCAGCAGGTCTTCCAGCACGGCGCGGTTCTCAATCTCGCTGACGCCGATGAGCGTGGCGCCACCCGGAATACGGTCGGTAGCCATCTGGCTCAGCACTTGGGCCATGTTCTTCAACTTGGCTTCGTATTTCATAGTGCTCCATTTCATGGTGCCTTCGGGGGTGTACTCATAGTCATTCTTGTCCGTTCCGTCTGGCGCCAGCGTGTGGACGGTGTCGAAGAGGTTCTCCAGGTTATAGAAGCCGATGCCGTAGAGGCTATAGCGTTTTTCAGCGTCAGAGCCGACGGGCGATACTGCTTTGTTGGCTGTGCCGCAGCTGCAGAGCAGAAGGAGGTATGAGAAACTAAAAATGAAAAATGAAGAATAAAATGCCTTTCTTTTCATGGGTCTAACCTTTAATCTGTGATTTGCGGTACAAATATAAGTCCAAAAAATGAATTTATCCCCATTTTGCCTGAAAAAATCGGCAAATCGTATTGAAAAACGGGATTTCTTTGTATCTTCGCCACGTAAAATAACGTTCAACGGATAACGTTTGACGTTTGACGAAGACAGAGTTGACAATTTACTAGATTAATACGATATGAAAAACAGAATTCTCTTGGTTTGTCTGCTGCTGACGGCTGTGTGCGCGGGGCGTGCACAGGTGGTGACGACAGGCAATCAGGCCGCCTCGGAAACTGACGAGTCGGCATTCACGTTCACCGAGTCGCAGTTGGGCGAGGACGATGACGCCATCCAGAGCGTCTCGGCGCTGGTGTCGTCGACCAACGATATCTTCCTGCGTGAGGTGGGCTTCCTGTTCAGTCCCATGCGCTTCAAGGTGCGTGCCCTCGACTCGAAGTACAACGATGTGCTGGTCAACGGCGTGCTGATGAACGATGCCGAAACGGGCCGCTTCTCCTACGGTATGATTGGCGGCCTGAACGAGGCTACCCGCAACCAGGAGGGCGTCGGCTCGTTCGAGACCAACCGCTTCGCCTTCATTCCCGTGGGCGGAGCCAGCAACATCAACATGCGTGCCTCGCAGTATGCCACAGGCTCGAAGGCTACCATCAGCCTCTGCAACCGCAACTACCTTGCCCGCGCTATGTTCACCCATAGCACAGGCTTGATGCGCAACGGCTGGGCTTTTACCGTGAGTGCCTCCTACCGCTGGGCCAACGAGGGTGTCATTGAAGGTACGTTCTACAACGCCTTCGGCTACTTCCTTGCGGCGCAGAAGAAGTGGGGCGACCGCCACAGCCTCAGCCTCTCCACATGGGGCGCCCCCACCGAGCGTGCCCAGCAGAGCGCGGCTACCGAGGAAGCCTTCGCGTTGGCAGGCTCGCACTACTACAACCCCTACTGGGGCTATCAGAACGGCGTGAAGCGCAACGCCCGCGTCGTCACCTCGTTCGAGCCGACGGCCGTCGCCACATGGGACTTCAACATTAACGAAGACAGCCGTCTCGTCACCAGCGCCTCGTTCAAGTACAGCAACTACGGCACTACCGCCCTCGGCTGGAACGGCAACGCCGCTGACCCGCGTCCCGACTACTATAAGAAGCTCCCTAGCTCGGCCTATAACGTCTGGGATGCCACCTATCGCGTGACGGCTGACGACTATGCCGCCTGGAAGGGACTTTACGACACATTCACGGGTTCGCCTGCCGGACGCCAGATCAACTGGGACCAGCTCTACTTTGCCAATCAGCAGGCCAATGCCGTGGGCGGCGAGGCTCTCTACTATGTGGAGGAACGCCACAACGACCAGATGGCGCTTAACCTCACCAGTACCTTCAACCGTACGCTCAACCGTTTCAACCGCCTTGTGGGCGGCGTCGCGCTCTCCGCTACACAGGGCATGCACTACAAGACCATGAGCGACCTCCTTGGCGCCGACACTTATATCGATGTTGATAAGTTTGCCGCCCGCGACTACGGCCGTGGCAGCGACATCGCCCAGAACGACCTTAACCACCGTGATCGCCAGATCTACGAAGGAGATGTTTTTGGCTATAATTACAATATCTATGTCAACAAGGCCCGTGTCTGGGGACAGTACGCCTTCAATAACGGTCCGCTTGCCCTTGTCCTCTCCGGTCAGGTCAACGGCACTACGCTGGAGCGCTTCGGCCTTATGCAGAACGGCCGTGCAGCCGACCGCAGCTACGGCTCCAGCGGCGTAGCCAAGTTCCTTGGCGGCGGTGGCAAGGCTTCGTTCACCTGGCGCCCCAACGCCCGCAACGTCATCAGCCTTAATGCCGGCTATCAGAAGGACGCCCCGCTGGCCTACAACGCCTTCATCGCCAACCGTACCCGCAGCGACTTCGTCCACGACCTTAAACTCGAGGGCGTCCTCAACACCGAACTCTCCTATGCCCTTACCGCGGGTCCGTTCCAAGGCCGTGTGGCGGGCTACTACATCCGTTTCGACAACGCCGTGGAGCAGACCGCCTTCTATAACGACTCGCAGAGCCACTTCACCTACCTCACCATGAACGGCATCGAGCGCACCCACTACGGCGTGGAGGCCGCAGCCATCATGCATGTGACCAGCTCGTTCTACTTCACCTTCATTGGCAACGTGGGCGAGGCGCTCTATACGAACAATCCCACAGCTGTGCTTACCTACGAGGATGCCAGCGCTTATATTGCCTCGCCCAAGAATCCCGTTACGGGACAGGAGGAGCAGCTGCGTGTCATCGCCGAAGGTTGCCGCGTGGGCAGCACGCCCCTCACCGCCCTCAGCCTCGGCGTCGATTACAACGTTAACGGCTGGTACCTCGGTGCCAACGTCAACTACTACGACCGTGTATTCATCGGCTTCTCGCCCTACAACCGCCTGACCAATATCTATCAGGCCAATCAGAAGTGCTACATCTCTGACGGCAGCGTCGATGAGAATGGCAATCCCTCCTTCGGCGTCGATGAGGCCACGCTATTGGAGAATGGCGGCATCCTCTACAACGCTGACGGCAGCATCTACAAGACCTACAGCGTCCGCCAGCGCCAATGCAAGGGTGGCTTCATGGTCGATGCCAATATCGGACACAACATCCGTCTGAAGAAGGGCCGTAGCGTCAGCATCAACCTCACGGTCAACAATCTACTCAATAACACCAACATGTGTACGGGTGGCTACGAGCAGAGTCGCGACGACCTCTATTATGAGAATGGTACTGCCGGCGATGCCCGCACCTACGTCTTCTCCAAGAATCCCAAGCTCTACTATGCCAACGCACTTAACGCCTTCCTCAACGTAGGCTTTAAGTTCTAAACGATGAAATAAAGAAGAATGAACAATAAAATGCACATTCCTATGAAAAGACATATGTTTTCAATGCTATCTCTCCTGACGACAGCGGTACTTCTTTCAGCGTGCAGCATGAATCAGTTTGACGACCTGACCTTCTCGGACGGCAACTATCCCTACGGCAACAATGCTATTCCTGCCGATGCTCCCATCACGACCATTCAGGCTCTCAAGACGGAGAAGTATCCGCAGCTCTTCCAGTCTTCTTCAACCTACAACTACCAGTACACCACCGTGGAGGAGGATCTCTACATCAGCGGGCGCATCGTCAGCAACGACGAGAGCGGCAACGTCTATAAAACCATAGCCATCGCCGACGAGACGGGCGCTGTCGTCATCGGCGTCAACGCTACTGGCCTCTACAGTTTTCTCCCGATGGGGCAGAGGGTTATTGTCAGCCTCAAGGGGCTCGACTTCGGCGCCTACTCCAACATGCCCGAGATTGGCAAAGCCTTCATGTCCGACAAGTACGGCCTCCAGCTGGGGCGTATCAGCCAGAAAGACTTTGAGCAGCACGTCCGTCTCATCGGCAAGCCCGAGCCCACGGCCATCGTGCCCGAGGAGATGACGGAGGCCAAGCTGAAAAACCTCAAGGCTACGGACTATCCCCGCTACATCATTCTGAAGGATGTCACCTTTGCCGATGGCGGCCGCCAGTATGCCCCTGTCGATAACACTACTGAGGACCGCTACGTCAACGTCGGCTCGCAGAAGATCGACTGCCGCATGAGCAGCTACTCCAACTTTGCGCTCGACACCATCCCCCGCGGGCGTGTCAGCGTCACCGGCCTCCTCACTCTCTACGGCTCCACCAAGCAACTTCTTGTCCGCGTGGTGGACGACATCAAAAAATGAAAAATGAAGAATGAATAATAATAAAAATAATAATATGAAAAAGACCTTTCGTTTCCTTTTTGCGGCGCTGGCCCTGATGGGCATTGCCTCGTGCGCCGATGTTCCTGAACTCCCTTATCCCACCCCCGACCCGAACGGCGGCGGAGGTGGCACTACCACCAGCGGCCTCCCCTTCACCAGCGCCAGCTTGAACGACTTTGAGGTGAAGACCGTCGAAGGCGTTGACTGGAGCCTCGGCTCGTCGTATGCCAAGGCCAGCGGCTACGACAATAACAGCAAGACCACTACAGCCACGAAGACCTGGCTCGTCAGCCCCGCTATTAACACCACCGTCACCGGCACGGGCACCGACGGCACGGGCACCGACGGCGTAACTATTACTTTTGATCATGAACTTCGCTACGTCAAGTCCTCCACTGACCTCAAGGGCTGGCACAAGGTGTTGGCCAGCAAGGACTACGCGGGCGACGTCACAACGGCAACGTGGACAGACCTTGGCTTTGAAGCTGCGGCAACACCAAATTCAACAACCTGGGATTTTCCTGCCGCCAACCCTGTCCACCTGCCTGCCGAACTGCTGAACGAGGAGAAAGTCTATATTGCCTTCTACTTCCAATGCGACGGCACCAACTCCACCACGTGGGAACTGAAGAACTTCGTTATGCAGGAGGGGATGACACCCGACCCCATACCTGGCCCTGAGCCTGGCGAGGTGAAGGCTGTCACCATTGCCGAGTTTAACGCCGCAGCCGTCAGCACCGACGTCTGGTACGAGCTTGTGGGTACGGCTTCTGCCATCAAGGACGGCGACCAGTACGGCAACTTCGACCTTACCGACGAATCGGGCACGGTCTATGTCTACGGCTTGCTTGCCGAGAAGGGCGGAGAGAAGAAACAGTTCCAAGACCTCGTAGCCAAGACGGGCCTCGCCAACGGCGACAAGATCAAGATTCATGGCCAGCGTGGCGACTATAACGGCAAGATTGAAGTCCTCAACGCCTACTTCATCGAAATCGTCGAGAAGGGTGGCGATACTCCTGGCCCAGGCCCTGGAGGCGAAGGGGACGGTAGCGAGAAATCGCCCTACAACGTGGCCTACGTCCTCGGCGCAGGCAATCCCGGCACGACGGCTTGGGTGAAGGGCTACATCGTCGGCACGGTGACGGACAAGAGTTACGACTCTGCCGAGTTCGGCACCACCAACGCCAGCGGCACCAACCTCCTCCTTGCCGATGCTGCCGATTGCACCGATGCCTCGCTCTGCATCCCCGTGCAGCTTCCTTCTGGTGACGTCCGCGATGCCCTCAGCCTTCAGCAACATCCTGAAAATCTCGGAAAGCAGGTTTGGATTTATGCTAACTTGGAGAAATACTTCGGGCAGCCTGGCTTGAAGTCCGCCAGCAAGTACAGCTGGGACGGCAATAGTGGCGGCGGCGAAGACCCGAATCCGGGTGGCGAAGGCATCTTCAGCGCCGACTTCACGACGGGCGAGTGCGGCTTCACTATCTATAATGTGGAAATGGATGAAAACCTTAGCTACGTGTGGGCAATTGACTCCAAGTATGGTTGGAAGGCCAGCGCCTTTAAGGATAATACGCGATATCCTTCTGACAGCTACATTGTCAGTTCTGCAATCGACTTAACTTCTGCCACTTCCGCTACGTTGTCATTCAGTCATGCGGCTCGCTACTTTGGCGATTCTGCCACCGACTTCCTATCCGTGCTCGTTACCACCAGTTTTGATGGCGATGCAGCGAAGGCCAGTTGGGTGACGCTTACTGTGCCCTCTTGGCCTTCAGGTGCTGATTGGAATTATATTGATTCGGGCGACATCAGCCTTGCTGGCTATGTTGGCAACAAGGTCTATATTGCCTTCCGCTACACCTCCAGTTCTTCCATCGCCGCTACGTGGGAAATCAAGAGCATGAGCATAAAATAGAATGAAGAATGAAAAAGAGTGATCAGTGAATAGATAATAGTTCTCCATCCCAGGGTATTATCTGTTCTCTGTTCACTGTTCTCTGTTCACTATATTATCTTTACTATTATTTCGGCTTTGCCGCTCGACTGCGGTTTACCACCGCCACGCCGCTGAACACCAGTAGCGCGGCGGTGACTTTTTGCCACGTTACGGTATCCTGCCCGATGCAGATGCTCACAACGGCTGCCAGCATAGGCTGGATGTAGGAGTACATGCTCACCAGCGTGGGGCGGATGCGCTTCTGCCCGAAGGGGATGAGGAAGTACGCCACAAACGTGGCGAAGAAGATGACGTAGGCCACCTCCCAGATGACGTTGGCGGGAATGGTGGCCCATTGCGCCGTAGCGAAGTCCTTTGCCGAAAAGGGCAGCGACACCAACAACGACACCAGAAAACTCCACTTCATGAACGTCACCACGCTATAGCGGGAGATGAGAGGACGGAAGGCACCCAGATAGAGCGCGAAGGTCAGGCAGTTCATCAGGATGAGCACCACGCCTAGCGGCTTCGTCTGCTCCACGCCGCCTGTGGCATGGAACGAGTTGAAGATAAGCAGCATCACCCCTGCGAAACTCATGGCTACGCCGCTTGCCTTCTTCAGCGTAATGGGCTCATGGAGGAACAGCGCGGCTATGCACATCGTCATGATGGGGCTGAAGGACGAGAGGATGGAGGTGTCGATACTTGTTGTCATAGTTATGGCGACGAGGAACGTCATCTGTGGCGCGAACAATCCCAGCAGCGATGCCGCCACAATGCGAATCCAGTCCCTGCGGGCCACCTTCTCATGGGGCATGAAGGCCGACAGCAGCCAGAACAGAGCCGTCGCCCCCGCTGCCCGCATCGTGAAGAGCATAGTAGGCGTGATGGCATCGGAGTTGGCAATCTCCTTGCACATTACAATGTTCAGTCCGAATATGATGTAAGCCCCTGCGCAGGCCAGATGCCCTGTCAAATGACGTTTCGATGTGGTATCCATACGTTCTTTTACCTTTCGGCTGCAAAGTTACTCCGAATCGCGCGAAATACCATCATCCCCACCTCGTTTTTTCGTTCCCTGTCTGAAAAAACCCTTTCGTTAGCAAGGCTACTCCAAAGAATAGTTTTTTTTCATCGCAATGATTACGTTCTTTCATCGCGATGAAAATAATCTTTCATTGCGATGAAAACAATCTTTCATCGCGATGAAAAACTCATTCTCTTTAATTCCCATTGAAAAAGAGCCTTTTGTCAGCAGCGGAAAGGAGCTGTTTTCAGGTGTTTTTTTCTTAAGAAATCCCCGTTACCTTCGCAGGCAACGGGGACAAGTGCTTCATCGAATAAAGAGCGAACTTAAAAAGGTTTTATGATTAGAGGAAAATACCGTTAGAACGCCCAGCCGAGGCGGATGGCGGGCTCGCAGTAGAAGCCGGCTGTGGTGTAGGTGTGCGCGATGGGGGCAAAGGTGTACGAACTTTGGCTTTCCCTTGTCCGTTCCATCATCAGTCCCATCTCGGCACCGCAGTAGAGCCCCTTCCAGAGATAGACATCGATGCCTGTAAAGGCGCCGCCCATGAACTGCCAGCCGCTGAAATGGCCGTTATTATCCGTCGTCTCATATTTATTGCCAGAGGCGTCGTAATGGAAGGCGAGGAGTCTTGAGCATCCCGCCTGGACGCCGGCGTACAAGCTGATGCGTTCTGAAACGCCCCAATGACGTTCGCAACCCAGACTGAGGTCGCAGTTGCTGTATCCAGACTTGTTTAGATTGCTTGAGGAAGTCGTCTCCTTGGTCTGCCCCCAATTGAACCCTAAGCGGAGGCGCAGGGCGTCGTTGTCCGTCAGGAAATAGCGTAGTCTGATGCCATTGTCAATAAGGTTAAAAACTGCGCTTTCCGAAAATGGCCTGAGGCCGATTTCCACTCCCATATCGCCCTTCTCAGGCATTATGCCTTGCGCGTTCACACTCATGACTGCCACAAGGGCTGCCATCAAAATCATTGATTTCTTCATAAATCTTTTTACTAAATAAATGGTTATAAAATGGTTTTTATCGGTTCCACGGGCTCTGATAGGTGATGTGCCCCGTAACAAACATCTTGTAGCTATCCCTATAATACCAGAACAGGTAGATGCGGGCATAGGTGTAGCCGGAATAGGCGCCTCGGGCCTTGTCCCATTTGCGGCAACGGATGATATAGCCGTCGCCTGTATTCATAGGCTCTTTTTCACTCCAGCCACTCTGGGGTATCTCGTTGATATTCATGACGCCTTTGGAACGGCCAACGTTGATGATGCTGGCATCGAATTCTTCGTCGCAGATGGGGCAGAGGTTGTACTCGTCGTCAATCCTTAAGCCGCTGATGCCTTTGAAGTAGAGCGTGGTCCGTCCTGCTGGAATCCCTCGCAGGCAGAGCGAGCCGCCTCCATTCTTGGGATATCGGGTCAAGCCTGCAGGGTCCTGGGCATATTCGAACTGGCAGCCTGTCAGCTCGTTCCATGTCTTGATGACGATGTCCTCATCAGTCTGCTTGCCTCCTTCTCCATCGTTGATGATGAACTGGTAGATGGTGTTTTCATTCAGATAGAGCGCATAGTTGCCGTCCGTCAGCGTCGCAAGGTCTATCTGGCATCCGTCGGCATTGGGGTAAAGCCGCGAAAAGACAATATCCTGTGTGTCGTTATTATAGAGACTGACGGTGAAGTTTATTGTCTTCCCAAGAGTGAGGATGAGCGTCTTGTCTCGGATGATGACGGAGCAGGGAGTCCTCTCTGTGGCGTATTCTTCCGACGTGATGTAGATTCGGTCAACAATGCCCGTGCCTCGGATGACCAGTTCTTCCGGGGGAGTCTTGGTCTCAAGTGCACCCTCACATCCGCTGAGTACCAGCGCCGCGAGGAGGGAGAGGGTGAGAAGTGTCTTTTTCATATACTTCTTATTTAATTTCTAATTCCTAATTTCTAATTTCTAATTTTCTATTTTTCTAACTCCTAATTCTCCTCAATGCTTTCCACCTTGCCGATGAAGAGGATGTTGTGGCTTTTGTTGTCGCGCACGGCAAAGACGAAGGGATGGTCAACAAAGAAGTTGATGGGCTCAGGACGAGGGGTGTTGTCTCCAAGGGACGTTCTTAAATTACCCCATTCTGTGACAGCTGCCATCTCTGCTCCGTTTTCGTCGATGCGGACAGATACGTCCTGATTGATGAAATGGAGGATCAGTTCGGGATTTATATTCACGAGCGGACGCTGCATGACTTTCCTGATGCCGAGTTCCTGTAAGGGGGTAAGCAGTTCGTAGCTCGTTTTGAACTGGAATTTGGGCAGGTGCAGGATGATTTCTTTGGAAGACAGTTGCTGGTTCCAGTCAATTGCAGGGAGGATGTCGTTAGTCGAAAAGCCTTCGAGGGGAAGGGCTATGAGCAAGCTGAAGTTCTGATAAACGAAATCCATAGAAAGCAGACGATAGGAGGAGGCTTCTGCGTAGTGGTAATAGGATTTGTTCTGCATCATGTCGACGGTCTGCTCTTCGCCACTGGAGAGGACGAAGGTGTCCTTTCGGGTGCTGTCCGCTTTAAAGGGGATTGCCCATTCGGCTCCAAACCAGGTGGCATTGGCGGCAACGATGCGCGTGCCGGCATTAATCGGAAGATTCAGCTCACGGAGGTTGCCGTAAGTATGGTCGTAGGCCCATTGGCAGATGGTGTTCCTTGCCTTTTGGGTCTTCTTGAAGTCGAGGCTGCTCACTTCGGCGTCGTAGTAAGTCTTGTTGACGTTGATGAAGTCGGCGTTGATGGGGTAGCCTTTCTGCGTCCAGATGGCGTTGGCGAGGCAGACGTTATTGGTGCTCTCGAGGGCATCGCGCAGCTTGTGGTACCAGGCGTTGAGGGCATCGAGGGTGACACCCTTACCGGCAATGCTGTCAAGCAATTCGGCGCAGGCTTCGTCGTCCACGCCGTTAGCCAGCATGCCGAGGGCAATTTCGAGGCTGAGGGGCGAGATGCAGACGTTCTTGTTCGGCTCGGCTTCGAGGCAGAGCTTACCAAAAAGCTTTTGGGCAAAGTCGGCACCCATTTGGGCGTAGGCTTTTTCTTCTTCGCTGGGCGTCAGCATTAGGGGCTTTGAATCTTCGCGTTTGAAGATGCGGTCCACGATGCCACCCGGGCGGATGAGGGGTTCTTCGGGTGGGTTCCCTGGGTCAAATGCATCGTTGCATCCGCAGAACATCAGCGCCGCGAGGAGGGAGAGGGTGAAAAGGGTCTTTTTCATATTCTATTGCTTATATTTTTAATCTTCAATTTTCAATCTTCAATCTTCAATTTATATCTTGAACAGGCTAAGGTAGGGCTCGGCAAGCTTGGCGCGGAGGCGGTGCTTGTGGGAGCGGATGGTGGTGTCGGTGACGCCGGTGCAGATGGTCTGCGTGTAGGTGGAGAAGCCGAGGCGGCAGAGGAGCAGGCAGGTAAGCTCGGAGTCGCTGAGCGTGGGGCTCTGCTGGCGTAGCTCGTCCACGATGGGACGGAAGATGCGGAAGAGCTCCATCTGCAAGTTGGCGGTACGCTCAGAGGGGAAGGCGTCGAAGCCGCGCGTGCGGCTCAGGTGGATGGCGCTGAGCTCGTTGTTCCACGGGCTTTGCATGAACTGGTTGATGCAGGCGCCCAGCTGCTCTTCGAAGTGAAGGGTGCTATTATCGTTCTTACGGGCATGTTGCTTTAGCCACCGATACCTGAAGCAAACGAGCGCAAAGCAAAAGAGCAGCCAATACAGCAGGATGGTGTAGTGACGAGTTGTCTGCCGCCGCTCCTGACTCAGTTCGTAACGGTGCAGCACATTCGACATGCGGACACGGTCCACGCTGCCAGCAATGGTCTCCTTGAGGCTGGCGTAGTATTGCATGTGGCCATAGGCGCTTTCAAATTGTCCGCTAAGTGAATCGAGGGAGGCGAGGGCGCTGGTAGCCGAGGCTTCGAGGTAGAGATTGTCAGTCTGTCCGTAGCAGCGGTTCAGATAGAGCAGGGCAGAGTCGGGTTGGCCGAGGGCTTTGTACGCCTGCCCTTTTAAATAATAAGGAAAGAGTTTGTCGTCCCCTGTACGCAGCGATTCGGCCAGCGAGGCGTAGGCGAGGGCATCGGCAGCATTTCCCTTGCGGCGCGTGATGATGGAGAGCTGCTCGGCAGCGAGGGCTGTACCGATGGGGTTGTCGATGGCACGGCTTAGCGCCAGCAGGGTGACGTAGTTGTCGTATGATGCATCCCATTCTCCAGCGGCCATCTGGCACTTGGCGATACCTTCGAGCGGCATAATCATACGGAGGCTGTCGCGTGTGAAGACTGCACAATCATAAGCCCGACGGTACCACTCGCGCGATTCGGCGAAGAGGTGCTGGTTGAAGAGGTGGTCGGCGATGTTCTGCGACGCACGGCGATTCATGACGTGGTCGCTCAGCTCGCGGAAGCCGTCGGCAGCGGGCAGGTAGGCCTCGACAGCACGGAAGTCGTCGCCCAAGTCGCGACAGACGCTTCCGAGATAGAACTGCGACAGGGCACGAAGCTCTTTGTCGCGGCCGCGGTGGCTATAGTAATCGACAGCCGAAAGAATGAGCGAATCGGAGGCGTGAGGGATGAGGCATTTGTCTCGGGCCTGTGTATAGAGCACGGCATAGAGGGCAGCCTCCTTTTTCGATTTACGATGGGATGAATGGCTTTGTAGCGCGACGTCCATCTGCTCCAGTTCCTCCAGGGCACGAGCGGGGTCGGTGTTGATGTATGTCCGTATCTCGTTCAGCTGACGGTGGACATCGGAAGCCGTCGCGACAGACGTCGTCAGCAACAAGGCGAAGAGGAGAAAAACGACACGTTTCATGCGATTCTTTTTCTAATTCGACGCAAAGGTAGCGCCTTTTTGTCCCCTGTGCAAGTAAAATCCCGTTGCAAAAGCGTTGCAACGGGTGTCGCAAAAGCGTTTTATTCGTCGCTGAAGCAAAACCAGTCAAGAGAATCTGGCGGAAAAGAGGGCAGAGTGGGGCCGTGCGGTAGTGGCTCGGAGAGCTTGAGCGAGGGCATGATAGAGGCGGCGCCGGGGGCGAAGTCGGGTAGGATTCGGCGAGCACCGAGGTAGCGGGCCTGGTAATAGGGTTCGCTAAGGTGGGAAATGATGACGCCCGTGAGGGCAGCGTGGATGAAGGAGAACGATTTGCCGCCCGGGTCGGGGCCGATGTAGATGCCGACGTGGCCGGGAGTCTGCGAGATGCGTCGTCCGCTGAACACCACGATGTCGCCCCGCTGCAGGTGCTTAATGCCCTTTTTGACAGGGCGCCCTTGATGAGATTGCCCGTTGGAGGAGTGGCTGAGGTTATATCCGAACTGGGCATAGACATAGGAGGTGAACCCCGAGCAGTCGAATGCCGCAGGACCACGGGCTGCATAGCGGTAGGGCTTGCCTAAGGATTGTCGGGCAAAATCAATGATGCTGTCGGCTGTAGCTGCAGCACGGAGAGAATCCTTGTTCATCCCTATTCCCCGCAGCGACGAGCAAGCGGAAAGAGATAGCATAAATGAAAAATGAAGAATGAAGAATGAAAAATAAAAAGCTTTTTTATTGGTGCGCTGCATACGGGACATACTATTCTTCATTTTTCATTCTTCATTTTTCATTCTTGTATCATCTTATCGGGCTGAGACGGACGTCGAGGGCGTGGGTGCCGGGCTTGTAGTCGTAGGCGGGCAGCGGGCCGGGGCCACAGGAGGCGTTGCCGATGCCGCGCACCCAGGCGTCGAGGGTGAGGACAACTTCGGCACGGCGGATTTCGGGGATGCGGTGGCCGTACTTCACGTCGTTCAGGTCGCGGTCAGTAACGTGGAGAGCGCAGAAGTCGAACGTCTGTCTGATGCCCTCGATGCGCAAGCCCTTGCCAGCCTTGTCGGTGAGGGTGAGCCAGCGGGTGTCGCAGCGCTCGCCCATCGACTGGGCACGGACGTAGAACTCTTCCATGTCGGTGACGGTGGAGGTGTAGCGTCCGACGTAGGCGGCATCCTTACGGTCGGGCCAGTTCTCGATAGGGCCACGGCCGTACCAGCTGACGTTCTCCAAAGCGGGGCTAAGCATCGCCTGCAGGCCGAGGCGCGGCAGGCGGAAGTCGTCGGCGGTGACGAAGGTGGCATGGACGTCAATGCTGCCGTCGGTGTAGATAACGTATGTGGTGGTGTCGTTGATGACGGTCCGAGGCGTCTGCGAACTACGGATGACGGTGACATAGCCAATGGGGGCATTTTCGCTGATGCTCCAATCGAACTTTGTGACGATGCTCT
Organism: Bacteroidaceae bacterium; assembly: GCA_016291905.1. Lineage (GTDB taxonomy): Bacteria > Bacteroidota > Bacteroidia > Bacteroidales > Bacteroidaceae > UBA1189. Next base: position 154,010 of record JAEEZS010000067.1, read on the forward strand.
CCGTGTCGCTCCAGTCCTGACGGTCGTTGCTAATGGTGCGGAAGGTGTAGAGGGCAGGGCCCTGACCACGGTGGATAAGGTTGTCGCCGCCGTTGTAGCGCAGGCCGGTGAGCAGGCCTCGGCGAGTGTCGAAGGTAATCTCGTCGCGGCCGGTTGAGAAGACCAGCGTGCGGCCGTCCTCGATGTGGGCGGTGAGCTTGGTGGGAGAGGTTTCGACATCAGGGGCAGCGGGGACGGGGGCAAGTTCCCTCACAGGTAGCTGGGCGGAGGCAACGACGTGACCGGCATCGGCCCAGACGCAGCCTCTACGGAGGCTAGCGGCGAGGTTGACGTGGAACTCGGAGGTGGTGTTGTCGCCAATGGCCTCGCTGATGGGCAAAGGTAGAACGCAACTGTTGCCTGGGGCGCACGAGGGAAGCGTAAGGTCGCCCTCACGCACGCTGACGCCATCCTTGAGGATGGTATAGTGGAGGGCAAACTGGTTGAGGTTGAGGAAGGCGTACTTGTTCTTGACGAGGACGCCGTCGTTCTCCAAGCTAAAACCAATGTACTGGTAAATCTGCTTCACTTGCAAGAGCTTGGATGTGACTTTGCGGTCGGGGGTGACGATGCCGTTGCAGCAGAAGTCGTTGTCGTTGGGGCTGTCGCCGAAGCTGCCGCCAAAGTAGAAGTGGTCGTCGGGTTCACCAAGCTTGTTCAGGCCCTGATCCACCCAGTCCCAGATGCAGCCGCCAATCATGCGGACGGACTCGTTCTCGATATAGTCCCAGTACTCGGCGAGGTTGCCGATGGCGTTGCCCATAGCGTGGGCATATTCGCAGAGGAAGAAGGGTTTGTTGGAGGGCATGCGGTCCTGACGGATCATGTCGGGTACGGAGGGATACATACGGCTGTCGATGTCGGCCTGCTGGTTCATGCCTTCATAGTGGATGATGCGACCGTCGATGGCCTTCATGGCGTTGTACATCGCCGTGATGTTGGCACCGCCGCCAGACTCGTTACCCATGCTCCAGAAGATGACCGAGGGATGGTTCTTGTCGCGCTCTACCATACGTACGCCGCGGTCGACATAGGCACCTTCCCACGAGGGATTGCGGGTGATGCTGTGGTTGCCGTGACACTCCTGGTCGGCCTCGTCCATGACATAGATGCCGTAGTAGTCGTAAAGGGCGTACATCTTCGGGTCGTTGGGGTAGTGGCTGGTGCGGACGGTGTTGAGGTTGTAGCGTTTAAAGAGGAGGATGTCTTCAATCATACTCTCCACGGGGATGGCCTTGCCGTACTTGGGATGAGTATCGTGGCGGTCAGCACCTTTGAAAAAGATGCGCTGGTTGTTGATGAAGACGCGGGCGTCGCGAATCTCAATCTTGCGGAAGCCATACTGCTGCGTGGTGGCCTCAATCACTTCGCCCTTGGCATCGAGCAGTTCGAAATCAACGGTGTAGAGGTAGGGTGTCTCGGCACTCCAGAGCTGGGGACGGTGGACAGCGATGGAGGTGTGGATGTCGCCCTCGTCAGCCTTGGCGATGGCGCTGATGTCGTCTGTGGCACGTCCCACCTCGCGTCCCTCGGCATTGGTAAGGATGGTGCGCAGGGTGGCAGCGGAAGCCTTCGAGGTGCCGTTGACGATGGAGGCGCGGACGTCGAGGGTCGCCTCGCTAAGGGCGTCATTGAAGTCAGCGGTTAGATAGAGGTCGCGGATGTGGAGCTTGGGCACGGCCTTCAGATAGACGTCGCGGTGGATGCCGCTGAGGCGGAAGAAATCCTGGTCCTCAAGATAGCTGCCGTCGCTCCAGCGGTAACATTCCACGGCCAGTAGGTTTTGCTTGCCCGCCTTGACGTAGGGGGTGATGTCGAACTCAGCATCGTTATTCGCGCCTTGGCTGTAGCCCACTTTCTGGCCGTTCACCCAGACGTAGATGGCGCTGTAGGCACCATCGAAGTGGAGCAGCACGGTCTTGTCCTTCCACTCGGCAGGGAGGGAGAAGCTGCGGCGGTAAGAGCCGACGGGGTTTGGCTCGGTCATGTTCGTGAAGCCGTTCTGGCTTTGGATGAAAGGCGGGTGGTTGCGGAAGGGGTAGGTGACGTTAGTGTAGATGGGGGTGCCGTAGCCTAGCATCTCCCAGTTGGAGGGGACAGGAATCTCGTCCCAGCGGCTGTCGTCGAACGAGGGCTTGAAGAAGTTGACAGGGCGCTCGTCGGGGCTTTTCACCCAGTTGAACTTCCAGTTACCGTTGAGTAGCATATAACGTGACGATGAGGTGCGCTGCCACGGCTGGCGGTAGGCGGGGTCGCCCTGCATCTCATCGCGGTTGGCAAAGGGGATGAAGGTGCTATGGCCGTCAAGCTTATTGATGGCGAAAATCTTTTCGTTCTCCCACTCGTGCTTTGAGACGGGGCGCGGTTTCAGTTTGAGGTTCGTTGGTTCGACAATCCATTGCTGGTTCTCGTCATCCCCGGCGGCGATGCGCTGCATGGCGGGCTTGCCCGAGGCATCTTCAGGAGCGGCACTGAGGGCGAGGCCTCCAGCCAGACAGGTGAAGGTATAGCGGCCATTGTCGAGCTTGCGCACTTGCCATAGCTGGTTGAGATTGCTGAGCTCTGTGCCCCATTGGATGATGTTGCCCTGACGGCTACCCTGGTTACCGTTATCGACGCTCATGTCGTTGAAGGGCGAAACGATGTTGACGGTGCCACGCCTGCCATCCACAAGGCGCCAGACTTGCGATTCGCTTTTCTTGTCTGGCTTGGCGAGGACGATGTTTGCATTGGGGTCGAGACTACCGCGGTTATCCAGCACAAGTCCTGTGCCGGCGTTGCGGATGATGTAGTTCTGTTCGGCCTTGAATTCCTGGGCAGCCATACGTGGCATGGTCAGGAAGAAGAGTGCGACGAGGCACAGGAGGGAGAGGATTCTGCTTTTCATAAAGGTACGTTTTTATTACGGATGAGTTGATATTATACTATTGTGAGGACAAAAGTAAGCATAAAAAACGAAAAAACGCCCATTCGGGCGCTTTTTTTTGAATAATCCTTGGATTTCATCCGACCTTCTCTCGCCATGACCAAAGCTCAAACAAGTTTGGCTTTGGTCATTTGGCTTAGCGAAAACGTTAAAAAGGTCAGTTTCGTTGTAGGTAGTAGGTGAGTGTGACGTCCGTTTTGAACGTGCAGCCAGTGCCATCGTAGCTGGTGTTGAAGGTGGTGTAGCCTGCGTATGTCTTTTCCAGCTCAGCATAGTTGCCTGTGGTGGTGTAGTCAACGGTCAGGCTTAAATTGTCGTTCCAATAGGGACTCTTTTTGTCGGCATTGCTCATCTCTGTCCAATTCTCCCATTTATAGCGCGCCTCATAGGTTTCTGTGCTGTCGCCCGTCAGGTAGAAAGTGAGCATCATTGTGCTGTCGTTTTCCACCTTCCACTGAAATTCCTTGCCGTATTTGAGCAGAGGGCTGTTGTCGTCGCTCGGTGTGGTTTCACCCGTTGGCAAATAAGTGGGATTTTTCTTGAGAGCGATGACGCCCCAGCCATCCGTTTCGAATGTCCACGAGGCTTCTATCTCACGTGTGTCACGTCCTTGAATGTTATCGCGGACGGTGCCGTTGGCATCGCTGACAACGGTTTTAGTAAGAATGTCATAGCTAACAAAATTCCATTTTCCTGCAAAAGGCTCAATGTACATGCGATAAGAGAGAATACCCTCGCCATCTTCGCTTATCTTATCATTCATATTAATATCTGCGGTGCAGGCGGAAAACACGAAAAGAAGGGCGAGAGGAAAGAAAGTTAAATACTTTTTCATATTCTTTGTAATTATAAATCCATTATTTATTTTCAATTCTTAAAGCGTATATTGCAACGTGAGGCGTAGAGAGAGCGACCAGGGGTGGTCGGTGCGTGAGGTGGTGAGGACTGTCTCGGTTAGATGGTAGTTGACGCCGGGCTCGAAGGCGAGGCCGAAGTTGTGTCCAAGATCGTAGCGGATGCCCATTTGGGCGCCGACAGAGAACTGCCAGGGGCGTTCGTCCTGCTTCCATGTGCCGAGGCTGGCGCTGAGGCAGCGCTCGGCTGTGGCACCAGCGCTAGCGGAAAGGGAGATGGCGCCGTGCTCGATAAAACGCCAACCAGCATAGAGCGGAAGACCGAGGTACTGGATGCGCTGTTCGCGAGTGCTGGCGAATGAGACGACTTGCGACGAGAGGGTGGTCCAGACGAGGCCACTTTCAAGGATGAAACGCTCGATGGGCTCGAGGGCAACGGTGAGGCCAAGACTGTACTCGGGATTGTGGTTGAAGACGTAGTTTCCCTCATTGACATCGCGCAGAGCGGGGGCAGAGGAGACGGGCATACTGTAGTAATATCTTGCGTTGTTTGTGTTAGTAAAGACGGGTGACCCCGGTACGACGGAGGTGGAGCCTCCGTTGGCACCGGCGTTACGGATGCCGAGGGTGAGGGGGGCGTGGGACTTTGCCGCACTGCGCGGCGTAGCATCAGCCAGCAGGGTAGAGGATTGGAGAGTGTGGGACTGAGCGGATTGAGCGGACTGAGTGGATTGGACTGAATGGGCGTTTGCGGGCAGGGCTGCAGGGGGAGTGGAATTGTCGGAATTATCAGAGTTGTCGGAATAATCGGAGTTTTCTGAATAATCCGAGTAATCCGATTTTTCCAAGTTTTCAGAAGCAATGGAGGCAGTGGCGGGGGATTGGCTGGCTCGTTTAGCCCGCTTGGCTAACCCTCCTTGCACTTTGGGTTCTTCTATCCTGGCCAGGGCGGTAAGGTTTTCTGGAATTTCTAGGTTTTCTGAGATCTCTTGTTGACCTGTTGACTCGTTGACTTGTTGACTTTCCGATATCACGGCTAATTCGCCGGACTTGTGGGGGGCGAAGATGTCGGTGGTGGTGACGACAACGACGACAGCCAGCACAGCAGCAGCGGCAGCAACCCATCCCCAGTTCCTCCTAGGGGAGGGCTGAACTCCCTTTCGGGGTTTCTGCCCCCCGATAACGGGAGGACTGAGGGGCGTGTTGGGGAGAGGCTCTTCCCAGCCTTCGGCGGGAGGCGCTATCTGGGCGTCCTTCAGTCGGTCGCGCAGGGCTTCAGTCCAATCCTTCTGTTTCATATTCTCGTTACTATTCATTCTTCATTTTTCAATTTTCAATCTTCAATTTTCAATTCACTTAATTCTTCCCTGATGCGTTTGGCCAGTTGAGCCTTGGCGCGGGCGAGCTGCGAGGCGGAGGTCTTCTCCTTGATGCCGAGCATCCGGGCAATCTCTCGGTGCGAGAAGCCGTCGATGCAGTAGAGGTTGAAGACGGCTCGGTAGCCTGCGGGCAGTTCGCCGATGAGGCGAAAGAGGTCGGCCTCGTCTATGCGGTAGATGTCGTCGACGGTGGGCTCGGGCTCGTCCATCGGCTCCTCTGTTGACTGGTCTAGCGGTAGGACGGTGAGCGCGTTGTGGTGTCGCAAGTCATCAATGGCCACGTTCCTCGTCACCTGTTCCATCCACACCTTCAGGCTGCCCTCGCCCTGCCAGCGGAAGCGGTTTATCTGGCCGAAGATTCGCAGGAAGGCATCGTGCAGCCAGTCCTCCGCCTGTTCCCGCCCTGAGGCATAGCGGCAGCATACCGCCATCAGCCGAGGCGAATAGGCTTTGTATAACTCCGCGCGCGCGGCATTGTCGCCCTTTCTGCATTGTTCCACTAAATAGGTTTCACTCATCCACTGCGAGGTTCAGTCCGACTAGTCTTCTCACACTCTTAAAACGCACGGATACCGAAAATACTGCACGGAAATCCGAAAAATTTTGCGACAAAATTAAAAAAAGTAGAAAAAAAGTCCAAACTTGCTGCCAAATGATTACTTTTGTGGCCGAAAATATAGGCAATAGCATATAAGGTAATATCAAATCGTATGAAAAAGATCAGAGCCGCCGTCGTTGGTTACGGCAATATCGGTAAGTATGCGCTTCAAGCGCTGGAGGTAGCCCCCGACTTTGAGGTTGCAGGCGTAGTCCGTCGTCAGGGTAACAAGGATTGTCCCGCTGAGCTGGCTGGGGTGCCCGTCGTGGATAACATCAGTAAGCTGCGCGATGTAGATGTCGCCATCCTCGCCACCCCCACGCGCAAGGTTGAGGAGTATGCCCTTGAGTGCCTCGCGCTTGGCATCAACACCGTCGATAGCTTTGACATCCACACCCTCATCCCCTCGCTGCGTAAGACGTTGGGCGATGCTGCCCGTGCGGCAGGGCGCGTCAGCATCATCAGCGCCGGCTGGGACCCAGGCAGCGACAGCATCGTGCGTGCCTTGTTCGAGGCTATTGCCCCCAAGGGACTCACCTATACCAACTTCGGTCCCGGCATGAGCATGGGGCATAGCGTCTGCGTCCGTTCGAAGACAGGTGTGCGCGACGCGCTCTCGATGACCATCCCCAAGGGCGAGGGCGTACATCGCCGCATGGTGTATGTCGAGTTGGAGGAAGGTGCCACCCTCGAGGCTGTCACCGCTGCCATCAAGGCCGATCCCTACTTCGCCAATGACGAGACTCACGTCTTTGCCGTCCCCAGTGTGGATGCCCTGCGCGACATGGGACATGGCGTCAACCTCACCCGTAAGGGCGTCAGCGGCACCACGCAGAACCAGCGCTTCCGTTTCGACATGAGCATTAATAATCCTGCCCTCACGGGCCAGGTGCTCGTATGCGTCGCTCGTGCCGCCCTGCGCCAGCAGCCCGGAGCCTACACGATGATTGAGATTCCCGTCATCGACCTTCTCCCCGGCTCGCGCGAAGATTGGCTTAAGCTGGTGTAAACCGTTTACCTTGTATCTTGAAATAACAATCTCCGGAGACTCTTTTGAGTCTGCTAAGATACAAAATGTTTTCAAAAAGGTTGTATCTCTATAACCTTTTTAACTACTTTTTTGCTATCTCAAGGGAAGATATAGAGTATAGAAGTAGCTTTGATACCTACAATTCTTTACCCTTAACCTTGAACTTTGAACCCTGAACCACAAATGTTTTCTTCATGCCAGTCCCTCGTCTCATCAAGTCCGTGCGAATGGGTTTGTGTGTATGAGAGTTCCTGTCCCCCTGATTTTTTCCCTATCCAATAGTCATCAGGACATGCTGTGCACGTCCTGATTTATTCTTACCTAGAATGAATATTTCAAGGAGATGTTAAAAAGATAATTTCTTTATTATTGCGACTTCACGCGGGTCTTTATATCCATCGCATTCTGCCATTTCCACAAACAAACGATTAGCATATTCTTTTTTGTCATCAGAAAACATGGAGTAAGCAGAAGCGAGTTCTTCAAATTCCACATCTTCCATGTGATCAAAATCATCAATGCTCATCTTGAATTCCTCGAAAACTCGATCCAAGAAAGAAACCTCTGCTGGATTTAGAATAAAGTCAGCCTTCATAATAAGAGTGAGAATTTGATATATAGTCCTTTTCTCAGATATGCTAAAATATGTCATGGTCATTCTATATTTGTTTTGAAAAAAGTATCATATTTAGGATTTCCCAAGTTAATGATAAATAGATTGCATTTTGCACGTGTCAGCGCAGTATAAATCAGGGCGGGTGTATTCTCTCTTTCTTGAATATAGTATCCATCATAGGTTCCGTTTTCCTGCATTTCAGGTTGCATAATAAGTATGACCGATTTTGATTCCCATCCTTTAAAGCTATGAATGGTTGATAGTTTTATTGCATCAATATCAGTAGTAAAATGCGTTTTGGCCGCCCTACATATTTCCTTCAAATCCTTTTGGAATAAGCTAGGACTTGTTTGAGATTGTTTTAGTTTTCGATATTGTTCATCTGTTTCAAAATTGGTCATACAACTTAATTGGCAACTATTCAGTTCCTTTTCTATGTCACGTAGAATATTTATAGACTCCGACATAACAACAATATCTTTTAATTCTAGGTTGTAATGTTCTTTTATCCATCTGATATTCATGCTTAGAGAATTAGCCGTTTTGTCAAGTCCTACATTCCAATACTTAATGAAATACTCCTCAAAAACTAATTCATTTGGAGTATCTAACGCCTGTATGGTGCCATCAACATATTGTTTTGCAAATCGATATGCTAATTGTGCGACATTAGGATTAATAATACGCATGGATATACGTTCGCTAATCTTGTTCCATGGACCAGAAAAAGTTGGAATGGATGGCATTTTCTCTTCTGCCATTATTCGGTCATAGATGTTTTGCTCTCCATCACCAAAAACTGATATTGTACCGTTTGAAGTCAAAAAATAGGAAACGATTGATGAAAGCCACGCGGTCTTAAAATCTTGAACTTCATCAATTATAATAGAGTCGTATTTTTTTATATTATTTGCATAAGGGGCGAAATAATGGGCATCGTCAAAATCTTCAAGCGAAAGTTTCTTATCAGAATACTTATTAGCCATAGAAAGGAAGAACTGATGATAGTTCGTTATCTCAAACATGTTTGAAGAGAAATCCGCAGGAACTTGGTTTATTCTCATCCTTACATATTGAATTAGTGAAATATTGAATGTAAGGATAAGTACCTTGCTACCAGTTTTAAGATGACGTTCTACTGCTCGATTTGCAACGACTTGGGTTTTGCCACATCCCGCTACACCTTTTACACGGAGGCGTCTGTTTGTACTTCGGACAAGCTCTTTTTGTCTGTATGTAAGTTTAAAATTCAAATCACCATCCTTGTAGGAATGCCAGTTGCCTATGATTAGTTTTATAAGCTCATTATAATAATCAGAACGGAATCCTCTTGATGATAATCGGTTTAATGTCTCATTAAAATCATCAGACGGGAACGCTTTAATCATATATGCAAAGTGATCTTTTGGGGAAGTGTTTTGGTTTTTTATATTACGTTCTTCATTGAGTTGATCAATAGCATCCTCTACTTCAGATCGAGTGGAGTTGGGAAAGTAAAGACCTGTCTTAACACAGCCATAAACGCTTTGGTTTATGATAGAATCTACTTTTATGGTTTTCAAGTGTGTATTGAATAGATAACTTTTAATATTCTCAACTCTGTAGAAATCTGTTTCTATATTATTAACATCTCTGCATACATGGAGGATAACAATTCCTTTGCTCATGCTTGCTAGTAATATATCTGGAGTATCAACTCCTATTGCCGGCCGGATGAAGACTGTATAATTGCTACTACATTCGTTTCTTATCTTGTTGTAGAAGAACAATGTGTCGTCATCAACAGAACCCCTTAAACACTCTATAGAATAATCATAGTCATCAGTTATACCAACATCAGTTGCTTTTTCAACATAATTACTATCGATATGATCATCACGCAAATGAACGAAACATCTCGTTTCACAGCCATAAGGATGATGTGTGCGTTGTGTATAAGCATACAATTCCGCATCTATCGAAGAAAAGTATGAAGAAGGATTGAAATAACCACAAAAATCTTGAATTCTCGTATTTCTCGTAAACTTTGGCCCTATACAAATCATATAATTGATATTTGCTAGAGACGAAGTCTTCCTTGCGAGCCACAACAAATTTACCGACCTGATGTCCAGAATATTAGAAAAAAGATTAATGCTAACATAAGAAGTACAAGTGACGTCATCAATTGTTTCTTCTATGCTGGTTGGTATATACTTACTAACTGTTTTAACTCTAACAGCAGATCCTGCGTTTTGGCATACCCATTGCTGCGCTCTTCTCAAAGCAATCTCAGATGGTTCAATAAGTGTGATGGCATTTAATCTCCCTAATAATCCTCTGTCTTCTAGGAATTCTAGCAGAGTCAGCGTTGCAATACCCTGCCCACACCCCCAATCAATTATCTCAAAGTTATGCCTTTGTATTTCATCGTCATGGGAAATGCATGGAAAATTCTGCAAGGCTGCTCTGCATTTCACAATGTGCATTTCACCATATGCGGCTAGGTATCCATCAAGCTCAAGCTCAGACTGTAGCACTTTACGTCCATGATCTGTTAAATCCCAAGGATGACTTTTCCATTCATTTGGGAGCCTGTTATAACACTGTTCTACAATTTTATTGACTTCAATCATACAATACTTTCACTATTTGGGCTATCTAAATGTCTTCGATAATTAGCCAAAGCTATTTTTTTACTTGTATTGGCATAGCAATATTCGCAAAGATGTGGGCAGGTGTTGTATTCACCTATATCCTTAGAAGCCATGCATTCACAAAACGGACGCTGTCCTTGGTCTTTCTTGTGCTTACTGATGAAGTAATGATTATGAGGCAGGAGGATTGCTCCTTCTGGCAGCTCAGGTTCACCAAACAATGTCGGAGCCGGGACATCTTCAATCTTAACTTTCATGAAATCCATCAATTCCTTGTCATCCCATGCTAAACGGGTGATAAGGTCGCCATCAATACAGCGGTTGTGTTGGATGCCATATTTTGATATGTCAATCTTCTCACCGCATGTTGCCAGCTGAAAATTCCAGCCACGATCACGATTCATGACCGATAGCTTGTCCGCAAATTCTTCCATCTGCTCAATTTCCCACTCCTGGTAAGGTATACCGTTGACCTCAAGATTATGTTTAACCTTCCGGTACAAGGCAATATCAGCATAACTGAACACCAGCTTCTCTGTATGGCCTCTCAATTGGTCTCCGATGTTTTGAACTTTCTGAAGCAAATCATCCACGGATATGTCGTCTGTCAGTATCATGGGGTCAAACCGCCAGATGACAGTACTTTTCCCAAGCTGCTCAACAAGCAACTTGAATGTTTCTATGCGTGTTGAAAGAGAGGGAACTTTTTCCAACTTCTCCTGTTCATAGTCATTCAAGGTGTATTGGACGTAGCACTTGATGTTACGTTCCTTCAAGATGTGCAGATATGGCAACATAGGGCGAGGATTTTTCGACCAGAATACGATAAAGCGCGTTTTTTCATAAGATACGTATGACTTTACCCCGTTGAAAGGGTTTGTCCATGCTGAGTATCCTTTTTGCAAACGATGGAAGAACCAGTCAGCATAAAATGCTGGAATATCAGTACTCCTGCTCGCTGAAACTATCAAAGGAGCCTGCATCGATACGATGTGTCCATCGTCTGTTGGCCGTTCTATTTTATTCCAATTTGCCATGTTTTGCCTTTTTCAACAATCTTTTTTTGTCAAACGTTCTTCACGGGATTTTATAAAAAACTTTTTGCAAATATAGTGGTTTTTCTTGAAACCACTCCATTTCTTAAGAAAAAGTTTTCTTCATACTTGGAAGAATCATCTTCCTTAAGATGCTGCCATTTTGGGCCATAATTAGCATCTTCTTCAACCTCTTGCCAGATAGTCTTATCGTGATTTTTGAACTTGTGGTTAGGGTCTTTCATTAACTCTATGCCTCTCTTCCAGAGTTCAGGATTCCTTTCAGCGATTATCCTATCCCATAGATGAGTATATTCATGTATAGGATGTTCTGGAGATATAATAGTCTCGTCAAGATAGATGTTGCCTTGAGGATCTGCAAAACCATAGATAGTACCATCGGGAGTTTGGAAGAACCCCGCATCCTTTATCCAATCGTCTTCTGTACTAATAGTTAATCCTGTTCCTGCATTATCTGTAATGCTTTGTCCATCACTTGAGGTTGAGAAGGGATTTTCTTCATTTTCAATCTTGCTGCTATCCAAAACAGCATTTTTAGCTGTTTCTCCTCTGAGGATTTTAACATCAACATTACCATAATAATATTGTCCTTCTCCAGAGGCAAGAGCTGCAATCCTTCTAACAAAAGATTCTGCGTCTCTGTAAGTTCTGTTTCCAAGCTTTCTTTCGATGTCATTGAGGAATTTTTCATTTCCATCTATTTGAATTTGAGCTTTTATTTTATAGTTACTGTCTCCAAAGTAGTCGCAAAGATACCAATAATTTGCAGTATGACCAACACAACCGTAAGATGATTTTTCTTTAAATTTGTTAAATAAGTCGTGTCTTAGTATTTCTACTTCTTTTTCATCTTCTATTTCAATATAATCAGGTTTTTGAATAGCCATCCGAATATCAGCATTCTCTGTAGAGAACATGCCATTGTTATCAGTAGCTGATTTGATTTGGTTAGAGTTATCAACAACAAAATCTCCACCATAATCATAGGCATCATATTCACTAAGCTCTCCTTCTTTGTAGAAACTAGACCTAATTCCATTCATGTTCCAATGGTCTTTTAACTCACCCAAAGCGTTTCCCGGTTATAGACGCGGTAGAAGTAGGGACGGACGTAGTCGTCGCTGTTGGGATAGGTTGCCTGGTTCATCGTATCATTTGTCTTTGTAATTCTTGCAGACCAAGGGAATAATCCGCCAGCCCCTTGGGCTAAAATCGTAGCCCATTGGGCTGAGGGAACAGAGCAAGGGGCTGAGGGATAGGCAAGATTTTGGAGCATTACGTTTTTTCATGGACTTTTTTGAGAGAAGTTTTCGAAAAAAATGCCAACACTTACCTTTTCTCTCAAAACAAGCTGTGTCACAGAGCGTTAGATAAGGTAAGTGTTTCGCAAACACTTACCTAACACTTACCTAACACTTACCTGACACTTACCTGACACCTGTCTGACACCTACCTATCTCCTATCTGAAAAGTTGAGTGGGTGGAAAAGAAATGAAAAGGAGGGAGTTGGGATTTGCCATGAAAAAGAATCAAGATTTGGGTGCTTTTTCGTAAAGAAATTTGGTGGTATGGCATACTTTTTGTACCTTTGCACTATGGTATAAGATACCATAGTGACTCTAGTATTAACTATTTTTTTCTTTTATGGAAACTACCTTTACAAATTGTAGTGAGACGCTTCGTGTGTCTCAAAAAGGGGCGCTCGATGTGGAGCAGTTCCTTCAGGACAATTACCTTTTCCGTCGTAACGTGCTGAACGGGAAGGTGGAGTTTGCAACCTTGCCTATGGAAGGCTCTTCGGGCGGGCAGCCGGCCTGGCGTGTGCTGACGCAGGAGGCGTTGAACAGCATCATCATCCGCGCCAAGCGCGAGGATGTAGGCGATGGGGCTAACCCCAAGTCGGACATCGTGGAGCTGCTTCATTCAGAAGAGGTATGCCCGTATGACCCCATCCGTGAGTATCTGGAGGGGCTGCCGCGCTGGGACGGCCACAACCACGTGGCGCAGCTTTTCGGGCGTCTGCCAGGCATCAGCACAGAGCAGTTGGGCTTCCTGAGCATCTGGCTTCGCTCGACGGTAGCACATTGGCTCCAGATGGACTCGCTACATGGAAACGAGTGTGTGCCCACGCTCATTGGGGCGCAGGGATGCGGAAAGACCACGTTCCTCCGTCGTCTGCTGCCTGCGCAACTGCGACAGTATTACCTGGATCACCTGAACCTCTCGAACAAGTTCGACAAGGAGATGGCGCTGACAAACAACCTCTTGGTGAACCTTGACGAGCTGGAGGCCATCCGTCCCAGCCAGCATGCGGCCCTGAAGCAGACGCTCTCGAAGAACAAGGTGAACGGACGTCCCATCTACGGCTGCTCGCAGGAGGACCGTCCGCGCTATGCCTCGTTTGTGGCAACGACAAACAATCCCCATCCGCTGACGGATGCGACAGGCAGCCGACGATACATCTGCCTGACGATACCCGATGGGCAGACGATTGACAACCGTGGGGACATCAACCACGAGCAGCTCTACGCCCAGGTGATGCACGAGATTTGCGAACTGAAGTCGCCCTACTGGTTCAACAACGAGGAGGTAGCACGCATACAGGAGCTGAACCTCAACTACATGACGGAGATGGATATGGCAGAGATGGTGGAGGTATGCTTCCGAAGGCCCGCAGACGACGAGAGCGCGAAATCGCTGAATACGGGGCAGTTGCTGGACGTCATACGTCGTGAATACCCGCTGGTAAAGAACACCCATAGCGCAAAAATACACGTCGGGTTGGCCATGAAGGAACTGGGATATGGTTACATCCATCGTGGAAACATGAAGTTTTTCAAGGTGGTCCCCCTGAAAGCCGCCTGAATGGATGACAATATGCCAGGTAGGTGTTAGGTAAGTGTTAGGTAAGTGTTAGGTAAGTGTTCGAGAAACACTTACCTGTGCTTTCATGTTTATTATCAGCACCTTACGAGCAAAAAGGTAAGTGTTGAGGTAAAAACGCTTAAAACCTCGTACGGAAGGGACAAATTAGCGGACGAGGTATTTGTGGCCGCGGGTGATGAGGATGCCGCTGTGGGCGGCGGGGGTGGTGAGGCGCTGGCCGGCGAGGGTGTAGGTGGGCGCAGCGCCGTCAGGGAAAGGGCGGGCGTCGGCGGCGGGGGAGGCGATGTCGGTGGCGAGCACGCGCTGCTGCCACACGGCGAGCATGGCATACTCGGCCGCGAAGGCAAGCTGATGGAAGCCCTTGGTGACGGGGCTGTCGCCCCAGCCGCCCAGCAGGTCGATGGGCAGGAAGCCATCGGAGGTGAGGTAGTGCTCCCACGCGTAGTCGAGGTTCTCCTGATAGGAGTTGAGAATCTTGGCAGCGCCGTCGGGGTCGTAGGCCCAGGCATCGACACAGGCACGCATCAGCACGTCGTTGAACCAGCAGTTGAAGCCGCTGGTGGCCGAGGCGTCGGTAGGCCATTGGCGATAGCGGACGTCGTCGATACGCTTCAGGCGGCCGAACTGGTTGTAGGACGAGGAGAGCAATTTGCGGAGGTCGGTGAGGTAGGCGTTGTCGCCCGTGAGGCGGTAAAGCTCGGCGGAGCCGGCAAGCATGGTGCCGGTATTGTAGGTGTAGGCATTACCGCCCGGGTTGCCGGTATCGACGTGGGTACGGTAGCGGAGACCGTCGGGGGCGGTGACGTACTGGATGGTGTTGTCGGCACCCAGCATGTCGTAATAGACGCCCGTGGAGCGGTTGAGCAGCTTCTCCTTCTGCCAGGCATAGACCTTGCGGGCAAAGTCGAGATAGGCCTCGGAGCGGAGGCGCTGCGTGGAGAGGCGGTTGCCCTCGGCGTCGATGTAGTTGTGGGTGTAGTCGGCTGTCTCGTCGGGGGAGAGGTAGAGGTCGTGAAGCCAGGCGAGGGGCTGGATGAGGGGGCCGTTGGAGCAGGAGTGCTTGCTGTTGTAGCCTGGTCCCCAGCTGATGCCACCATACTCGTTGCCTTTGGCGTCTAGGCAGCAGTCCCAGCCGTCGAGGCAATAGTCAGCAAGCGTCGTGGCCTCGGCGAGGTAATCGGCATCGCCGGTGAGACGATAGGCGCGGACAAGCTCGCGGCAAATCCACATCTGGTCGTCATAGACATTCTCGATGCCCGTCACCGTTGCGCCGCCCTTGCGGCTGGAGCGGTGGACGCCGTAGATGCTCCACGGCCCGCGGTGGGCGTAGGAGAAGAGGCGATAGGTGCCCTTGTAGTAGGCAAGGTCGTTGAAGAGGCTGCGCAGGAGGGTGATGTAGCGATCGTGGTGCTCGTCGTAGAGGGCGGGCAGGTCGGCACGCAGGCTGTCAAGGGCTTCAAGGACGGAGCAGGTAGCCTCGAGGGCAGCGGTATAAGGCCAGACGTCGGCCGTGCCGCTGCCCTTGTGGGAGGAGGTGTCGTAGGTGTCGTACATCCGCAGGCCGCTCGAGGTGGTGAAGCACTTCGTGATGGTGCCGTCGAGCAGCTCCATAGCACGCGTGAGGTTTTGCTCGGGCTGTTGGGCGGAGATAAATGAAAAATGGAAAATGAAGAATGAAAAACAAATAGTTTTACAAACGAGTGTGCCTGCGGATGATATGACTATTTTACGGGACATGCTATTTTTCAATTTTCATGCGTCATTTTTCATTACTAAAGGAGTAGGGGAAGGCATCGTCGGTGGTGCCGCGGGAGGTGTTGGGCTTGTCAGCCATGCGGCAGGTGATGATGCCCCCCTTGAGGAGGTCGGCATGGGTGAAGTAGTTCTTCGTGTAAGGTGTGCCGTTGAAGGTCATGCCGTCGATGTAGCGGCCGTCAGCGCTGTTGCCCTCAGCTTCGATGGTGAGGCTACGGCCCGAGGGGAGGTGGAGCGTCATCTTGTCGAAGTATGGCGTGCCGATGGCGTACTGGTTGCTGCCCGGGCAGACGGGATAGAAGCCCATGGCCGAGAAGACATACCAGGCAGACGTCTGGCCGTTGTCCTCGTCGCCGCAGTAGCCGTCGGGGGCAGCGGAGTAGAGACGGTCCATGACCTCACGAATCCAGTACTGCGCCTTCCACGGCTGCCCCGACCAGTCGTAGAGGTAAATCATGTGCTGGATGGGCTGGTTGCCGTGGGCGTAGTTACCCATGTTCATAATCTGCATCTCGCGGATTTCGTGGATGACGCCGCCGTAGTAGCTCTCGTCGAAGATGGGCGGGACGCTGAAGACGCTGTCGAGCATGTGGTTGAAGACGTCCTGACCGCCCATGAGGTTGATGAGTCCCTGCGGGTCGTGGAAGACGCTCCATGTGTAGTGCCAGGCGTTACCCTCGGTGAAGGCGTTGCCCCATTGCAGCGGGTTGTAGGGCTCCATCCATGAGCCGTCCTTCTTGCGGCCTCGCATGAGGTTGTGGCTGGGGTCGAAGAGGTTGCGGTAGTTGAGGGCATGCTCACGGTAGGGCTTGAGCTCCTTGGCTTTCTTGCCGAGGGCGAGGCCGAGCTGGTAGATGCACCAGTCGTCGTAGGCGTACTCGAGGGTGCGGGCGGCGCTTTCGCGAATGTCGTCGCAAGGGACGTAGCCCAGCTTGTTATAGTCCTCCCAGCCGAGGCGTCCGGTGCTGCTGATTTGCGGGTGGACGGCGTTGGCACCGTGCTTGACAGCTTCCCAAAGGGCGTCGATGTCGTAGTTACGCAAGCCCTTCAGATAGGCGTCGGCGACGATGGAGGCGGAGTTGTTGCCCACCATGCAGCCGCGGTGGCCCGGACTGGCCCACTCGGGCAGGAAGCCGCTCTCGAGCCATGTGTTGACGAGGCCTGCCTGCATCTTCTCGTTCATCTCGGGATAGAGGAGGTTGAGGAGGGGGAAGAGGCAACGGAAGGTGTCCCAGAAGCCGCTGTCGGTGAAGAGGTAGCCGGGACGGACGTCGCCCTCGCCGTAGGGGCTATAGTGGACGATGTCGCCGTCGGCCGTCACTTCGAAGAGCGAGCGGGGGAAGAGCACGGAGCGGTAAAGGCACGAGTAGAACGTGCGGAGGTGGTCGATGTTGGTGTCCTCGACTTCGATGCGGCCAAGGATCTCGTTCCAACGGTCGCGTCCAGCGGTCATCACCTGGTCGAAGGAGCGACGACCTATCTCGCGGAGGTTCTGTACGGCCTGCTCTTCGCTAATGAAGGAGGAGGCGACCTTCAAGGTAACCTGTTCGCCGCGGCGGGTGGAGAAGCCGATGATGGCGCCGGCGTGACGGTTGGTGGTCTCGATGGCGTTGTCGTCGATGTTACCCTCCTTGACGACGGCGGTGTAGGTGAAGGGGCGGTCGAACTCCACGACGAACCAGTTGCGGAAGTCCTTGGTGACGCCACCGCTGTTCTTGGTGGTGTAGCCCACGATGCGGCGCTGGTCGGGCATGATGCGGACGTAGGAGCCGTTGTCGAAGGCATCGATGACCACGTAGGCGTGCTCGGCATCGGGATAGGTGAAACGCATCATGGCGGCACGCTCGGTGGGGGTTATCTCGGCGGTGACGTCGTAGTCGGCGAGATAGACCTTATAGTAATAGGGCTTAGCCGTCTCTGCCTTATGACTGAACCAGCTGGCGCGCTCGTTCTCGTCCCAGATGGGTTTGTCGCCCGTTTCGGGAAGGATGGAGAACTGTCCGTAGTCGTTGATCCACGGACTGGGCTGGTGGGTCTGCTTGAAGCCGCGAATCTTGTCGGCGCTATAGACGTAGGCCCAGCCGTCGCCCATGCGGCCTGTCTGAGGCATCCAGAAGTTCATGCCCCAGGGCATGGCAATGGCGGGGTAGGTGTTGCCCGTGGAGAGGGAGTGCTTGCTCTCGGTGCCAACAAGTGTGCTGACGTAATCGACAGGAGTGAGGCGCTCGGCTGCCACCGTCAGCGGCAGCAACATAAAAAGCAACAGGGGGAGATGTTTTTGTTTCATTGGGGTTATGTTTTTGTTCTTTGTTTTATTTCTTCAGTTTGTCAGCCAGCACGCGCATCCAATAGCCTCCGATGACGCTGCGGGCTTTGAAGCCTACCATCTGGGCAGTCTTGGTGTCGCTCCAGTCGCTGATGGGAACACGGCTTGGAGTCTCGTTGATGTAGTCCCAGAGCGGGGTGACAAATTGGCCGAACTGTTCGGGGCTGTCAGCCATGGCAGCCGTCCACATGATCCAGTCGCTCTTGGTGTAGTCGCGGCGGCAGTCGAGTGGAAGGCCGTAGCGGTTCTGCACGGTGAGGTAGTACGGGATTTCCTTAGCCATGGGGTTGTTCGGGAAGATGTTGATGTCCCATAGTTTGTCCCACACCATGTTGTACTTCTGGCTCCAGGTGTCGGGGCGGTCGAAGGCAAGGCGATAGTGGTCGCCGTCGAGGGCATTCTGCTCCCAAACGGCAGCCATGTTCTTGGCTTTGGCCATGTACTTTTGAGAAACGTCTTTGAGTCCTTTCATCTCGGCTATGAGTGCATAGCCCGCCACGCCCATGATGGCTTTGACGGAGAGGTTGCAGTTATGTGCCCAGTGGCCGGCGAAGTCGTCGGTGCAGAGCTGGTTGGCAGGGTCTTGGCCGTTCTCGACAAGATAGTCGGCCCAAGTGGTGATGACGTCCCAGTACTTG
Source organism: Bacteroidaceae bacterium (assembly GCA_016291905.1). GTDB lineage: Bacteria > Bacteroidota > Bacteroidia > Bacteroidales > Bacteroidaceae > UBA1189. The sequence goes on from JAEEZS010000067.1 coordinate 172,748, forward strand.
TCCACATATTTTGTGTTGCCATCAAGCTTGCAGAGCATGGCGGCAAGGGTAATCATGTTGCCAGCCTCCTCCAGCGGCATGTCGCCGCCATAGACCTGACCGTTGGCCTTCGGGTAGGTGCCGAGGTCGTGGGCGGCAAAGGGTTTTGTCCAGCGGCCGCTGAGGCTATAGTCGAAGATGCTGGTCATCATTGCCTTCTGCAGCTCGGGGTTATAGACGAGGAAGAGAGGGGCTTCGGGATAGGTGAGGTCGACGGTGTTGACGCAGCCGTTGGAGTTATTTTCCTTCGAGAAGAAGAGCAGATTGCCCTCGTCGTCGCGGAAGAGCTTGTGGGCGGCGATGACGTGGCGGTACGAGCCGCTGAGGATTTCGGCATACTTCTTGCCGCCGCTGGCGAAGCCATCGTCATAAATGCGCTTGTCAAGAGCGCGGCAGCGGGCCATGATGCTGGCGTATTCGCGCTCCAGGCGGGCCATCATGTCGAAGATGGTGACGGCGCCGTCGTGAGCCCAGTGGGCTTTGTAGTTCTTGTACATGTATTGGATGTCAAAAACTTCGTCGTAGCCGATGAGAGCGTGCGATGAGGCTGTGGTGACTTTGCCGAAGTCGTGAGAGTAGGCAAGCGAGGGCCATTTCGAGGGGCTGCTGGCAATGACTTTGTCCGCCGATTCCTCCTTTTTAGGCAGTGTGCCGTTCTCCAGGAAGGCTTTCTTGACAACGGGGTCGGCAGCAAGGCAGACGGTGCCGTTGTAGTCGGGGAGGTAGAGGTAGCCCCAGTCGATGCAGATGCCGTCCCCAATCTTAGCGAGGATGGGCTGTTCGATGGTACCGCTCTTGACGTAGCGGACACCGTTCTTCTCAATGGTCTCGCTGACGGTAGGCTGCGCCGACTTGTTGACGGCGAGCTGCGGGGTGGTGCTGAGCAGTAACTGGGCGTCGTGGGGCTTGCCGTCGGTGCTGCGTACCTGATAGCTGATGTAGCCGGCAGGGGAGGAGAGGAGGTCGTAGTCGTCCATCAACATGGGAGCGGTGAAGACGACATCCAGTTCCACGGGACCGCACTCGAAGGTGTAGTAGGTTGAGGTGGCCATGACATCGACGCTCTTCTGGCGGGCAGTCTGAATGACGCTGGTGTCCATACCCACATTGCGGTAGAGACCAAAGTCAAGATAAGCGCCGCCTGTGGTGTTATGGCAGTGGGCGGCAATGACGTTGGTGCCCTCGTGGAGCGTCTGCTTCAGAGCGTCGCTGAGGTGGAGTTTCACTCCCTCACGCCAAATCTCGATGTTGCCTGTGTCGTAAATGTTCTCGCCGTTGAACCAGATGGCAAAGGTGTCGTCGTGGCTGAAGACGAGCCAGAGGTCGCCTTTCAGGTCGTCAGCCGTGAGGTTGACGGTGCGGCGCACCCAGATGTCGCTGTTCGTATCGCTCCAGCGGGTGCGGACATAGCTGAGGTCGGGCGAACCGAAGGCGGCACGGCGTGTCTCCCAGTTGCTGTCGTCGAAGTCGGGCTGCTGCCAGCCAGCTTTCGGCTCTTGGCGAGTGAACTGCGCACGCCAAGCCACTTCGTCGGCCATGGGGACGATGGACTCGAGTATCTGACGCTCGGCACCCATCCAACGATAGGTGGTGCCATCTACGCGAAGCAGGCCTTCGATGGATTTTTCATCGTCCGTCCAGTGGCGCGTGGTGCCGTCGGTCAGCTGATCGTAGGGCGACCAGATGGAGAAGTAAGGGTCGGAGACAACTAGCGGAACAGAGGGCAACCGAAGGTCGGTGGTGTGGTAGGGGGTGAACAGATCAGCCTTGGGCGCTGATGTACAAGCCGCAAAGCCCAACAGAAGCAGCGGCAGTGTGAGACGAGTGATTTTCATAACGTATGAGTAAAGATTAATGGATTTCTTTATTGTGTGATGCAAAAGTAAGGAAAAAATCTATAATAAAAGAAAAAACAACGGAAAAATGTGGGGTTTCCTGCAAAATACTCATTTTTGGGTATTGTGTTGCAGAGGGATTACTTGTACCTTTGCAGCCCGAAAACAAAGATGAAAAAGGAAAGCGTATGACCTTACGGGAACTTGGAGTCGGCGAGAGTGCCGTAGTGATGACGGTGGGCGGCGAGGGCAGTCTGCGCCAGCATTTTCTGGATATGGGCATTCTGCCCGGTGCCGAAGTGAAACTCATGAAGTATGCCCCGATGGGCGACCCGATGGAGCTGCTCGTGCAGGGCTATGTGCTGACGTTGCGTCTGGCTGAAGCAGAAAAGATAACTGTAAGATTGAAAAATAGGGGTGAGGAATTAGGAATGAAGGATGGCAAAAATTGTGAGGTGCAGCCAAGTCCTAATTCCCCGTTCCTCATTCCTAATTCTTCTTCCCACCCTGGCCTTGGTGAGGCGGGCAAATACCACGACCACGACACGGAAAGTCCCCTTCCGAAAGGTACCACGCTTACTTTTGCCCTTGCAGGGCAGCAGAACAGCGGTAAGACCACTCTCTTTAACCAGCTCACGGGCTCCAATCAGCACGTGGGTAATTTCCCTGGCGTCACCGTGGATCGCAAGGACGGACAAATCAAGGCATCGTTCTTTCGCGGCAGAAGTGAAGAGTTTGTTCAGGCTTCAGCCGACGTCATCGACCTGCCGGGTATCTATAGCCTTTCAGCCTATACCGCCGAGGAACTCGTCAGCCGCGACTTCATTCTAAAGGAAAAGCCCCAGGGGCTTATCAACATCGTCGATGCCTCAAACATCGAGCGGCATCTCTATCTTACCATCCAACTGATGGAGCTGGGTGTGCCGATGGTGTTGGCGCTGAACATGATGGACGAGGTGACGGGCAACGGCGGCTCCATCCGAATCAATGACATGGAGCGCATCCTCGGCATCCCCGTTGTGGCTATCTCGGCGGCAAAGGGCGAGGGCATCGACGAGCTCGTGGAGCACGCCGTCCACGTGGCCTACTATCAGGAGGCTCCGGCGCGGCAGGACTTCTGCAGCAAGGACGACCATGGTGGCGCCGTACACCGCTGCCTCCACAGCATCATGCACCTCATCGAAGACCATGCCGAGCGTGCGGGGTTGCCCCTACGCTTTGCCGCGGGAAAGCTCGTCGAAGGCGACGAAGCCGTGGCGAAGGCGCTACAGCTGACGCAGAACGAGCAAGAGATGGTGGAGCACATCGTCCTGCAGATGGAGGAAGAGCGCGGGCTCGACCGCTCTGCTGCCATGGCTGATATGCGCTTCACGTTTATCCATCGGCTGTGCGAAGCCACGGTGGTTAAGCCTCGCGAGAGCATCGAGTATCGCCGCAGCAAGCGCATCGACCGTATCCTCACCGGCAAGTGGACGGCGCTGCCTATCTTCGTGGCGGTGATGTGCCTCGTCATCTGGCTCAGCATCGATGTGCTGGGCGCTCCCCTGCAAGGCTGGCTCGACAGCGGCATCAGCGCCCTCGGTGCTCTTTGCCAGCGTGGGCTGGAGGCCGCAGACGTTTCTCCCGCTGTCATCTCGCTCGTCGTCGATGCCATCTTCGGCGGTGTGGGCAGCGTGCTCAGCTTTGTACCTATTATTATCATCCTGTTCTTCTTCCTCAGCCTTATTGAGGACAGCGGCTACATGGCCCGCATCGCTTTTGTCACTGACAAGCTGCTCCGTCGTCTTGGCCTTTCTGGGCGTAGTATCGTGCCGCTGCTCATCGGCTTCGGCTGCTCGGTGCCTGCGGTTATGGCAACGCGCACGCTACCCTCGGCGCGAGACCGCCTGAAAACCATTCTCCTCACACCCTTCATGAGTTGCTCAGCCAAGATTCCCATCTACGGATTCTTTACAGCTGCTTTCTTCCCTGGCCGAGGTGGAGTGGTGCTCATTGGGCTCTATCTGCTCAGCATCCTCGTCGGTGTTGTCGTAGCGCTGTGTGCCAAGCACGTGGGGCGTCAGGGCGAGGCAGCACCGTTTGTGATGGAGCTGCCCAACTACCGTCTGCCGCAGGCACGCAACGTCGCCCATTTGCTTTGGGACAAGACGAAGGACTTCGTGCAGCGTGCCTTTACCGTCATCTTCCTTGCTACCATTGTCATCTGGTTCCTCCAGTCATTCGACTTCCGTCTGCGTCTGGTGGAGGACGGCGAGGGCAGCATGCTGGCTTGGGTGGCAGGCATCGTCGCTCCGCTGTTCCGTCCCCTCGGGCTGGGTGACTGGCGCATCGTCACCTCGCTCATTAGCGGCTTCCTCGCCAAGGAGAGCGTAGTGGCAACGATGGAGGTGCTGAATGTCACAGCCTCGCTCACGGCGCTGACGGCTATCCCCATGCTGCTTTTCAGCCTGCTCTATACGCCCTGCGTGGCAGCCATTGCCAGTATCCGGCGCGAGCTTGGACCCCGCTGGGCCATCTTTGTCATCGTGTTCCAATGCGCCCTTGCCTGGATTGTCGCCCTTATCGGCTACCTCGTTGCGGGGTTGTTTTATTAATTGGGGTCAACAAGTCAACGAGTCAACGAGTCAACAAGTCAACGAGTCAACGAGTCAACAAGTCAACAAGTTAACAAGCCAATAAAGCCTATGAACCTTGCCACCATCTTTGTTGTCGCTGCCGTTGCCGTTTGCGTGGTCGTTGTGCTTTTCCGCCTCCATCGGAGCAAGCGCAAAGGCCGTTCGTGCTGCGGCTGCCCCCTGAGTTGCGCTTGCAAGAAAAGCTCTCTCACTCTCCTCCTTTCCGTGCTGCTTGCTGCCAGCCTTGTCGGCTGCAAAGGACAAAAACGCAATACTACTCAAAAAAGTTCCGAGCCTGTTTCTGTTGTGAAAAACACTATTGAAAATGTAAAAGCCAATGTTGATAATGGTGAGCCGATTCTTATTTTGGAACAACCTGCATACTTTGAAACGGGCGATGAAGAGTCTGTCGATGATACAAAGGAATATGAGGATGCGGGTGCAGATTCCATTTATTCGATTGTTGAAGATGATCCCAAATTTCCTGGCGGAGTAGATTCATTGTTGGCGTTTATTCGTAAGAATCAGCAGTGTCCAAAAGAGATGATAGAGAATGGGCTGAAGGGACGCGTTGTGGTGCAGTTTGTGGTAGAGAAGGATGGCTCGCTTTCCGATGTGAGGATAGTACGGTCGATAGCTTCATCTTTTTCTGCTAATGGATATGACTCGGAGTTAGTCAAACCGATTATTCCCCTTGTTGACGAAGAGGCTGTGCGGCTTGTAAAGTCTATGCCTAAATGGGAACCGGGGCGACAACTGGAAGAGCGTGTCCGCGTAAGGTATTTCCTTCCCATTCGGTTTCCTTACGAGCCCTTGGTGAAGAAATAAAACTTTCCGGCGATTTTTCTTTGTTTTTTCTTTGTTCTTTATTACTTTTGCACGGAAAAAACAAAGAAAGGATGAAAAACACATTCCTGAAAATCGTTGCCGTGTGTGCGGCTGTGCTGGTGTGTGCTTCGGCCGACGGACGCGCGCCGCGGAAGCGTCGGGTGGTTGACCTCTGGCCTGACGGAACGCCCATCTCGGCTTGGTTTAGCGACACGGCGCATGTTGACATCGCCACGCTTGGGCGGCAGTATGTGCTGACGGACTACGGCGTGCGGCGCGACAGCACTCTGTTGCAGACGGAGGCCATTCAGGCTGTCATCGACCGTGCAGCCCGCGAAGGCGGGGGAGTCATTGTCGTCCCCGAGGGAACATTCCTCAGCGGCTCGCTCTTTTTCCGGCAAGGCACGCACCTGCATCTGAGTGAGGGCGCCGTGCTGAAGGGCAGCGACTTTATAGGCGACTTTGCCCTGATGGACACGCGTCTGGAGGGGCAGAACATCCACTACTTCATGGCTCTCGTCAACGCCATCGGGCTTGACGGCTTCACCATCAGCGGCTCGGGCACACTCAACGGCAATGGCGAGCGTTACTGGCGCTCGTTCTGGCTGCGCAGGCAGTACAACCGCCAGTGCACCAACCTCGAGGAGATGCGTCCGCGCCTTGTCTTCCTGCAGGACTGCCGCAACGTCACCCTCTGCGACGCCCACTTCCTCAACAGCCCCTTCTGGACGTGTCACCTCTACCGCTGCGAGAACGTCAAGGCGCTGGGGCTCTACACCTATGCCCCCAGCAAAGGCCCCGTGAAGGCCCCTTCATGCGACGCCTTCGATGTGGACGTCTGCACCAACGTGCTCATCCACGGCTGCTACATGGACGTCAACGACGATGCCGTTGCCCTCAAGGGCGGCAAAGGCCCTTATGCTGACCAGGACACCATCGGCAACGGCCCCAACCGCAACATCCTCATCGAGAACTGCTCCTACGGCTTCTGCCACGGAGCGCTGACGTGCGGCTCGGAGAGCCTGCTCAACCACAACGTCATCCTGCGCCGCTGCCACGTGGAGGGCGCCGACCGTATCCTCTGGCTGAAGATGCGCCCCGACACCCCCCAGCGCTACGAGTATATCCGTGTGGAGGACATCACAGGCAGCGCCACGCGCATCGTCTTCGTCCATCCCTGGACACAGTTCTTTGACCTCAAGGGACGCACCGATATACCCTACAGCACCTCGGCCAACATCACGCTTCGTAACCTCAACATGACGTGCCGCACCTTCCTCGACATGGAGGACAAGCCCGACCAATACTCCGTGGAGCCGCTGCAGATAGAGAATTGTATCATCAACGGAAATCCCGTATCCCAATAATCCCCGTTTCGCTTATTTCTTAATCACAAAATAGTATGAAAAAAACTGCATTGTTTTCTTTGGTGTTGGCAGCCGTCATCATTATCGGCTGTGCCAGTGTGCCCCTTACGGGACGTAATCGCGTCATGCTTGTCTCCGACAACGAAGTACTTTCGTCCAGCCTGACGCAATACAACGAGTACATGACTACCGCTACGCGCAGCAGCAATTCTGCGCAGACGGCCATGGTGCAGCGTGTGGGCAAGAAGATTGCTGCCGCTACGGAGAAGTTCCTCACCGACAACGGCCTTGCTTCCGAGGTGGCGCAGTACAGCTGGGAGTTCAACCTTGTGAAGGACGAGGAGATGAACGCCTTCTGCATGCCCGGCGGAAAGATTGTGGTCTATGAGGGTATCATGCCGCTCTGCCAGTCCGACGACGACCTTGCTGTGGTCATCGGCCACGAGGTGGCGCACGCCGTGGCCAAGCACTCCAACGAGCGTCTCTCCCAGCAGATGTTGGCTGCCTACGGCTCGGCCATCCTCGATGCCGCGCTCAGCACCCGTTCCGAGGCCGCGCGCCAACTGGGGCAGACCGTCTATGGCCTTGGCGCAAACTATGGCGTCATGCTCCCCTACAGCCGCAAGCACGAGTTGGAGGCCGACCGCATGGGCCTTATCTTCATGGCCATGGCAGGCTACAATCCCGAAGTGGCTGTGACGTTCTGGCAGAAGATGGCAGCCGCCAGCCCTACGTCCATACCCCCCTTCATGAGCAGCCACCCCTCCGACACCAAGCGCATCACCGACATCCAGAAGTACCTGCCCGAAGCACAGAAGTACTACACGAAGTAACAGATTGTTGTTTCCTTTTATTATAAAGGATAGCATGATGAGAAAACTATTATTGTTCCTGGCGGCTGTCTCTCTGCTGACGGCCTGCGGAAACAGGGAAGGAGAGCTGAAGAAACGTGCTGCGGAATTGTGTGGCTTTATCCCCGACCACGAATTGCTGGAGCAGTCGCGCGACTATATGACGGAGGACTTCTACGCGGTACTCGACACGATGTTCAACCTGCCCAACCACGAGGCGCTGGACCACGAATGGCTCTACTACTTCGTGACGGGCAACGGCGGAACGATTGCCGACTTCGAGGTCGTCGGGGTGGAGCAGACCGACCCGACTCATGCCGTGGCCACCATCAGCGTGCGGCAAAAGTGGGAGGACGGCTCGTTCGACGAATCAAGCGACATAGAGGAGCACAGGCTCTACATGGAGAAGGTGGGCGGCGTGTGGCTTATGTCCGACTTCGACGAGCATAAGGCCGACTGCATCCGCCACATCGCCATCAACCGCGAGGAACAGGCTGTCCGGCAAGCCATCAGCGACTATCTGGTGAACGAGATAGGGTCGCAGTACGCCCGGGGCGACCGTTGCATTCCCACGCTGATGATGATCCGCGAGGACTCGCTCCGTGTGTGGGGCGATTTCTGGGTGTTCTGGTACAACGTGGCCGGCGATACGCTCAAGACCGTCTCCGGCGGCAACCATTCCGGGCTGTTGACCTTGAAGAAGGAGGGCGGTCGATACCTCGTCACCTCGTTCGAACAGACCGTCGATGGTGCCGGCAACGACGCCAGCGCCAGACGGATTTTCGGCGATCGCTACGATATCTACAGCAACATGCACTCCAACGAGGCAGTACGCGAGGCCGTCCGTCGGGAACAGTTGCAGGAATATGTCAAGCGTCACAACCTCTCCGTCCGTTACTATCAAGACTACGGATGGCCCGCCGTTGAACTGTAATTAGATGTAGGATTAGCGAGTCGACTTGTTTCGTCGGGCAGCTTTGCGGAGTATTTTGGCGAAGGCCTTGCGGAGGCTTTCGGGAGCCAGTATTTCCACCTCGTCGGCCTGCGAGAGTAGTTCCTGCATGAAGTCGTAGGTGGGGCGCAGGCGCAGGCTGAAGTCGGCATAGCGTGGAGCTGTGTCGATTTCCTTTTGGCTGTGGTGCAGGGGCAGCGAGCGTAGGTAGTTGGGCAGACGGCCGTAGGCGCGGATGACGATGTCCTCCACAGGCGTGTCGCCGCCCGTATATACGCCGAAGTCGTCGCGGAGGAACGTCTGCGGGTTGAAGTCCTCGGGCATGTCAAACGGCTCGTCCGTCTCCGTAATCCCCATCATGCGGTCCAGCGCATACACGCGTATGTCGTCATCCCTGTAAGCCGGGTTGCGCCCGATGAGGTACCAGCGCTGGCGGAACACCTTCAGGCAATAGGGCATCACCCTGAACGTCTGGATGAGGGCAAACGAGCGCAGGTACTTCAGCTTCATCACGTGCCCGTGCGCCATCGCGTCGAGGATGGGCTGCAGGTACTCCTGTCCCGTGGGCATCGCCTCCAGCAAGATGCGGTCGTGCAGGTCGGCGCTGGCCTGCAGGACGCCCGCCACCGTCATCGAGCGCAGCATCCACGTGTGCACGCCGGCCGTCTGCAGCATTTCCGGGTTGGCGATGAAGTAGCAGTTGGTCGCGCGGTTGCAGTCGATGATGATGCCAAACATCTCCTCCACCACTTCGCGGTAGCGGTTGAAGGTCGTCCGGCTGAAGGGCGTGCCCCCGCTGAAAGGCATGAGACACCACTTGTCGTTCAGTTCGGCCAGCGTGAGGCCCTCGTCTCCCGCCTGCAACAGCGTGTTGACAAACCAAATGTATCGTCCAAAAAGTTCTTCCGGCTTCTGCATCGCAATCGGTGTTATTCTGTTCGGGATGCAAAAGTAGTGCGAGCCGAGTGGAAATGCAAATTTTGGAGCAGTGAAACAACAAAAATGTTTGAATTTTCTTTGTTGAGTCGCGACAAAATTCGACGACAGTCAAAATTTTTTGCAATTTTCCGAGGCGAAGCCTACTTAAAAGCCCCGAAGGGGGTTAAAAGTAGTGATACTTTTTGATTCTGGCAAGGCTCACTTCGTGATTTCTGCCCAGTCGGCAACAATCATGGCGCCGACGAAGAGCGTGGAAACAAGGATAAACAATGTCATTGTAGTTAAGGGTTAAGAATTAAGAGATAAGAATTAAGGTGGCTGGCGTCAGGCCACGAGGGTGCGACGGATGTAACGGCGCTGCCCCTGCGTGAACTCGGCGGCATAGAAGTGGATGGTGAGGCGCTTGGCCTGCGGCTGGGATGCTTGCTCTTTCATACTGATTTTCGTTTTTTGGTGAGTAATTTTCCTTTGACGCTGCAAAGTTAAGCGCTACCTGTACCACATTCCCGTACATTTAAGTTAAAATTTTAGTTTTCGCCGAAAATTTTTCAATTTTTTCACGTTCGAAGCAGTCGTCGCTCTGCTGAACGGACAGGTTTCTTATCTCCCAAACCCGTTAGGACACGTGTCCTAATCCGTTGGGACACCTTACCTAACCCGTTGGGACACGTGTCCCAACCCGTTTGGTACAATAACAAAAGAAGCGAATGGACTATGTAAACAAAAGAACGACTGGCGAAAACCAGCCGTTCTGCAGTAAAAAGGATTGGAAAGAGGGCGTTTTATCAGTCGCCATCCTCCAGTTCGAAGATGTCGTTGACGGGGATGCCGAAGACGCGCGACATTTTGAGGGCGAGGGCCGTAGAGGGATTGAACTTGCCCTGCTCGATGGCGTTGATGGTCTGGCGGCTGACGCCTGTGCGCTCAGCCAGTTCCTGTTGTGTCATGCGCTGCCTTGCGCGCTCTACTCGGATATTATTTTTCATCGCTGTAACGTTTGTTCTGTACCCAGTAGGAGATTTTGAAGATAAGCAGGTAGACGAAAAGCATCCACCAGCTATGCCCCAATATCAAATAGTATTTGCCCATAAACGTAGGTGAACACAACCTTCCCATGAAAAAGCCTTTCAAAGGTCCAATAATAAGAAGGATAACGAAGATGATTGCCGTAGTGACGAGGCATTTCTTCCTTAGTTCGTCAATGCGCTCATCTTCGATGTTCTCGCGTGAGAAACAGAGGATTATGGCAGACAAGGGTAGTAGCAAGAGATAGCTCAATTCGCCAAGAATCTCAATTCCTTCACCCGTTCCGTAGTTACCTCTGATGACGGAAGGGACAAAGATTGTAAAACCCAGGACAAGTCCTGCAACCAAGGCCGCGAGGCCGACCCACTGCCATGAGTGGGGAAGAAGATGTTGTTTTTTCATACTTTTGTTTAATTAAATCCGCTGCAAAGGTAAAGTATAATTTACATTCATGCAAGTAAAATTGACAAAAAGTTTGAAAAACTATTCCTTTTTAACATTTCAAGCGTTTCTCTGTTGAGGCGAATACATGTCTGTCTTTGAAATCGAGAACAGGGTGGCTAAGCAAATGGGGTTTGTATGTAGCATTATGTAGCATTATGTAGTAATTAGGGCTATCTACATAGAATAATCAACAAATTATCAGTATAATATGTTGATTTATGTAGCAATGTAGCATTTTTTCATAAAAATGGTTGATACGATTTTAGCAGCGTTTGATGTTATTTATAAACAGGGGCGCAGTTTATATAAACACGGCCCCTGTTTATATAAACACGGGCGCTGTTTATAGATAGAGTTTGATGTAGCGGATGCCTTGGCTTCAATAGCTGATTTCGCGCGAGCCGTCAGGCA
>JAEEZS010000068.1 GCA_016291905.1 Bacteroidaceae bacterium
ATTTTCTTCATACATGCAAATCATTCGTTCGCCACGCATACGTATCTGGCGAATCTCCTCCTCTGTATCGAATCTCTCCATCTGTGGCTCTTCAACATCAAGTCTGGCCAAAAGCAGTGCCATTCGGCTTTCCTCGCTCATCTGAACAGGCTCTTCAGAGGGTTCTTCCTTGACTACATTCCGAGGTTTATGAACCTTTGGGCGCCTTGGAGTTTCAATACTTATTGGTAGGGGGACGGAAGAAGTTTTCGGTTGTGTCTTCTCCACGACAGGTTTCGTTTCGGTTTTCGCCACAAGCTGTGTCTCCTCTTTCACTTGCTCTTTCACCATCTTTGGAGGTTTGAGGAACATGATAAGGAATCCAACTACGCAAGCAGCAGCCAGCCAAGGCCACATCCTGACAATGCGACTCGGACGCGACTCTTGGCGAGCCTTTTTCATCACCTTCTGCTTCAGGCTGTCAGATGCTTTGAACTCACATTGCGGTTTCAGCAATTGCTCGATGTCTTCAAATTCGTTCATATCTAGTTCCCTTTCTTCTTGATTTGTTGTTGAATGTGCATGATGGCATAGCGATAGCGAGACTTTGCCGTTCCTTCAGGTATGTCTTGCAGCTCTGCAATCTGTTTGAATGTCAGGTTGTCGTAGCACTTTAGCCTTACTATTTCCGACTGTTCCAAAGGAAGCGAGTCGAGCATACGATTGATTCGTAGAAATTCCTCGTGAATCTGTCGGTCACCTTCGCTAACAGCTACATAGGCTGCCATTTCGAGCGGAACCACCCTGTGAGGCTTACGTCGCAAGTAGTCTGTACACGCATTGTTGATGGCTTGAATGAGATACTGCTCAACGTTATCCATGCTGGTCTTCTCGCACAATCGCCGGAACACGCTCAGTAGCACATCCTGCACCACATCCTCTGCATCTTCCCTGATGCCAATACGCATATATGCAAAACGAAAGAGCCAGTCTTGCCGTTCTTCGACAATCCTTTCCAGTTCCATCAGCAACTGTTCTGTTCCTTCGTTCATCGATTTCTTCCTTTCCGATGTTTATTAACTTTACTACAAGACACTCTACAAATAAAAACGTAAAGATGCCAAAAAAGATTTAATTGTTCTCCACTTTTTTCAAAAAAACATAAGTTTCCGCTTCACCTTTTTGTTTTTTTCTTCAGTCTGAATAGATTTCCACCCTGTTTATATTTGGCTTTCAATAATTACTTGTAACTTTGCAGCGTTTTAAGCGTAAAAAGATTTGTTAACCTCTAAACATTTTGTGAAATGAAAGTAGCAATCGTTGGTGCGAGCGGTGCTGTGGGACAGGAGTTCCTGCGCGTGCTCGATGAGAGAAATTTTCCAATGGACGACCTGGTGCTGTTCGGTTCGCAACGCAGCGCCGGACGTAAATACACGTTCCGCGGCAAGGAATACGAGGTGCAGTTGCTGAAACACGGCGACGACTTCCGCGGCATCGACATCGCCTTCACCTCGGCCGGAGCTGGCACGTCGAAGGAGTTTGCCGACGACATCACCAAGTTCGGCACCATCATGATTGACAACAGCAGCGCCTTCCGCATGGACCCCGACGTGCCGCTCGTGGTGCCCGAATGCAATGCCGAGGATGCCCTGGTACGTCCGCGTGGCATCATCGCCAACCCGAACTGCACGACCATCATGATGGTAGTGGTGCTGCAACCGCTGGAAAAGATTTCGCACATCGAACGCATCCACATCGCCTCGTATCAGAGTGCATCGGGTGCCGGTGCAGCCGCCATGGCAGAGTTGCAGCAGCAGTACAAGGACATGGCCGAAGGTCGTGAGCCGAAGGTGGAAAAATTCGCCTACCAACTGGCCTACAACGTGATTCCGCAGATTGACGTGTTCACCGACAACGGCTACACGAAAGAGGAAATGAAAATGTTCAACGAGACGCGCAAAATCATGCACACCGACGCCCGCTGCTCGGCCATGTGCGTCCGCATCTCGTCGCTCCGTTCCCACTCCGAGGCTGTATGGATTGAGACCGAGCGTCCCATCACGCCCGACGAAGCCCGCGAGGCCCTGCGTCAGGCTCCGGGCGTCACCGTGGTCGACGACCCCGCCCATCAGCAGTACCCCATGCCGCTGTTCACAGCCGGCAAGGACGACATCTACGTCGGCCGCATCCGCGAAGACCTCGCCAACCCCAACGGCCTCACGTTCTGGCTCTCGGGCGACCAAATCAAGAAGGGTGCTGCCCTGAATGCCGTGCAGATTGCGGAGTATCTGGTAGCCTCCCCCAACCCCCTCCGATAGAGGGGGCTTTCAGGTCTATTCAAATAATATCCGCCCTGCTATATTCACTCTGAAAAACCAGAGTTAAGAATATAGCAGGGCGGTTTCTTTTTCTGCAAACAAAAAAGCCCCCTCTATCGGAGGGGGTTGGGGGAGGCTATCAATGCCACGGCGGGACAAAGTCAATCTTGTACCGATAGACGCGAACAAGTTTGACGTCGAAGATCAGGGTGGAATAGGCGGGGATGTGCGTGGTGGTCTGCTCGGCAGCGCCGTAACCGAGGAAGTACGGCACATAGATGCGCCACTTGTCGCCCTCGACCATGTTCATCACGGCCGTCTTGAAGCCGCTGACCGTCCCGTTCAAACCCATCAGCGCTGGCACGTCGAGCGTCTCGTCGAGCGTGTAGCCGTAGTAACTGCGCCCGAAGTTGTAGCCCTGGGCATAGGTCTCCGTCGGGATGAGGCTGCCGCTGTAGTGGACGCGGATGCTGTCGTTGTTCCTAGG
>JAEEZS010000069.1 GCA_016291905.1 Bacteroidaceae bacterium
AATTCTTAACTCTTAACTATTTAAAACTATGCCTATTACTTATCAGATTGTGGGTTGCACCAACCCGAATGGTGCCGAGGGCGTCGACTACGCCACCAACCGCGCCGTGAAGACCGGCGACTATGACTTCAAGTCCCTCACCGAGGACATCCAGTTTGCCACCACTGCTACGAAGGCGGACATCGTGGCCGTGCTGACGGCTGCCAAGGAGTTCATCAAGACGCACCTGCTTCAGGGCCAGCGCATCGTGCTGCAGGAGATCGGGGCGCTGCAGGCCAACATCAAGAGCAAGTGCTTCGCCCAGAGCGTGATTCCGCTGGAGGCCTTCGACCCCAGCTCGTACATCAAGGGCTGCGGTATCCGCTTCCGCGCCGATGCCGACCTGCTGAAGTACGTCCGCACCAACCGCCAGCTGAAGCGCGTGCCCAGCGAGCTCTTAGCCTAAGACCCACCCCCGAACCCCTCCCGTGAGGGAGGGGGGGGAGGGGGAAAGGGGGGATCTTAGTTGAAGATTGTAGATTTAAAATTGGACATTTAAGAACGCGCTTCGCGCTGTAGGGCCCGACAGGGTGAAGGTGGTTCTTGATTCTTAACTAAAAACAATTCCTTATTTCTAACTCCTAATTTTACAATTCTATGAAAGCTTCTGTCTCATGGAAAAAGATACTCGAAATTGTGATTGCCGTGCTGACGGCGATTGTGGGCACGCTCTCGGTTCAAAGCTGCCTCTGAAAACGATGGCGATAGCGATGGCGATGGCGAACGAGAAAACGATGGCGAACGCCACGCCGGGCATTGCAAACGCTATCGTTATCGTCGCGCTTATCCTCTCAGGGCTGGTGCTGGTGGGGTGAAACGGAGGGCACCGTGACACAATAACAAAGGGAGGCTGATGCCCCCCCTCCAGAGCGGAATACGGGAATCGAACCCGCCTCCTCGGCTTGGGAAGCCGATGCACTACCGATGTGCTAATTCCGCAATTGCGACTGCAAAGATAGTGCAAGTCGAACGAAAAACCAAATTTATTTGAGTTTTTCTGACGTTCGTCCTCTATCTTTGCAGCCGTGTGTGTTACTTGAACACCTTCTGGGCGAACTCGGTGAGGTAGATGCGCCAGTTGCGCCAGATGTGGCCTCCCTCGGTCTCGAGGTACTCGTAGGGGTAGTTCTTCTCATCGAGGTAGCGGCGCAGGTCGGCGTTCTGCTGGTAGAGGAAGTCGGTCTTGCCGATGGCTATCCAGTAGAAGGGCTTGGCAGCGAAGAGCTTGGCAAGCTGGCCCTGCACCTCGGGGCTGCCCTGCAGCAGCTGGTAGAAGCTCTTGCCCTGGTTGTCACCTCCGATGTGGAGGCCGGCAGAGAAGAGGCCCACGTAGCCGAACATGTCGGGGTAGCGCTTGGAGGTGGCGAAGGAGTGTCCGCCGCCCATGGAGAGGCCGCAGATGGCGCGGTTCTTCTTACCCTTGGCAACCTTGTAGTGGCTCTCGATGTACTTCACGATGTCGGGGAAGCTCTCGTCCATGGAGGCGACGGCAGGCTGGTCGAGGCTGCCCATGAAGGAGGGGGTGTACATGCCTTTGGACCATGCGCCCGGGGCGGCCTGGCAGTTGGTGTTGCCGTTGGGCATGACGATGAGCATGGGCTTGGCCTTGCCTGTGGCGATGAGGTTGTCCATGATCTGTGCGGCGCGCCCGAGGGTGGTCCAGGCGTCTTCGTCACCGCCTGCGCCGTGCAGCAGGTAGAGGACGGGGTAGTTCTTGCCCTTGTCGTAGCCTGCGGGGGTGTAGACGGTCATGCGGCGCTTCATCTTCAGCGTGGGGCTGTCGTACCACACCTTGGCCACGTCGCCGTGGGGCACTTCGTTCACCTGGTAGAGGTCGCCCTTGTCGCCCTTGGCGGAGGTGACGATGAAGATGCTGGTGAGCGAGGCGATGTCGCGGTTGACATAGACGTTGGAGGGGTCGAGGATGCTCATGCCGTTGACGCGGATGGAGTAGGAGTAGAGCTCGGGGGCGAGGGCGGCGGAGGTGTAGGTCCACACGCCGTTCTGCTCGGTGAGCTCGGCCACGCCGGGGGCTTCGTAGGTGCCCATGGCGGTCTCAATCCGCTGCGGGGGGAGGAAGTCGCCCGTGACTTCGACCTTGATGGCCTTGGGGGCGACGACGTTGAAGGTGACGGTGCCGTCGGCGTTGACGACGGGCGAGGTGACTTGGCTGCCGCTCCAGAGAGCTTCCTGAGCCATTGCTGTTCCTGCGCACAGGGCGAGGAGGAGAAGGAGTTTTTTCATAAAACTAGGATTTTTTTTAGTTAAGAATTAAGAGTTAAAAAAAAATGAATTATGCAATTATCAACTGTGAACTATCTGACGATGATCTTGCGGCCTTGGCTGATGTAGATGCCGGTGGGGAGGGTGCGTGCGTCGGTGCCCACGCAACGTCCGTCAGGGGCGTAGATGGGGGCCGGGGCATCGGCGTCGGCGTCGGTCAGGCGGATGCCGGTGTCGAAGGGGGCGTAGAGCTGCAGCTCCGAGAGGCCGAAGTCGGTGAAGAGGTTGTTGTCCTGCGCGGCATGGCTGCGGTAGTTCACGTCGCCCACGATGATGCGGAAGCGGCTGTAGGGCTGCTCGAAGGTGAGGAGGGGCGAGTACCAGTCAGCCTCCCTCTCGGTAATGAAACCGCCGTCCTGCGGGTAGGCGTTTGCGATGTTGCGGATGACGCAGCAGGGGCGCCAGCTTTCCCCGTCGTCCGAGCCGCTGACGGTGATGCTCATGGGGCGCAGGAGCGTCTTGGTGGCGTTGTAGGCGCGGGTGTAGAGCCAGAACGACTGCACGGGGTGGGGCAGGCTGACCTCGATGTAGGGCTTGGCGAGACGGACGAGTTCCTCGGGCGTGTGGGCCGTGGGATTGGTCTGGTAGGAGGTGGATGCCTTGCCGTCGATGAGCGAGGCGAGGACGTTGCGCCCTGCGCCCGGGCTGTTGGTGCTCAATTGGGCGACGTCGTTGATCTGGGGGTAGGCGTCGGTGAAATCGTCGGGCCGCGTGCCCTCGGAGCCGTCCACGGGGGGAGCGGGCTCACCGTCACCTTGTGACCAGGGCAGGAACACCCAGGCTGCAGGCCCGTCGGTGCGCTCGCTGGGGGCTGTGCCTGCCACACGTCCGCCCACGCCCCAGCCCTCGGCGTAGTAGTCGGCAAAGAGGTCGAGGCCCGTCTCGGCACAGCGGATGGCGTAGGAGTCGTTCGTGCCGCCCGAGACCGGGTAGTCCGTGAGGGGGCAGATGAGGAGGGGCGCGGTGTCAGCCGTCAGGCGTGCGTAGTCGGCATCGGTGAAGGTGAGGAAGCGCCCTGTGCCCTCGTTCCTGATGCGGTAGCGGTTGCCCTTCTTGGTGGTGTCGATGTAGAACACTTCCCAGACGAAATTGGGGTTGTACCGGTCGACGTTGTTCCACGCCACAAGGCTGTCGTTGAAGGCGTAGAGGGCCTTGAGGGGGCCATTGTCGGTCTGGCGCAGGGTGATGAGGTAGCGTCCGTCAGCCACAGCGATGCGTAGGGTGATGCCTTCGTAGGCTTCGCGCAGGGCTGCCTCGAGGGCGGCATACTCGTCGTCGGTGCCCGTGCGGGCTGCGAGGGCCTGCTGGGCTGCCTCGAGGGCTGCGAAGTAGGCTGCCGTGCCCTGCGAGTTGTACATGACGCTATGGTAGTCGTTGCCGTCGTTCGTGCAGGCTGTCACAAGGGTAGCCAGCGAGGTGTAGGCGGGTGTCTCGTCGGCTGCTCCGAGGTACTCGAAGGGGATGCCCTCGAGCTTGAACGAGCTGAAGCTGAGGCACGACTGGTCCACCATGTTGACGATGATGCCCAGCGACACCTGCGCTTCCTGAGGCAGCATGAAGCTGACGGAGCAGGTGTTGAGCATCGCCCACGCCAGGGCCGTCTCCTCGCAGTCGTCCTCGCCCACCAGTTTGTCGCCATAGTTGACGACGATGCGGCTGGTCTGCGTGGAGGTGCCGTCGCTGAGGGTACACGAGAAGGTGTAGCGCCCTGCGGGCAGGGTGACGGTCTGCCAGAGGCGGTAGTCGTGCAGCGCCTCGGCAAAGTTGCTCCAGATGGTCTCGATGGTGATGTCGTTGCCGTGGGCGGTATCGACGTGTGCGCCGGTGATGATGGAGCCGTTCTTGATCTGGTTCATCTCACGCCAACCGCTGCGCTTGGTGCCCATCTCGAGGCGCAGGAAACGGCTGCTGTTGGTGGGGTTGACGGTGCCCGAGGCGGTATAGTAGGGGCGCTGGTAGTTGGTGAGGTAGTGGGCGGTGACGTCGCCTGCGGGGGGCGCGTCGAGGTCGAGGGTGAAGACGCCGAGGGCCGAGTTCCAGGCATCGCCGTCGGGGCCGAAGTCGATGCGCGTGGCGTCGAGGGCGTGCGACGTACGGTCGATGACGTTGCCCCCGCTCTGGTTGAAGTCGTAGTAGACGCGCAGGGCATCGTCGGCCTCGGCAGCAGCCACGTCGGCAATGGGGGCGTTGCAGTAGCTGTGCAGGGCGTCGGCGCTGAGGGCGCTGTTCCAGAGGCGGAACTCGTCCAGCAGGCCGTTGAAGCAGACATCGTCGTTGCCTACGGTAAGCGCTGCCCACGCGGGGGAGCTGGTGCCCAGCTTGGCTGTGGGCGTGGCGAAGAGGATGCCGTCGCGCCAGAACTGCACGGTGCCGGCGTTGTAAACGAGGGCGTAGTGGTGCCATTCGTTGGGCACGACATAGCCCTTGCCTGAGCTGACGGACTTGCCGCTGAGGGTGACGCTGACACTCCCTTCAGCGTCGCAGACCGTGCTGAAGGGCTCGGCTGTGAACGTGGCGCTGCCCTTGCAGGCCGAGGGGCGCATCCACCAGTCGAGGGTGAAGCCCGTGGTAGTCTCCGTAAGGGGGCTGGGGAGGGTGATGCGCTCGACGCCCGTGAAGTGGAGGGCGCTCTTGGCATCGGCGTTGCTCACGGTGAGCAGTCCGCCCTGCGTGGCACGTCCGCTGCCCTCGGCGTTGCTGACGTTGAGGGTGACGTCGTAGAGGCCTGGGGCAACGGGGATGACAGCGGGGCTCCTGCCGCTGATGGTGAAGCACCGGTGTCCGTTAGAGAGTTCCCACGTCCAGGCTGTGGGCGCATAGCGGCTCTTGTCGTTCAGCCAGACGGTGTCGCCCAGCAGCACGGCAGTAGGCGTGACGTCGAAGAGCGCGGCAGGGGCTGCTGCGCTGACGGTGACATCGCGGCTCACCGACGATGAGCCGTAGGCATTCGTAGCCGTAAGCGTCACGCGGAAGGTGCCCAGCGCGGTGTAGAGAGCTGAGGCATTGGTTGACGTCAGCCTCTCCACCTCGGCACCCGGGAGGGTCCAGACGTAGCTGCAGCCCTCGCCCTCGGTACGGTTGATGAAGCTGAAGCGGTCTCCCGCAGGCAGCACGTCAGCCGTGACGTCGAAGGCTGCCACAGGGGCTATGCCCTCGGCAACGGTAATCTGGGTAGTGTCGGCAGCCGTCTCGCCATTCGCAAACGTGGCTGTGAGGATGACGGTGTAGTCGCCTGCCTGCCTGAAGACGAACGAGGGGCTCTTGCCGCTCACGTCGGGCTTGTCGGCCCCCTCGGCGTTCCATTGCCAGGCAGTGGCATCGACAGAGGTAATGGCGCTCATCGTGTAGGGGATGCCTGCCGTGCAGGTGCCCTCGGCAGCAATCGACGCTGTAAGCTCGGCACGCGAGGTGCAGAGGTCGTTATAGGTCTCCAGCGCCCATTCGCCCGTGGCCCACAGGGTGGCGTGCTTGCCCGACACCCGCTCGCAGAGGCGTATGTCGTCGTCCACGCGGATGGTGTCCATAGGCAGGTAGAGCAGCAGGTCTTCCTGCTCGGCAGGGTTGGCAATGCGGCTGAACATGTTCGTCAGTATCTCCTCGGGCGTGCGTGCCGTCTTCCAGAGGCGGAACTCGTCCAGCCCGGCGCTCCAGAACTGGTTGGTGCCCGAGTGCCCGAACTTCAGCGTGCCGAAGGCGTCCAGCCCCGAGTAGGTGGAGCTGGTGATGCTTCCCTTGCGCGTGCCGTTGACGTAGGCTGTCATCTTGTTCTTGTCGATGACGATTGCCACGTGGTTCCACTTGCCTGTGCGGAAGACGCCCGAGAGCACCATACGGTCGCCCGACGAGGTGTTCCAGCCGGCATAGAGCTGTCCGCTGTTGTCGGTGTGGAAGAGGAAGGTGCCCCAGCCCGGACCCATCTGGTCCACGTAGCTGCGGTTGAGGTCCGAGCGCATCCAGAACTCAAAGGTGGCTTGTCCGAGGGGCTGTGTGACAGCCGAGGGGATGGAGAAGCCGCTCTCGTTGAGGATGAGCACGTTGTTGTCGTCAGCCATTGGTGTCAGCACAGCCACAGGGTTGCTGCGTGCGCTCTCCTGCAGGTACTCCCCGCAGGCGTACACGGCGCACACGGTGTACGACTCGCTGCCCAGGGCGTCGGGACGGAACGACGTCTCCGACACAGGCAGCTCGGCTACGAGCGTGCTGCCCTCGTAGAGGCGGTAGCCCTCCAGGCTGATGCCCGAGGGCTGCGGAGCCGTCCACGTCAGCAGACCCTCTGTCAGCTGCAGGTTGCGCGGGGCGTAGAGCTGCTCGCCCGGCACGACGACGCTGATGATGGTCTCCTTGCCCTTGTTCTGGATGGCTACGTTGTGGCTCTCGAAGGGAATCTCCACGCCGTTGGGGTCCACCTCGTAGTTGATGATGGAGGCGTCGTAGATGTGTCCCTCGCCTACGGCAGTAGCCTTTGTCTTCACGATGAAGAAGTACTTGAGCGGCTTCGTACGGTCGTACGTTGAGCTGAGGTCCGTGAGGTCGTAGCCGAACTCCATCGGCTCGTAGTGCATGCCGTCCACCCAGCGTCCCAGCATGGGCACCTCGGGGGCAGGCACGGAGGCCTTCGCATCGCCGGCATACTTGAAGTGCTCGAAGTTGATGGTCTGGTCGGGCTGCGTGGCGTTGATGTCGGTGGATATGCCGGCGCAGAGCAGCATCTCGCTGCGGCGCGAGTAGTCCATGCGCAGCTTGATGGTGCGCAGGGGACGATAGACCTTGCGGATGTAGTACGAGCCGGGCGTCCATACAATCTCGTCGGTGCCCACGCCGTAACAGTATTTGTAGGGGCAGTAGATGAAGCCGTTGTTCTCCCATCCGTCGCCCCACGAGTTGGCTATTATCCAGGCGCCCACCTCGTCCTCGTCGGCCTCGCCCACCTTGCCGTCTCCGTCAAGGTCGAACTCGATGCGGTCGTCGTAGCCCACGATGGTGAGGGCGTGGTTGTAGGTGTCGCCCCAGGCGCCCACGTACTTCATGCCGGCTACGCCGATGTCCTTGTTGTTCTTCGTCGAGGGGATGACCTTCCACGTGCCGTAGGCAGCCACGCCTATGCCAGCCACGCCGCCCGAGTGGTACGTCTCGTCGCCACAGTGGTTGTAGATCCACTCCTTCAGCATCTGGCGCCCCTCAGGGGTGTTGGTGGCAGGGAACGAGAACGACGATTCGGCCCTGTTCCACATGGCGCTGAACCACTTGTCGTAGCCCTGCATCCAGCCGTAGTCATTGTCGTCGTGCGTCTGAGCGCCGAAAAGCCGGCTGTACGTGCGTCCCCCGTAGGTGACTACGTTGGGGATGCCGTTGGTGCAGGCCATCACCTCCTTGTCGCTGTTCTGGTAGGTCAGCAGCCAGGTGAAGTGGGTGGGGTACATGTTTTCGGGCAGCGAGCCGTCCAGGTCGCGCCAGGCGTTTATTTCGTGTCCGAACATATAGGCGATGTTCTGTGCCGAGCCGCACGAGCCTCCGTCCTGGTTGAAGATGGGCGAGAAGTACTTGTCCTCGCCGTTGTTCACATGGTCGGGCAGCTCCACCCTGACGCCCGCGCGCTGACGGGCCTTAAAGCGCTCATACACGGGGTTGTCCGTCGGGTTCACGGGGGTGGGGTCGAAGTCGGGGAAGAGCCTGCGGTCCACCTTGATTGTCTTGTCGCCCACACGAACCATCTCCGTCTTGTCGTCCACACGGACGACGTCAGCCTCCTGAGCCCCTACAGCCAGCGTGCCTGCCAGCATCAGGGCTGCAAGTATCATTATCTTATGCCAAGTCCTTATCATTTTTTCTTAACTCTTAACTCTTAATTCTTAACTATGAACTATGCACTATGAACTACTCTCATCTTTCGCGAATAAAGTCCAGCGCCTCGAAAATCATCTCGCGTGGAGCGGTGCAGTCAAGCCGTATGTCGCCTGGCGCAGCCAGCAGCACAAAGCGCACGGCATCGGCAGAGGTGTTTTTTTTGTCGTGCAGCATTAGAGCGTAGAGCCTGTCGTAGTCGTTGCAGCCTATGGGACAGGGCCCGTAGAGCTCGCTCAGCAGGCGTGTGGCGCCGCGCAGGACGTCCACCCCGAGCCCCGTCTGGACGTGCGAGAGATAGAGCTCGCCTATCATGCCCCATGCTACGGCATAGCCGTGCAGCACGGGCGTGTGCTTCTCCAGCAGCAGCGATTCGATGGCGTGGCCCAGCGTATGTCCTAGATTCAGTGCCTTGCGTATGCCCTTCTCGGTGGGGTCCTGGGCGACGATGCGCTCCTTGATGCCCACTGAATGGCGCACCAGCCGGGCTACCTCGTCCTGTCTGGCACCCGATGCCTGGAAGTCTGCCAGCGTGTCTGCCAGCGTCTCCATCTGTGCCACGGCATCCGTGTCGTGCCCTATCAGGATGTGCTTCATCATCTCCGCCATGCCGCTCAGCAGGTTCTCCTTGTCCAGCGAGGCAAGGAACGCGGCGCAAAGTACCACGTGCTCGGGCTGGTGGAAGGCGCCAACCTCGTTCTTCAGCCCGGCAAAGTTGATGCCCGTCTTGCCCCCTGTGGCAGCGTCCACCATGGCCAGCAGGGTGGTGGGGATGTTGATGTAGCGTATGCCGCGCTTGAACGAGGCTGCGGCAAACCCCCCGATGTCGGTGACGACGCCCCCGCCCAGGTTGATGAGCAGGCTGTGGCGTGTGGCGCCCTGTTCCGAGAGCGCCCTCCACACGAGGGTGAGCGTGTCGATGTTCTTGTTGTCGTCCCCTGCCGGGATGGAGATGAGCTGTCCGGAAAATCCTGGAAATCCGGAAGTTCTGGACGACAGGACGAGCCGAGGCAGGCACTTCTGCCGCGTGTTCACGTCGCAGAGCACAAACGTGCGGTCTGCGCCGATGCCGGCTGTCACCTCGCGCATGGTCTGCTGTATGTCGGATGTAGTGATAATCATAGGGTGCAATAGTAGGCTAATTTATAGAGTTTGAAGAGGCCCAGCGAGGGGTGTGCGCTCTCTGTCAGCTGCCGTTCCCAACGCGTGCCATAGCGTCGGAACAGGCATGCCAGCAGCCTTTTCAGCCCCAGGCGGCGCACCTTGCGGTAGCCCCTGAGCAGGGTGGAGTAGTCCTGCAACTCGGCCTCCATGCGCTTCAGGCTGCGCAGCGCCGTGCGGCTCTTGTCGAGGAACACGGCGTTGGTCTCAATATCGGTGTTCAGCAGGGGGTTGTCGATGTGCAGCACGCCGATGCCCCTGCGCTGCAGCTCAGCGCCGAAGAGGGTGTCCTCGTGCCCGTATTCCGTGAAGCGTTCATCGAAGCCGATGCTGCGGAACGTCTTGCTGTCGATGAGGAAGTTGAACGACGAGAAGCGCTCGTAGGGCCGTTGGTTTCGTCGGGCTGCCTCGCGCTGGTGGTGTGCCGCAGCCTCGTAGTAGAAGCGCAGGCTCACGTCGGGCGAGGGGAGGACGTCCACGTTGTGCTGCCCCCCGCACACCACCGTGGCCTGTGTGGAGGCCTTGAGGTAGCGCTCCAGGAAGTGCGCGTCGTCCACGCCGGCATCGCAGTCGATGAACAGCAGTTTCTCGCCCTGCGCCTTATCGGCCAGCCAGTTGCGCACGCGGGCACGTCCCAGCCGCAGCTTCTCGTCGTCAGCCACGATGATCTCGTAGCCCACGCCCAGCGCGTCGCCCTGCTTCCGCAGGTCGGCAACCAGCTGCGAGCAGTCGTAGCGATACATCGGAATCAGCACCGACAAAGCCGTCCGCACCGACGTGTCGCCTCCGCACCAACGCTCGTAATCGCCCAAAAAGTCCATTTTTTTCATAAATCATGGAAAATCGTGCGAAGATAGGCATTTTTATTTATATCTTTGCAAAGTTTTATCCAATTTTCCATCTTCACCCCTCCAATAATTCTCAATTATCAATTCTCAATTATCAATTATAAAAAATGGAACCCCTGGCAGAACGCATGCGACCCCGCACGTTGGACGACTTCATCGGCCAGCAGCACCTGGTGGGTGAGGGCGCCATCCTGCGCCAGATGATAGAGAGCGAGCACATCTCGTCGTTCATCCTCTGGGGCCCCCCGGGCGTGGGCAAGACCACCCTGGCGCACATCATCGCCAACAAGCTGGAGAGTCCCTTCTACACCCTCAGCGCTGTCACCAGCGGTGTCAAGGACGTGCGCGACGTCATTGACAAGGCGCAGAAGTACCGCCTCTTTGCCAAGAACAACCCCATCCTGTTCATCGACGAGATACACCGCTTCAACAAGTCGCAGCAGGACAGCCTGCTGGGTGCTGTGGAGCGCGGCATCATCACCCTCATCGGCGCCACCACCGAGAACCCCTCCTTCGAGGTCATCCGTCCGCTGCTCAGCCGCTGCCAGCTCTATGTCCTCAAGTCGCTGGAGAAGGACGACCTGCTGACGCTTGTTGACCGTGCCCTCACGCGCGACACCTATTTGAAGCAGCGCCACGTCGAGGTGCGCGAGCACGAGGCCCTGTTGCGCTACAGCGGAGGCGACGCCCGCAAGCTGCTCAACGTGCTGGAGCTGGTGGTCGAGGCCGACACCTCCGACCCCGTCGTCATCGACAACGCCACCGTCAATCTGCGCCTGCAGCAAAACCCCCTTGCCTACGACAAAGACGGGGAGATGCACTACGACATCATCTCCGCCTTCATCAAGTCCATCCGGGGCAGCGACCCCGACGGCGCCCTCTACTGGCTCGCCCGCATGATTGAGGGAGGCGAACAGCCCGAGTTCATTGCCCGTCGGCTGGTCATCTCCGCGTCGGAGGACATCGGCCTTGCCAACCCCAACGCCCTGCTCATTGCCAATGCCGCTTTTGACGCCGTGATGAAAATCGGCTGGCCTGAAGGGCGCATCCCCCTGGCCGAGGCCACCGTTTATCTCGCCTCCAGTCCCAAGAGCAACAGCGCCTACCTGGGCATCGGCGCCGCCCTCGAGGAGGTGCAGCGCTCGGGCAACCTCCCCGTGCCGCTCCACCTGCGCAATGCCCCTACCAAGCTGATGAAAGACCTCGGCTACAGCGAAGGCTACAAGTACGCCCACGACTACGAAGGCCATTTCGTCCGCCAGCAGTTCCTCCCCGACGCCCTCATGCAGCCCGCCTCTGCCTCAGATGACGCTAACCGCTCCCCGCTAACCGCTAACCCCTCAACGCTCACCCCCAACCGCACGTTCTGGCATCCCCAGCCTAATCCCGCCGAGGACCGCCTGGCCGAACGCCTCCGCGCGTTATGGAAAGACCGCTTTTGAGTTAAGAATTAAGAGTTAAGAAAAAATGTCCTGGTTTTCTTGCACGGACGGAATTTTGTTCCTACCTTTGCCGTGCGGTAATAACCGTATTTTTCATAGTAAGCTTTAAAAGTAATAGTTTTTACGGAAGCCCGACGTCTGCGAAGCCCTCGGGCTTTTTCTTTTACCCCACCAGCACCAGCGCCGTCAGCACGGCCACAATTTTCCGCCTTCGTAGCGGTGGTGGCAAACTGGAGGTTGGTGCAACCCACGATCTGATAAGTGATAGGCATAGTTTTAAATAGTTAAGAGTTAAGAATTAAGAGTTAAGAATTTAGAACGGCCTTCGGCCTGTAGAACGCTTTGCTGTAGAACGGAGGCTTTGCCTCCTGTAGATCCACCCCCCCGCCCTGTCGGGCCCTACAGCGCGAAGCGCGTTCTACGAATGAGCGAAGCGAATGTTCAACGAGCGAACGACGTGAGCGCTCTACAAGTGAAACGTTCTATTCACGCTGCAAAGGTACAACATCTCATGCGGCGTAGTTTCCGATGGCAGCGTGGAATATCTCTCGCGCCGATTACGAAGCAAGAGCAAGTACGGAGATAACGCAGTGGAATAATTTTATAACGCAATGGAATAAATTTTTAACGCAGTGGAATAGGAATTTAGTGTTAAGGACGCAGCGACAAAGGTAAGGACAGGCGATTGCGGTTCACGAATGATTCGCGGGAAAAGATTCAAGTGCGGTCATTTGGTCATTTGGTCATTTGGTCAAAATCGTTTTCCAAGTGTCAAAATCCGCCACTATATAATAAATATTTATATTTATTATATAGTGAGCAAATGACCGAATCCGAAAACGTAAATGACCATTTTGACCTTGACCACTTTGACCAGATGGCGAGCCTGCTCACGCTCGGCATAGCCCATGCAAGCATGGCTCTGCTCTCGCTTAATCGCAGCCTTGACCACACCCCCCGAACGGAAAGGAATTGTTCTTTCCGAGATAACTTTGTTATTCTCACTTTTTTATCCGTATATTTGCAGCCAAATATATAGTAATTATTATCAGTCGGCGCATGCAAAGAGCAGACAGCGAGCGCAAAAAAGCTTGCTCATTTTGCCGAGTCGTGACGGGTGTCGAACGAAGTTCAACGAGTCAACGGGTCAACGAGTCAACGGGTCAACGAGTCAACAGGTCAACGAGTCAACGAGTCAACAAGTCAACGGGTCAACGGGTTAAAAATACAAAGCGGGAAAGATCTGAAGACCTTTCCCGCTTGTGGAGCATACGAGACTCGAACTCGTCACCTCTTGACTGCCAGTCAAACGCTCTAGCCAGATGAGCTAATGCCCCGATTTTATGAGCGGAAAGAAAGCTCGCTTGCTTTCCCGAATCTGAGGGGTAAAGACGAAGTCAATGCCCCGATTTTTCCTTTTTGCGGCGCAAAGGTAGCACGTCTCGGAGAAATAACCAAGAAAAAAGTGAAAATTTTTGAAATAATGGTGAAGATTGTTGTTGTTGGGGGCTTTTAGGTGGGTTTCATCGCTGATATATGCAAATAAATTTGCATTATCCCTCGTCATGCAGTACCTTTGTGCTCGATTTTAAAAAATGCAGAAGCCTGTTGTAGAAAAGGTGATATTGGGCATCGACCCGGGGACAAACCTGATGGGGTACGGGGTGCTGAAGGTGACGGGCACGAAGGTGTCGCTCGTGACGTCGGGCATCATCGACCTGCGCAAGGTGCCGGACGTGTACCTGAAGCTGGGCGAGATTTTCCGTCGTGTGCAGCGTGTCATCGACGCCTTCCTGCCCGACGAGATGGCCATCGAGTCGCCTTTCTTCGGCGAGAACGTGCAGAGCATGCTGAAGCTGGGCCGTGCACAGGGAGTGGCGATAGCTGCTGCCATCAGCCGCGACGTGCCCATACGCGAGTATGCGCCCACGAAAATAAAGATGGCTATCACGGGCAACGGCTCGGCCTCGAAGGAGCAGGTGGCTGACATGCTGCGCCGCATCCTTGCCATCCCCGCAGAGGAGATGCCGAAGCACCTGGACGCTACGGACGCGCTGGGTGCCGCCTACTGCCACTACCTGCAGATGGGACGTCCCGAGGCGGAGAAGGGCGTGAGCTCGTGGAAGGCGTATGTGCAGAAGAACCCGGACAAAGTGAGAAAGTAATTGAAGATTGAAAATTGAAAATTGAAGATTGGAAATGAAAGATACTATGACGAGAATAGCTGTTTTTGCGTCGCACAACGGGAGTGACCTGCAGGCTGTGATTGACGGCTGCAAATGCGGGGCCATACCGGCTGAGGTGTGCCTGGTGATAAGTAACAACTCGCGTTCTTTTGCCCTGGAGCGTGCCCGCAGGGAGGGAATCCCCACACGTCACATCAGCAGCAAGACGCATCCCGACGAGACGGCTTTCGCCCAGGCGCTGACGGAGGCGTTGGAGGAGGCCGGCACGGACATGGTGATGCTGTGCGGTTACATGAAGAAGATGCCCGAGGCGGTGATAGAGCGCTACGAGGGGCGCATATTCAACATCCACCCCGCACTGCTGCCCAAGCACGGAGGACCCGACATGTACGGTATACACGTGCACGAGGCGGTGATCCGCGAGGGCGACACGGAGACGGGGGTGACCATCCACCGCGTGAGCAACGTCATCGACGGGGGCGAGATTATTGCCCAGACGCGCGTGCCGGTGATGCCCGACGATACGCCCGAGACGCTGGCAGCACGCGTGCTGGAGCGGGAGCATACGTTCCTGGTGGAAGTGGTGGGGCGCCTGGCGGCGGAAATCAATGGATAATGGGTAATTGATAATTGACAAATTGATATGAAGCATAACAGAGAGGAACAGATGGCGGCGTTCGGACGGCTGCTGGACATACTGGACGAGTTGCGGGTGAAGTGCCCGTGGGACCGCGTGCAAACGAACGAGACGCTGCGCCCGAATACCATCGAGGAGGTGTATGAGCTGAGCGACGCCCTCCTGAAGGACGACAATCAGGACATCTGCAAGGAGCTGGGCGACGTGCTGCTGCACGTGGTGTTCTACGCGAAGATTGGCGACGAGAAGGGGCAGTTTGACATCAAGGACGTCTGCGACCGCCTGTGCGACAAGCTCATCTTCCGCCACCCGCATGTGTTTGGCGAACAGCACGTGAACGGCACCGACCAGGTGCTGAAGAACTGGGAGGAGCTGAAGCTGAAGGAGAAGGGGGGCAACAAACGGACGCTGAGCGGCGTGCCTGCCAGCTTGCCCTCGCTCATCAAGGCGTTCCGCATCCAGGAGAAGGCGCAAAACGTGGGCTTCGACTGGGACAGCGCCGACGGCGCCTGGGAGAAGCTGCAGGAGGAGTTTGCCGAGCTGCGCGAGGCCATGGAGCATGCTGACGCGCCCGAGCAGGGCGACCGCCCGCAGGTGGCTGAGTTCAACGAGGTGGAGGCGGAGTATGGCGACCTGCTGTTCTCGGCCGTGAACGTGGGACGGCTGTCGGGGCTGAACCCCGACTCGGCGCTGGAGCATACGAACCAGAAGTTCACCCGACGGTTTAACTACGTGGAGGAGAAGGCCCTGAGTGAAGGGCGCAAACTGAAGGAGATGACGCTGGAAGAGATGGACGCCTGGTGGGACGAGGCGAAGGCAAAAGGACTTTGAAGATTGAAGATTGAAAATGAGGAATAAGGTGCTTGGCATTGGGAAATCCTTGTCTGCGGGCTCATCGGCTTGCAGGGGTGTCTGTTTTTCACTTTTCATTCTTCATTTTTCGTTCTTCATGAGTTGCTCGCAGCCGGTGAGGGCGGACTATACGCCGTTTGAGGCTTGCGACAGCCTGGTGACAGCTGCCGTGGAGCAGTATAGCCTGCCGAGGTTCTACCGCTTCCTGCCGCTGCTGCTGACGGACTGCGACAGCGTATTCGTGGGGCCGTATGCTTCGGGGGCATGGGCGCTCTCAGTGCCGGCAGCGCATCACTACGGGTTGTTGGTGAACGACAGCATCGACGAACGGCTGAGCGTCAGCAAGGCCACGCAGGCTGCCGTGCGCTACCTGTGTGACCTGAGGCTGCACTTCGAGGGCAACGACTCGCTGGTGCTGCTGCAGTATGCCCGCACCATGCCCGTGCTGCGCGTGACTACGGACAGCCTGCTGCCCGCCCTGGAGCGAATAGGGCAGGAGTGGGAGCGCGGACACCGGCGCTCGGGATTCCTTGCTCCGCTGGACGTGGCGCGCGAGGATGCCGTGCGACGCGACTCGCTGCTGAAGTTGGAACGCGAGAAACGTGCTGCCGAGCTGGCTGCCCGCAAGCCGGCTGTAGGAAAGGCGTCGGGGACATCGTCGTACACCATCTACAGGGTGAAGAAAGGCGATGTGCTGGGGCGCATAGCCCAGCGGCATCATGTGACAGTACGCCAGCTGAAGAAGTGGAACAACCTGAAGGGTGACTTCATCCGTGAAGGGCAGAAACTAAAAATATACAAGTCGTGAAACCCTATAAGATAACCCTGTTCCTGTTTTCGGTGATTGCCGTGCTGGCTGTCCTGTGCCTGGTGTTCCCGGCTGACGGCATCCGTGCGGGCAACCTGACGCTTTCGTTCCCCTCGCTGGCCGAGGTGCTGAACACCGAAGCCCCCGAGGAGGCTGCCATGCCCGAGGAGAGCCCTGAAGAGCTGCTGGCACGCCAGCTGGAGAACATGCGCATGCAGGAGCGCGAGCAATACCTCACCTATTTCCGTGAGAGCAACATCCGCTTCAACCTGCCCGACGACGACCTGACGTGGTTTGACGACTTGTTTGAGGCACTGGAGCATAGCGACAGCAGCCGCGTGCGCATCATGCACTATGGCGACTCGCAGATTGAGGGCGACCGTATCACGGGCGTCATCCGCGAGGAACTGCAGGAGACCTTCGGAGGCATTGGCCCGGGCCTCATGCCCATCATCGAGACGGTGGGCAGCATCAACACGGGACAGGCTTGCAGCGCCGAACTGCGCCGTGCCCTTGCCTATGGCCCTGCAGAGGCGCGTGCACGTAGCGGCAACTATGGTGTGATGGGGCAGGTGGCCTACCTCGACACCTTCGTGGTGGTGAGCGTATGGCCTCGCATCAAGGAGAAGAAACATTGCCGGAAGTTCACCCGCGTGACGTTGCTGGCAGACAACATAGGCTCGAAACTCTACGTCACCTGCAAGGGCGATCGGCGCGTGATAGAGCCCACAAAAGAGATGCAGCGCATCACCTTCCAGTTCCCCGACTCGACGGAGCGCGTGTCGCTCTCCATGTCGGGCTATGCCAATCTCTACGGCATCTTGCTGGATGGCGAAAGTGGCGTGTGCGTGGACAATATCCCCATGCGTGGTTGCTCGGGCACGATGTTTACTGCCATCAACCGTCGGCATCTCAGCGAATTCTACGAAAAGGAGAACGTTCGCCTTATCCTGCTGGAATATGGGGGCAACTCCGTGCCCTACCTGAAGACGGACAAAAGCATCCATGACTATGCTGCCTCGGTGGACCGTCAGATTCGCTACCTCCAGCAGCAGGCTCCCGAGGCAAAAATCCTTCTCATCGGGCCGTCTGACATGTCCACGCGTATCAAGGGCTCGTGGCAGACGTATCCCAAGCTGCCTGCCATCATCGACTCGCTGCGTACGACAGCCAACCGTGCCGGAGCAGCCTACTGGGATATGTATGAGGTGATGGGCGGACACAACAGCATGGCGCAATGGTGCACGCAGAATCCTCCTCTGGCAGGCTCGGACCATATCCACTTTACCAAAAAGGGTGGTGAGCGTGTGGCAGACCTCTTCTGCAAGTCGCTCATGCTCTATTACGACTATTACCGCTGGCGCAAACCCAAGGAGGAGACCAAATGATGAAACGCTACGCTATATGCCTGTTGCTGCTACTCACGGCGCTGAGCTTGTCTGCGCAGCCGAACCGCTCGGCGGTGACGGACTCTGTGATAAGGAACGTGGTGAGCCACCTGCTGCCGGGCAACAACCGTCTGCTCTGCCCGCTGCCGTATTACGACTGTCTGCACTACGACCGTACGGGGCTCCATTTCCCCGCAGGGCGTGAAGCGCAGGACGGCTTCTACGAGAAGCTGGACAGCCTGCTGCTGTTCCATAGCCGTAACGTCAGCGTGTGGCATGTGGGGGGCAGCCATGTGCAGGCCGACTTCTTCTCGCACCGGATGCGTAGCAACCTCACGGACATGCAACCGGGGAACATTGCCGTGCGGGGCATCCTGTTTCCCTTCGGCATGGCAAACACGAACTGGAACCACAACTACCGTATGGAATACACGGGCACGTGGACAACGGGACGGAATATCCAGCGCGATGCAGCCTTCGACTTCGGCATCAGCGGTATTGCCGCTTCGACGACGGACACCCTGGCCTCGCTGACGCTGGTGCTGAACGTGGGGATGACGCCCACATGGTCGTTCAGCCGCCTGCGGGTGATGGGGTATGCCTCGTCGGGCGTGGTGCGCCCGTTTGCCGTGGAGGAGCGGGAGGGGCTTCGTGACACCCTGTTTGCCTGCCCCGACACGCTGCATGGGGGCTGGGTGCTGCCCTTTGAAACCCTGCGCGACTCCACAACCGTCTTTTTCCGCCTCCCGCAGGGTGAGACGTTCACGTTGACAGGGCTGATACCCGAGAACGACCTCACGGGCATCAGCTACTATTCGTCGGGCATCAACGGAGCTGCCGTGCCCACGTGGCTGCGTTGCTCATGCCTGCCTCGTGACCTGGGGCTGGTACGCCCCGACCTGGTGGTGTTTGCCATTGGCGTGAACGATGCTGCCGTACCTTATGGCGACTTTAATGCCGAGGCGTTCAAGAATGGCTACCGGCGTCTGATTCGCATGGTGGAGAACGTCTCGCCCGGGTGTGCGTATATCTTCATCACCAACAACGACACGTACCGACGTGAGTCGCGCCGTGTAAAGCGGGCGAACCGTAATGCGCCGCTGGTGCAGAAGGCCTTCTATGAGTTGGCAGAGGAGTTCGGGGGCGCCGTGTGGGATGTGTTTGACTTCATGGGCGGCCTCGACAGCAGCCCCCGCTGGCGCGATGCAGGCTTGATGACGACGGACCTCATCCATTTCACGCGCACGGGCTATGAGCTGCTGGGCGACCTGCTTTACAACGCTCTCATTGACGATTACATGGCAAGATAAATACGCTATGGAGCAACTGGTCCCCTTCCTCAAACATGTCTTTCTCTTTCAGGAGAACTCGCCGTTGCTCTTTACACAGTTCTATTTCTGGGCGTTCTTTGCTGTTGTCTTTGCGATATTCAGCCTGATACACAGCAAGCGCCTGCTGCGCAATGCGTTCCTATTCTTTGTTAGCCTTTTCTTCTACTATAAGACGAGCGGCTTGTTTGTGCTGATTCTGCTGTTTGTGACGTGCTCAGACTTCTTCATAGCCAAGCGGATTCACCGGGCTCCGACGGAGCGCCGACGGAAGGCATGGCTGGTGCTGAGCGTGGTGATTGACCTTGCGTTGCTCTGCTATTTCAAGTATGCCTATTTCTTTACAGACATAGTCAACCAGCTCTTTCATATCCACTTCCGAATTTTCGACATCTTCTCGTGGGTGGGGAATATCCTGTGCGGAAGGGACTTGTTCAACGTGGACAAGATTGTGCTCCCCGTGGGCATCTCGTTCTTCACGTTCCAGATTATCAGCTACACGGTGGATGTCTATCGGCGCAAGGTGGAGCCCGTTCGCAACATCCTGGACTTCGGCTTCTACGTCAGCTTCTTTCCGCAGTTGGTAGCGGGACCCATCGTGCGGGCATCGGAGTTCATTCCGCAACTCTACAAGCCCTATTTCCTTGGACGACGGCAGTTTGGTGTTGCCGTGTTCTGGATAATGAACGGCCTGATGAAGAAGCTGATTCTCTCGGACTACCTGGCTGTCAACTTCATAGACCGTGTGTTTGAGAATCCGCTGCTGTTCAGCGGTTTTGAGAATCTGAGCGCGTTGTTCTGCTACTCGTTGCAGGTGTATGCCGACTTCTCGGGCTATACGGACATAGCCATTGGTGTGGCTATGCTGATGGGCTTCTATCTGCCGCAGAACTTCAACTCGCCCTACAAGGCACCCAACCCTGCCAACTTCTGGAAGCGTTGGCACATGTCGCTGAGCCGCTGGCTACAGAACTATCTGTATATCCCCCTTGGGGGTAACCGGAATACGACGTTCGGCACCTACTTCTGGCTGGGGCTGATAAGCCTTATCGTGCTTATCCTGAGTGGCAGCTGGGTGGTGACAGCCATCATCGTGGCAGCAGCCGTGGGCGTGCTTATCGCCATCCGCGTGACGAAGGAGAAACCCAAGCGCCGGAAACTGCTGATGGGAAACCTCAACTCCTTCATCACTATGCTGCTGGGCGGATTGTGGCACGGAGCATCGTGGAACTTTGTGATTTGGGGCGGTTTGAACGGCATTGGCATGATTGTCTATAAGTTCTGGAAGGAGATGACGTGGCACATGCGCATGGCGCTAGTGCTGGGCGTCACCCTGATGCTGTTTGTGCTGACACAACGGGTGCCGCAGCCTGTGTTCAACGTGTTCTTCGTTTGGATGATGGTGGTGACGATAGGTACCCTTGTGCGTTACGTATGGCATTTCATGGAAAAGGGGCTGAAGAATGTGCCGGCATCGTTAGGCAAAATGACAGGCGGAATGGCCAATGCGTGGGCAATCGTTCAGACGTTTACCTTTATCACGTTTACGCGCCTGTTTTTCCGCTCGGGCTCAAACCTTGACCCTGCCACAGCCAACCAGGAGGCATGGAACACGGCAAAGAATATGGTGAACCAGATTGGCTCGGCGTGGGGCGGGGTAGAGGTGTGGACGATTGTTAGTGCCTATTGGAAGGTGTTTGTCCTGTTCGGCCTCGGCATGATTATCCATTGGTTGCCTGCTCGTTGGAAACGTTGGTATCGGATAAACATCGCCTTGATGCCTATGCCGATACTCGTGTTGATGATGGTCGGAGTGGTGTTTGTCGTTTACCAGTTTATCACCTCCGGCCTGCAGGCATTTATCTACTTCCAGTTCTAAGCGTTATTCGCAAAGACCAGCGTCCTGCCAAGCCTTGGCCAGCTCTTGGGTGTCAGCTAAGGCTGTAGCCTCGTTGACCTCGTATTCCATCCGGAGCAGCTCAGCCATCGACTCAGGGGTAAACTCCTTTCCCACAATAGACTTCCAAAGGTACGCGGCAGTCTCGTTGAGACTGATGATTTTATTGAAGTCGATGTTCTGAACGCCTTTGGCGACGATGATGTTTTCGCCGCACATCTCTCTAAGTTCGAATCCTTCCTTGATTTTCATTGTCGTATGGTTTTGTTGTGTTGTTTTATCTCCAGTTTAAAGGCAGCCTGCGATGGATAGCTAAAAGCCAACGGCGCACGGGGGTCAGACGCATCCAAAGCTTTGAATAACGCTTCCAGTGCTTTCCTTCGGTGCTGTATTCCTTTCCTTTGCGGATAACAGCCAGGGCATTTGCTTTGACATCGGCCTTCGTGCACGACTCAGTCCCGCGGATGTTGCCGTCGCCCATGAGGGTGACGTTCTCTCCGTCAATGGCTATGATACGATGGAATACGTATTTCCCAGGGGCAATCTCAGCCAGCACGGCATCGCCTATGTTGATGTGTGTGACGTGGGCGAGCACAATGCTGTCGCGACGGTCCTCCAGGAAGGGACGCATGCTGTTGCCTCGCACACGTAACGTGGCGGTATGCCCCTCCTCCAGCAGATCCGTGATTCCTTTTAAGAGTACCTCATTGGGCAGTTCAACGATGTTCTCTTGGGCTTGTTGCATAGAAGTGTTGACTTGTAGGGCTGTTATTTGACAAATACGGCATTGTAGCACACTTCTGCGGCTTCTTGGTCGGGCCGGCAGCCGAGCGTGTAGCATGGTACATGGGCAATCAGCAGGCTGATGCTGTCGTAGATGCCGTTATAGACTCGGTCGTCCCATTTCATGGAGGAGACGGAGGGGAGCAGGGCGGAGAGGGCCTCCAAGGTTTTGTCCCTCGAGATATGGTTGATTTTCTCCTGCCGGATGCGGACGAAGGCTCCTACGGGAGCGCTGATGTTTCGGTAGCAGGGCGTCTTTCCGCTCCACGGAGAGCCATAGACAATAGCCCCTTGCTCAGTTGCAACCACAACGGGGTTGTCGTCGTTCATTAGTTCACTGCCGGGGATATGCTTCAACCACAGGCTGCTATGTGTGCTTTTGCCTGTGCCGCTTACCCCGAGGAAGAGGTAACCGTGCCCCCCGTTCTTGATGACAGAGGCGTGAAACAACAACGTGTTCTTGTCCGCAGCAGCAAAGGCATAGAGGAGCATGATGCTGTTGTTGGCAGCAAAGCTACGTGCCCATGTGCTGCCACGCAACGCCAATGTGGCTTCGGTGAAGAGGGCGTTTGTCTGCAGCAAGCCACAGAA
Organism: Bacteroidaceae bacterium; assembly: GCA_016291905.1. Classification (GTDB taxonomy): domain Bacteria; phylum Bacteroidota; class Bacteroidia; order Bacteroidales; family Bacteroidaceae; genus UBA1189. Next base: position 22,085 of record JAEEZS010000069.1, read on the forward strand.
ATCCGCTCCAGGAGGGGCAATTAGGAATTCGTAGCTGTCGTCGGCAAGGCGATGGACGTTGAAGTCGGCTCCTCCGCAATCGAATTCTCCGATGAGTTCTCCGTTTTCAGCAGGGGAGAGATTATCGTCAATAGTAAGCGTGAAAAGCAAGTCTTCGCCTTCCTTGGGGGTGTATGCGAACGGCTCGCACGAAGGTAAGTAATTCTGCTTGTCGCTTTCTGGTGTGCGGAATGCAAATACCTGTTCGGCTACTTTATAATAATGAGTATTCATAATCTATTAGAGGTGGGGGATTAACTGGGGTAGATGGACGCTGTTAGAGCCTTTGATGAGGACGGTCATTCCCTCGGGACGTTCGGCTTGCACGGCTTGGATGGCAGCTTCTACGTTTTCGAAGTTCCTGAATGGGAACAAGGCGTTGCTGAAGTTGTGGCCTATGGTCCAGACTTGCTGAAAGTCCAGTGTGGAAAGGAGCTGCAGGATGGCGAGGTGCTCTTCTTCGCTGGCTTCGCCCAGTTCCTTCATCTCACCCAGAATAACCATCTTCTTTTCGCCCTCTATTTGTGCAAAGTTTTCCAAGGCCGCCTTCATGCTGGTGGGATTAGCGTTGTAGGCATCGACGATGAGGGTGTTGTGCTCCGTCTTCAGAAGCTGCGACCGGCTGTTCGTGGGCTTGTAGGAGCGGATGGCTTCGTTGATATTGTCGGGGCTGACGCCGAAATGGGTGCCAACGGCAGCAGCACAGAGGACGTTGTCGATATTATACCGTCCAACCAGCTGCGTCTGCACGTCTCGCCCATGTTCATCGGTGGTACTCCAGCGGAAGGAGAGATAGGGGTTGCAGTCGAGCACTTCGCCGTAAACGAGCCGGCCCTCTTGCTTTTCCCCTGTTCCATAACAACATGTCCTTAGGCCTTTAGCCAAGTCTTTCAAGATTGGGTCGTTGTCGTTTAGGAAGACAAAGCCACCCTCCCGCTCTCTCAGAAAGTCGTAAAGCTCTCCCTTCGTATGGATGACGCCTTCGAACGAGCCAAAACCCTCGAGATGTGCACGGCCCACGTTGGTGATAAGACCACAGTCTGGCTCTGCTATTTCCACCAGCTCACGAATGTCGCCCGGATGACTGGCTCCCATCTCAACGACGGCAAGCTCATGCTTATGGCTCAGTTGTAGTAAGGTGAGCGGAACGCCGATGGAATTGTTGAGGTTGCCCTGTGTGAAGTGTGTGCGGAATTTCCGGCTTAATACGGCTGCAATCAGTTCCTTCGTTGTTGTCTTGCCATTGGTGCCGGTAATGCCTATGATGGGTAACCCGAGCTGACGACGATGATAGCGTGCCAGCGCCTGAAGTGCTTTCAGAGTGTTGTCGACAAACAACAGACGGGGATTAGAGGCATCATAGACATCTCTGTCGTCCACGACGGCATAGGTACATCCCGCTTCCAAGGCAGCCTGTGCATATTGGTTGCCGTTGAAGCGTTCCCCTCGCAGCGCAAAGAACATGGTCCCTTCGCGGCACGAACGCGTGTCGGTAGTGACACCGCTGCTTTTTTGGAAATACGAATAGAGTTCTTCGGTTCTCATTGTCATTTTGAGCGGCAAAGTTACAAAAAAAAAACGAATTTCATTATGAAAACAAAAAAAGAGCGTATATTTGTAGGCAATTATGGATGAAAGGAGTTTGAAAAGTTTGTGTGACAGCCCCGTTCCTGTCATTATGGGCATTTTGAATGTGACGCCCGATTCGTTCTATGCGGCCTCGCGTCTCTCTTCCGTTGACGAGGTGGTGTCGCGTGCCCGGCAGATGGTGGCAGACGGAGCTGCCATGCTGGATGTAGGTGCTTGTTCCACACGTCCGCAATCAACGCCCGTAGAGGAAGATGAGGAGTTGCGTCGTCTTTTGCCCGCTTTGGAGGCTATCCACGCAGCTTTGCCCGGGGTTCCGTTGTCTGTCGATACGTTTCGGCCTTCCGTAGCGGAAGAGTGTGTGCGTCGTTTCGGGTCTTTCCTTATTATAAATGATGTGTCGGGTGGCGAAGCTGCGTTGGCAGGCGTGCCCTATGTGCTGATGTGCCCGACTACCGATCCGGAGTCATTCTTTGATGAGCGCATACCACAACTTGCCGAAAAGGGAGTCACGGACATCGTTCTTGACCCGGGTTTTGGCTTTGGAAAGACGGTGGAGGATAACTATCGCATCCTTTCCCATCTCTCCAACCTCCGTCATTTCGGCCTTCCTGTGCTGGTGGGAGTTTCCCGAAAGTCAATGATTTATAAACCGCTTGGTATCACGCCTGCTGAGGCCTTGAACGGCACGTCCGTCCTTCATGCCATTGCCCTCCAGCAAGGGGCTGACATCCTGCGTGTTCACGATGTTCCTGCCGCTGTCCAATGCATCCGCCTGAACCAGCTACTAACTGCATATTCTTAATTACATATTCTTAATTATCAAATCTTAATTAAAAAACGCATGCTTCTCGGATTCAGTATTCTCAATCTTATTGATATTTTTTTAGTGGCGTTGCTGCTCTTCTATCTCTATAAGATGATGCGCGAGTCGGGTTCGCTGAACCTTTTTATAGGCATTCTCATCTTTGTGGTAGTTTGGATGCTTGTCACGCAGGTGTTTGAAATGCCCATGCTGGGGTCCATTCTCAATGCGTTGGCTAACGTAGGTATTTTGGCGCTAATTGTTATTTTTCAGAACGAAATCCGACACTTCTTCCGCGAATTAGGCTCACAAAAACGTTTCAAAAGATTCTTCCGTTTCCTTCGTGGGAAAAACCGTAACGCACTTTCCCAGGATTGGCTTCCTCTTGTTCGTGCTTGCCAGGATATGTCTGACGGCAAGGTGGGCGCTCTGATTGTGTTAGAGCGTGACCAGCATTTGGGAGACTATATCGAGACGGGTGAGCGCATCGATGCCAACCTCAACCGTATGTTGATAGAGAATCTTTTCTTCAAGAATAGCCCCCTCCACGATGGCGCAGTAATCGTCGGCGGAGGCAAGATTGTGGCAGCCGGCTGTGTGCTGCCCGTCTCGCATCGCGAGGATATTCCCAAGCAGCTTGGCCTCCGTCACCGTGCCGCCCTCGGTATCTCGGAGGTGTCGGACGCATTGGTTGTCATTGTTTCTGAAGAAACAGGCCACATATCCGTAGCCCAACACGGTGAGTTCAGTCTCGACCTCTCGCCCGAAGAACTGGAGACGTTGCTGTCGAAGTCCGACGAGTGACAATCTGTCACGGCTCCCGTCAGCCTTTGGCCGACTTTGACATTTTTTCTGTTCCCGAAGCGAATCGTTCCCTTGTGGCACGCTTTTCGCAGGAATGGTTTTCGGAAAATATGTTTTACCTTATAAAATAACTTATCATGAACGTTAAACCATTATCAGATCGCGTCCTCATTGCTCCCGCAGCAGCAGAGGAGAAGACAATCGGCGGTATCATCATTCCTGATACAGCCAAGGAAAAACCCCTTAAAGGCCAGGTGGTAGCCGTTGGTGGCGGCACAAAAGACGAGGAGATGGTCCTCAAAGTAGGCGACACCGTGCTCTATGGCAAGTATGCTGGCACGGAGCTGGAAATCGAAGGCGAAAAATACCTCATCATGCGCCAGAGCGATGTCCTTGCCGTCCTCGCCTAATTCATCATTCCTAATTATTTAATTCTTTAAAACTATAGTGTTATGGCAAAAGAGATTTTATTCAATATGGATGCCCGCGACCAACTGAAGAAAGGCGTGGACGAGTTGGCAAATGCCGTGAAGGTTACCCTTGGCCCGAAAGGCCGTAATGTGATTATCGAGAAGAAGTTCGGCGCTCCCCAGATTACCAAGGACGGCGTTACCGTCGCTAAGGAAGTGGAGCTGGCCGACGCTTTTGCAAATACAGGTGCCCAGCTGGTGAAGTCTGTCGCCAGCAAGACGGGTGACGATGCAGGTGACGGAACAACCACGGCTACCGTACTTGCTCAGAGCATTGTCAACGTAGGTATTAAAAATGTTACCGCCGGAGCAAATCCGATGGATCTGAAGCGCGGTATTGACAAGGCTGTTGCCAAGGTCGTCGAGAGCCTGCGTGACCAGGCCGAGATGGTGGGCACGGACTACAATAAGATTGAGCAGGTGGCTTCTGTCAGCGCTAATAACGATGCTGAAATCGGCAAACTTATTGCTGATGCCATGCGTAAAGTCAGCAAGGACGGTGTCATCACCATCGAGGAAGCCAAGGGCACGGACACCAGTATTGGCGTTGTCGAAGGTATGCAGTTCGACCGCGGTTACCTCAGCCCCTACTTCGTTACCGACACGGAGAAGATGGAGTGCGTCATGGACAATCCTTATGTTCTTATCTATGACAAGAAAATCTCCAACCTCAAAGACCTTCTTCCCATCCTTGAGCCAGCTGTGCAGACGGGACGTCCGCTCCTTATCATTGCCGAGGATGTCGACAGCGAAGCTCTCACCACGCTGGTGGTCAACCGCCTGCGCGCTCAGTTGAAGATTTGTGCCGTCAAGGCTCCGGGCTTCGGCGATCGTCGTAAAGAGATGCTTGAGGATATCGCTATCCTTACGGGCGGTTTCGTCATCAGCGAGGAGAAGGGCGTCAAGCTGGAGCAGGCTACGCTTGAGATGCTTGGCACGTGCGACAAGATTACTGTCAACAAGGACAATACCACTATTGTCAGTGGCCATGGCGATTCCAAGCAGATTGCCGACCGCGTGGCTCAGATTAAGGCGCAGATTGGCACCACCAAGAGCGACTATGACAAGGAGAAACTGCAAGAGCGTCTTGCCAAATTGTCAGGCGGTGTGGCAGTCCTCTATGTAGGTGCAGCTAGCGAGGTGGAGATGAAGGAGAAGAAAGACCGTGTCGATGATGCTCTATGCGCTACGCGTGCTGCCATCGAAGAGGGTATCGTCCCTGGCGGCGGTGTGGCTTACATCCGTGCCATCGATGCCTTGGAAGGCCTTAAGGGCGAGAATCCCGACGAGACCACGGGTATAGAGATTATCAAGCGTGCCGTTGAGGAGCCGCTGCGTCAGATTGTCGCCAACGCTGGCAAGGAAGGCGCCGTTGTCGTCCAGAAGGTGCGCGAGGGCAAGGGTGACTTTGGTTACAATGCCCGCACGGACGTCTATGAGCCGCTGAAGGCTGCTGGCGTTGTGGATCCCGCCAAGGTCGCTCGTGTGGCTCTTGAGAATGCCGCTTCTATTGCCGGTATGTTCCTCACTACCGAGTGCGTCATTGTCGAGAAGAAAGAGCCGCAGCCCCCGATGCCCGCAAACCCCGGCATGGGCATGGACGGCATGATGTAATCCTCCAATAAGATTGACTTGTTAATCTGTTGAAAAGGTAACGCCGAAAGAGCAAAAGGAATAAGTCCTTGTTCTTTCGGCGTTGCGGTTTTATGTTTATTTCTTTCTTTTGACTTTTATTCCCAGTTTCTTTGCTCCCTGAGGATTGCGTAGTGCGCTAAATTTCTAGCGCATTGGGTTAATTTTCTAGCCCAGTGCGTTAGAAGTTCAACGCATTGGATTGACATTTTATTTGCTTACGCTGAGCGTGAGGGTGTAGCTGCCGATGTGGGTGGCGTTCTTGCCGTTGTGCATGAGGGGGATGGAATCGCCGTCGAGGTTGGGATAGCGGATGGGAGCGTCGAAATAACTGTGGGTGTGGCCCCCAAGGACGAGGTCGATGCCACGGGTGCCGGCAATGAATTCCACATCGTCGATGAGGCCTTCAATCTGCCAGCCGAGGTGGCTGAGGCAGATGACCACATCGCAACGTTCGCGTCCGCGAAGGACGGAAACGATGCGGTTGGCTTCGGCAATGGGGTCGAGGTAAAGGATGCCTTCGCAGTTCTTGTCGGCAACAAGCCCTTCGATGGGTGGGCTGACGCCAAAGACACCAATGCGGACACCCTTGCGCTCGATGATGGTGTAGGGGAGGACAACGTCTTTCAAGATGGAGGTGCTGACATCGTAATTACAACAAACGGTGGGGAAGGTGGCAAGCTGAAAGAGGCGGAGCATGTTCTCCTCACCAAAGTCGAACTCATGATTGCCGATGGTGGCAGCATCGTAATGCATGGCATTCATAAGGCGTACCTCGGTTTCTCCGCGGAAGAGGTTGTAGTAGAGGGAGCCTTGGGAGTAGTCGCCACAGTCGAAGAGAAGCAGGTCGGGGTCAACGTGTGTTCGGAGACTGTCGATGATAGCGGCCCGACGAACGTAGCCTCCGGCGTTGGTCTTCGCGTCGGGCTCGATGCAGCTGTGGGTATCGGAGGTGTGGAGGACGAGAAGGGTGGTCGTCGCCGGTGGTGTGGGGGCACAGGAAAGAAAGAATGATAGAATTAGGAATGAGAAATAGGGACTTCTAGGCTTCATGGGGGATGGCGAAAAAGGGTTAGGGGAGATCGATGAGGGTGATACGTCCGTCGAGTTTGGGGGCTACGGGCTGGCCGGCAGCGGTGAGGGCTTGGATGCGGGCAGTAATGAGGTCGCGAATGGTGAGCTCGGGGAAGATGGCAACGTCGGTGGCTTCGCGGAAGGCATCCATGCCGTCATTACCCTCCACAAGATAGTCGAGGGTGGCGATACGATAGCTGGCGGCAGGGTCGATGGGGTGGCCTTGCACATCGCAGGTGACGAGCTCGCCGTCGGGGGTGATGACGAGCGCCGCGCCACTGATGGGATGGCCACCGGCACGGGCAATGGACTGAAAGAGGCTTGTGAGCTGTGCGCCGGTGAGGGTGGCAAGGGCGAGGCAGTTCTCGAAGGGGAAGACGCGATAGACGTCACCCACGGTGATGTCGCCCTTCGCCCAGAGATTGCGGATGCCACCGTAGTTGGCAATGGCAACATCGACAGGATGGCCGTCAGTAGCGTCACCTGCGGCACGGAGGACATCGGCTTCGAAGTTGTTCATGAGTCCTTCAGGACGGCCTCGTTCGATGTCGCAAGAGGCGGTGCCGAGGACAGGCGCCTGGACGTCTATGACACGCTGGCGGTACTCGGCAAGGATAGCTACGGCCTCGGCATTCTGCGGGAGGGAGTCGGCAGCAGAGGTGACTTCAAGGAAGGTACCATCGACGATGACAGCCCGAGGAGTGGGGGAGCAGGAAAGAAATAATAAAATGAGGAATGAGGAATGAAGAATTATGGGTTTCATGGGGTTAATGAATCTGATGGGGTTTCATGGGGTTTCTGGGGCAAAGGTAATGATTATTTTGAAAAAAGTTGCTGGTTTGTTTGGTTTTTTGTACAAAGTGTTGTAATTTTGCAGCCGCTTTCGCGCAATCGCTGTCAGTGGAAGTGTGACCTGATATGTTGCGTAAGGACTAAAATGAACAAATAAAGTATTGAAAGTATGGATTTAATTAAAGTTGCAGAAGAGGCGTTTGCCACTGGCAAAGAGGGTACAACCCCGAAGTTTAAGTCGGGCGACACCGTGACCGTGGCTTATCGTATCGTTGAAGGAAACAAGGAGCGTGTCCAGCTCTATCGTGGCGTGGTCATCAAGATTGCGGGCCATGGCTACAACAAGCGTTTCACCGTCCGTAAGATGTCGGGCACCGTGGGTGTGGAGCGTATCTTCCCCATTAGCTCACCGGCTATCGAGAGCATCACCGTCAACAAGGTCGGTAAGGTGCGTCGTGCCAAGCTGTATTACCTACGTGCACTCACCGGCAAGAAGGCCCGTATCAAAGAGAAGAGAGTCAACGTGGCAAAGGCGTAAGCGCTTTTCAAAATGGTTTGAAAAAAGGCTTGTCCAGTTGGGACAGGCCTTTTTTGTTGGAGATTTCTTACGGGGTTGTGTCAGTCGTTGCGACTGAAAGAGGCTGTGAAACAGGCTTCGGCTATTTCCATACCGCTGACGGGGGGATGGTGCTTGCAGATGCGGACATCTACGCTGTCCAGTTGTGGAAAAGCGTCCAATAGTCGCTCGGCAATGCGTCGGCTGACGTGCTCAATGAGGTTGGAGGGACGTTCCATTTCAGCTTTCACGATGGTTGCTGCAGAGGCGTAGTCAAGGGTGTCGGCAAGGTCGTCAGAGCGAGTGGCTGCATCAAAGTCGGCATGTAGACGCAGACTGACAGAATAGCGCCCCCCCACGGTGCGCTCCTGGGAAAATACGCCATGGTAGGCGTAGAAGGTCATGTCGTTTAGCTCAATCATATCATCCGCAGCGGGAATAGCCGCAGTTGGTGCAATGGAGGCAGCCCTCTTCATAGACGAGTGTCTGCTCGCCACATGAGGGGCAGGCCTGATCCTTGATAGCGGTGCCATCGACAATGTACTTCTTCAGCGCACGCTCCACACCCACCTTCCATGTGTTGATGCTCTCGTTGTCCATCTGAAGGCTGCTGACCATCTTGATGACCTGGTCGATGGGCATACGATAGCGCAGCACGCCGCTGATGAGCTTGGCGTAGTTCCAGAACTCCTTATTGAACTTCTCGGAGAGGCCTTCGATGGTGGTTTTGTAGCCGCGCTTGTTGGTGAACTGGAAGTCGTAGCGTTTGATGCCATTTTCATCGACGTTTTTGATAATGACGCCTTCGGTGACAGACTTGGGCAAAAGGATACCCTCGTCGTCGTCCTGCAGACCGGTGAAGATTTCGTAGGGGCGTCCGTCGAGTAGGCCGACAAAGGCCACCCACTTCTCGCGGTTGTTCTGGAAACGTACGACGTCGCATTTCAAAACTTTGGGGCGTACTTCGACGACGGGCTGACGGCAGTCACATGGCTCGCAGCGTTTCTTCTCGTCCTTCTTCTCGTCAGTAGCTATGAGCACGCCGCTGCGGCAGCCGTCGCGATAGACAGTACAGCCCTTACAGCCCTGGCGCCAAGCCTCGATGTAAAGCTCATTGACGAGTTCCTCGGTAGTGTTGGCTGGGAGGTTGATAGTGACGCTGATGCTGTGATCTACCCACTTCTGGATGCGCCCTTGCATCTGCACTTTCTTTACCCAGTCAATGTCGTTGGCGGCTGCGTGGTTGTAGGGCGATTCAGCCAGCAGGGCATTGATTTCGTCCTGTGTGTAGCGCTTGGTGGTGTCGTAGCCATTAACCTTCATCCACGTGAGGAACTTGTGGTGATAGACGATGAACTCCTCGAAGCAGTCGCCTGTTTCGTCGATGTAGTCGATGTGGACGTCAGGGTCATCCTTGTTGACCTTGCGACGACGCTTATAAACGGGCATGAAAACGGGCTCGATGCCACTGGTGGTCTGCGTGAGGATGCTGACGGTACCGGTGGGGGCGATGGTAAGGCAGGCGATGTTGCGTCGTCCATACTTCACCATGTCGGCATAGAGCTTGGGGTCGGCCTCGGCGATGCGAAGGATGAAGGGGTTGGCCTTTTCGCGCTCGGCATAGAAGATTTCAAAGGCTCCACGTTCACGGGCCAACGTGACGGAACTGCGATAGGCACTTAGGGCGACGGTCTGCTGGACACTAACGGCAAAATCAGTAGCTTCGTCGGTGCCATAACGGTAGCCCATAGCGGCTAGCATATCGCCTTCGGCGGTGATGCCTACACCTGTGCGGCGACCCTTGGTGCTTTTATCCATAATTTTCTGCCAGAGGTGACGCTCGGCGTACTTGATCTCCTCGCTCTCAGGGTCGGTTTCAATTTTCTCCTGAATCTTCTGGATTTTCTCTATCTCGAGGTCAATGATATCGTCCATGATTCGTTGGGCCTTGGCGACGTGATCGCGTAGCAGGTCGTAGTCGAACGAGGCTTCAGGGGTGAAGGGATTGCGAACGTAGGAGTAGAGGTTGATGGCCAATAGGCGGCAGCTGTCGTAGGGACAGAGGGGAATCTCGCCGCAGGGGTTGGTGCTGATAGTACGGAAACCGAGGTCGGCATAGCAGTCGGGGATGCTCTCGCGCAGGATGGTATCCCAGAAGAGTACGCCCGGTTCGGCAGACTTCCAGGCATTGTGGATAATCTTATGCCAGAGGTCGGCAGCGTTCACTTCTTTGGTGTAGAGAGGCTGGTCGCTGTTGATGGGGTACTGCTGGAGGTAGTTGCGGCCTTCGACAGCGGCCTGCATAAAGTCGTCGTCCATTTTGACGGAAACGTTGGCACCCGTCACCTTGCCTTCAGTCATTTTTGCATCGATAAACGCTTCGCTGTCAGGGTGCTTAATGGAAACGGTGAGCATGAGTGCGCCGCGCCGTCCGTCCTGTGCCACCTCGCGCGTGCTGTTGGAGTAGCGTTCCATGAAAGGTACGAGACCCGTGGAGGTGAGGGCCGAGTTCTTGACGGGCGAACCCTTGGGGCGGATATGCGAGAGGTCGTGTCCCACGCCGCCGCGTCGCTTCATCAACTGCACCTGTTCTTCATCGATTCGGATGATGGCTCCGTAGCTGTCGGCATTGCCATCCATGCCAATGACAAAGCAGTTGGAGAGAGAGGCAATCTGGTAGTCGTTACCGATGCCCGTCATGGGGCTTCCCTGCGGGATAATATAGCGGAAATGGTCGAGCAGACGAAAGATTTCATCGGCTGTCATGGGGTTCTTGTATCGCTGCTCGATGCGTGCTATTTCATTGGCGATACGCCAATGCATGTCAGCCGGGGTGTGTTCGTAGATATTGCCGAAGGAGTCCTTCATGGCATATTTATTAACCCATACTTTTGCAGCGAGCTCGTCGCCGTCGAAGTAGTCTAGACTGGCCTTAAACGCTTCGTCGTAGGTGTAAGTTTTCTTTTCCACGGTGGTATTCAGTTAGGAAACCATATTATCAAATGGGCTTGTTCTCTGCTTTTTAATGAGAACATATGTTTTTCACTCGCTTATTGTTTTTTGTAAAATTCTTAGCGGGTGAGGAGGGTTCTTTCAATGGCGGTGACGTTGTCCTTTAGCTCTTTGTCGTAGTTCAGCTGTCCGCTGATGAGCTTGCAGGAGTGGAGGACGGTGGTGTGGTCGCGACGACCTATGAACTCGCCGATGCGGGTAAGGGTGACGTCCTTGACGTGTTTTTGGGCAAGGTACATGGCAATCTGACGGGCCTGCACAACAGAACGCTTACGGCTGTTGGAGTTGATGTCTTCACGTGTAAGGTGGCAGGTGGAACAGACAGTCTTGAGGATGGCGTCAAGGGTGACCTCGCGGGGAGCGCGGCGGATAGCCTTTTCAATGATGCGTTCAGCGAGGATGATGTCTGGCTCACGGTTCAGGATAGTGGCGTGGGCAATGATGGAGTTGAGAATGCCTTCCAGTTCGCGCACGCTGTCTGTGACGTTTGCAGCAATGTACTCAATCACTTCATCGCCGATGGTCAGGCCGTCGCGGCGCACTTTGCTAGTGAGGATAGCTTTGCGCAAATCAAAATTGGGACGCTCAATCTCAGCCACTAAGCCCCATTTGAAACGGTTGATGAGGCGTTCTTCCATGCCTTGCAGAGAGGCAGGGTCACGGTCGCACGACATGACAATTTGACGCCCGTTCTGGTGCAGATGGTTGAAAATGTGGAAGAAGGTGTTCTGTGTCTTTTCCGGGCCAACAAATTCTTGCACATCGTCAATGAGAAGGACGTCAATAGACTGGTAGAAGTTGATGAAGTCGGTGAGCGTATTCTTTCGCACGGCGTCCATGAACTGCACCTTGAAGAGATTGGCTGAGACGTAGAGCACCCGTTTCTCAGGATAGAGCTCTTTGACACGCAGCCCAATGGCATTGATGAGGTGGGTCTTACCCACACCGCTGGCGCCATGGACAAACAGCGGGTTGAAGATGGTGCGGTCGGGGTTGTCCGCAATGTTTTTGCCTGCAGCCCTCGGCAATCTATTGCTGTCGCCCTCGATAAAGTTATCAAAACTGTAGTTGGGGCGGAGCATCGGGTCGAGGTCCTGCGTGGCTACGCTAATAGCGCCGGGCGTCTTGTTGGTGCTTTTGCGGGTAGTGGGCGTCTGCGGTTGGCTGACGTTAGGGCGACTAGCGGACTGTTGATCGACAGAGATTTCGTTGATCTGGTCCATCTGGACGCGGTACATCAGGTCGATGTTTTCGCCAAATACGCGGCAAATGGTGGCATAGAGGAGGTCGATGTAGTGTTCCTCGATATACTCGTAGACGAACTGGCTCGGGATGGCTAACCACAGCACCTGATCGTGGTCGTCAAACTTCTGCGGTCGGATGTTTGCAAACCAGATTTTATAGGCTGAGGCTGGGATGTTGTCGTTGATGATCGACAAGCATTCACTCCATCGTTGTTCCAGTTCTTCTTGCTTCATTTTTCATTTTTCGCGGGCAAAAAATTGGGAGTAGCGACTTGCGCTGCTCTCCATTTTTCAACCACGTCCGTATCAACTTTTTCTAATTCTGCTGCAAAGTTCGGTGTTTTTTCTGAACTGTGCAAGCCCTTTTAAAATGCCCCTTTTTTTGCCTTCTCTAACCCCCTATTATCCAAAGGCTTTAACTTTGCTTATTCTTGATTAACAAAAAAAAGTTGTAGAATTAAAAGATGTTGCTTTTCAGTTTGTTGATGTTTTTTCAAGGGAAAAATTGCTATATGTAGAAGGTGGGTTTTAAGGGCTGAAAATGTAGTCATGCATGGGGTTTTACCGCCTTTTCTCCCCTTTGGTCAAATTGACTGTTTTTATTTAGAGAAATTTTATATAGACTCTCTTTTTGCCTTGGATGGCCTGTGTCGTTTTACTTAAAAAAGACAGATTTTAATCCTTTGAACGGCCAAAAAGATGAATGTAGCGCGAGGGGTTTTTCTTGATGTCCTCGATGAGTTCGGAGGCTTGGTTGCAGACGCTGTTGAGGTGGTTATAGAGGGTGGGATCGGTGATGAGCTGGTGGGCTGTACCATCGCCTTTAGCAAGTTCGTCGGAGAGTGAACGCAGGTTCTTCAACGTAACATCGAGGTTAGTGAGTAGTTCGCTCAGTCGCTCTTCATCGCTCAGGCTGTTCAGCTTGTCGGTGAAGGTATCCAGTTTCTCGCCGACACCTTGATATATATTGACTAAGGTTGTTATCTGGCGAATGGCAGCGGAGAGTTCCGTTAAGGTTTTCTTTGCATCGGTAGTCAGCGTTTCGGTACTTTGGAGGGTTTGGGTGATAGCAGGATTTTCCGTCAGCTCATGGATGTTTGTCAGGATGGAGTCGGTTTTAGGGAGCAACTGGACAATCTGGGGCATCAGCTGGGCAATCTGGCTACGGATGCCGGAATACATTTCGCCGTTGAGCGTGTCGCCTGGGGTATAGTATTGTCCGTTGTCGTGCGCGAGCTCAAGTTTCACATTGACGGTGCCCAGCAGCTCTGTCATAAGCAGGGCTTGGCTACCTTTAGGGATGCGGAGATGCTTGTTGACGCCGATGCGTACAATAATGTCGTCAGGATGGTTGTAACTGTAGCTGATGCCGTTGACAATGCCGATGCGCACGCCGTTCACATAGATGGGACTGGAATTAGAGAGCCCCGTCACGTCGTTGTAACGTACGTAATAGGTGCTGTTGGATGAGAATAAATTGCGTCCTTTTAAGAAGCTTATGCCGCCGAAAAGCAGGGCTATGGCGAGCAGAAAGCAGGCACCCAGAAGAATCTCTTTTCCTCGTTTCATGGGTGAAGGGCTTTGTACTCGTTGATGGCGTCGGTGGTATTGATGCGCACACCGTCTCGGAAGGCAACAAGGAATGCATCCTTGTAAGTGGCTGCGACCTTTTTGCGGAGTTGCTGGGCCTTGTCAAGGTCTGTGGTGTTGCCACAGGTGTATTTGTACGTCCCCTTTTCTTCGTAATAGCTGACGTCGGTGAGCCCTTTGAGCCTGGGGCTGTTAGCTGGTAGCTTGGTGGAGGAGGTGAGGAACTGCACCTTAAAAACAATGTCAGATGTTGTTTTTTTCTCGTTCTCCTCTGTTAATTGATTTTGGCTTTTATTTGCCTGGTCTATTTTTTTATTTGCTTGCTCTGGCTGAGCCGTTGCCTGGGCTGAGACGGCAGAAGCTTGGGCTGTGCTGACAGAGGTTTGCTTTGTTTGGGGAGCGCTTTGCTTGTCCTTCTTCAGGTTTTTATAGTAGTTTTCAAAGCCGTTGGCAATACTCTTGCTGAGTTTTTCCTTGCCGTCGGCAGAATTGAGGAACTTCTCCTCTTCGGCGTTGCTGATGAAGCCAAGTTCGATGAGGATGCTCGGCATGGTGGTGGCGTGAAGGACAAGGAATCCGGCCTGATGGACACCTCGGTCGTAACGCTTGGCTGTAGTGCAGAGTTGCTTTTGTATGCATTGTGCCAATTCAATACTTTCCTTCAGGTATTCACTCTGCATGTACTCAAAGATGATGTAGCTCTCGGGCGATGAAGGGTCGAAACCTTGATAGCTCTCCTTGTAATCCTTCTCCAGAAGAATGACGCTGTTCTCGCGCTTGGCCGCGTTGAGGTTAGCCTGGGTGCGTCCCTCCTCCGAGCCGAGGACAAACACTTCAGCCCCATGGGCCTTCCGCCCTTCGGCTGCATTACAATGGATGGAGATGAAAAGGTCGGCTTTGGCTTTGTTGGCAATACGGGCACGTTCCTTCAACTCGACGAAGACATCCGTGCGGCGCGTGTACTTCACGGTCACCTCTGGATGGGCATTACGGATAAGTTCACCTGCACGTAGGGCTACCTTGAGGGCAATGTCCTTTTCGTTCACCTTACGGTTGGCACTTTGTGCGCCAGGGTCTTTGCCGCCATGGCCGGCATCAATAACAACGACAAACTCCTCCGCTGCCGTCAGGCTGATTGCCACAAAAAGGACAGCCAGCAAGCTGAAAAGACGGCGGGGGAGGAGTTTGTTGAAGTTCAAGATACCTGATTATTTGTCGATGTTGATAGTGAGAGTGGTGTAGGTCTTGATGTTGTACGAGCGGGGAACCTGATAGGTCGTATCGTTCTCGGCGTCGTAGTAATCCTCGTCACGCGTTAGCGTGCCATCACCCTTGCGAAGGGTCTTGAAGGTTACAGCCGTGCCACTCTTGGTGATGTCGAAGGTATCGATCTGAACCTTATGATAGGTGGCGTAGGTCTTCAACACGAACTTCTGACCAAGGTCCTCCCACCTGTAGGCTCCGGTTGTAATGGCATCGCCATCGCGAATGATGCTCAGGGCGGTCCAGTCCTCCTTGAACTCAATGGTGGCGTTTGCATAGGTGTCGTTTGTCTGCGTGAAGGGGTCGATGGTCTCCGTGACTTTGCCGAGGGTATCAAGCAGTTCCACCTTCATGTTGGAGTCCATGCTTTTCAGCTTCCATTTACCAACAAACTCGCTGTCGTTGACGATGGTGTTCTCTTCTTCTTCGTTCTGGTTGCAGGCGCAGAGAGCCGAGACGACCAGTAGGGCGAACAAATATCCAAATCTTATTGTCTTTTTCATAACGATATGGTTTTAGCAAATTGAATGAATGGAATGGTTACTTGAGCGGCAGGTACCAGTTTTTCTTGTCAAGCAGTTTCTGGTAGAGAGCTTCGTCGCGGTTCTCATAGCCCTTGCGGCAGGCCACCTTGCCTGCGAGGTAGTCGGCGCCACGGCGCTCAGCAAAGCGGATGAGGTCGGTGAAGCGGTTACCTTCAAAGGTCGTCTCAAGGGCGAGTTCGTCACAGATACGGTCTTCCACATAGTGGATAGTGTCGCTGAAGTTGACGTCTGCCACATCCTTGTTGTAGAATTCGGCAATGACATTGTCCTTTACGACATAACTGGCGGTGTCAAGATAGACGAAGCCGCAGCCACGGGCATGAACACCTAGAGTGAATGGTTGGAGTTCGGCCTTATAGGTGCTGCCATTGGGGAAGAGGAGGTCGAAGCCGTCGCGTAGGATGTTGAAGGCCTGAACAGCCATCTGGCTGTTGTGCTGCTGGTTTGCAAGGCAGTTGAGTGCTTCAGCGGCACGCAGATGGACAAGAGCTCGGCGGTAGAGCACCAGCATGCGAATGTAATAGGTGGTGCTTGAGCCAGTGGTTGTCCTTCCCTGGACAAACTTCTCCATAGTTTCAAACTCGTCTTCGTCGTTCTTCTGCTCCTTGACATAAAAGTTGATGCGCTGGTCACCCTTGCCACCAAGGACAGAGTATTCCGTGCTCGCCGTGCTTGTTCTTGTCGAGTAGAAGTAGTGCTGTGCATTACTGATTTGCTCCCAAAGGGCAGAACCCTTCAACGGATGAGTGTTTTCACTAGATGTGAAGAGGCTGGGAATCTCGGAAACTGTGCCGTTCTCAGACGAGATTTCCATAGGAACCACCGTGATGGCTTCACCTCTGCTACCGAGGATATTGGTGAGCATTCCCATTCCGATGCCATTATAAGTGGGGTAGTTTAAAGCGGTAACGTTTCGTCCTGTCCTACGGGGGTCGGTCGTGATTTGTCCGTCGCCGAGCGGCATCAGACCCGTGAAGGTGGTTGAAGCACCACCTGTTGATGCACGCATAGAGTATTTGGGATTGTCGGTGATAAAGTCACTATAGGTCGACCAGGCGTTCTGATAGTCACCCAGCCAGAGGTAAAGGTCGCCTAAAAGGAGTTGGATGGGCGGGAACAGCAGATCGCAAGTCGCTGCAGTCAACGATGAACCGCCAGCGGAAAGACCTTCCCAAGCAGGGAGATCGTATTCCATGTAAGGAAGCAACTGCGGGATGAGCTCAAGTGCCAAATCCTTGATGTCATACAAAGGATAATCTGCTTCGGACTCAGCCACCTTCGTGATGGGATTGGTGAAGTAGGGCACCTTGCCATAGTTGAGGGCCAGCTGCATGTAGGTCCATGCGCGGATGCTGAGGGCTGCCACGTACTCGTCCGTCATAACGGGCTTGTTGTTGTGGCGGATGGTGGTGTCCATATGGGTGATAAGGTAGTTGCAGTTGTTGATGACGTTGTAGTAGTCACCCACACGCAAGTACTCGTTATCATCGTCGAAGTTGAACTCGGATAGATTGCGCAGGGATGCCTTGGCATTCTTGTTAAGATCAACCATATCGCCACGGACTTCGCCGAGAATGATATAGCGGTCGGCAATTTGCTGGAAGGCATGGAGTATGCCAATAGTTGAATAGACCGAGTCGGCTGAGCTATCCAGCTTGTGGTTGTGTTCGTAAACAATGCGGCTGGAGTCGATGTTGAACATGTCTGCGCATGAGGTAGTCATGAACGTCAGCGCTCCAACAAAAAGAAGACCTATAACTGATTTCTTATTCATGGTGGTTATGCTTATAGGGGTTGTTCATAAATTAGAGGTTGATCTTTACACCGACGTGGAAGCTGCGGCTCTGTCCAAGCAAACCGGTATCGATGCCCTGGAAGAGCACGTTGTTGCTGCAAGAGAATTCGGGGTCGCTGCCCAGATAGTTGGTGAGTGTGAACACGTTGTTGGCGGCGCACCAAACCTTGAGGCCTTGCAGCCACGTGAGGTTGACGGGCACGTTGTAGGAGAGGGTGAGGTTCTTCAGGCGGATGAAGGAGCCGTCCTCAATCCAACGGTCGCTGAAGCGGTTGTTGCCGAGCGGGTCGCCATACGTAGCCTTTGGCATATTGGTGACATCGCCTTCGGTGCGCCAGCGGTTGGTGACAGCCATGGTCTGGTTGTAGAAGCGGTCGGCACTTTCCAAAATGCTACGCTGGTAGTTGTAGATGTCGTTGCCATAGACATAAGTGAATGTCGCATCGAGGGTGATGTGCTTAAAGGAAAGGCTTGACTGGATATTGCCGAAGAGTTCGGGATTGGGGTCACCGATAACGAAGCGGTCGTTCTCGTCAATAGCGTTGTTGCCGTCTTTGTCAACGAACTTCATGTCGCCGGCGCCGAAATAGACGGTCTCACCAGTGGTGGCATTTTTAGTGTGGAGGAGTGTGCCGCCTTGGCTGGGAACGTCAGCAGAGGTAGCATAGACGCCATCGGTCTTGTAGCCATAGAAGAGACCGACGGGTGAGCCAATAGCTGTCAGGACAGAGCCACCATAGACCGTAGTTTCGAAGTCGCCGTCAGGCAGAGCCGTGACCTTGTTCTTATAATGTGCAACGCTGGCGCCCAGCTCCCATTTCCAGTTCTTCGTGTTGATGACCTTGGCTGAAAGGTTCACATCGAAACCGTTGTTTTCCAGAGAACCGTCGTTGCACCAGTACTGCTTGAGGCCTGTCAGGTAGTTGAGGTCTTTCAGCGTAAGCAGGTTGTTCGTAACGTTGTGGTAGAGGTTTGCACCGAGTTTCAGACGGTTATTCAGCGTGACTGCTTCAATGCCGAAGTTGTAACGCGTGGTGGACTCCCACTGGATGGACTGGTTCTCGATGTTGTTGATGCTAAGACCCATAGCGCGGTTCTGATACTTCACGTTGCTGAAGTAGGCAAATGCAGCGTTGTTGCTGATGTTGTCGTTGCCGGAAATGTCAAAGCCTGCAGTCAATTTGAGGAAGTTGATGGCATTGGTGTTGAACCAAGGCTCAGCACTCATCAACCAGCCTGCCTGCAACGAGGGGAAGATGCCCCAGCTGACACCGGCGATGCGAAGACCGTTGGTGATTTCACGACCGAAACGGGAAGATGTCTCGGCGGCCAGGCTACCCTGAACGAAATACTTGTTGCGATAGTTGTAGTCAGCGTTGGCATACCAAGCCATGTTGCGCCAGACATTGTCCTCGCCATTCTGATCGAGGTAGTCATAGCTGGCACTAATGTCGGGCAACTTGTCGTTACCTGTATTGTGGCAGGACTGGTAGCTGCTGTCGTAGGCAAAGTTGGAGAAGCGGACGCCAGCATAGGCATTCACATAGTGGCTACCCATACGTTTGCTCCAGTCGAGGTGGGCATCGGCATAGACGCTGCTCTCCTTGGAGAAGAACGAGCGAACTTCGTTCTGCGAGTAGCCCAGACCGGCAATGTAGAAGTTAGGCATGCCCGTCATCGGACGGAAGGACTTCTCATTGGTACGGTGCAGGGTGTAGTTGAACAGGCCATTCAGCACGAAGCCCTTGCCCAACTTCCATTCGGGAGCGAACGTGACATCGAAGACGGTATACTCCTGGACGTTCTTGTTGTTACCCTCAGCATACTCGAAGATGGAGAGCGGGTTACCCAGCGTGTTGTTGCGCGTATTCACATCGAAGTTGGCGTAGGTGTCGGCGCTTTCCAACATGGGTGATAGCGTTCCATCGTTATTATACTTATAGGGGCTTAAGAACGGGGACTTGATAAGGGCAAGGAAGCCAGGGGCAGAAACCGGTGCTGTTTCGAAGTCGGGCTGGATACCGTCGTTACGGAGATTACGGTTAATGCGTGAGTAGGCAATGTCGAAACGAGTCTTCAGGTTGTCGGCAAGGACGACATCCGTGTTGAAGCGAATGTTCAGGCGGTTGAAGTCGTTGCACTTGATAGTGCTTTCGGCATCACTATAGCCGAGGGAGAAGTTGTACATAGCAGCTTCGTCACCACCTTGCACATTTACCTTATAGTTCTGTGACCATGCCTCGCGATAGACGTAGTCAGACCACTTTGTATCGTTGTGATACATGTTGTAGTAGTAGTTGGGGTTATCCCAAAGGAAAGGGAAACGATTCTGACGAGTTTCCACACCACCCATGAGCTCATTGGCCAAGATGCGGTACTGCTGCGAGTTCATCATGGTGGGGAGGTTAGGCTCCATCGTGTAGCCACCATAGGCGACAGCATCAATACGGGTAGCCATGCTGTGTCCACGACGTGTATCGATGAGGATGACACCGTTAGCACCCTTGGCACCATAGATGGCGGTTCCGTTTTTGAGGACTGTGACCTTTTCAATGTCATCTACGTCAATGCCCGCGAGGATGTTGTTGAAGAATCCATCGTGAACCGAGGCATATGCGTCCTGAAGGTCCTGCACCACGCCATCAAGAATAATGAGGGGTTGCGTGGAGGAGTTAAGCGTATTGATACCTTGAATCATCATCAAAGCGCCCATGCCGGGAGTGCCGGAGCGGTTGATGAGGCGGAGGTCGCCGCCTAGCTGACGTTCAATCTCGTTTTCGACGCTCAGGGCCGTGTTGGTACCGATTTGGGCTGTGGACTTAGCCGTCACATCAAACTCGTTCTTGACGAAATCGCTGAATTTGTCGGAATAGAGTTGAATGACTCTCTCTCCATAAGGTTGCTTGGCAGCAATGACCACGCTGGAGTAACCAGGAGTGGAAACGTAGAGCGAGGTGACGTTTTCGGGAACCTTGATGGTGAAGGTACCATCGGCACCGGTCATGGCCGTAGTGCGGTTGTTGCCAAAGCCTTCCACACGGACACCGGGGATAGCCTCCTTCGTTGCGGCATCGACCACCTTACCTGTGATAGTAGTTGTCGGTGTGTTGTCCACGACAGGAGCGCTTTTCTGGGCTCTGGATACTTGTACATCTTGTGCAAACAGAGAGCTGGTTCCAGCTATGCAAGCCATGCAGAATACTGCGGTTGCCAATCTGAATTGTTTCATCATATTAGTATTCATTGTCTTTCTTGTTTATAGGGTTACTGGAACTCAGTTTACTCTCCGCCTTCTCCTTCATCGTCTCCACCTTCTTCATCGTTGATGGGCTCTACGAAGGTTTCCTCGTCAATGGGTTCGAGAATGATGCAGTCAATACGGAAGGTACGGTCACCAACTTTGTTGTTTGCTTTCAAGGAACTGGTAATAATCAGCTTGGTTTGACCGATTTCACTACCGGTGAGGTCATATTCGTTGGTGGGGAAACGGAAGTATGAATGAGCTTCTTCCGTCTTTTGAGGTATGAAGACCAACGTGTCAAGTCTGTTGAAGCAGCTGTCCGACCAGTTCGTAATATTGGATCCCATGGAAAGCGTTTTGACCTTACCGTCTGTTTCCACATACTTCAATTGAACATTGAATGTATTTTGCTTAGGTTCTGCCGTCCTGTCAAGGATGTTTGCGGGAACAAAGACGCACTTGACCAGGTAGGGGGCGGAAAGCACCTTGTTGATGGAAATCTCCAGTTTCGGGTTACCGGAAGACTGCTTGGCGGCATAGACACCATAGGAGCCGCGAGAAATGTGCCTGTAGAGATTTACACTATCGCGGGGGATGGTGACAATATCGGTATTGACGTTGGAGCCTCCGTCGATATTGATAAAGTCTTCACCCTCGATTTTGATGGTATCGTGCCAACACTTGATGGGGTCAAAGTTATAAGTGTCGGTGACAAAGAGCGTTCCGTTGCTGAGGTCGTCTTTCTCAACAAGGTTGTTGTAGAGATTCTTGTACTCATCATAACGGAAAGTGACCTTGTTGGGATAGGCGGCGTTGCGAGTTTGATGCCAGTTCGACGAGAGGGAGTCCTTTGTCCTGGGATCGTCAGTAACCTTCAGTCGGTTAATGGTGCGGCTGAAGACAAGGTGACGACACATGGCAGTTGCGGCATTGAGGCGCTGCAGGCTGTCGCCGCCCGCCTTCGTCGAAGGATAGGCGAAGTAGGTCAGCGCTTTCTTATACATCTGTCGCCAAGCCTTGTTCGTTGGGGCAATCATGTAGTAGGAACTGTCCTCACGGGCGAGATAACCGATGCGGTTGAACCACTCATTGCGCAGGGTTACCACGGAGTCGAGGTAGGTAATCTGTCCGTTTACGATGGGTCCCTGCACACTCGCTTCCTGGTCGAAGTAGTTTACGTTAAACGATTTAAGGAAGGAGTTGATCTCCGAGAGGCTGTCAACCTTGGCCAACTGTTCCCAGATGTTGGCGGTGAAGGGAGCGTAGCCTTCGATGATGTGGAGCACACCGTTCTTGGCGGGAATGTTCTTCGCCACCAGCTTTTTGCCCTTGAAGGTGTAGGCGTCTCCGGCTCCTTCAAAGTAGGTGTACTTGCCGTTGATCATCTTCACCTGATTCTCGCTAAGAACGCCGCTAGCATTGTAGCGGTAGTCGGCGATGTGGTTCTCAACGAACTCAACCTGAAGGAGGCTGTCGTTGGCTTCTGAGTAACCAAACCCGTTCTTGGGGGCCCAGATGGTGTAGTAGCGATTCTGCTGGAGCAGGTTGTCGTAGCCTGTACGCTTCAGCATGTCAGCAAACTCGGACAGTTCACCCTTTTTGGAGATGATGTCCCAAAGAGTCTCAGTGGAGTTCAGTTCAGACTTCACTTGATAGTGTTCGTTCCACTGATCGTTACAGGCGGCAAAAGCCAAAGTGATGATGGCACCGAACGCTAATGTTTTTATGATACTTTTCTTCATCATAATGATATAAAATTGTTATTACTTTTATTCTTTGGTTTATATGGTGATTTATTTACGTTTCTCTTCCAAAGGGATATCCTCGCGGCGAAGGTAGCCGACGGGGACGATTTCCAAATAGTCGTGCATGAACTGCGCTTTGCCATTATCGTCTTCCTTGACGTTCTTGAAGCGGACCCAGTGTTCACCGGGGCCGAGGTATTTGGTGGTGATGACCTTGCGGACAACGGAATTGTCGTCGCGGGCAAGGATGCTACCATTATAATAATAGGTGGTGGGGCCTTTGACGTACCCACGGTTCTTCATGTTCTTATCGTTTGCAATGCCGTTGTCGTCGGTCTGGGCATCGGCAATGTAACCAATATTGGGGGAGTTCAGCAGGATGCGGAGATCTACGGGGATACCCGTGACTTCATCATCCACATAGAATTGGATGACATGGCGGTTGTTGTTGGCTGAATAGCCCATGCGGATTTCGTAGGTCCCTTCGGGTACAGGCGGCATTTTGTACTTGAAATCGAAGGCACCGAGCCCCATCATTTCGTCACCTTGGTAGTTGTGCCAGGTTTGGTTGGGGCAGAGGTAATAGAGTCGCGTCTCCTCTGTGTTATAAACAAGGTTGGAGCCGTAGCCTTTGGGGATGTAGTATTCGTTGGTCTTGAGGATGCCTGCCTTGCCGCGTGAGCACCAGCGGACTTCATTGTTGGTGAATTCCGGAACCAGCGAGGAGAAGTCGAAGCGCATGATTTCGTTGAGGACATAGCCGCTCATAACGTCCTCGTCGTAAATCAATACGTTGTCAAGGAGATGGATGGAACCGTTGAGGGCTTCCTGCATGAATCCTGGATAATGGATGCTATCCTGCGAAATCACGGAGGGGTCATAAATCTTGATGTTGACGGGGATGTTCCGCTCACCACAGGTGCTTCGGTAGGGATTGCTGGCATTGGTGAGGTCACGTGAGTAGTTGACGAGAACATCGGTCTGGTACTTGGCGTTGCTCAGCGGACGCGTGACTTTCATCAACGTACCCTGCATCGTCTCGTAGTACTCGAAACGGTCGCTGCGCTTCACAAGATTCACTTCCGAGTTGTACGTCTCAAGTGTCAGGTTGTAGCACACCAGTCGGGTAAAGAGCAGTTTCTTGTTCACTAGATGGTACGCCATGAATTTGTAAAGGGCATTGTTCGGGCTGGTGAAGTCAGTATCCGTTGCTTTCGGATACCACTCTTTGCAGCGTGCGTAGAGGTCGTCGATGGAGTAGATGTCCAGCGAGTGGAACAGTTCGTCCGGCTCACAGAAGGCCGTAAAGCCATAGTAGCGTGTGGGCGGGAAGGAGCTGTTACCGTTACCGTCGTAGTTGCCTGCATAGCTCTCTCCATCTACATAGCTGAAGTCTTTGTAGTCTTGCAGCTTTTCTTCAAGGCCTGTTTTGACAAGGGCTTCGGAGAAGATGGAGAGGAAGGGCATGTCTTCGATGACGGCGGGCACGGTGTTCGACGAGGGATTGAGCACGCTTGAGATAGCATGCACTACACCGTTCTCCATCTGCTCGTCGGGAGAGATTATCCGGGCACCGTTAATGTACATGATGCTTTGCAGCGTTTCAGGGTCGTTGCCGAAGCTCATGGTGAGGTAGCGGTCGTTGAGGTTTTTGGTGGGTACGACGTCACCTTCCATCTCTGTGGTAAGGTAACTGTCACCCAGGATATGGGTCTTGGAAATGACGGTGCACATACTGTCACTCAGCTCCTCAAGTTTAGGTGACGTGATGCCCGTCCAGATAACTTTCTTGGAATCGGGTAGGAGGGAGGCGCGGTAGATGCTGTCCTGCTCGAACAGATAGCGCTCCACGGCATCGTTGGTGGGGGCAAAGCAGGTGTAGGTGCCGTAAGCCTTCATCAGGTTGAACTTCTCTCCACGCTTGAGGATGTAGATGAAGTCGCTGAATGTCTCTTCATTCTCCTCAAGGTACTGGGCAACGGTCTTTCCCGTGAAGGTGTAGCGGTTGCTCATGTCGATGACATCGACACAGCTGCTCACCGTCACGCCCAGCGTGGCTGTCACAAAGGCAGTCGTTAGCCAGGTTTGTATTGAAGTCCGTTCACTCATTGCTCCTTTTGCGGTTTTTTTGAAGTTTCCGAATTGCTATCTATAAATTTCCTTTTATTATTCTGAAGTTTTCAAATGGAGGCGGAATCATTTTCTTTTGTCCTCAAGGGAGATTTCTTCGTTGCGAAGCCAGCCAATGGGGACAATTTCCAAATAATCGTGCATGAATTGGTCAAGGCCATCATCCAGATCGTTGACGTTCTTGAAGCGCAGCCAATGATCACCCGGGCCAAGGTACTTGGTGGTGATGACGCGTCGGCAGTCACCGTTGTAGTTGCGGGCCAGCGTGCTACCTCCATAATAGAAGGTGGTGGGGCCTTTCAGCCAGCCGCGGTTTTTCATCTGCTTGTCGTTGGCTATACCGTTGTCATCAGTCTGGTTGTCGGCAATCCAGCCTACCTCGGGTACATTCAGCAGCCGACGAAGGTCGGTGGGGATGCCCGTAACTTCATCATCGACGTAGAACTGGATGACGCCGCGGTTGCTGTTCGCTGAATAGCCCATGCGCAGCTCGTACGTGCCTGGGGGAACGTGTGGTAAGAGGTAGCCGAAGTCAAAGGCACCCAGACACATACACTCATCACCCTGATAGTTCGCCCAGCTGGTGTGCGGGCTGAGGTAATAGAGACGGGTTTCTTCGGTGTTGTACTTCAAGTGATCGCTGTAACCATCAGGGATGTAGAACTCGTAGTCGCCCGAGACAAAGTTG
>JAEEZS010000070.1 GCA_016291905.1 Bacteroidaceae bacterium
CAGCAACAACTTCGAGCAGTCGTCGTCGAACGGCAACTTCACCCTGAAGCTGAAGAACTGGAGCGAGCGCACGGGCAAGGGCGACGACGTGCAGAGCGTGGTGGAAGAAATCTACCGCCGCACGGCCGACATTGCCAACGCTAAGATACAGGTGAACACGCAGAACATGCTGCCAGGCTTCGGCCGCATCAACGGATTTGAGGTGCACGTGCAGGACAAGCATGGCGGCACCATCGACGAGCTGCTGACGCAGACCAACCGATTGATTGCAGCCCTGAACGAGCGACCCGAGATAGGCAGGGCCTTCACCAACTTCTCGCTCAAATATCCGCAATATCGCCTCGAGGTCGATGCCGCCCTCTGCAAGCGGCGTGGCGTGTCGCCCAGCGATGTGCTCGCCGCCCTGAGCGGCTATGTGGGGGGCTCGTATGCTTCCAATTTCGTGCGCTTCACCAAGCTCTACCGCGTCATGGTGCAGGCGTCGCCCGAATATCGACTCGACACCGAGTCGCTGAACAACATCTTCGTCAGAACCAGCAGCGGCGAGATGTCGCCCATAGGCCAGTATGTGACGCTGACGCGCATCTATGGCTCCGAGACGCTGTCGCGCTTCAACCTCTTCCCCTCCATCAACGTGGGAGGCACCGCCGCCGAGGGCTACAGCAGCGGACAGGCCATACAGGCCATTCGCCAGACGGCCGCCGAGGTGCTGCCCGAGGGCTACGGCTACGAGTTTGGCGGGATGACACGCGAGGAAGCCTCGTCGCAAGACACATCCACGCTGGTGTTCGTCATCTGCATCATCTTCATCTACCTCATCCTCTGCGCCCTCTACGAGAGCCTGTTCATTCCGCTGGCCGTCATCCTGAGTGTGCCCTTCGGACTGGCGGGGTCGTTCATCTTCGCCCAGCTGTGGGGACTCGAGAACAACATCTATATGCAGACGGGACTCATCATGCTCATC
This sequence comes from Bacteroidaceae bacterium, assembly GCA_016291905.1. Taxonomy (GTDB): domain Bacteria; phylum Bacteroidota; class Bacteroidia; order Bacteroidales; family Bacteroidaceae; genus UBA1189. The sequence continues at coordinate 965 of JAEEZS010000070.1, forward strand.
GGCCTGCTCTCGAAGACGGCCATCCTGCTCACCGAGTATGCCAGCGCACGCCGCCGTCAGGGCATGGGCATCGTGGCTGCCGCCCTCGATGCCGCCGCCGTGCGTCTGCGACCTATCCTCATGACGTCGCTCACCATGGTGTTCGGCCTCCTGCCGCTGGCATTGGCCACAGGCGTGGGAGCCAACGGCAACCGCTCGTTGGGCGTGGGCGTCATCGGCGGCATGGTCATAGGCACCGCCGCCCTGCTGTTCATCGTACCCACCCTGTTCGTCGTCTTCCAGAAGATAGAGGAGAAGGTGATGGGAAGGCGATAGCCTGCGGTTACGGGGGGATTTCAACTACTTTTTTAATCTATAGCGAGGGATAGGGGCTAATGCTCCTATCTCCTTTTATGTTTGTTATAAAAATGGAGTAAAATATAGAATTATCTGCGATTATGTTTGAAATAAGAAATATATTTTATAATTTTGCGCACGAAATTTAAACTATAAACAAGTAACGCATATATGAAAGCAAGAAGAATGTTTAAAGCCCTCGTAGCAGTTTTCGCCATGCTGGCGCTGTCGCAAGGGCAGACGGCGAAGGCCGAGGAACTGACCGTGTACGACGGGACGGCAGAGAACTATTTCGTGCCTGCGTACATTTTTTATTTTGACGAATTCACGAAGAGCCAATTCGTCATTCCCGCAGAAAGCCTGACAGACATGGTCGGCGCCACCATTTCCGAACTCACGTTCTACACCACTTCCAGCAACATCCCCTACATAACGAAAAGCTCTGCGGATGTCTATCTGAAAGAGGTGGAATACACCAGCATCGAGGCCTTCGAAGCCAAGACGAGTGCCACCGTAGTCTATACAGGCTACTTCAGCTTTGTGGCATCGGGCAACGGCGGCCAGATGACCATCACGTTCGACACACCATACCAATATCAGGGCGGCAATCTGCTGATAGGCATCGAGAACACGGAAGACAACGGCTTTAAACAAATCTATTTCATTGGTCAGGAGGTCAAGGAAGCCTCCGTGGCAGGCGCCAATTCCTCTGGTCTGGACGGAGTCGGTGCTACCCAGCGAAACTTCATCCCCAAGACCACCTTCACCTACTCAGCTTCAGGTTTTGTCAAACCCAAGAACCTCACCTGCGCACTCACGCCTGGCGACGGCACCGTGGCTGCCCTGAGCTGGACGGAGCTGGGCACCGCCACCCAATGGATACTGCAGTACGGCACAGACCCAGACTTCAACACCTGCACTCAACAGGACGTCAGCGGCACGCCGTCCGTCTCCTTGACGGGCCTCACGCCCGAACAAACCTACTATGCTCGTGTGAAGTCCGTCGACGGAGAAGGCAACGAAAGCTCCTGGAGCCAAGTCATCAGCTTCATGCCCACCAATACCTATATCCTCACGGTGAACGACGGTACGGCGACAAACGAATACGTACCCATCTATGGCTACTATTGCGACACCCAGACTTTGAGCCAGTACATCATCAAGGCGGCGGACTTGTCTACCATAGCCTACGCCGCGATAGAAAAGCTGACCTATTATATCGATGCAGAGTCCGTTGACTTGGGCGATGCCAAATTCGATGTCTATATGGGTGAGGTGAGTCAGGCTGTCTTTACGGATGCGTTTGTAGATTGGAATGCCTTGTCGAAAGTGTACTCTGGTAGCGTCACCATCGCTGACAACAAGATGGAGATTACCCTCGATAC
>JAEEZS010000071.1 GCA_016291905.1 Bacteroidaceae bacterium
CAACTTTGTCTCGGGCGACTACGAGTTCTACATCCCTGATGGTTACAGCGATCACTTGAAGTACAACACCGAAGAAACCCGTCTCTATTACCTCAGCCCGCACACCAGCTGGGCGAACTATCAGGGTGATGAGTGTATGTGCCTGGGTGCCTTTGACTTCGGCTACCTCTTACCACACGTTCCCCCAGGCACGTACGAGCTGCGTATGGGCTATTCGGCCAACGGCAACCGTGGCATTATCCAGTTCTACGTCGATGATGAGGTCACGGGTATCCCCACCGACCTCCGTCGTGCGCTTAACGTGCCCGAAGTAGGTTGGGTTGCTGACAACCAGACTGATGACAACGGCGTAGCCAACGACAAGCAGATGAAGAACCGTGGCTGGCTGAAAGGCCCCACCACCTTCTACTATGGCGGTAGTATACTGGCAAGGAACAACAATGGCGATTGCCGGCGTGTCATCACCACCAAATACCTTGGCCCGGGCGACCACTGGCTGCGCTTTAAGAACGTCAACGATCTGGATGATGGCCTTGACCAATTCATGCACGACTATCTGGAGATCGTACCTGTTGGTTGGCTGCGCCGCGAGGATGTTTCTTTGGAGGATAAGCGGAAATAAAGGCAGAATAATCACCAGCTCTCGCAGAAAAACTGCCCGATGATGCGGACAGCGGGGTGACGGGCAAGCGCTGAGGGGTTGGAGCCCGGTTCGCCCTCGGGGACGGGGAGGCCGCGGCTGCTGTAAAACTCTGTCCAGTAGGGGAGCACTTCGCCGTCGGCATTGTGGAACGACATGGGCTCGGGGGAAAAGATTAGATTCCCCTTGCGGTCCACAAAGGATTTTTGCACCAACTCGGAACAGTAGATGTCGTCGTCCGTCGGGCTATAGACATCGTCGTAGGAGCGCCCCATATAGGCCTTGGCGCGGCGCAGCGATGCCCGCTTGTCGAAACTGACGGCGATGCGTCCGACGAGGACGAGTGGCTTGCCGTCGGGGGTGTGGTCAGCATGGACGAGGAAGGTGTCGAGGGGGCAGAGGCGGACGCCCTTGCCGGGGATGGCCTCAATTACGTGGAGTTTTCCGCGGTGGGGACAGACGATGGCGACGTGGTCAATCGGCAGGGCTGATGCGGGGCTTGTTGCCTGGACGATGGCGACGGAGAGGTCGTGAGCCATCGATGTATCGGCAACCACCATGAACAGCAGGTCGCCTGCCGCAAGGCGGGGCTGGGCACACAGCCCGTTCGTGATGAGGAGGGCAATGGTGAGGATCCTTGCGGTCTTTGAGGTCATGGAGGTTTTATGGACATTAATGTCAGGGCTTGCAGTAGCGCTCAAGGAGGGCTGGGGCAGTGTCGTCGCCGAGGCTGACGGCACGCTCAAGCAGCGGACGGGCTTTCTGCTTGTTGCCCTTCACGGCGTAGCAGTAGCCCAGCAGGCGGTTGCAGTCCACGTCGTTGGGGAATTGGGCGATGAGGCTCTCAAGCACGGGCAGGGCGTCGTCGATACGGCTGACGCGGATGTTCAGTGAGGCTTTCTCGAGCAGATAGACTGCCAGCGGGTTGATGCTGATGGCGAGGTCGATGTCGTCAAGTGCCTGCTGGTACATGCGGGCGCTGGCTTCGGCTTGCTCACGCAGGTAATAGAAGCGGTCGTTGACGGAGGTGCCTGCCAGCTTCTCGTAGAGGTTGAAGTCGGCAACGGCAGCACGGTACTTCTCGTTGCGTGCTTTCATCAGTGCCCTTTCGAGGACGTAGGGTGCGCTTTGGAAAGCCAGTCCGGCATCGGGTGTGGCTCCGGCGGGAGAGGCCTTGACGACGGCGCTGTCCATGAGGGAAACAGCTTGTTCGTAGCTGTCGGGCAGCTGTTCGCAGGCGACAGCGGCGGTGTAGAAGTTGTCGGATGTGGCATCGGGCATACGGCAGATGGCGAGGTAGGCATCGAGGGCACTCTCACCGTCATTCAGGGCATAGCGGATGTCGCCCAGCTGCTGCCAATAGACGGACAACGGGTTAATTTCAATGGCCTTCTCGGTTTCGGCAGCAGCGCGGCTGAGGGTCCAGTCGCTATAGTGGAACGCAGTGTCGGCCTGCACGGCATTGATAATCTGTCGGCTTATCTGGTAGTGGATGTCATCCTTGTTCTCAGCCAGCTCAAGCGCCTTGGCCTGGTCGGCCTCTGCCTGGACAAAACGGGACGTGTCGCCTTCGGCCACCAGCAGCGCGGCGCGGCGGATGTAGCCGTCGGCATTGTCGGGGAACTGGCTGATGAAGCTCTCAACAATCTCGGCATAGTAAGTCGTCTCGTTCTGGTTGCTGGCGACGAAGAGGTAAACCAGTGCCTGCTCAACATCCTCGGGCAGCGACTTGGGGAAGACGAGGTTGCGGTACGAGGGCTCGTTGAGCGTCAGCGCCTTGATGTCGAGCCCTGCCCCGAAGCGCGCGTCAAGGGCGTAGAAAAGGGTGTCGCCCTCGGTGGACGGCTGGAGCACGGCTGCCAGCTGCCCCTCCTCGGTGAGCAGAGGACGTCCCGCCAACTGAGCTGGGGTGGAAGGGCCGACGAGCGTGTAGTAGCTATGGCCGTCGCTGATGCCCTGCACCTTGCAGACGGTGAGCCAGTCACCGGCCTCCTTCTTGGCGGTGGAGACGGGCGGCAGATAGAGCCTCTGGCCAACGGCAAGCACGACGGAGTCGACTGCCAGCGTGCGCTGTTTTTTATCGGTTTCGACGCTCAGACGGATGACGTTGTATAGTTCGTTGGCACCTTTGACCTTCAGCACCTGACGGGTGGCACCGGCGGCATCCGTGGCGACAGCCGAGCGAGCGCCAAGGAACAGCGTATAGGGTGCCAGCAGCTCGCCTCGCTCGCCGACAAAGAAGCCCTGTCCCGTGCCGATGAGAGTGCCATCGGCATCGTAGGCCATGACGGAGCAGGTGGCCTCGTGGGCTTTCTTGAGGGTTTTGCTGATTTTTTTTGCGGCGGATGCAGGCAGCGACGCTGTAGCAAGGAGCAGGAGTAAAGTAAGGAACTTTTTCATCTTTTCAGAGGGTTTTGGAGAAAGTCTCCGTCCGCTGGCGGACGGCTTCGTAGATGAGTATGCCGGCAGCTACGGAAACGTTGAGCGAGCCGATGTGGCCGTATTGTGGGATGGCGACCCAGTTGTCGCAGAGGGCGAGGTGTTCGGCGGGGATTCCCGTGTCCTCGGCACCCATAATGAGGCAGACGGGGTCGACGTAGTGGGCTTCGGTGTAGTTGAGGTTGCCCTTCTCTGTGGCACCGATGATGCGGAAGCCGCATTGCTTCAAGTACTTGATGGCGGAGGTCAGGTTGCCCTCGCGGCAGACGGGTAGCGTGTGGAGGGCACCGGCAGAGGTTTTCATCGCATCGGCATTGGCACTGACGCTGTCGTGGGTGGGGATGATGATGGCGTCGGCGCAGGCACAGTCGCAGGTGCGGGCTATAGCGCCGAAGTTGCGCACGTCGGTCACACCGTCAAGCATGACGAACAACGGACTCTTGCCCTCCTCGAACAGCATGGGGACGAGGTCCTCGACATGCTGATAGGTGACAGAGGCTATGAACGCCACTACGCCTTGATGGTTCTTGAGGGTGATGCGGTTGAGCTTTTCCACAGGAACGCGCTGGATGGGTATTTGTGTACCTCGCAGGGCGTTGAAAAGCTCGCGTGCCAGATCGCCCTGCATGTCGCGCTTGACGAGTACACGGTCGATGTCTTTGCCGGCTTCGATAGCCTCGATGACGGCGCGGATGCCGAAGATATAGTCTGATTTGTTTATCATTAGTCTGATGGAATGGGTGGTTAAGGACTATAGGGAGAGCAGTGAGCGGGCGTTGGCTATGGCGGCTTCGGTGAGGGTGGCGCCGCTGATCATGGAGGCTATCTCGCGGACGCGCTCATCGGCTGTCAGGCAGCGTATCTCGGTGGTAGTACTTGTGGCGGCCTCTGTCTTACTGACTTTGTAATGGTAGGTGCCCCGTGCGGCAATTTGTGGCAGGTGGGTGATGCTGATGATTTGGCGGTTTTGCGCGCTCATCTCTTGCATGATGCTGCCCATGCGGTCGGCGATGTGGCCCGAGATGCCTGTGTCAATCTCATCGAAAATGAGGGTGGGCAGTCCGCGTGAAGCAGCAGTCATGGCTTTGATGGCCAGCATGACGCGCGAGATTTCGCCGCCCGATGCCACGTCGCTGATGTCCTGTAGCGCCGAGCTCTTGTTGGCGGAGAAGCGGAAGGTGACGGCGTCCATGCCGCTGTTGTCGGGGGTGGTACGGGGGGTGACGTCAATCTGGAAGCGGATGTTGGGCATGCCCAGGCTGATGAGTCGTTCCACAATGCCCTGCTCGGCGGTCTTTGCAGCCTTCTTACGGGAGTCGGTGAGGGCCTTGCCTGCGGCGATGAGGGCTTCCTGCGCTTGGGCGAGAGCTTGCATGAGCTCGTCGATGTGCTCATCGCTGCTATCGATAGAGGCCATCCGCGTCCGCAGGTCGGCTTCGACAGCCAGCAACGATGGCAGGTCGTTTACGTGGTGCTTCTGTTGCAGGGTGTAGATGAGGTTGAGCCGTTCCTCCACCTCGTTTAGCCGCTCAGGATCGAAGGAAATGCGTTCGGAAGCATCCTCCAGTTCGTCGGTGATGTCCTTGAGCTCGATGTAGGTGCTCTCCATGCGTTCAGCCCACTCGGTTGCCCGAACGTAGTTGCGTGCCAGGCTGTGGAGCGTGTTCACGCTGCTTTTCAGTTGGCTCAGTAAGTCGTTGTCGTCGTTGCTCAGCAGATTGACAATGGTGTAAAGGTCGGTCTTTATCTCCTCGGCATGTTCCAGCACGCTCTGTTCGGCCTCCAGTTCCTCGTCCTCGCCTTCTTGCAGACGCGCATCGTCAAATTGCTGGAGCTGGAAGCGGATGAAATCCTCGTCGGCGCGGTTTTTCTCACGCTCGGCTTGAGCCTGACGAAGCGTCCGCTCAGCCGACTGATAGGTTTGGAAGGCTGATAGGTAGGCAATTCGCTCGCTGTTGTTAGCTGCCAGCGTGTCGAGAACTTCCCGCTGGAAACTTTCGGAATTGAGCAGCAAGTTCTGATGCTGCGAATGAATGTCGATAAGCTTACTTCCCAGCGCCTTCAGTTGAACGAGCGAGGCAGGAGTATCGTTGACGAAGGCGCGACTCTTACCGCTGGCAAGGAGCTCACGGCGGATGAAGCACTCGTCGTCGTACTCCAAGTCGTTCTCGTCGAAAAAGGGCTGGAGGTCGTAGGACGTCAGATTGAAGCAGCCTTCGATGGTGCATTTCGTCGCTCCGTCGCGCACTGCGCTACTGTCGGCGCGGTTGCCAAGCAGCAGCCCGATGGCGCCGAGGAGGATGGACTTTCCCGCTCCGGTTTCGCCCGTAATAACGGAAAAGCCGCTTTCAAAATCAATCTCAAGTGACTCAATGAGGGCGTAGTTCCGTATGGCGAGGGAAGTCAGCATGTGTCAGTTCTTCATCTTCTTAATCTCCTCCCACTCGTTGGAGAGTGAGGGATTGACGCTGGTTAGAATCTTGCTCACGTCCTCTTTTTCCTTGGTGGTGCCTTTGGAGTAGATATTGAGCAGTTCCTCCTGTTTTATTTCGGTGAAGAGACCGGGCAGGGCCGACATGGGCTTGTTTTCCTTGGCCTTCTGCAGCAGGGCCAGCGCCGTGGTGATGTTTCCCCGCCCACGCTCGGCGTTCTGTGCCATTTCGTCGAGCCCGACTCGGTGGTAGTCATAGAGCAGTTGACGCAGGGGTTCCAGCGATCCGTTCATATAGTCGTTGATGATGGCGTGGCGGTTCTTGTCGTCATCGAAGGCCTTCCAGCCACCAACATCGAGCATCTGCGCGTTGTTGACGACGTTCTCAGCCTTTTGCAGGATGTCCGTGCCGCCTTTGGGAGCAAAGGTGTCCATGTCGAGCCCGATGATGAGATAAGCGTAGTAGGCAAGGACGGCCGTCAGATTGTTGCTGATGATGTCATCGGCAAACTCCAGCTTGTCGTACTCTACGTAGTTGAACGACACGGCAGGGTCACGGAAACTGAAAACGACGGTATTGTAGGAGGTGTTGAAGACAGGGCGGTTGCTCTGTACGATAAGTTCACAGTCGAACTTCCCTTCGTTGGCGTATTCGTTGACAATAAAGTTGAAGCTGCAACTGATTTTCTCCTTGTTACTGTATTGGGCGTTCGACCACTTGCGGGTGTTGATGAATTCGCTGATAGCCGTCTCCAACGTGGTGAAGACGGAGTTGTCCGTTCCCTGGATTTTCGAGGCATTAATGACGACCTTGGCATCCAGTTCCTGCGCTGAGGCAGTCGGGGCTATCATCAAGCCGGCAACAAACAGCAGCAGGGAGGTGAGAACGGCGAATGGGCGGTAGAGGGACATGGGGTTACTTTTGGGGGTTGATTTCGCGAAGGCGCACTTTTGTGAGCACCTGCTTGGTGTTGAGCGGGAAGTCGCTCTTCATAATCCAGTCGTAGTAGCTGGGGTCGCGCTTGATGACCTCGCTGAGAATGCGTCCTTTGTATTTGCCGAAGTTGACAACCTCTTCGCCCTTGTCGTTGTAGATGAAGAAGCCTGAGAAATCGACATTTCGGGTGAAGTAGGTGTACTCGGAGAGCCATCTGACGTCGTTCTTCAGCGCATCGCCGTAGCGGTCCAGCTGGGCTTTCAGCACCTCGTAGGTGGCGCGGGTGTCGCCTGTGGCTGAGTGGGCGTCGTCGAGGTTCTTGCCGCAGTAGAACTTGTAGGCAGCCGAAAGGGTGCGCTGCTCCATCTTGTGGTAGATGACCTGCACGTCGATGAAGCGGGGCTTGCTGAAGTCGACGTCGATGCCGGCGCGCAAGAACTCCTCGGCTAGCATGGGCACGTCGAAACGGTTGGAGTTGAAGCCGGCGATGTCGCAGCCCTCGAAGAAAGCCTCAACTTCGCGGGCAATCTGGGGAAATGTGGGCTTGTCGCGTACGTCGTCGTCGGTAATGTGGTGGACGGCTGTTGCCGCAGGCGGAATGGGGATTCCAGGATTGACACGATAGGTCTTCTCCTGCTCCCTGCCGTCGGGGAACACCTTCAGCAGGCAGATTTCAACGATCCGGTCGTTGGTGACGGAAGTGCCTGTCGTCTCCAAGTCAAAGAAGACGACAGGCTTGGTTAGATTTAGCTCCATGAGGCAAAGACGTTAGTCGTTGAGCATCATAGGCATGAGCAGCATCAGCAGGTCGGTGTTCTCCTCCTGTAGGGTGGGGACGATGACGCCGGCGCGCGAAGGGTCAGAGACCTCTACGCTGATTTCCTCGCCGGAGATGTTGCTGATGATGTCCATAAGGAAGGTCGACTTGAAACCGATGCTCATGGGCTCGCCGTCGTATTGGCAGACGATGCGCTCTTCGGCTGAGGAGGCAAAGTCGAGGTCCTGGGCGGAGATGTGCACCTCGTTATCCTGCAGGCGCAGCTTGACGAGGCTGCTGCTAGCCGACGAGCAAACGGACACGCGGCGCAGGGCGCTCAGCAGGGCTTGGCGGTTGATGGTAACCTTGTAGGGATTGCTTTGCGGGATGACGGAGTTGTAGTTGGGATAGCGTCCTTCGATGAGGCGGCACACCAGACGGTGGTTGGGCAGCGTGAACACGGCGTTGCGGCTGTCGAACGCGATGCTGATGTCGTCGGCCTCCTTGCCCAGCAGGCCTTTCAGGATGTTGGCGGGCTTCTTCGGAAGGATGAAGGCTGCCTTCTCCTCGCCCTTGGCGGCAAAGAGTTTGTCGCGTACAAGCTTGTGACCGTCAGAGGATACGAGGGTGACAAACTCGGTGGTGATGTCGAAGTAGATACCGTTCATGACGGGGCGCAGCTCGTCGTCAGCCGTAGCAAACAGGGTGCGGTTGATGCCGTCGAAGAGGGTGGCTGCGGGCATGCTGAAACTGACGGGAGCCTCGCCGAGCAGGGCAGGGGTGGGGTATTCATCGGCCTGCTGGCCCACCATGCTGAACTTACCATTCATGTACTCGATGGTGACGGCCACGTTGCTCTCGTTGACGTTGAAGATGATGGGCTGCTCGGGCAGCTCCTTGATGGCATCGAGGATGTTCTTCGAGCCGATGGCAAAACGTCCGTCAGCATCATACTCGACCACCGGTAGCGAGGTCTCAAGCGTGGTCTCGTTGTCCGAAGCCGTGATGGAGAGGACGCCTTTCTCGAGGCTGAAGAGGAAGCAGTCCAGAATGGGCAGGGCGCTCTTGGAATTGATGACGCGTCCGATGGACTGAAGACGGTTGCACAATTCTGTGCTGGTAACTACGAATCTCATAAGGCTTTTTTATTTGAATAATGTTATATTAATAAGGAATAATATCTGCAAAGATAGATATTTTTTGCAGATGAACTGAAAAAAACAGAAAAAAAATAGCATCGTTTCGAAAAATTCAGTAATTTCGCACCGAAAATAAGAAAAAGTATATGGAATTAACAGGAAAAATCATAGCCATAATGCCTGAGCGCGGGGGCGTCAGCTCACGAACGGGCTCAGAATGGAAAGTGCAGGAATACGTGTTGGAAACTGTCAATGAGCAGTTCCCCCGGAAACTGGCTTTTGAGGTGTTTGGTTCCGACCGTATCGCTAACTTCAATATCAAGACTGGTGAGGTGATGACGGTTTCGTTTGACATCGATGCCAGCGAATACAACGGCCGTTGGTACAACCGCGTTCGTGCATGGAAGGTTGACCGTAATGTCACCTTGACGCAGCCAGGCGATGCTACTACTGTCGCTCCGGCTCCCGCAGGCGCACCCGCTCCTGCAGCTCCCGCAGCCCCTGCCTTCACGGCACCTGCTCCGCAGGCTCCTGGCGAAGGTTCTGTGGACGACCTGCCCTTCTAACGGGCAGTATAAAGTAGGATATAGTATTTATTATTATATCATCCCCAAAAAAAGTAAGCTTTAAGAAAACCGGAAAGGGTCTCGACGTGAGTCGCGGCCCTTTTATTTTGTTGTCCAGCGCAGTCTTTTCTTATTGTACTAAACCCGTTGGGACACGTGTCCCAACGGGTTAGGTAAGGTGTCCCAACGGGTTAGGACACGTGTCCTAACGGCTTTGGTACAATAACTCAGTTTAGGAATTCATGCTCAGAAGGAACTCCTCGTTGGATTTCGTGTCTTCCAAACGACCTTTGACGAAGTCCATTGCCTCGATGGGGTTCATGTCTGAGAGGTATTTGCGCAGAATCCACATGCGGTTGAGCGTATCCTGGTCGTGCAGCAAGTCGTCGCGTCGCGTGCTGGAAGCCATGATGTTCACAGCGGGGAAGATGCGCTTGTTGCTGAGGGTGCGGTCGAGCTGCAGCTCCATGTTACCCGTGCCCTTGAATTCCTCGAAAATGACTTCGTCCATCTTGCTGCCGGTGTCGATGAGAGCGGTAGCGATAATGGTGAGCGAGCCACCGTTCTCGATGTTTCGGGCAGCGCCGAAGAAGCGCTTGGGCTTGTGGAGGGCGTTGGCATCGACACCGCCAGAGAGCACTTTACCTGAAGCGGGGGCTACGGTGTTGTAGGCGCGGGCAAGGCGGGTGATGGAGTCAAGGAAGATGACGACGTCGTGTCCGCATTCCACCATACGCTTGGCTTTCTCCAGCACGATGCCGGCAATCTTCACATGACGGTCGGCAGGCTCGTCGAAGGTAGAGGCAATGACTTCAGCATTCACGCTGCGCGCCATATCAGTCACTTCCTCAGGACGTTCGTCGATGAGCAGCACCATCATATAGACTTCAGGATGGTTGGCGGCGATGGCATTGGCGATGTCCTTCAGCAGGATGGTCTTACCCGTCTTGGGCTGGGCGACGATGAGGCCGCGCTGTCCTTTGCCGATGGGCGAGAAGAGGTCCACAACGCGGGCAGAGAGGTTGTCGTTATTACCCGTACAGAGTTTGAATTTCTCGTCGGGGAAGAGGGGCGTGAGGTGCTCGAAGGGCACACGGTCTCGCACGATTTCAGGCTCAAGACCGTTAATCTTCTCAATGTAGGCAAGCGGGAAGTACTTCTCGCCCTCTTTGGCGGGACGAATGACGCCTTCTACCACGTCGCCTGTCTTGAGGCCGTAGTGTTTAATTTGGTTCTGCGAGACGTAGATGTCGTCGGGTGAGGGGAGGTAATTGTAGTCCGATGAGCGAAGCAGTCCGAAATTGTCGGGCAGAATCTCCAGCACGCCCATGCACTTGATTCTGTCACCAAAGTCGTACAGACGTTCCATCTCTGCCTTGCGCTTCTCCTCCTCAAGTTTGGCCTGACGCTCCTGTTCCTGACGCTGCTGCTCTTGCAGGCGGCGCTCCTCCTTTTCCTGTGCGCGGCGTTCCTGCTCCTGCAGGCGACGCTCCTCTTCTTCGATGCGTCCCTGACGTTCCTGCAGGCGGCGTTGGGCCTCTAGGATGCGCTGCTGCGTGTCCATGCGTCGGAGGGGCTGCGGACGGTTGGCTTCGCCGTTCTCAGGCTGGGCTGGGTTATCCTGATGAGGAGATGTTGAAGTTTTCGCCTCTTGGACGGGGGCGTTCTCTTCACCCTCCATTGCTTCCATAGCCATTTCGTCTCCAAAAAGGGTGGGAGTGTCGGCGTCAGCGCCTGCGATTGTCGGTTGGGCAGACTTCTTTTTCTTCTTTGAGCGGCTGGATTTTGGTTGGGGCTCTGCCAACTTGGTCTGCTCAAACTTGTCAATCAGTTCTGTGGGCAGTGTGGCAGCTTCGGAGGGCATGTCCTCGATAGGCGTGAAGTCGGTTTCGGAGGGCATGGGGGCTTCGGCTTTCTTGCCCGTTTCGGCGGTTGTCGGCTGCTCGTTGGCCGCTGTTGTATTCTCGGCTTCAACTAGTGCTTTTGGCTTACGTCCGCGCCGTTTCTTGGGCTGCGCCTCAGCATCAGTAACGGGCGAAGCGCTTACTTCCTGTGCCTTTGCCGCTTGTTGAGTCTCCTCGGTTTTCGTTTCAGCCTTTGGTTCAGTTTTCGGTTTCACCTCTGGGGAGAGCCGAACGGGTTCGTTCTGCTTTTTCTCTTGTTTGGGGGATGCTTCGGCTGCTGCCTCGGACTTATTTCCATTGTTGTCAGCTGGTTTGGCTACGGTCTGAGGCACTTCGTCGAACTTCTTGCCCTTGTCCTGATTGGCAGAATAAACCTTGCTGATGGTGCCAGTCTTGTTGATGCGGTTGCGTTGCTTCTTTTCAGCGGCTGCCTCCTTTTCGGCGGCTTTCTGGGAACCGACTATGGCTTGCGCGTCGAGAATCTGATAGATAAGGTCGCGCTTTTCGTACGATTTGGCATTCTTGATGTTGAATTCAACGGCAATGTCTTGCAGTTCCTGCAGTTCTTTCTTGTTGAGTTGGATGATGTTATACATAAACAAACATAGGTGAACAGGGCATTACAAACTATCTCCTCAATAGAAGAAGGTTGTGCGGGTGAAGCCCGAGCCCGATTTTTTTCTTTTAAGTGTGGATTTGATTGGTCTTGAAAGGCCGTTTCTCAAATTGGATGCGCAAAGGTAGGGATTTCCTTTTGAAAAAAGTGCATCCCCATGCTTTTTTTTACGTTTTTTAGCGTTCTTTTTTCAGGGAAAGGTTGATTTGGGCTATATAGTCCAGCAGTTCCTCGCGTCCTATGCCCTTCTCAGCCGATGTCACGAAGTAAGGGGGCAGCTCCTCCCATTGTTCGGACAGCTTCTCGAGGTAGGTGCGGACGTTCTCGTGCAGCTTTCCTCCGCCCAGTTTGTCGGCTTTGGTGAAGACGATGGCGAAGGGAACCTCGTTTTCGCCCAACCATTCGATGAACTGCAGGTCTATCTCCATTGGTGCATGGCGGCAGTCGATGAGCAGAAAGAGGTTAGTCATCTGGGCACGGCCAAGAATGTAGCTTTCGATGATATGCTGCAGCTTTTCGCGCTGTTCCTTTCCCCGACTAGCGTAACCGTAACCTGGTAAATCAACGATGTACCATGCATTATTAATAAGGAAATGGTTGATGAGGAGAGTCTTCCCAGGCGTGGAAGAAGTCATTGCCAGTCCGTGCTTGCGGACAAGCATGTTGATGAGGCTCGACTTGCCGACATTCGACCTGCCGATGAAGGCGTATTCGGGAAGGCCGTCCTGCGGACAGCGGGCAATATCGGTGTTGCTGATTACGAAAGTGGCGCTTTTTATCTCCATGTGCAGACGGATTCAACAGATTTTCGGCACAAAGATACGTTTTTTCTTTGAATTATCTGTATCTTTGCGCTCAAAATCGAAGGAAAGGCCTCGTATTCGGATGTTAGAGCAGTATTCATCGGTACTTTTGGAGCGTGCAGTAAGCGAGTTTGCAAAGCTGCCGGGCATCGGGCGGAAGACCGCCTTGCGTCTTGTGCTCTATCTGTTACGGCAGCCTGTAGCGGAGTCGGATTCATTTAGCGCCGCCATTTCCGAGCTGCGCCATAACGTCCGTTATTGTCGCGTGTGTCACAACATCTCCGATACCGACACGTGTGAGATTTGCGCTAATCCGCGTCGCGATGCATCAATAGTGTGCGTGGTGGAGACGGTGCGCGACGTCATTGCCCTTGAGAACACGGGCATCTATCGCGGGCTCTACCATGTGCTGGGCGGTATCATCTCGCCTATGGATGGCATCGGCCCTGCCGACCTTGAAATTGATAGTCTGGTAGAGCGAGTGCGTGTGGGCGGTGTAGAGGAGGTGATTTTTGCCCTTAGTTCCACGATGGAGGGCGATACCACCAACTACTACCTCTATCGCAAGCTTTCGCCTTTCGGCGTCAAACTATCCGTGCTTTCGCGCGGCCTTTCGGTGGGCGACGAACTGCAATACACCGATGAAGCCACGCTGGGACGCTCGCTCATCAACCGTACTCCCTTCGATGGATCATCAAGATAATACAAAATCATCATATAATACGTCTATGACTAATCAACAAATACTCCATCGCCTCCGCTTGGAATTCGTGGCCTACGTGCTGTTGGCTGCGCTGTTGGTGGTGTTCTACGAAACGCATGTCTTCACTAAAGGGGCATTGGTGGACAATGTTACGGCTGTCTATGTAACCGAATGCGCGGGCATCCTGCTGGCTGTCGTCCTAACCCCGATAGCGTTGAAGTCCTTTCACAAAGCGCTTGTCCGCATGGTGTATATGAACGATGATGCCGTCCGGCGCCGCAGCTACGTACGATGGAACGAAATCCGTCTGGCGATGTTCGTGACGGTAGTGCTGGTGAATATCTCCGTCTATTACATGACGGCTGATAACATGTGTGGCTATTGCGCTCTTATTGGCGTTATTGCCTCACTCTTCTGTTGGCCAACGAAGGAAGGCGTTGTCACAGAACTGACGATGAAGGAGGAACCCCTGCCTGAGCCAACTGCTCCCGCTACGGAAAATCTTACGGAGGAGCCTGAAGCAGTTGTTTCCGCAGGCGATGAAACAGAAATGGATGCCTGACGCGAATGGACCTTTCGATTGTCATTGTCAACTACAACGTGAAGCACTACCTCGAGCAGTGCCTCGACTCTGTGTTTCGTTCCGTGTGTCCTTTCGATATGGAGGTGTTTGTGGTTGACAATGTCTCGTCCGATGGCTCCATACCTTATTTAAAAGAGCGCTATCCGCAGGTTCATTTTATTCAGAACACCGAAAACGTTGGTTTTGCGCGCGCCAACAACCAAGCCATCCGCCTATCGACGGGACGTTATGTGCTGCTTCTCAATCCCGACACTATTGTGGGCGAGCATACGTTGGTTGACAGCGTACGTCTGATGGACAGCCATCCCGAAGCAGGAGGCTCGGGTACACGGATGCTGCGTACCGATGGTAGTTTCGCCCTCGAGTCGCGACGTGGATTGCCCACACCTTTTGTAGCTTTTTGCAAGATGTCCGGGCTGACGAAACTATTCCCTCTTAGCCATACTTTCGGACGTTACTATATGCGCTACCTTGATGAGAACGTCGAAAACGAAATAGAGATTATCTCTGGTGCTTACATGATGTTGAGGCGTGAGGCGCTTGACAAAGTAGGTTTACTTGACGAGACCTTCTTCATGTATGGTGAGGACATTGACCTCTCGTATCGTCTGTTGAAGGCGGACTACAAGAACTACTACAGTCCTTCGCCCATCCTTCACTACAAAGGCGAGAGTACTGAGAAAACCTCCTTCCGCTATGTCTATACGTTCTACAACGCTATGCAACTCTTCTTCAACAAGCACTTCCACAGCTACGGCCTGTTGGTGTCGCTGCCCATCAGTGCTGCCATTTGGATTCGCTCGGCGTTTGCCTATCTGGGTAATCAGTTCCGACGCGAATCTCGTTCCGAGAGGGAAGCTCCAGCCTACCGTCCTCTATTCGTGGGAAGCGAGGAGATGCTGCACGAAGCCTGCGTCAGCTACCAGCGACGCTATCCCAATGTCCCGGTGTCGTGCATTCTGGGTACAGAGGCTACGCTGCCCGAGGGACATCTTTCGCGTCCCGACTTATGGGACACGTTTGATATGGTGGTTTATGATACTGATAACTACAGTTACAGCACTATCCTGAGTAACCTTGCTGCTACAGCCAGTCACAATCTGCGTCTCGGCACTTGGTCTGCCCGCACAGGCAGATTCATCAACGAAAACGTCGTATTATAATAATAGAAAATCTCAATGTCCTATTTTCTCCGCGCCCCTGAACCAGAAGACCTCGACTTGTTGTTCCGTTTGGAAAACGACCCTACAGTTTGGACGGTGTCGTCGTGCCACATGCCCTATTCCCGATACGCGCTCAAACAGTATATCCTCATGTGCAAAAACGATTTTTTTGCCGAGAAACAACTGCGTTTGATGGTGCAGCCAAGCAGGGGAGGTGAGGCAGAGGCGATTGTTGATTTGTTTAACTTCAGCCCTCTCGATGGACGTGCCGAGCTGGGTCTGCTGGTGGATGGTGTTTGCAGAGGGCGCGGCGTGGGACAGAAGGCATTGGAGCTGCTTTGTGACTATGCCGCTCATACGCTGGGACTTCGCATGGTGTATTGCCAGATATTTGCCGACAATACCGCCTGCCGCCATCTTTTTGCTAAAATGGGTTTCAGTGAAGTGGCTACGCTTCCCGCTTGGGTAGTCGCCGAAGGGAAAAAACACGATTTAGTGGTTGTGCAGCGATTTTTTTGAAAAAAAAAGCGAAAAACGCTTGCAGGTACAAAAAAAGTGCGTACCTTTGCAACCGCAATCCGGGAGGACAGCACAAAGAAAAGTGTAAAAAGCGTTTTCATAATAGTTTTAGATAGTTAGATTTGGTGCGTTAGTTCAGCCTGGTTAGAATGCCTGCCTGTCACGCAGGAGGTCACGGGTTCGAGTCCCGTACGCACCGCAGAAGAAGGGAGTTCGTGATGAATCCCCTTCTTTTGTTTCTTATCGCTTCTTGCGAAAAAAACTAGTTGTTGCGTTGTCCCCCTGCTTTTTGGGGATGGCGGTTATTCGCCCTTAATGCGGGCGGTGAGCCACTGGCCTACTTCGGACGTGGAATAAGGACGGAGGCCGGCGATCTGGATGTCGCCTGTGCGGACGTTCTCGTCGAGGCTTGCCTGAACGGCTGTGCGGATGTCGGCAGCCTCGGCGGTAAGGCTGAAGGCGTACTCAAACATCATGGCGGCAGAGAGGATGGTGGCCAAGGGGTTGGCAATGTTCTGCCCGGCTGCCTGGGGCCATGAGCCGTGGATGGGCTCGAAAACGCTGGTGTGGGTGCCGATGGAGGCGCTGGGCAGCAGGCCCATGGAGCCGGTGATGCATGAGCCCTCGTCGGTGAGGATGTCGCCAAAGGTGTTCTCGGTGACCATGACGTCGAAGAAACGGGGTTCCTGTATCATGCGCATGGCGGCGTTGTCGACGTACATGTAGTCGGTGGTGACGTCGGGGTACTGGGGGGCAATCTCCTGGGCGATCTTACGCCAGAGGCGGGACGAGGCGAGGACGTTGGCCTTGTCGACGACGGTAAGGTGGCGACGGCGCTGGCGGGCATAGCCGTAGGCGACATGGAGGATGCGCTCTACCTCGGCACGGCTGTAGAGGTTGGTGTCGTAGGCTTCGTCGTCGCCCTCCTTCTTGGGGCCGAAGTACATGCCTCCCGTGAGCTCGCGGATGCAGATGAAGTCGGCACCACGGACGAGCTCGTCCTTGAGGGGAGATTTATGGATGAGGCAGTCGAAGGTCTCCACGGGGCGGATGTTGGCGAAGAGGCCGAGCTGCTTGCGCATGGCGAGCAGACCTTGCTCGGGGCGTACCTTGGCGGCGGGGTTGTTGTCGAACTTGGGATCGCCGACGGCGCCGAAGAGGACGGCGTCGCTGTCCATACAGAGCTGGTGTGTCTGGGCGGGATAAGGGTTGCCGACGGCGTCGATGGCATGGGCACCGCAGATACCATATTCGTAGTGGAGTTCGTGGCCGTACTTCTGGCAAACGGCTTCGGTGACTTGGAGGGCTTGGGCAACGACTTCAGGGCCAATGCCGTCACCGGGGAGAACTGCTAGATTTATAGTCATAAAAATAAGATATTTAGAAATTAGGAATCAGGGGCGTTTTTTCTCGTATGCTTCGATGAGGGCTTTGTCGGCTGTGAGGAAGTCGATGTCGTCAAGGCCGTTCATGAGGCAATGCTTCTTGTAGGCGTTGATTTCAAAGGTCTCGCTGTGGCCGGTGGCGTGGTTGGTGATGGTTTGGTTGGGGAGATCGACGGTAACCAATGTGGAGGCGTCGGCCTTGATGGAGGCGAAAAGCTCGCCGAGGAAGGCTTCGCTGACCACGACGGGCAGCACGAAGTTGTTGAGCTCGTTGTTCTTGTGGATGTCGGCGAAGAAACTGCTGACGACGACGCGGATGCCGTAGCCGGCAATGGCCCATGCAGCGTGTTCACGACTGGAGCCGGAGCCGAAATTCTTGCCCGCCACGAGGATGGTGCTGCCCTGGCAGGCGGGGTTGTTGAGCACAAAGTCGGGGTTGGGAGTGCCGTCGGGACGATGGCGCCAGTCGAAGAAGAGGTGGTCGCCGAAGAACTTCTCGTCACGCGTAGTGGACTTCATGAAGCGGGCAGGGATAATCTGGTCGGTATCGACGTTCTCCAACGGGAGGGGAATGCAGGTGGAGGTGAGGGTGTTGAATGACTGTTTCATCGGAGTGTTATTTTAGAAACTGGCGGGGGTCGGTGATGACGCCGGTGATGGCAGCAGCAGCGGCTGTGTAAGGGCTGGCAAGGATGGTGCGGGAGCCCGGCCCCTGACGGCCTTCGAAGTTGCGGTTGGAAGTGGAGACGGCGAGGCAGCCTGCGGGAATCTTGTCGTCGTTCATGGCGAGGCAGGCGCTACAACCGGGCTGACGGACTTCGAAGCCTGCTTCGGCAAGCACCTTGTCGAGTCCTTCGGCACGAATCTGTCCGTCCACTTTCCACGAGCCGGGGACGAGCCAAGCGGTAACGCCTTCGGCCTTGTGATGTCCCTTGACGAGGGAGGCAAAGGCCCGGAAGTCCTCGATGCGTCCGTTGGTGCAAGCGCCCAGGAAGACGTAGTCGACGGGCTTGCCAAGGAGCTTCTCGCCGGGTTGGAACTGCATGTATCCCAATGATTTCAGGAAGGATGCCTGGCCGGCTTCGGGAATGGTGTCGAGGGCGGGAATGGCGTCGCTGATGCCGATGCCCATGCCGGGGTTGGTGCCGTAGGTGATGCGGGGCTCGATGTCGGCTGCGTCGAAGACGAGTTCGCGGTCGAAGACGGCATCGTCGCCACTCTGCAACGTGCGCCAGTAAGCCACGGCACGATCCCAGTCGTCGCCCTTCGGGGCGTAGTTGCGTCCCTTCAAGTAGGCAAAGGTGGTTTCGTCGGGGGCCACAAATCCGCCGCGAGCACCCATCTCAATGGAGAGGTTGCAGAGGGTGAGGCGTCCTTCCATGGTCATGTCGCGGACCACGGAACCACCATATTCGACAAAGTAGCCCGTAGCGCCGGAGGTGGTGAGCTGTGCCATCAGGTAGAGGGCGACGTCCTTGGCGGTGACGCCCTTGCCAAGCATACCCTCGATGCGGATGCGCATGGACTTGGGCTTGCTCTGGAGGATACATTGGGAGGCAAGCACCATCTCCACTTCGCTAGTGCCGATGCCGAAGGCAACCGCACCCATGGCGCCGTGGGTGGAGGTGTGGGAGTCGCCGCAGACGATGGTCATGCCGGGCAGGGAAAGGCCGAGCTCGGGGCCGACGACGTGGATGATGCCGTTGTGGGGGTCCATCATGCCGAAGTGGGTAAGGCCGAACTCAGCGGCGTTGCGAGCCAGCGCGTCAACCTGTGCCTTGGAAACGGGGTCGGCGATGGGCTTGTCCTGGTCGTGGGTGGGCGTATTGTGGTCGGGCATGCAGAAAATCTGCTTGGGACGGAAGCACTTTAAGCCACGTTCGCGGAGGCCTTCAAAGGCTTGCGGGCTGGTGACTTCGTGGCAATAGAGGCGGTCGATGTAGAGTTGTGTGGGGCCGTCCTCCACCTTGCGGACGACATGCGCGTCCCAAATCTTGTCAAATAACGTATTCATTTAGAATGAAAAATGAAGAATGAAAAACAAATGGCATTTTCCTCAAGGGAAACGTTTAGTTCCTGAACTTGTTGATACAGTCGATGTAGGCCTCGACGGAGGCGGCGATGATGTCGGTATTGGCGCCGAAGCCGTAGTAGAGCTGGTCGTTGTACTCCACCTGCATGTGCACCTTGCCCACGTCGTCGCTGCCCTTGCTGATGGCTTGGATGGTGAACTCCTTGAGGGTCATCTGGCGGCGGATAATCTGCTTGAGGGCTTTGATGGCAGCATCTACGGGGCCGTTGCCTGTGGCTGCGGCTTCGAACTGTTCGCCAGCCACCTCCAGTCCCAAGCTGGCCACGGGGCGTACACCCACACCGCTGGTCACCTGTAAGTACTTCAACTTGATGTGCTGGCTTGCCGAGCGGTCGGCGCCTGCCAACATCAGGATGTCGTCGTCGCCAATCTCCTTCTTCTGGTCGGCGAGGCGGAGGAAAGCTTCATAGACCTTGTCGAGATGTTCGTCGTCCATCTCCACGCCCAGCACGTGTAAGCGATGACGCAGGGCAGCACGTCCGCTGCGGGCAGTAAGGACGATGCTGTTGTCGTCGATACCCACGTCCTTGGGGTCCATGATTTCGTAGGTCTGCACGTTCTTGAGCACACCGTCCTGGTGGATACCGCTGGAGTGGGCAAAGGCGTTTCGTCCCACCACCGCTTTGTTGGGTTGCACGGGCATGTTCATCAAGCTGCTCACCATGCGGCTGGTAGGGTATATCTTCGTGGTGTTGATGTTCGTCTGCACGGGGATGGTACTGTGGCACTTGATAATCATGGCAATCTCCTCAAGTGAAGTGTTGCCGGCGCGTTCGCCGATGCCGTTGATGGTGACCTCTACCTGACGGGCACCGTTGATGACGCCGCTGATGGTATTGGCTGTGGCCATGCCGAGGTCGTTGTGGCAATGGGTGGAGATGATGGCCTTGTCGATACAGTCGACGTGCTCCACAAGATAGCGGATCTTGGCGCCGTACTCCTCGGGCAGGCAGTAGCCGGTGGTGTCGGGGATGTTCACTACGGTGGCACCCGCTTTGATGACGGCCTCGATGACGCGGGCAAGGTATTCGTTGTCAGTGCGTCCGGCATCTTCGGCATAAAACTCCACGTCTTCCACGAATTTCTTCGCGTATTTCACGGCGGCTACACCCCGCTCGATGATTTCCTCGCGGTTGGAGTTGAACTTGTACTTGATGTGCATGTCACTGGTTCCGATACCGGTGTGGATGCGCTTGTGGCGGGCATACTGGAGAGCTTCGACGGCAACGTCGATGTCCTTCTCTACGGCGCGGGTGAGGGCGCAGATGGTGGGCCACGTCACAGCCTTGGATATCTCGATGACGGAATTGAAATCGCCCGGGCTGGAGATAGGGAATCCGGCTTCGATGACATCTACACCAAGGCGTTCCAGTTGCTTGGCCACTTGGATTTTTTCTATCGTGTTGAGCTGACAACCGGGCACTTGTTCACCATCGCGGAGGGTGGTGTCGAAGATATAAAGTTTATCGTCCATGATGGGGTTTATAGGTTGATGAGTTTATGAGGATGCAAAGGTACGGATTATTCTTCCTATTTTAAAGAAAATCGGTAGAGAAATAGCTTTTGGGCAGCGGACGGGCGTTGTAGCCTGAGGCCATTGTCTCGCCGTAGGCGCCGGCCGTGCGGAATGCAATGAAGTCGCCCCGATGACATTCGGGGAGGTCAATGGCTTTGGCGAAGACGTCAGAACTCTCGCAGACGGGGCCTACCACGTCGTAGGTGGTGACGGGGCGTGCGGCGTCGGACGAGATATTCTGTGGGAGGTGAAAGGCGTGGTAGAGGGCAGGCCGGATAAGCTCGGTCATGGAACCATCAACAATGGCAAACCGTTTGGAGGTGCCCTCTTTTACATAAAGGACACGGGTGATGAGGCTGCCACAGGGAGCCACGATGCTACGTCCAAGCTCGAAGTGGACAAGCTGACCGGGGCGGGTGTCAAGGTGGCGGCGGAAGACGTCGAAATAGGCATCGAAATCGGCCAAAGGGGCATTGTCGGGGTGCTCGTAATCAACACCCAGACCACCACCTACGTTAATGTCGCCAACAGGAAGACCCTGACGGCTGAGCTCGTGGCTCAGCGAGTTGACTCGGTTGCAGAGGGCTTGGAAGTCAAGCATGTCCGTAATCTGCGAGCCGATGTGGAAATGTAGGCCTTTGTACTCGACACCAGGGAGGCTGAGCGTTTCATGCAGCACGCTGCCCAGTTGTTCAAGATTGATGCCGAACTTGTTCTCAGCCAAGCCGGTGGTGATGTTGGCATGGGTATGGGCACCAATGTCGGGATTGACACGTAGAGCAACGGGGGCCTTGACGCCCTTTCGGAGAGCCAGCTCATTGATGACGTGCAACTCGGCAGCAGACTCGACGTTGAAGCAGCCGATACCGGCATCAAGAGCGATGTTGATTTCCCAGTCGCTCTTACCCACGCCGGCATAGACAACGGATTTTGGCGCAAAGCCGTGGGCAATGGCCAACTGCACTTCACCACCACTCACGCAGTCGGCACCGAAACCCTTGGCACTGATCATGCGCAGAATTACGGGGTTGGCATTCGCCTTGATGGCATAATGCATGCGATACCCCTCGTGGCGTGCAAGCTGGGCTGAGACAGCGTCAAGTGTTTGCTGCAAGAGCGCCGTGTCGTAAAAGTAGAACGGTGTCTGAAGCGTCTGAAAACTATGGGTTGGAAAATCTTTCATAACTCTAACCATTAATCTCTTTATTGAACAGACAGGCGGAAAGTGCACGCAGGGCACGGGACTTGTCCTCCTCGCGTACCAAGAAAGAGATGTTGTAGTTACTGCCTCCGTATGAAACCATGCGGACAGGGATGTCCTTCAGAGCCTGCATGGCTCGGGTTTCGAAACCTACGTTTTCCCAATCCATATCACCGACAACGCAGACAATGCACATGTCGAGGTCAACGGTGACGGTGCCGTACTTTTTCAGGTCATGGACAATTTCGCCGAGGTGGCGGGTGTCGTCGATGGACATGGAAACGCCCACCTCTGACGTGCAGATCATGTCGATACTGGTGTGCCAGCTTTCGAAAATCTCGAACACCTTACGGAGGAAACCGTGAGCCAGTAACATGCGGCTGGACTTGATGCGTATGGCCGTGATGTTATCCTTGGCCGCAACGGCTTTGATGTTACCGGTATCGCGACGGTTGTCAATGAGCGTACCGGGAGCCTGAGGCTCCATCGTGTTCAGCAAGCGGACGGGGATGTTGGCGTACTTGGCGGGCTGGATGCAGGTGGGGTGGAGAATTTTAGCCCCGAAATAGGCCAACTCGGCAGCTTCCTCGAAATGGAGGTGACGAACGGCCTCTGTACCATCTACGATACGAGGGTCGTTGTTGTGCATGCCGTCGATGTCTGTCCAAATCTGGATTTCTTCTGCTTCCAAAGCAGCTCCGACGAGCGAAGCCGTATAGTCTGAGCCGCCTCGTTGCAAATTGTCCACCTCTCCGTAAGCATTCCGGCAAATGAAACCTTGTGTGATATAAAGAGGTGCATCGGCAGTAGCCTGTATCTGCTCATTCAATTTCTCCTTAATAAAGGCAAGATCGGGTTCACCACTACCTGTCAGGCGCATAAAGTCGAGAGCGGAAAGCAAAACGGCAGGGACTCCTTGCTCATGCAGATAGTTTGTCATCATGTTTGTAGACATGATTTCCCCTTGGGCTAGCAAGATTTTCTCCTCTACTGGGCCGAACGGCTGACAGGTAAAAGAATGCATTGAGTTAAACACTTCGCGTAGAAATTCACGAGTTTTTTCTTTCCATTCATCGGTAGCGAAGAGTTGGGTAAGATGACGGTTATAAGTGGCCTCAAGGCGGTTGATTGTTTCAATTGCTCCGTCAGGGTTGCGGTTGTAGAGATAGCCGGCAATTTCCACCAAGGTGTTGGTGGTTCCTGACATGGCAGAGAGAACAACAAAGGTGGGGGCATCCGTCTGGATGAGGGTGGCCACGTGTTTTATCCGCTCGGGAGAGCCCACGGAGGTGCCTCCGAATTTCATTACTTTCATAGGGCGATTCAGTAGTTGGGTTTCAATTTCATGTGATGAGTGATACAGGGAGGCAGTTCCTCCAGATGGTGAGTCACCATGATGAGCGTTTTATGACGACGTTCGCAAAAGGTGGTGATAATCTCCCGTACTCGTTGGTGATAGTATTCGTCCAATCCATGGAGGGGTTCATCGAGAATGAGAAGCTCTGGGTCCTTCACAAAGGCGCGAACCAACAGACAAAGTCGTTGTTCACCGCTGGAGAGCTGGAGATAAGGACGGGTCGCCAGATGTCGGATGCCGAATATCTCCATCCAAGAGAGGCATCTCTCTCTTTCGTCGTCGGTGGCATGTGTATATAAACCTACAGTATCGTGGAACCCGCTGGCAACGAGGTCGATGGAAGGGATGTTCTTGCGATAGGCACGATGGAGTTCAGGACTGACATAACCGATGTGGCGTTTGATTTCCCAGATGCTCTCTCCTGTACCCCGACGATGCCCGAAAAGGCGTATGTCGCAGGCATAGCCCTGAGGGTTGTCAGCACAGACAAGACTGAGCAAGGTGCTTTTTCCTGAGCCGTTGGCACCTGTGAGTGCCCAACGTTCGCCTTCGCAAACCGTCCAGTTAATGTCTTCCAGAATGGATCGTCCTTCATAACGGATTCTGACATTGTTGAACTGCAGTATCTCCCCTCCCTGCTGAGGATAAAACGGCGTTCGGCTGAGGTCTTTCTCGGACAGAGAAAGGATGCGGAGACGTTCGTCTGGTGAAAGGATGGGCTCAGGGCAAGGGATGTCGTGGGGAATGTACGCCTCGCGGCTTATGGATGGGAGTAAATGGCCATCGACAACTGGAATGACATGGGTAATAAACGAAGGGATGAGCGTGGTGCGAGGCAGTACAAGTATCAATGTAAGTTGCTCTTGTGCAACAATTGTCTGCAGAACAGCTGTTAGCATGTCACAGGCTGTCGTGTCAAGTCCAATGAATGGGTTGTCAATAATGAGTATTCTTGGGCGGGAAAGTAGCACACGTGCTAACTGGCATTTACGCAACTCACCCGAAGAGAGAGCGACAATGTACTTATCAAGCAACGACTCCAAGCCAAAAAGACGGTAGATTTCTTGCCTATAGCTATCTTCAGACGTGGAAGCTTTTTCCGTTGAGCCTACCTTATTATTAAGAAACTGACGGACAGTGGGCGTTTCCTCGCTGATTTCGGTTTGATTCCAGCGTAATTGGAGGAAGTAGTTGCTGTCAATTTCACCGTAGGCGTCGCAAAAGGTAATGTAGCGTATGGCATTGCTGATACGGCCTTCTGGAACATCGGGAAAACAAAGGCGAATAGCATCACCACGTAGGCGATAATGGCCAGTAAGAATCTCAACAAGGCGGGTTTTGCCGCTGGCATTAGCACCCACAATGGCCACCTGTTCGCCTTCCCGAATGGAAAGGCTGACAGGTGACGCCATAGCGTATTGCGGGTTGGCTGTTACCCCTTCGCTTATTACTATAATGGGTTCGCTCAATTGTTTTCAGGACGAAGCTTGCGGACGGTGACAGCAGTCTGCCACATTTCGCTCTCGCGCAGCTGGCGCAATTCCTCCTCCAACTTCTCACGATAGTCGGGCTTGCTGTTGCTGTCGATGGAGATTTGGGCTTCATGGCCGCACTTCACACTGGCATAAAGCTTCTGCATAACGGGTTTGATGGCATCGTGGAAGGGTCCCATCCAGTCAAGCGCGCCGCGTTGGGCGGTGGTGGAGCAGTTAGCGTACATCCAGTCCATGCCCTTAGCAGCAAACAGCGGCATGAGTGACTGTGTGAGTTCTTCGACGGTTTCGTTGAAAGCCTCAGAGGGCGTGTGGCCATTCTCACGGAGAACTTCGTACTGGGCAAGCAATAGACCTTGAATTGCACCCATCAAAGAGCCGCGTTCGCCTGTCAGGTCGCTGGTAGCCTCACGTTGGAAGGTGGTCTCGAACAGATAACCAGAGCCGATGCCGATGCCGAGAGCAATGGTCTTGTCGTAAGCCTTACCCGAAGTGTCCTGATAGATGGCATAGCTGCTATTGAGGCCACGTCCTTCGAGGAACATTGTGCGCAGTGAGGTGCCCGAACCTTTGGGAGCAACCATGATGACGTCGATGTCGGTGGGAGGAACACAGCCTGTGCGGTCGTTCCAAGTGATGGCAAAGCCGTGGCTGAAATAAAGCGTCTTACCTGTAGTGAGATAGGGCTTAATAGTTGGCCACACAGCCATGACTGCAGCATCAGAGAGCAGGCACATGATAATGGAGCCTCGCTTAGCTGCTTCTTCGACGCCAAACAAAGTCTCACCGGGTACCCAGCCGTCGGCGATAGCTTTGTCGTAGGTCTTGCCTGGGCGCTGGCCGACGATGACGTTGAAGCCGTTGTCGCGCAGGTTTTGCGACTGGCCAGGGCCTTGCACACCGTAACCGAGGACGGCAATCGTTTCGTTTTTCAAGATCTCGCGGGCTTTTTCAAGAGGAAATTCCTCACGGGTCACGACGTTCTCAATGACACCGCCAAAATTCATTTTTGCCATAGTGAATAGGTTTTTTAGGATTAATACGTTTATTTGTTGCTTTCGAGTTTCTTTAGAAATTCTGTCAGGTGTTCTTCACTACTACGAGTGACGGCAATACGGCCTGAGTTGACATATTGAAGGAGGCAATCGTAAGCAGTCAACTCGCGACGTAGCTGTTCGGTTTCGGCCGTGCGTCCTGCTTTCTCCACGACAGTATAGACGGGATTCGTTTCAATGATGGGGGCATCGTTGCGGCGGATTATCTCGCATATCTCGGGATTAGCCATCAAGAGGGAGGTGGAAAGTTTGTAGAGGGCTATCTCCTGCATGAAGATTTCGTCATCCAGATAGTAGCTTGCCTGTAGAACATCCACCTTCTTCGCTATCTGGAGCGTCACTTTTGCAATGGTGTCTTCATCGGCCCATGCGGTGATGGTGTAGCGGTGGATGCCCTCGATGGACGATGCCGAAACGTTTATGCTCTCGATGTTAATCTGACGACGGGTAAAGACGGCTGTCACCTGATTCAACAGGCCAGCCATGTGCTCGGAGTGCACAATCAGTGTATAAAGTTTCTTTTCCATTGTTCAGCGGGTGTGGATGGGTCGATAAAAGGAAGCATTTGGTCAACGTCGGCTCCAGGAGGCGTCATTGGCATGACATTTTCTTCTTCCTCGATGGCAGCCTGCAACAGGAAAGCACCTGGGGTGTTTAGCATCTCTTGGATGGCATCGTCGAGGTCGGCACGATGGACAACGGTACGCGAGGGGATGCTATAGGCAGAGGCAATCTTTTCGTAGTCGGGATTCTTCATGGGTGTGCACGAGTAACGGTGATGGAAGAAAAGCTCCTGCCATTGGCGGACGTTGCCGAGGTAGTTGTTGTTGAGGAGGATAATCTTCACGGGAGCGCCACTCTCCATGATAGTGCCAAGCTCTTGAATGTTCATCTGTATTCCACCATCACCCACGAAGAGGCAGACGGTGCGCTCGGGGGCACCGAATGTGGCACCAATGGCTGCGGGTAGTCCAAAGCCCATGGTGCCCAAACCGCCTGAGGTGATGATGCTGCGAGGCTGTGTAAAGCGGAAATAGCGAGCAGACATCATCTGGTTTTGTCCGACATCAGTGACGAGGATGGCTTTGTCGCCAGTAGCTTCACTAACACGACGGGCCACTTCGCCCATCTTCAGCGGGCCTTTAGCGGGGTGGATGGCAGGGTTAATGACTTCTTCCTGTTCCATGGCGTGATAGGTGGCGAAGCTTTTCACCCACTCCTTATGTTCTGCGGGATGGACGGCTTCGGTGAGGCGAGCCAGTGTCTCCTTGCAGTCTCCCTTGACAGCAACATCAACGGGGACGTTCTTGCCGATTTCCGACGGGTCGATGTCAAGGTGGATAACCTTTGCTTGACGAGCGTAGGAGGTAAGCTTGCCTGTGACACGGTCGTCGAAACGCATGCCGACGGCAATCAGCACGTCGCACTCATTGGTCTTGACATTGGGAGCCAGGTTTCCATGCATCCCCAGCATACCTTGGCGGAGCGGATGGTCGTAGGGGAGGGTGGAGAGACCGAGAAGGGTGCATCCCACGGGGATGCCCGTTTTTTCGACAAACTGTCGCAATTCTTCCTGAGCACCAGCTAGTTCGATACCTTGTCCCGCAAGAAGCAAGGGACGTTGTGCCTTGTCGATAAGTGCAGCAGCCCGGCTGATAGCCTTTTCGGAAGGCTGAGGGACAGGGATAAAACCACGCTGTATCGGTAGCCGTGCAGGCTCGAAGTCAACCATGGAGGTCTGAGCGTTCTTGGCAAAGTCAAGCACGACAGGACCTGGCCGTCCGCTAGAGGCGATGTAAAAAGCACGTGCCACAGCCCAGGCAATGTCCTCGGCGCTACGTATCTGATAACTCCATTTGCAAATGGGTTGGGTGATACAGACGAAGTCAACTTCCTGAAAAGCATCGGTTCCTAAAGCGGCAGCACCCACTTGGCCTGAGATGACGACGATGGGTGTGCTGTCAAGCATAGCGTCGCTGATGCCGGTAATGGTATTGGTGGCTCCAGGGCCGCTAGTGACTAAGCATACGCCAACTTTGCCACTGCTGCGGGCATAACCTTGTGCGGCATGGGCGGCACCTTGTTCGTGGCGGACAAGAATCTGCCGGAAGTCGTCTTGATGGTCATACAAGGCATCGAAGACAGGCATAATGCCACCCCCCGGATAGCCGAAGATGGTAGTTACCCCTTCGTGGATGAGGGCTTGCATGAGCGCTTCTGCGCCAGTTATCCTATTTCCCATAAATTTATTTTCAATCATCAATAATCAATATTCAATCATTCTCACGGCTCCCTTGTCGGCAGAACTGACCATGCAGGCATAAGCTTTCAGTGATGCGGGGACACGGCGTTGGCGCGAAAGAGGACGCATGGGGCGTGCTGCAAGTTCGGCATCCGTCAAGCGAACGTTGATGGTGCGGGCGGGGATGTCAATTTCAATGATGTCACCATCCATCACCTTACCGATATTACCCCCTGCAGCAGCCTCGGGTGAGACATGTCCAATGCTAAGGCCGCTGGTGCCGCCGCTGAAGCGTCCGTCGGTGATGAGGGCGCAGGCTTTGCCGAGGTGCCGCGATTTGAGGTAGCTGGTGGGGTAGAGCATCTCCTGCATGCCGGGGCCTCCACGAGGACCTTCGTAGGTGATGACGACAACATCGCCTGCCTTGACGTCACCTCCCAGAATGCCTTCGACAGCGGCCTCTTGCGAGTCAAAAACTTTCGCAGGGCCACTGAAGCGCCAGATGCTTTCATCTACGCCAGCCGTCTTGACAACACATCCATCCAAGGCTATGTTACCCTTGAGGACGGCGAGCCCACCATCTTGGGTGTAAGCATGGGCCAGGTCGCGGATGCAACCCGTGGCACGGTCGGTATCGAGGGTGGAATAATAGGTTTCTTGCGAAGCCATGACGTTGGAAAAACGTCCGGCAGGGGCACAATGGTAGATGGAGCGGGAGTCTGCCCGATCGTTGATGGCATAACGGGCAATGTCAGCCGCTAAGGTGGTACCATTGACGCGGATAGCATTACCATCCACCAGACCGCCCTTTGCAAGTTCTCCCAAGACGCCTAAGATGCCACCCGCACGACCTACGTCTTGTACATGAAAGCGGTTGGTGCTGGGGGCTACCTTACAGATGCAAGGCACGCGACGCGAGAGAGCATCAATATCGTCCATAGTGAAGGTAACGCCAGCCTCGTGGGCAACGGCAAGGAGGTGGAGGATGGTGTTGGTGCTGCCGCCCATGGCGATGTCGAGCGTCATAGCGTTGAAGAATGCGCTTCGGGTAGCAATGCTGCGGGGCAGGACGCTCTCGTCACCATCGCGGTAATATAGGAAGGCGTTTTTGACAATTTGATGAGCTGCGTTGATGAAAAGTTGCTTGCGGCGCACATGGGTAGCTACGATGGTGCCGTTGCCAGGGAGTGAGAGGCCAAGCGCTTCGGTGAGGCAGTTCATGCTATTGGCTGTGAACATGCCGGAGCAGCAACCACAGCCTGGACAAGCATGACGTTCAATGCGGGCAACGGTGGCGTCATCGACATTGTCATCGGCGCTGACAACCATGGCGTCTATGAGGTCGAGACCATGGTCGCTCTGGGGGTCAGCGCCCGCTTCCATCGGACCGCCTGAAATGAAAATGGTGGGGATGTTGAGGCGCATGGCTGCCATAAGCATGCCCGGTGTAATCTTATCGCAGTTGCTGATACAGACGAGGGCGTCGGCCTTGTGTGCCTCCACCATATACTCCACGCTGTCGGCAATGAGATCGCGCGAGGGTAGGGAGTAAAGCATGCCGTCATGTCCCATAGCAATTCCATCGTCGATGGCAATGGTGTTGAATTCAGCTGCATAGCAGCCGAGGCGTTCGATTTCCGCTTTCACCGTCTGCCCGATTTCGTGAAGGTGTGTGTGGCCAGGCACGAATTGGGTGAATGAGTTGGCAATGGCAATGACGGGTCGTCCCATCATTTCGGGTTTCATGCCGTTAGCTATCCAGAGGGCGCGGGCTCCCGCCATACGCCGTCCCTGTGTGGTTGTATCGCTTTTTAGTTTCATAAAAACTATTGTCCTTTTAATCCTCCAACACTGTTACCCAACCGTACTTGTCTTCTGCCTCACCAATCTGAATGGCTGTGAGGGTGTCGTAGAGACGTCGGCACCAGGGGCCGGGTTTACCGTCGGTAGCGAAGACGTATGATTTACCAGTCTCAATGTCATCGATGCGTTCGATAGGCGATATGACGGCTGCTGTGCCGCAGGCTCCTGCCTCCTCAAAAGTTTCCAGCTCCTCAAGGGGGATGCGACGTTTCTCTACTTTCATGCCAAGGTCACGAGCCACCTTCTGAAGGCTGTCGTTGGTGACGGAGGGAAGGATGGAGTTAGAAGCGGGGGTGATGTAGGTGTCATTCTTCACACCGAAGAAGTTGGCGGCACCTGCCTCGTCAATATACTTTTTCTCTTTGGAGTCGAGGTAGAACTCGCAGCTGTAGCCGAGGTCGTGCGCCATCTTGTTGGCACGCAGGCTGGCAGCGTAGTTGCCTCCCACCTTGTAGGAGCCCATACCAAGGGGTGCCGTACGGTCATACTGACGGATGATAGCATAGGGAGTAGCGGCAAAACCACCTTTGAAATAAGGACCTACGGGTGAAACAAGGATGAGGAACAGATATTCCTTCGCCGGATGGACACCTAACTGAGCTCCCACGCCGATTAGCAGCGGACGAATGTAGAGCACAGCTCCACTGCCGTAGGGCGGTACGAAGCGTCGGTTGAGGTTGACGACTTTCTTCGTCATCTCCACAAAAAGTTCCGTCGGGACGCGGGGCATCAGCGTGGCGTCGCTCGTCTGCTGCATGCGTTCGGCGTTAGCCTCGGCACGGAAAATGCGGATACGCCCGTCCTTACCTGTAAAGGCTTTCAGTCCCTCGAAGGCTTCCTGTCCGTAATGAAGGCAAGTGGCAGCCATGTGGATGGGGATGTTCTCGTCAGAGCTGATTTCAATGGAACCCCATTGGCCGTTACGGTAG
Source organism: Bacteroidaceae bacterium (assembly GCA_016291905.1). GTDB lineage: Bacteria > Bacteroidota > Bacteroidia > Bacteroidales > Bacteroidaceae > UBA1189. The sequence continues at coordinate 30,334 of JAEEZS010000071.1, forward strand.
TAGCAGCGCACGTTGTAGTCTGTCTTGATGTAGCCGAAGCCGATGCTCGACCAGTCCAAATTTGCTTTTTCCATAGTTGCGTATTTTTTATTGAGTTGTATTGTTGTCATTCTTTAGTCACCTAATCCTTCCAGTATGTTCAGCATCTTCATGGTGGCTTTGATGGCAGCTTCGGTCTGGTCGCCATCGAGGCCTCGGGTTTTGAAGACGCGTCCCTCGTATTCCCACGTGATGATGGTTTGCACGAAGGCATCCGTGCGTCCGCCTGGCGGGATAGAGACAGCATAGTTCGTCAGCATAGGGAACTTCCGTTGAAGCGTCACCTTATATATTTTGCGCAACGCGCGCACAAAAGCGTCGTACTGTCCGTCTCCGCTCGAGTTTTCCTCAAATACCTGTCCGTCGATGTTGAGTTTGAGGGCGCAGGTGGGTTTCAGACCTTTCGAGAGAGCTACGTTGTAGCCGATGAGCGTCACCTTGTCGTCCTTGACAGAATGTTTGAGCACGTCGGAGATGATGTAGGGAAGGTCTTCCTGCGTTACCACCTCCTTTTTGTCGCCCAGCTCGATGATGCGGTCCGTCACCTTGCGCATGGCCTCTTCGCCGAGCACCAGTCCCAGTTCGTCGAGGTTCTTGCGGATGTTGGCTTTGCCGCTTGTCTTGCCGAGGGCATATTCGCGTTTGCGTCCGAAACGCTCGGGCAGCAGGTCGTTGCAGTAGAGTCCCATCTTGTTGTCGCCGTCGGCATGTACACCAGCTACTTGTGTGAAGACGTTTTCGCCGATGATGGGGCGATTAGGCGGTATGGCGATGCCGCTGTACGACTCCACGATGCGGCTGACGTCCACCAGACGTTCCTCGTGGATGCCGGTGAGGATGTGCAGTTGGTCTTCAAGTACTGCCTGAACGCTGGCTAAAGGCGCGTTGCCGGCACGTTCACCCAGTCCGTTGATGCAGGTGTGGATGCCGTGAATGCCTGCTGCTGCGGCAGCAAAGACGTTGCCCACGGCAAGGTCGTAATCGTTGTGGGCGTGGAAGTCGAAGTGGAGGGTAGGGAAGCGCTCCGTCATCCGGCTCACAAAGTCGGAGGTCTGAGCGGGGTTGAGGATGCCCAGCGTGTCAGGTAGCATGAAACGGCGAATGCCCTCGTCCTTCAACGCCTCCACGAGCTCCAGCGCATAGTCGGCGTTGTCTTTCATGCCGCTGCTCCAGTCCTCCAGGTAGATGTTCACGGCAATGCCGCGCTCAGTAGCATAGCGCACGGTTTCGCGGATGTCGTGGATGTGCTCAGCGGGAGTCTTGCGCAACTGCCCTGTGCAATGGCGCAGGGAACCCTTGGCAAGCAGGTTGATGACACGTCCGCCGCATGCTTCAATCCAATCGACACTTTGTTGCCCATCGACGAATCCCAGCACCTCGATGCGATCCAGACAACCCGTCTGTGCCGCCCAGGTGCAGATGCCTCTGACGCACTCCATCTCGCCTTCGCTGACACGGGCCGAGCCTACCTCCACGCGGTCCACGCCCACTTCTTCCAGCAGCAGTCGGGCAATCGACAGTTTCTCGTGGGGAAGGAAGGTGACGCCGCTCGTCTGCTCGCCGTCGCGCAACGTCGTGTCCATGATTTCCATCCGCCTTGTTACCTCTTCTGTACTCATACCTTTTTCTCTATCCTTCTCTAACCTAAACAAGGCCTTTCTCTTGTGTGAGAAAAGCCTTGTCTGTTATGCAATGCGTCTCACCCTCTGCTCATTTATGCTTGACCAGAAGTACTACCAGCAGGCTAAGGATGATGCTTGTTGCTTTCATTTTCCAAAAAATCGCTGCAAAATTACGTTAAATTTTAATTCTGGCAAAGAAAATCCCAATTTTTTTGAAGAAAAAGCGCTGTTTTCTCCTTCCTGAGCCGTGTTTTTTCCCTTGGACCGCGTTTTTATTCCACTGGGCTGTGATTTTATTCCACTGGGCTACGGATTTATTCCACTGGGCTGTGATTTTATTCCACTGTAATAAAATAGAATTCGCCTCGGAATTTTGTAAAAAAATTTGCATTTTCGTTTGGTTCATCCTATCTTTGCAGACTATATTTGTCAACGATAACGATAAAACAGTATAAACCATCAACAAATCAAACAAATATGAAGAAGCACAATTTCAATGCGGGACCGAGTATCCTGCCGCGTGAAGTGATTGAACAGACGGCTCAGGCTATCCTTGACTTTAACGGCTCGGGCCTCTCCATTCTGGAGATTAGCCATCGCCACAAGGACTTTCAGGCTGTCATCGACGAAGCCGAGGCGCTGTTCAAGGAGATTCTGGGTGTGCCGGAGGGCTACAGCGTGCTGTTCCTCGGAGGCGGTGCCAGCCTTGAGTTCTGCATGGCGCCCATGAACTTCCTCAACAAACGGGCTGCCTACCTCAATACCGGTGTGTGGTCGAAGAAGGCCATCAAGGAGGCCAAGCAGTTTGGCGAAGTCATCGAGGTGGCATCGTCGGCCGACACCACGTTCAACTACATCCCCAAGGGCTTCACCATCCCCAAGGACGTGGACTACTTCCACTACACGTCGAACAATACCATCTACGGCACCGAAATCCGTGAGACGCCCGACAGCCCCGTGCCCATCATCTGCGACATGTCCAGCGACATCTTCTCGCACCCCGTCGAGGTGGAGAAGTACATCTGCATCTACGGAGGCGCACAGAAGAACCTCGCCCCTGCGGGTGTCACCTTCGTGGTGGTACGCAACGACGCGCTGGGCAAGGTGGAGCGCACCATCCCCACGATGCTGGACTACCGCACCCACGTCGAAGGCGGATCGATGTTCAACACGCCTCCCGTGCTGCCCATCTACAGCGCCATGCTGACGCTGCGCTGGATTAAGAAGTGCGGCGGTATAGCCGAGATGGAGCGTCGTGCCAAGGAGCGCGCCGACCTGCTCTACAAGGCCATTGACGAGAGCCCCATCTTCCGTCCCACGATTGCCGACCCGCGTGACCGTTCGAGGATGAACATCTGCTTCGTCATGAAGGACGAGTACAAGGAATTGGAGCCCGACTTCCTGAAGTTTGCCACCGAACGCGGCATGGTGGGCGTGAAGGGCCACCGCAGCGTGGGCGGCTTCCGCGCCAGCTGCTACAACGCCCTGCCCCTCGAGAGCGTACAGGCATTGGTGGACTGCATGAAGGAGTTCGAAAAAACTAAGATTTAAATAAGTATATGAAAGTTCTTGTTGCAACTGACAAGCCGTTTGCCAAAGTGGCTGTTGACGGTATAAAGAAAGTGATTGTTGAGGCAGGTTACGAGGTAGCCCTGCTGGAGAAATACGGCGACAAGGCCAAGCTGTTGGAAGCCGTGGCTGACGCCGACGCCCTCATCATCCGCAGCGATGTGATTGATGCCGAGGTGATGGACGCTGCCAAGCAGCTGAAGATTGTGGTGCGTGCCGGTGCCGGCTTTGACAATGTCGACCTCGCTGCCGCTACTGTCCACGGTATCTGCGTGATGAACACCCCGGGACAGAACAGCAACGCCGTTGCCGAGCTCGCCCTCGGCCTGATGGTGATGGCTGTGCGTAACTTCTACAACGGCACCTCGGGCACCGAGCTGAAGGGCAAGCGCCTGGGTATCCATGCCTATGGTAACGTGGGCCGCAACGTCGCCCGCATTGCCAAGGGCTTCGGAATGGAAATCTCAGCCTATGACGCCTACTGCCCCGACAGCGTAATGGAGGCCGACAACGTCCGCCCCGTCCACAGCGCCGAGGAGCTCTATGCAGAGAACGACGTGGTGTCGCTCCACATCCCCGCTACGCCCGAGACGAAGGGCAGCATCAACGCCGCCCTGCTGAGCCGTATGCCAAAGGGCGCCATCCTTGTTAATACCGCCCGCAAGGAGGTCATCAACGAGGACGAGCTGATTGAGTTCATGCAACGTCGTCTTGACTTCAAGTATGTCACCGACATCATGCCCGCAGCCAATGACAAGATGACGGAACTCTTCACGGGACGCTACTTCTCCACACCGAAGAAGATGGGTGCCCAGACGGCTGAGGCTAACATCAACGCCGGCATCGCTGCCGCCCATCAGATTGTTGGCTTCTTCAAGGACGGCATCCGCAAGTTCCAGGTGAACCCCTAACCGCTAACCCTTAACCGCTAACCGCTAAACACTCTTTATGGCAAAGATAAAACCCTTCCGTGGCATTCGCCCGCCCAAAAACTTGGTCGAGAAGGTAGAGAGCCGTCCCTATGACGTGCTCGATAGCGACGAAGCCCGTGCCGAGGCCGAGGGCAACCCCATGAGTCTCTACCACATCATCCGTCCCGAAATCGACTTCCCCGTCGGCACCGACGAGCACGACCCCCGCGTCTATCCCAAGGCTGCCGAGAACTTCCAGAAGTTCCAGGACAACGGCTGGCTTGTGCAGGACGACAAGGAGAACTACTACATCTACGCCCAGACGATGGGTACGCACACGCAGTACGGCCTTGTGGTCTGCGCTTATGTCGATGATTACATGAACGGCGTCATCAAGAAGCACGAGCTTACCCGTGCCGACAAGGAGGAGGACCGCATGAAGCACGTCCGCATCAACAACGCCAACGTCGAGCCCGTCTTCTTCGCTTTCCCCGACAATGCTGTTCTTGACGCCCTCGTCAGCCGCTATGCTGCTACCGAGCCCGAGTACGACTTCATCGCTCCCATCGACGGCTTCGGCCACAAGTTCTGGATTATCAACGACGATGCCGACATCCGCACCATTACCGAGGAATTTGCCAAGATGCCCAGCCTATACATCGCTGACGGCCATCACCGCTCGGCTGCCGCTGCCCGTGTCTGCGCCGAGAAAGCCCAGCAGAATCCTAACCATCGTGGCGACGAGGAGTACAATTACTTCATGGCCGTCTGCTTCCCCGCTGGCCAGCTCACCATCTTCGACCTCAACCGCGTTGTCCGCGACCTCAACGGCCTTACCCCTGCCCAGTTCCTCGACAAGGTGAGCGAGGGCTTCGTGGTAGAGAAGAAGGGCAAGGAGATTTACAAACCCGCCTTCCTGCACAACTTCAGCCTCTATCTCGAGGGTGAGTGGTACAGCCTGACGGCTCGTCCCGGCACCTACGACGACAACGACCCCATCGGCGTGCTCGACGTCTCCATCTGCAGCGACCTCATCCTGCACGGTATCCTCGGCATTGGCGATCTCCGCAAGGACAAGCGCATCGACTTCGTGGGCGGCATCCGCGGCTTGGGCGAACTGCAGCGGCGCGTCGACAGCGGCGAAATGAAGGTAGCCATCGCCCTTTATCCCGTCACCATGAAGCAGCTCATGACCATTGCCGACACCGGCAACATCATGCCCCCCAAGACCACGTGGTTCGAGCCCAAGCTCCGCTCAGGGCTGGTGATACACAAATTATCCTAAGGCGTAGTTAAGAGTTAAGAATTTTTTAGTTAAGAGTTAAGAATTAAGAGTTAAGAAAAAAGTCCCGTACGCTGCATTCAGATTCCAAAGCTATTTTTCTTAATTCTTAACTCTTAATTCTTAACTCCCCTAACTCTTAACTCTTCATTTTTAACTTAAGAAGCAATGGACACTTTCAAGACCATAGCCGGCCGATCAGAAGGAACTTACTCCCAGTTGCGCAGTAAGTTCCTTGCCTTTGCTGCCCCTGTGCGGACGGTGGACGAGGCCATGGCCTTCGTCTCCTCCATCCAGAAGGAGTACTACGATGCGCGGCACGTTTGCTACGCCTACATGCTGGGTGCCGCTCGTGACGTCTTCCGCGCTAACGACAATGGCGAGCCTTCCGGCACCGCAGGCAAGCCCATACTGGGGCAGATTAACTCGGGTGAACTGACGGACATCGTGATTGCCGTCGTGCGCTACTTCGGAGGCATTAAGCTGGGCACCTCGGGGCTTATCCAAGCCTATAAGGCTGCTGCAGCCGAAGCCATCGCCGCAGCCGAGGTGATAGAGAAAACGGTGGACGAGACGCTACACATCAGTTTCGATTACTTGCTTATGAACGACGTCATGCGTATCGTCAAGGAGGAGAGCCCTACGGTCGTTGCCCAGACGTTTGACAACCTCTGCACCATGACCCTCGTCCAGCGCGCCTCCCTCATGCCCCGCCTCCGCGCCCGCCTCGAAAACCTCCGCGAGGTCACCATCGAGGGGTAAAGGCTGCCTCTGTTTTTTTCGGTCTTTTCTTTCTCCTATATTATTATTCCCCTAATTCGTCCATAATTGAAAAAAGTTATCGTTTTGCTTAGTTTTTGAGTTCGCTGAACCGTCCTTGTGAAAAAGACCGAAAAGAGAGTCGGATTATGACCAAAGAGAAGTTTGAAGAAATCTATCGTCGGCATTATCCCGCCATGTACCGTTTGGCCAGGACTATTCTCTATGATGCTGACGACAGCAAGGACGTGGTGAGCGAAGTCTTCACCCGATTGCTTCGTGAGAACATCGCTCCGCAAGAAGACAAAATCGAGGGCTATCTCATGACTGGAGTCCGCAACAAATGTCGCGATGTGCTTAGCCATAAGGACGCACGCGAACGCGTCCAGAAACTCTATCTCGCAGAGATGATGCCGAAGCAAGTGGTTTTCATTCCTGATGACGACCGTCTGGAACGGCTGATGCAGTTTGTTGAAACCCGTCTTTCGCCACTCAGCCAGCAGATATTCCGTCTGAGATTCCTCGAGGAGATGACCTACGACGAGGTTTCACAAGCAGTCGGCGTGAGCAAAGTCACCATCTATAATCACCTCTCGCAGTCGCTTCGGCAAATCAATGAGTATTTCAGTAAAGAAACCGCAAAACGATAACCATTATGGAACAGCAAGACAAAATTCATCTCCTGCTATCCCTGCAGGAACACCCCGAAAACTACACCGACGAGCAGATTACCGCCCTGCTTGCCGACGATCCCGAACTGGCAGAGCTGGCGGAACAGCTCGCCCTCACCAAGCGAGCCTTCGCCAAGCGTGAGGCTGAGCATGAACAGATTCCCTTGGACGACCTTTGGGAACAGTTTGCTGAAGAGCATGCCGACGAATTTGATACACCTTCATTGGCACAGCAGCCCCGTGCTACTCGCATTCCTCTCTTCGGCTCACAAACGAGGAAGATTGCTGCGGCATTCATCGGCGTCATCCTCTCAGCCGGTATTGCATTCGCAGCTATTTATGTGGCGCGGAACGCCAGCCGTCCCACTCCTCAGACAGTCCCTTCGGAAAAGCCCCTGCCCACAAAGCCCGCAACGGCACATCCCACGGATACCATCGGGTCCGACACCACCGTAACGACTCAGCCCATTGTGTTCGACAATGTCACGCTGGAGAAGATGCTGCCTGAGATAGCTGCATATTATCAGGCCGAGGTCGTGTTCACGAACGACGATGCACGCCAGCTGCGCTTCTATTTTGTGTGGCGGCACGAAGAAACGCTTGAGCACGTGCTCAATCGCCTGAACCGTTTTGAGAGCATTAACCTGGAATTACGGGACAAAAAGATTATGGTGAAATGAACATGAAACGGACCTTCTGCTTCCTTCTCTGCTGTAGTCTCGTCCTCGTGGCACAGGCACAGCGCATCACGTGCGAGTTTGATGATGTTTCGATGAGCGAGGCCTTGCGCCAGCTGACGCACCAGTCCCGCGACTACACCATCAGTTTTCTCTATAACGAGCTGGAGGACTTCCGCGTCACCACCTCCATTCAGAACAAGACCCTCCCCGATGCCATCCGTCAGATGATAGGCTTCTATCCCGTCCACGTTACCGTCGATGGCAGGGAAATCATTGTGGAGTGTCCGCAGAAGACCGCCTCCCGCTACAAGGGCACCATCATCGATGAGTTGGGCGAGCCCGTAGCCTACGCCAACATCGCCCTGCTCTCGTCCGAGGACTCCACGCTGCTGACGGGCGGCGTGTCCAACGAAAGCGGCCTCTTCGTCATCCCCTGCGAACAGCATCCCGTCCTCGCCCGCATCTCCTATGTTGGCTACAAGTCCATTTTCATGCCTTGCCACACTACCGACCTCGGCACCATTCAGTTGCAGCCGGACAACTATACCCTAAATGGTGTGACGGTGAAGGGCGAACGGCCCAAGGTGGAGCTAAAGGGCAATTCTCTGATTATGAATGTGGAGGGTACGGTGATGGAGCGGCTTGGAACGGCAGAGGATGTGCTTTCGCGTGTACCGACTATTTCCGTAAAAGGCGAGACCTTTGAAATCTTAGGAAAAGGCGTACCACTCATCTATATCAACAACCGCAAAGTAACCGACTTGAATGAATTGAAGAATTTGCGTTCAGACAACATAAAGAGTGTTGAAGTGATACAAAATCCGGGCGTTCGCTATAATGCGTCGGTTAATGCCGTCATTATCATCCACACGAAACGACCAGCCGGCGATGGATTAGGTACAGAACTAACATCATGGAGCCGCAAGGGACATGGCTATGCAAACAATGATCGTATTAACCTGACCTATCGAACAGGCGGGCTGGAATTGTTTGCCAACCTTTTCGGCGCTTATAATAAGAGATGGAGCCGGAGTGAGTTTGAGCAGACCGTCTTTGCTGACACGCTGTGGGTTATCACCAATCGGCATAAGGAAAACGTCAGCAATCCTTTCTTTGAGGGACGCATGGGCTTTAACTACCAACTGAATGACAACAACTCTTTTGGCGGATTCTATCAGAACACATACGACTACGTAAAGACATCGGGTGAATATGACGATGGCCTGCAAGCTAACGGTATCATGTACGACCACCTACATAACAGCAGCATCGGCACAGCCGAAGGTGCCCCTAACCACCAGGTAAACATCTACTATATGGGAAAGGTCGGCCAGCTTAGCATAGACTTCAACGCAGACTACTCTTTCCGGAATCAACGCAATCGCAACCAGCAGCAGGAGCTGAGCGAAGAATATGAAGACCGCGACGTGAACACCTATAATCTGACGCACAGCAAGCTGATGGCCGAGAAACTCTTTGTGAGTCATCCCCTGTGGAAGGGAGAGATTGAAATCGGCGAAGAATATACTCATACCCGCTGGAATAGCAGCTTTGAAAATAAAGAGGGTTATATTGCCAACAGCGACAACGAACAGCATGAGCAGGCTATCGCCCCATTCATGGAACTGCGGCAACATGTAGGAAACTTTCAGCTATCGGCGGGGCTTCGTTACGAGCATGTGGAGTCGGAATACTATGTAAGCGGCATACGCCGAGACGAACAATGCCGCACCTATGACGATTTCTTCCCGTCAGTATCTGCATCCACATCCATTAAGAACGTTCTGCTATCCTTCAGCTATTCCAAGCGTGCCACGCGCCCATCATACTGGCAGTTAAGCAGCGATGTCATCTATGAGAATCGTTTAAACTGGCAAACTGGCAATCCCTACCTGAAACCCGTCAAGTATCACAATACTAGCGCTATGGCCATGTGGAAATGGCTTTTCCTGAGTGCCAACTTCTCCCATTGTGTTGACCCTATACTCTACACGGCGGGCAGTTTAGAGAATGACAGTAAGGTGAACCTTGTGACATACAAAAACTACGACCATGCCGATTGGCTCACCATCACGCTTGGGGCACAAAAGGATGTCCGCCTGACAGACAATGCCACATGGACACCCCAGTATAATGTCTCCCTGATGAAGCCGTGGTTCCAGACAGAGTTTCTGGGTGAGCAGAAGCGTTTCAACCATCCTATGTTGGTGCTGCAATTGGGCAACATCATTACGCTGCCTCACGACTGGCTCCTTCAAGCAGATTTCAACATGCACACTTACGGCTACCAGCAGAACGTCTGGCTCAACTGCACAAACTCCATTCTATCTCTTAGTGCCAGCAAAGACTTTTTCAATCGTCATCTCAACATCAAACTCTCAGGCAACGACCTCTTCAACGGAGGTATTAATCGCATCACGCTTTACAGCAACCGCATGATGTTCCGCAAGATGGAGGACAATGATTCCCGCTGCGTGACACTCTCACTACGCTACCGCTTCAATGTCACGCCCTCCAAATATAAAGGTACGGGCGCCGGTAATGCAGAAAAGAACAGATTGTAGGACATACCTCAAAAAGGTTTCAAGGAGTGCGAGTTTATGCGTTTTTATAGTTTTTGCGAAAAAAATGCTAACACTTAACTTTTCCCGTCCAACGAATTGTCATATAGTGCCTTAGATGTGGTAAGTGTTTTGGCAACACTTACCAAACACTTACCAAACACTTACCATACATTTACCATACTTCTACCTCAAAGCCCGTCAACTTGCTTTAGTCGTAAGACAGAAACTGACAACCTAAATCAGCAAATCACAAACATAAATCATCGAACCACAGATTGCTCTTTGAGTAAGGGTAAAGGTAAGTGTTAGGTAAGAGTTAGGTAAGAGTTAGGTAAGTGTTTGAACAACACTTACCTTTTCTAATTCGCTTTGTCATAGTGGGTTAAGCCGCAAAAGGTAAGTGTTAGCGTATTTTTGCGTTTTTCCCTGAAAAATGAGATGAGAAAAGGGGCAAGAGTTGGCGTTTGACGTCCTGCTGATAGCGTTTGATTTTATTTTGCTAGCGTTTGATTTTAATTTGCTAGCGTTTGATTCTGAGCGCGCAGAGTTTAACTCTACGGATGTGGAAATTTGCATTTTCGTTCGGTTCACCCTATCTTTACCCTTCGGTTTTAGGTAGGCTTCGCCTCGGAAATAAAACTTTGTTTTGCTCTCGCTTAATCGCATTTTTGTCACTACCTTTAATCCCCTTACGGGGCTTTTAGATAGGGTTCACCTCAGAAAATTGCAAAAAAATTTGCATTTTCGTTCGGTTCACCCTATCTTTGCCAATTCAAACCATAGTGTATGAAAGTCGAAATTAGTGAAGAATCGTTCCGAAAGGCTGCTGAGGAGGGCATGGATGCCTTCCTGCGGGTGATTACCGATGCCTATCTGGAAGCGCTGGGCGGCGGGCTCAGCTCCGAGGGCATGACGCGCCTTAACGGCTGGCAGCACACGCTGCTGGGCTACCGTTTCTTCCAGGAGGAGGTGATGGACGGGGGCTTCTGCCAGCTCATTCAGAACGGCTACGGACCCTACATCTTCGACAACCCCTTCGCCAAGGCCATGCGTCTGATGGGGCTGCACGACTTTTCGAAAGCGGTGTATAAAGCCAAGAAAATCTATGATGAGAACAAGCGGGACCTGACGCGCGAGCGCACGGACGAAGAGTTCATGGCCATGTACGAGCAGTACCCGAAGTTCGATGACATTGAGGACTGGTATATCGAGAATGAAGAGGAGATAACGAAAGCTATCGCCTACTATGTGGATGAACATTTGAGTCAATTCCTAAACGATTAAAAAAAGACGATGAAGAAGTTTGTTTTCGGTCTTTTGACCCTTGTGGCAGTGGCCCTGACGTCCTGCCTGCCCGACTCGCCGGGCTATACGTACACCAGCACGTTTGCCCGTTTGGTGACCATCGACCATAATACGGTGCCCCCGCGCTTCTACTGCGACTATACGAACGAGATATTCGAGTTCGGTAATATCACCAAGGAATCCGACCTCTCGAAGTTCGGTCTTGTGGACGTGCCGCGTGCGCTAATCACGGCGACGCTCAACGTCGTGAACTACGACGCGGACTACACGCTGGTGAGCGGCGATGCGATAGAAGTCTTTCCCGTATATAACAAGGACTTCGTAATGGACGATTCGTTCGGCCCCGTCTATGGTTTCTCGCTCCTTGAGCTGGAGAGCTCGTGGACCTACCCCTATGCTTGGGTAAGCCACGGCTATCTGAGCATAATTCCCCAAATCATGTCGGAAAAAGCCGGCGAGCACATGCTGGTGCCCGAGGGCGTCAGCAACGACACGCTCAGCTTCAGCCTTCACACGAGATATGCCACAGGCGAGACCCTGCGCGCCGACTACAGGTGCTTCGACCTCCGTACGCTGGCCGACACGGCAACGGCTGAGCCTGGCGTGAAGGCTGTCATGACTGCTATGGTGGATAAATTGAACCACACCAGCGACTCGGTGATGGTGGTGGTCGTTGCCGACTATTTGAACGTTTACCCCGACACGGTGATGAAAACAATGGTGCCGACGAACTATTTCCATTTGCGTATTGATTAAGGTGGATTTCAAACGGCTGTTCATGCGGCTGTGGGGAGTGATTGTCAACCCACGGCAGGCATGGAGCGACATCCTGGAGGAGAACCCCCGACAGGATGTGGCGATGACGTTTGTCTTTCCGCTGACGTGCCTGTGCGGGTTGGCTATCCTGCTGGGGCGCGTCGTCCGCGATGGCTTTGCCGACGGCGCATTTCTGTATGCCTTCATCGACTCCGTCGTGGCCTGCCTGGGGCTGGTGGTGGGGTTCTACCTCTCTACAGCTGTCGTTGACTTGCTGAGTGTCAGGTACCTGCAGCAGGAGCCCGACAGAAAGCGGTCCGTAATTCTGGTGGGCTATTCGTTCTCGGTGGTGTTTGCGCTGACGCTTCTGGTGGGGCTATTCCCTGAATGGGTGCTGTTCAAATGGGTGCTGCAGTTTTACGTGGTGTACGTCGTTTGGGCCGGTGCCGAGGTGGTGATGCAGCTGGACGAGGACCGGCGCATGACGTTCAGCCTGCTCACGTCGGCTTCCATCCTGCTCATTCCATTTCTCATTCAATTTGTATTCAATAAGTTGTCGCTCATCTTTGGCTAAGTCACCATCGTCCCCTATATGGAAAAGAAACCCTCTGCCATCAACATAAAGAACAGGAAAGCCTCGTTCGATTACGAGTTTGTCGAGACCTACACGGCAGGCATAGTGCTGACGGGGACGGAGATAAAGTCCATCCGTCTGGGCAAGGTGAGCCTCGTGGATACCTATTGCTATTTCGTGGGGGGCGAACTGTGGGTGAAGAACATGAACATTGCCGAGTACTTCTACGGCTCGTACAACAACCACAATGCCCGTCGTGAGCGCAAGCTGCTGCTAACGAAGAAAGAGCTCCGCTCATTGCTCAATCAAGAGAAGAATCCGGGATTCACGATTGTCCCCGTCCGGCTGTTCATCAATGAGAAGGGGTTGGCGAAGGTAGTCATCGCCCTTGCAAGGGGAAAGAAGGAGTACGACAAGCGACAGTCTATTAAGGAGAAGGAGGACCGTCGGGAGATGGACCGCATGTTTAAGCATTAAGTAATCGTTTTTTCTGCAAGGTATATGAAGACGCTGTCACAGCTTGTGCGCGAACGTGTCATGCTCCTCGACGGAGCCACGGGCACTATGGTGCAGCAGTATGGCATGGCTACGGGAAATAACGATATGCTCTCCCTGACGCATCCCGAGATAATCGAGGACATCCATTCGCGCTACCTGTGTGCTGGGGCCGATATTATTGAGACGTGCACGTTCAATGCCCAGCGTATTTCGTTGGTTGACTGCGATGCGGCAGACAAGGTGTGCGACATCAACCGTGCCGCAGTGGCTATTGCCCGCCGTATGGCTGATGCGTTTTCCACGGAGCAGAAACCTCGTTTTGTGGCAGGCTCCATAGGGCCTACGGGCAAGACGCTCTCTATGAGCCCTGACGTCAACGACCCGGCGTTTCGGGCCATTTCGTTCGATGAACTCTCCGAGGCTTACGTCGAGCAGATGGCGGTGATGCTGGAGGGTGGTGTGGATGCGCTGCTCATCGAGACTATCTTTGACACACTCAACGCTAAGGCTGCACTTTGTGCGGCCCAGACAGCTATGCAGCAGACGGGGCGCACGGTGCCTGTGATGCTTTCGGTGACCATCAGCGATAATGCCGGACGCACCCTTTCGGGACAGACGCTCGAGGCTTTCCTTGCCTCTGTCAGCACGTATGACGTCTTCTCTGTGGGACTCAACTGCTCGTTTGGCCCTGCGCAGATGAAACCTTACCTGCGTGAGATTGCTGCCAAAGCTCCTTATTACATCTCTTGTTATCCCAATGCTGGTTTGCCGAATGCTCTCGGCAATTACGATACCACTCCCGAGGAATGGGCCTCAATGACATCTGAATTCCTTGACGAAGGACTTGTGAACATTATCGGAGGCTGCTGCGGCACGACGGACGAGTTTATTGCCGCACTTGCGCCGCGTCTTGCTGATGCCCGTCCCCACACACTTCCTGACCACCGCCGTCAGGCGTTGTTTCTCTCGGGTTTGGAGCCCTTGTGCCCTCTGGAAGGGGTGGGAGAGGGTAGTTCCTTTGTCAACGTGGGTGAACGTTGCAACGTGGCTGGCTCTCGCAAGTTCCTGCGTCTGATTTCCGAGCATAACTACGCCGAAGCTATCGCCATTGCCCGCCGTCAAGTGGACGACGGAGCCCTAATGCTTGACATAAATATGGACGATGGACTCCTTGACGCCCGTGTCGAGATGGAGCATTTCCTCCGTCTCTTGGCTGCCGAGCCGGATGTCGCGCGCGTTCCTTTTATGATTGACTCTTCCAATTGGGAGGTTATTACGGTTGCCTTGAAGTGCATACAGGGGAAGCCCGTGGTGAATTCCATTTCTTTGAAAGAGGGAGAAGAGCCATTCCTTCGCCATGCCAGTGAACTTCGTCGTCTGGGGGCTGCCGTTGTCGTGATGGCGTTTGACGAGCAGGGACAGGCTACCACCTATGAGCGCAAGATCAGCATCTGCAAGAGAGCCTATCACCTGCTGACTCGGGAGGTGGGGATGAATTCTTCCGACATTATCTTCGACCCCAATATCTTGGCTGTCGGCACGGGCATCGCCGAACATAATACTTACGCCCTTGACTTTATTCGTGCTGCCCAATGGATACGGGAAAATCTCCCTGGCGCTCATGTCAGCGGAGGCGTCAGTAATCTCTCCTTTGCCTTCCGAGGTAATAACCCATTGCGCGAGGCCATGCACGCCGTGTTCCTTTTCCATGCCGTCAAGGCGGGAATGGATATGGCCATTGTAAATCCTTCTACGTCGGTGCAGTATGCCGATATTCCTTCGGAAGAGTTGGCGCTGATAGAAGACTTGATTCTTGCTCGTCGCCCCGATGCCACCGAGCGGTTGACAGATTATCTGAGGGACAAGGCGAAGGACGAAGTAAAAGAGGGTACAGCAAACACCACTACTCCCTTATCTCAAACCTCAGCCCCAGAACCCTCCTTAGAAACTCGCTTACAGCAGGCTCTTGTGCAGGGTGATGCCTCTCATTTAGAGAAAGACCTAGCCGTGGCACTTGCAGTCTATCCCTCGCCTGTGGCAATTATCGAAGGGCCACTGATGGATGGCATGAACAGGGTGGGAGAGCTCTTCGGAGCCGGAAAGATGTTTCTTCCACAAGTGGTGAAGGCTGCCCGCACCATGAAGGAGGCTGTCCGTATTCTGCAACCGTCAATCGATGTAATGCAGAACTCTCATGCTGTGGGCTGCACCTGTCCCGAGTGTTCGCGTCTTCCCTCCCGTCCAACAGGAAAAACGCTTGTTCCCTCTTCTGCAAAGGAGAAACAGAAAGTGCTGTTAGCTACGGTGAAGGGCGATGTTCACGATATCGGAAAGAACATTGTCAGCGTTGTGATGGCGTGTAACGGATATTCTATCATCGACATGGGAGTGATGGTCCCAGCAGAGGATATCGTACGCAAGGCGTTGGAGTGCCGCCCCGACATCATCGGACTTTCAGGACTGATTACCCCGTCGCTTGGCGAAATGGTTACCGTGGCAGAGCAGCTTCAAGCCGCTGGACTGCGTGTCCCGCTGATGATTGGTGGCGCGACAACCAGCGACATGCACACCGCCTTAAAAATTGCTCCCATCTACGACGCGCCGGTAGTTCATGTGAAGGATGCTTCGCAGAATTCGCGTATTGCTGCGCAGCTGCTCAATCCGTCGGCTCACGATGCGTTTGTTTCATCGCTTCGTCAACATCAGTCTGAACTCCGTGAGCAATTTGCCTCCCGTCAGCAGGATTTACTCTCTCTTGAAGAGGCTCGCCGACACCGCCCCAAACTATGGTGAGGAGGCGAAAAAGCATTTTTTAACAAAAAAATAGCCAAAAAATATGTTTTATAACATAAAAACGCAGTAACTTTGCAGCGTTTTTAGGTAACGCCATGCTTAATGAGTGGCAAAGTATTAACTAAACAAAAGAAAAAACAACTATGTTAGAGACGAAAGTTGGTGAGTTCGCAGGCCTCATTTGGAATGCACTCAACGAGAACGCAATGAACCTGAAGGACCTTAAAAAGGCTACGAAGATCAAGAAGAACGAGGAGCTTTTCCTGGGTCTTGGCTGGCTTCTTCGCGAAGGTAAGCTCAACGCTACCGAGACGGAAGAAGACGTGGTTTATTCCCTGAAGTAATTCCCCTACCGTAAATTCGAAGACGTTACTATCCCAAGCGTTTACGGATCGCTGGCAATCTTTTTTGCCAGCGGTTTTTATTTAAATGATAGCCTCGCTACCAACATTGGCAGCGAGGCTATCGCTTGTGGGTCTAATGGGTTTAATGGGCCTTCAATTTATGGGGCCCAGTAGTGGGGTTTTACTTGATGCCCAGCTTGCGCTTGATGTCCTTGGGCACAGCGTCCTTGTGGAGGAGGATGTTGATGGTCTTGTAGGCCACAAAGGGCTTGGAAACGTACCATAAGCCTTTGTGAGGACCGGTCGAGCCCCACGAGTTCTTCATCATGAACCACTCCTTACCGTCCTCATCTTTGGCGATGCCGTAGATGATCATGCCATGGTCGTCGGTGGTCTCCCAGTTGTCATAGCCCTTCTGGCGGAGCTCCTGGGTGATTTCGAGTTCTTTGATGGCCTTCTTTTGGGGCTCACCCTTGCCGTTGTCGCCTGTCCAGCGAACGGCATCGCTGCCTTCCTTGCTCTCTACCTTGGTGTCGGGCACGGTAACGGTGGCCGTTCTGCTGTCAAAACCGCGCTCGCTGACGTCAGCACCCCAGGCGAAGGTGTAGCCGTTGCGCACGGCATAGTCCATCACCTCCATGAACTCGTCGAGCGGCAGGTTGTACGAGAGGCCCCAGCGCCAGTTGTCCTGAACCTCAATGACAAACTGCTCGTAGAACGGCTGGTGGTTGAAGGAGGTGAGGCTCACGTAGTCATCGGGGTTGATGCCGAGGTACTGCACGAAGCTCTTCGGGGTGTACTGCTTGCCCTTGTATTCGAAGGTTTCGGGCATCTCGCCAAAGTAGTGGCCGAAGATGCTCTTGAGGTCTTCCTTCCACACGGGGTTGGGGTTCTTGATGCCCTCGGAAGAGATGGTCTTGACGACGGCTCCAGCCACCTTCATCAGCTGGGTGAAGTTGAAGAGCGAGTCACCATAGAGCGTGACGGGGTAAGGCATGATGCCTTCAGGGATAATGCCGTAGTGCTTCAGGCAGTAGACTGCGTCGTAGAACGAGCCGCCTTCCGAGAAACTGATGTCGCCATGTGTGCGGACAGCCTTGTCGGCACGGTCCAGATAGGTGTTGTAAGCAAGGAACGACTCGCAAAGGTCAAACTCACCCTTGCCCATGCGGAGCAGTTCGCTCTCAAAGAAGCCCAGCGAGCTGTAGGCCCAGCAGGTGCCGCTGCGGTGCTGATCCTTGACGGAGGTAACGGCGTTCTCGACGACGGGGGTGAACTCAGGTTTCTTCTCGTCCTTCTTCTCGTCCTGAGCGAAGGTAACGTTGGGCAGCAACAAGGCAATGGCTGCCAAAGCAATCAGTCTTTTCATGTTTTTTCAGTTGTTTTGATTGGGTTTTTACACAATTTGGCGCAAAAGTAACGAAATTTTTGCAATTACTACGCCTGTGGCTCGTTTTTTTCCTATCTTTGCAAGAAAATAAACGCAGAAATCCGAATATATGAAGATACTTGTTACGGGAGCAGCCGGATTTATCGGTTCGAAGCTTGCCTACCTGCTGGCAAAGCGGGGCGACGATGTCGTCGGCATCGACAATATCAACGATTATTACGACATCCGTCTGAAGCAGGGACGCCTCGACGAATTTGGCCGTGAATTCCGCTTCATCCGCATGGACCTCACCGACCGTGAAGGACTGAGCCGCCTCTTTGCCGACGAGCATTTCGACAAAGTTGTCAACCTTGCTGCCCAGGCCGGCGTGCGCTATAGCATCACCAACCCCTACGCCTACCTCGACAGCAACCTCGTAGGCTTCATGAACATCCTGGAGTGCTGCCGCCATAACGGCGTGAAGTATCTCGTCTATGCCTCTTCCAGCTCCGTCTATGGGCTGAACAGCAAGGTGCCCTTCAGCGAGGACGACAAGGTCGACACGCCCGTCAGCCTCTATGCTGCTACCAAGAAAGCCAACGAGGGGATGGCTCACGCCTACAGCAAGCTCTACGGCCTGCCCACGACAGGCCTCCGCTTTTTCACCGTCTATGGGCCTTGGGGACGGCCCGATATGGCGCCCATGCTCTTTGCCCGTGCCATCAGTCACGGCGAGCCCATCAAGGTGTTCAATCACGGCAACCTCAGCCGCGACTTCACCTATATTGACGATATTGTCAATGGCACTATCGGCGTCATAGACCGCGTGCCCGTGGCTGCCGAGTGCCCCAACGAGGTGCCCGCAAAGGTCTATAACATTGGTTGTTCCAACCCTGTCAAGTTGATGGACTTCATTCAGGAGATTGAGCAGGCTCTCGGCGTAGAAGCCAAGAAGGAGTTCCTGCCCATGCAGGTGGGCGATGTCTATCAGACCTATGCCGACACCACCCGTCTCGAAACCGAAGTGGGCTACAAGCCCTCCATCACCCTCCACGAGGGCATCACCCGTTTCATCGCCTGGTACAAGTCCGACAAAAACCCGCTTCGTTAAAATGAAAAATGACGTTTTTCATTCTTCATTAAAAACAGTTATCGCCCTTTGCCTGCTCTTCTCCTTGCAGGCAAGTGCCGCGGGCTGGATGAGCCGCTTGCCTGACGACACCTATGTGGCAGTCGTCTCTATTCCTGGGGCACACGATGCCGCTACGGGCAGCGGGTGGGCTACCGACTACGCCGACTTGGGCGACAGCTTTGCCCGCACGCAGGAGTTGAACCTTGCCGAGTTGTGGCGCATAGGCGTGCGTGCCTTCGACCTTCGTCCCTGCACCCGCGAGGGCTATCTGAACATCAATCACGGCATCATTCCCACCAACGTGCGTTTCGACAAGGCGCTCTACCTGCTACGCGACTCGCTCCTTGCCAATCCGTCGGAATTCGTTGTCATTCATCTGCTGCACGAAACGGATGGCGACCAGGTGGAAGGGACGTACAACCAGCAGCTCCTTGATGTGCTGGGCATGGATGGGCTGAAGGACTTCTTCGTGGCTTTCCGTAAAGACCTCACGGTGGCTGACATGCGCGGCAAGATGCTGCTGCTCAGCCGCGATGTTTATTCCTCCAAACCTGTTGGGGGCTTCATCCGCAACTGGTCTCACAGCGCCACGTGGGACAGCATGACGAAGGGGCAGATTACGGGCACCTCAACGGCAGCTGCTTCCCTCTACATGCAGGATTACTATGAGACTTATGCCGACGGGGCTCTCGACACGAAAATCAACGCGATGACGCGTCTGCTGCGATTCAGCACCTCCCACGCAACCACTTCGACGAGCAGCATCCGCTGGGTGATGAACTTCGCCTCTGCCTATTCGCAGGTGGTTTTCCTCTTCGGCTACACCATTTCTTCCAGCGACGGTTATCGCGACAATGCCGTCCACACCCATGCTGCTATCCTTGATTTCCTGCGCGACAACGCCGCAGGCCCTACGGGAATCCTCTTTATGGACTATGCCGGCGCAGATAAATCGAACGGCTTCGACACACGCGGCAAGGAGTTGGTAGAGGCCGTCATTGCTAACAATTTTGGCTATTTGGACGATATGTCGGGCATCCATTCCCCCTCCTCTCCATCCAGCCCCTCTGCGAATCGGGCAGGGGAGACGGCGCAGCCCGTTGCTTTCTATTCCCTCTTGGGCAAGCGCCTCTCCGCCCCACGCCGAGGCGAAATCTGCCTTGTCCGCTACTCCGACGGTACCGTCCATAAAATGCTTTATAAATAAAATCTCATTTTCTTATCTCCCAAAGCCGTTGGGACACGTGTCCCAACGGGTTAGGTAAGGTGTCCCAACGGGTTAGGACACGTGTCCTAACGGGTTTAGTACAATAACTTTTGCCTGCGCTGAGATTACAATCCCTTTGATTTGTACGGAATAACGTCTTAAATCCTCTTTTGAAGGCTTTTTGTTAGGCAACGGCTCAGAAAAACTCAAATTAATTTGCTTTTTCGCTCGGCTCGCACTAACTTTGTGCGCGAAAACCGAATGCGAAATGGAAAAAGCACAGGTTATAGATAACATTCGTCAAGTGGCAGCACGTGTATTGCCCAAGGGCAGTACGCTCTACCTCTACGGCTCGCGTGCGCGAGGCGACTTCCACGACGACTCTGATTGGGATTTGCTCCTGCTGCTCGACAAACCTACGGCAAGCTACAAGGAAAAAGACGACGTTGAGTTTCCTTTTGTAGATATGGGTTGGGAAATGGGTGAAGATATCAGCGCTCATGCCTTCACGAAAGACCAATGGTATAATGGCCCTCGCACGCTGTTCCACTATAATGTTGAACGAGATAAACAGCTATTGTATGAGTCTTAACGAAGAAGAAAGACGCGCGATTGTTGCGCTTGAATTGGATAAGGTCGAAAAGACGCTTGCCCAGTTGGATGTTCAGTTGCAGGCCAATCTGTGGGATATGGCAGCAAACCGACTATACTATGCTCTCTTCCATGCGGTAAGTGCTCTCCTTGTCAACGACCATCATGCTGTGGGAACCCATCGTGGTGCTGTCAATCAGTTCAACCTTTATTATATTAAGGAGGGAGTTTTTTCGAAAGAGGAGGGCAGGCTTTACTCCCGCTTGCAAAGACTACGTGAAGAGGGCGACTACAACTGCTCAATAGATGTAGAGCAAGAAGAGGTTGAAGAGAAGATTGAGCCAACGCGACAGCTGATTGCGAAGATTAAGCAGTATATTGCAGAAAAAAGGGCTTAGAACTATACTCTCGCCCTCTAACAAACAAAAGCTGTCCCCACTTAAACGGCTTCGTTAGGTGGGGATGCTGTTATTGCCAACCCAAATGTCAACTTTTATGGAGGGTTAGACACCTTGAATCTGGTCAATAAAGTGTTTTTGTATTTCGCCTTTTTCTTCAGTTAGAGTTTTTTTAAATATTGTTCAAATTGTTGCGAAAAATACTCTACTTCTTCTTTCTTGAAGTATTCTTTATTTAAATCAAATATTTTTGGAATATCATATTTAAAAATATAATTCAGCTTTTCTTGTGTTCTCGATGTCCTGTATTTCGATGCGATTGTAGAGATTAGTTCTTCTAAATCATCAACGAAAACAATGTTTGAAACGAAATCAGAGCACTTAAATACATGACCGTTTAAGTTCTGTTTATACTCTGTGTTTTTTATAACCTCAGAAGATATTGAATAATCATCTTCATCTGAAAAAACAACTTCATAGAGATTCATTCTTTTCGCTCTATTCACCCTCGTAATAAAATAGTTACAATCAAGTCCAAACCATATTCTTATTTTTTTCGGAATAATACAACCATTTTCGATTACGATTGACGATAACTCTTGACCGACAATATGATTATCCTCTTTGAGCCTATTTTTAAGCTTTAAGTAATCGTTTGGTGACACGTGAAAAAATCCTTCTTTTGAAGCAAGTCTTTGTCGGTTATTACCGGTTACTTCCCATGTTACTTTGCAGATTTCTTCATCAGCGTCATAACTTGTAATACTAATTCGGCTGTTTTTCTTCAAATCCTCGCAAATGCAAGAATAACAGATGGAGTCGAATGCTGCAACGGAAGAAGTTCTCATTCTTTCGTTGTATTGTACTGTTTTTTCTATTTCTCCTTTTGTTGCCCATTCTGAAAACGACTTATCTATTTTGCTGAAGAGTGAATTAACCCCGCTTTTTTGTTTTATTCTATTCTTTTCTCGTTCAATATCCTCATTGGTCTTTTTCTTTTCAATTTCTTCTCTTTTATTGGCGTAATCTTTTCCTATTTCTCCCCACGTTTTAATTTGATCTGCTTCACGTTTTGAACCAATCAAAGTTGACTCATACCAATAGTTGGCTTCCGTTTTAAAGAGTTCGCCCAATCCACAAAAAAGGTAAATTATTTCCTCTTGTACTGCCGTCAAATCGTATCTATCTTCACAATTCTTTAAGTCATCAGATATGATGCTTGACACAATAACAGCATCTAATTCAGACATGCTTTTAATTAAATTGACAAAAGTTTCCTTAGCCAAAGAATATCGAGCTAATTCATAAGGTGTCATTTCATCGTCGGTTTGCGAAAAACAAACCAAGCAAATAGAAAAACCAAGAAACAATAAAAGTGCTTTTTTCATTTTAAGTGTATTTATGATAAAAAATGTAGTAATAAACTAATTAAATACTCTACAAAAGAATAATGTCCGCTTTCTTGTCACGCAAGAAAACCCCAACAACCTCGACATCCTTTTTCTTTTCTTGTTTTTGATAATTGCCAAGTTTCTTTTCAATGAAGGCATTGAAATCCTCTTTGTTAAAAGTAGTCCTTTCAAATATGTTTATGAAAAAACGTATTGTTTGTTTACCGTCTTTATCTTCTTTGGGATTCCATAGTTTACAAAAGTCTTTTTTGTAAGAATAAGGTGTGGCCGCTTTCGCTTTAAACTCAATCAGAGCTTTGCAACCTTCATTCTCAATTGTTAGGTCAAAATTAGCTGCCTGGCCTTTTCCTTTTTCTGGGTCTTTTAGGCGGATTCCTTTTTCGCTGAATTTATACAAATCCTTTGTTGGTTCCTCAACGCAATAGTGGATTTTGTTTTCTTTCTTGGTTTCGTCTCTTAGTGTCCTCTCAAGCTGGCTACAAAACACAAATCTTAGCTCTTGTTCACTTATACGCAGGCTGTCTTCTGCTTGATTTTTAGGTATCACTAAACTTGTAAGGTCAGACCTACCCCTAACGTACAGATCATTTAAAATCTCAGCAGATTTCTCAATGCAATGTCGAATAATCTCTCTTAGTTTTTCCATATTTGTCGTTTTGGACACCACGGCTCTATGACGCGTTTGTTGTTATAAAAATTGGTGAAGACAAATGAAAAGAAAGTGTGAGCCTGATTTAGACTTACCTTTCGTGTAGGCTCTCGACTGCCCGTGAATGAAGATAAAGAAAAAACTGCTCACACGTTGGTGTATTGTGTGAGCAGAGCCCAAACGTTAACAACCAACTTGGAGCGTCCTTGGCTTCCTTTCATTCACGCAAACTGTCGAGATTTACACGAAACGAAAAGCTAAAACGCTTCCTTTCCTATATGTTTGAAGTCTGTCCGGTCCGTAGGATGGAACAAACTTCGCAGCAAAGGTAAACAATTATTTTGAAATCAACACAAAATCCCTTCTTTTTTTAAAAAGGAATTGATTTAACTTCTAATTTGGCATGTGTTGTTGCCAATGAGACTACCGCTTATTGAAGAAGCGGATGGTTTTTTGTTGGCCGCCGATGTTCCAGGTGAGGATGTAGGTGCCGGAGGGGAGGTCGGCAATGGATTGGGGACGGTCGGCAGGGAAGGTGTAGAGGAGGCGTCCGCCAGTGGTGTAGAGATGGGCGATGACGTCGGCAAGGCGCGCAGGGTCGTCGTCGGTTTCAAAGTGGATGGTGCGGCTGTCAGGGTTGAGCTTTACTGCGTATTCCAAAGGCGTCAGGGGGATGGGGCGGATGGCGTTGCCACCTTCGGCGGGGCGTAGGGTCCACGTGGCAAGGGTGGTGTCGGTAGCTGCGCCTGTGCAGGGCATACCGTCGGCAATGTTTTCGTTTGCCCCCAAGAGGCCATAGAGGGTGGTGATACTGAAAGTGCCTGGACTAACGGGGGCAAAGTAGAGCTTGCCGTAGAGGGCACGACGTGAGGCTTGGAGTCCCAGCGTGCCGCTGCCGCCTGCCTTCACGAAGAGGAAACCTGCATCGGTGGAGAGGTAGTAGGCATTGGGCGTCTGGGCCGCAGGGGTGAAGCGCCAAGCGGAGGGGGAAGAGCAGGTGAGCGTATCGGCAAACAGCAGCCCTTCGGAGGCATCGAGGTAGTAGCCCAAGGTGTTAACGAGGTAATAGTCCGTGTTTTCGTCAGGCTGATTCAACGTGGCGGCACGGACGTTCAGCACGGCGAGACTGTCGACATAGGGGCGGGCATCGTCGTCGTTGTAGTAAGGTTCCACGCGCTCAATCTCTGCCAGCAGGTCGCGCAGGGCATCGCAGGCTTGGCGGTTATACATGAAGATGTCGTCGCCCATCCATTCAGGCCGGATGACGCAAAGCAGGCTGTCACCCTCTGCCATCAGGTCTGTCAGCTGCTGTTGAATCTTGGTGATGGGATTGGGCGTAGAGGCTTTCGTCAGCGCTGTGCGAAGGCGCACGGTCATCTGAATATAGTCGTCCTCCACACGACTGTCGAGAGCGAGGGCTTCAGCATAGACGGCGCGCAAAGTAGTGACTTCGGCTTCGGGGTAGAGACCTCCGCGGAGGCCTACTTGGTCGGGTGTGAGGCTGGAGAGGAACGCTTCGGCAGCGGCTAAGGCATCGGCAAAGTTAGCCCGCACTTCCTCGTGGATGTAGTCGGGGATTTGTTCCTCTTTGGTGATGTGCCATTGGCGGTTGTTGCTGGTAGCGTTGCGCTCGTCGTTGGTGTAGCTGATAATGGGGTTGCCGTTGTCCGTACCCCCTCCCTGATTGTTGGCGGCGTGACGGGTAGCGACGTTGACAAGGTTATAGTTGCCGTTCTCGTTGATAGTGACGATGTCCCAAAGTTGCCGTTCGTCGGTGTTGTCAGCCGGTGCTACGCTGAGTTGCGTGCCTGTTTCTGATGAAGGGGATGGGTCGCAGAGAGCGAGGTCTCCCACACGGTTAACAATCTGAAGGTGGTTGCCTGCGTTGCGGATAATCCAATGCTGACTTTCGCGGCTGGCATCAGTCTGCCACATTACGGCACCAGCACCTGCGGATGGAGTGCTGATATCAACAGACATGCCTGTGCCGCGATTAGTGATGCGGTAGTACCAGCCTTCGGTTGCGCGGAAGGGGTCGAGGGGTTCTTCGTCCCCCGAGCGGCTAGCAAAGCCGTAGCTGAGGAACTGGATGTGGTCGGAAATCCACGTCTTTAAGTCGTCGATGTACTCTTGATAGGTGGAGAAGAGGTAGATTTCGTTATAGACGCGCTGGTCGATGCGGTATTTTTGGTAGTTGAGTTGCTGCGATTCGTCAAGCAGAACGGCAAGGGAATCGACATAGTCCAACAGATGGTATTCGATGCCCTCGGCGACAAAGCGCTGCCATCCCTTATTGACAGCCCAATTGAACCAAGGGTCTCTTATCATGCGCTTTACCCACATGCCTGCATTTTCGCTGCCGAAACCGGCGTCGGTCATGAAACGCCTCGTGACATCGCCAATGCGGTTGCAGTTGTTGAAGGCAATGTCGAAGTCCCATAGCGGTCCCCAGTAGAGTAACGGGTCGTCTTCGTCTTTATAGACATAGGTGCTCCAAAGCCCATCGGGGTTGGCGGTAACTTCGGTGGCGATGTACCAACTGACGAGGGTGGAGGAATCGGTGACCGCTCGGTAGCCCAGTTCGGGGTCGCGGTAGTCCGAGGAGAACAAGCGGCTCTCGTAGTCGGAGAGGTACGAGCGGATGTAGTTCTTTTGGGCGTTGTTGACAACTGTCTCATCGGGCGACTTGATGGCAACGGGTATGTTGCGTGGCGTGCGAAACCATACGGGGTCACTTGTGGAGAAGCCGCCCAACTCAAGGAAATAGCCGCCTGTGATATCGCTTTCTTCCGTAGCAGGCTCTTCCTGTTCGACGATATTGACACGCCGTTTATCGACGTTCACTTGGTCGGAAATCTGGTAGTTGCCCAAAAAGGTGCCGTTAAGGACGAGGTCAACAAAGAGCGACCCTGCCGTGAAAGGCTGTCCGACAAAGGTGCCTACTTCGGAGGCAAGAGCATTATGGATAAGCGATTTGTCGGCATGGTTGGCTAATAGTGTCCAACTGCGTGCCTTGGCGCGTCCCTTGCCGAGGAAACGGATGGGTTCGGGAAACTTGATGCGGTAGGGCTTCTTGGCGAGTCCCCAAGTGGAGTTTCCCCGTCCACGAATCTCTACGGAGTCATAGACGGTGGTATCCTCGCCATCGACGTAGATGAGACGACAAAGAATGTAGGTGCTGCGGCTGGTGATGCTCCGCCCGTTCTGTGTCTCAATGTAGAGGGTGGGGAGATTAGTAAGTTGAGCGTAGTCAGCACCAACGGCACAGACTACGCTCAAGGCGAGAATCCACAGCAACCCAAGTCGCCTCATTTTTTCTTGACGGCTTTCTTAGCGGGTTTTTTCTTTGGCTCTGGTTTCGGAGCCGCTTCCTCGGGGGCTGCATCACGGAGTTTTTCCAGCTCCTGATGCAGGGCAGCAATCTCTTGATCCTGATTACGGATGGTGGTGAGCAGGGCATTAAGCTGCTCATTGTCGATGTCCGAAGGATAGAGGCTGTTCACGCGGCTGATGAAGTCGCCGAGGATGTTCATGTAGTTGGTGAAGGCATCATACGGGCCATCGTAGATGCTTCGGTTCATGGCAACGGAGTTCTGCTTCGTGGTCATGAAGCGGAAGTTGTTGGAAGCCTGCAGATAGTCCCAGTCCTGCATAAGACGCGGGTCGGCGCCAATCATCACACGCTCAGCCACGCTATAAAGCTTGTTGAAAGCCTCACGCTGCATGATGTTTCCCAGCCAGCAGGAGGTGTCGCGCTCTTCGTCAACCCAGCTCATAGGATAAGGCACTTCGGCAGGACCGACGGGCTTGAGGTTCTTGATAACTTCGGAGGGCGTGGAGAAGGTGATGTCCCGTTTCTTAGCCTCTTCAGGAAGCGCCTTGAAGAACTCAAGGATGTTGGAGCTGAGCGGCTGGTAGATGCCGAGGGCGCTGAGCTCCATGAAGATATTGATGAGCGGTTCTTCGGAAGGCGTCTCAGCAATCCAGTCCATGTAGGTGTCGGCCATAAGGGGATAAGCGTCCCATGCCGTATTGGAGAAGCGCAGCGAGATATCATCGGAGAGTTTGAAATCGCGCAGCAGCAGACGCAGGTTGGGATTGCCTGTGGCATGATAGAGGTAGTGGGGGCTCTTCCAACCGAGCACATGCTTGGCGCCTTCGGTAAGTACGCCCTTGAAGCCCATGGCAGCTACTTGAGCACCTATATCGTCCGAATAGATGAGTGACGAATTGCGGAACACCTTTGGTGTCTTGCCGAACATCTCCTTAACCTTCTTCACCATGCGCTGCACATCGTAGCGGAAGAACTCTTCGTTAGCCAGCGAGGAGAGGCCGTGGCTGTAAGGTTCGGCGAGGAACTCCACACAGCCGGTTTTGCTGAGTTCCTTCAGTAAGTCGATGACCTGCGGGGCATAGAGTTCAAGCTGCTCGAGGCCCACACCGCTCAGCGAGAACGCAACCTTGAAGTAGCCGTCCGACTCGCGTATCATATCCAACAGCGTCTGCAGGGCAGGGATGTAGGAGCGCTGGGCGATGTCGGTGATGGAGTTCTCGTTGGTGTAGTCGTCGTAATAGTAATGGTCTGTGCCAATGTCGAAGAAACGGTACCGACGCAGATGGACAATCTGATGAATTTCAAAATAGAGGCAAATGGTTTTCATATTCTAAGAATTTCAAAGTTATCAAACATATTTATCGTAAATGGCGCGGATTTTGTAGCCCACTTTTTCCCAGGTGATGGCATCGACTTCCTTCTTTCCCTCGTCGCGCAGGTAGGTGTAGAGCGATGGGTTGGTGCAGATGGAGTAGATGGCGTCAGCCAATGCGTGAGTGTCCCAGTAATCGACCTTGATGCACTTGTCGAGAATTTCGGCACAGCCAGATTGCTTGGAGATGATGGAGGGGCAGTTACATTGCATAGCCTCCAACGGGCTGATGCCGAAAGGCTCAGAGACAGAGGGCATGACATAGACGTCGCTGTTCTTGAGGCATTCATAAACCTGCTTACCACGCATGAAGCCCGGGAAGTGGAAGCGGTCTGCAATGCCGCGTTCGGCAGCGAGGCGTATCATGGCGTTCATCATGTCGCCTGAACCTGCCATGCAGAAACGGACATTGTGGGTGCGCTGAAGCACCAGGGCAGCAGCTTCAACGAAGTACTCGGGGCCCTTCTGCATCGTAATACGTCCGAGGAAGGTGACCAGCTTTTCCTTGCCGTTGCGGGTGCGCTGGATGGCCTCGTATTCGGCAGGCAGCGGCTCCACGGCATTGTGCATGGTTGTCACCTTGGCTGGGTCCTGATAATACTTGCTGATAACCGTCTGGCGGGTCAACTCGCTGACGCAAAGTATGTGGTCGGCATGATCCATACCGTTTTTCTCAATGGCATAAACGGTGGGGTTGACGTTGCCGCGACTACGGTCGAAGTCGGTAGCATGGACATGGATGACGAGCGGTTTTCCGCTGACTTGCTTGGCGTGGATACCGGCAGGGTAGGTGAGCCAGTCGTGACTATGAATGATGTCAAACTGCTCTTTACGGGCTACGACGCCTGCGACAATGCTGTAGTTGTTGATTTCCTCTTGCAGGTTGTCGGGATAGCGTCCTGAGAACTCCAGACAGCCAAGGTCGTTGGTGTTCATGTAGTTGAAGTCGGCATAGATATGGTCGCGGAAGTCGAAGTAATCCTGCGGGTTCATATAACTGCCGACGCGGTTCTGGACATAGTTCCAGTCCACGTTACGCCACGTGATGGGCACGCTGTTCATGCCGACGATGCGCAGGAAACTCTGGTCTTCGTCGCCCCACGGACGGGGGATGCAGAAGGTGATTTCCAGGTCGCTTTGTTTGGCCATACCCTTGGTCATGCCATAGCTGGCAGTACCGAGGCCTCCACTGATATGAGGAGGAAATTCCCATCCGAACATTAAAACTTTCATCGTTGTGTCCTCCTATTTGATTAGATTTGGTTATACTTTTTGAGGGTATCGACAGCTCGTAGCGTCTCTGCCACATTCATGGCGAAGGCCACAGCACCACGTCCGCGGAAGGGCGGGTTGCCGTCGAACATCTCACTAATGGTGCCGATACAGTGGGCCTGCATGACGTCCTCGTAGCCTACCAGTTGGCGCTCGACGAAGCTGACGCCGCTGCGCTTATAAATTTTCAGGTAGGCCTCCATGTAGAAACCGCCCAGCCAGGGCCATGCGGTGCCCTGATGGTAGGCGTAGTCACGGACGGTCTGCACACCTTGATAGATGGGATTGTAGCCAAAGCTCTTCGGGCTGAGGGAACGGAGTCCGCGAGGGGTGAGCAGTTCGCGCGTCGTCAGGTCAAGGACGGCTTTCTTCTGCGTCTGTGTGAGCGGGCTGTAGTCCAATGCCACAGCGAATATCATGTTCGGGCGGACACTATAGTCGGGTGCCGAGCCTTTGTCCACATAGTCAAACAAGTAGCCATGTTCATTAAGGAACACGCGCGTGAAGGAGCTGCCGCAAAGTTGGGCAAGGCTGCTGCACTTTTCTGCCGAGCCGGGTTTGCCCATCGTTTCAAAGACTGAGGCGGCAAACATCAGGGCATTGTACCAAAGAGCGTTGAACTCAACAATGTAGCCTGTGCGGGGAACGACAGGACGCCCACCAGCCGTGCTGTTCATCCATGTGACGGCTTTTTCCACGCCGTTGGTATAGACAAGGCCGTTCTCATGCAGGAACAGGTTGGGGTGCTTGCTGTGGCGCAGGTAGTGCATGATTTTAGTCATCAGTTCGCCGTAGTGCTCCCAGCACTCCTGTATGGACGTCTTTGCTGCGTATTGCTGCAAGGTCCACATCGCCCAAAGCAGTACGTCTGGCTGCTCCATTTCATATATCTTGCACTCCGAGGGCTTGCCGTCGATGAAGTCGTTGATAGCTTGCGAGGCTGTCTGCATGGCGCTGTGGAACTGGTCGAGTTCTCCTGTCGAGAGCGTTAGGCCAGGCAGCGAGATAAACATGTCGCGGGCGCGGCATTTGAACCAGGGGTAGCCGGCAAGAATATAGTGCTTGTCGCCCTGCACGTTGTGGAACTGATGAGCGGCAATGACAAGGCTGTTGTGGAAGGTGTCGCGTGGAGGACGGATGTCGTACTCGTGCTGGAACATCTGCTTGAACTGGTTAGACTTTGCTTCGCTGACGCCGCCGGAGAAGACAATGACATCGCCCTTCTTCATGGATACCTCGAAGTAGCCGGGCACGTAGAGGTCTTCTGTAAACTCGTAGCCGCGTTCACGCTCCTTCGGATACTCCATGCCGCGGTACCAGTCGGGGCGATAGACAAACTCGTTCTTGCGGTTCAGCTGCATGAACAGTTCGGGGTAGCCCGGGTACATGCAGGTCTTGATGCCATTGTCAACAAACTGGTAGCTCTTGTCGGCCTGCCAGTTCTCGTGAGTGTACTGTCGCACGCTTCGGAAGGCCAGGAACGGGCGGAGGCGCAACAGGATGGGCGAGGTGGCCTCGACCAGCGTGTAGCGGATGAGGATGCGGTTCTCGTGGTGCACAAACGCCTTCTCCTTTCTTAGCATCACGCCACCTACGCGATAAAGGGTTGTAGGGACGCGCTCCCAAGTGAATTCACGGATATACTTGTGTCCCATTGGCGAGAACACGTTGCCTTGGTACTTATGCAGACCGAGGTTGAACTCAGCCCCGTGCTGCACGACGGTCTCGTCGAGCGAGCTCAGCAGCACGTGGTTTTCATCGTCCAGGTTGGGGACAGGGAGGACCAGCAGACCGTGGTATTTGCGCGTGTTGCAATCGACGATGGTCGAGCAATGGTAGGCGCCCGATCGGTTTGTGCGCAAAATCTCACGTGGCAGGGATTCCTCCAGATTTATCATCAGGGGTTTTTCAAATCGTAAATATCCCATAGTGCTTTGGTATGATAATGATTTTCTATATTAGCAGCCAAAATTACATTACATTTTCCGATTTTCAAACTTTTTCCCAGTATTTTTTTGCTGTTATGCAGAAAAATTCATTCCTATCGTTGTTTCTTGCATAAAATCCGAAGAAAAGTATTACCTTTGCAGCCGAAATAGGTATTAGTTATAAGGAAAAAGATTGTTTTTGTAAAATAGTAAAACCGCTATGTCGTTCCAGATTGTTTCCAAACAGGCATTTTCCGAGAAAGTTTTCAAGCTCGAAGTTGAAGCACCTCTTATAGCCCGCAGCCGCAAGGCCGGACACTTTGTCATTATCCGCACCCACGACAAGGGTGAGCGTGTCCCGCTCACAATTGCTGCGGCTGACGTTCAGCGTGGTACTATCACGTTGGTGGTGCAGAAGATTGGCGTCAGCACCACGCGTCTTTGCGACATGAATGTAGGCGACTCGTTGGCTGATGTCGTAGGTCCTCTCGGACAGGCTACACACATCGAAAACTTCGGTACCGTTGTCTGTGCAGGAGGTGGTGTGGGCGTGGCTCCCATGCTGCCCATCATTCAGGCGTTGAAGGCTGCCGGAAACCGTGTCGTCAGCGTGCTGGCAGGTCGTACAAAGGAGCTGATTATCCTTGAAGACGAGGTGCGTCGCAGTTCCGACGATGTCATCATCATGACCGACGACGGCTCCTATGGCGACAAGGGTGTCGTCACCGTGGGCATCGAGCGTGTCATCCAGCGTGAAAAGGTGGACAAGTGTTTCGCCATCGGCCCTGCCATCATGATGAAGTTCTGCTGCCTGCTGACGCAGAAGTACAATATCCCCACCGACGTGTCGCTCAACACCATCATGGTTGACGGCACGGGCATGTGTGGTGCCTGCCGTGTGAGCGTGGGCGGACAGACGAAGTTCGTCTGTGTCGATGGCCCTGAATTCGATGGTCATCAGGTTGATTGGGACGGCATGATGAAGCGCATGGGCTCCTTCAAGGCCGAGGAAGTGGAAGCATTTGAGCGATATAACTCAGAAAGTCAGATTAACAGCCTCCAGACTTCAGCGGATGGTGCTGCATCTGAGGCACAGCCGGAACAAACACCTTCTGGCTCGAAGTCTGACGCCTGCCAGTCAATCGATGAGCTTATCTCTCGCACGGCTCCTTGGCGTGAGGAATTGCGCAAGGCTATGAAGGCAAAGGAGCGCACAGCTATTGAGCGCTGCCCGATGAACGAGCTCGACCCCGTCTATCGTGCCACCACCCGCACCGAGGAGGTCAACACGGGCTACACCCCTGAGCAGGCCGTCCGTGAGGCTCACCGTTGTCTTGACTGCGCCAACCCCACCTGCATGGAGGGCTGCCCCGTTGCCATTGAGATACCTTCCTTTATAAAGAATATCGAGCGGGGACATTTCCTCGATGCTGCTCGCGTGCTGAAGCACACCTCCTCGCTGCCCGCTGTGTGCGGACGTGTCTGCCCGCAGGAGAAACAATGCGAGAGCCGTTGCATCCATCTGAAGATGAGCGGCAAGGCTGTTGCCATAGGTAACCTGGAGCGCTTCGCTGCCGACTACGAGCGTGAGTCGGGTCAGATGGCATTGCCCGAGCTGGCTCCCAAGAACGGACTCCGCGTGGCTGTCGTCGGTTCAGGTCCTGCTGGACTCTCCTTCGCTGGCGATATGGCTAAGCGGGGCTACGACGTCACGGTCTTCGAGGCGCTCCACGAAATTGGTGGCGTGCTTAAGTACGGCATCCCCGAGTTCCGTCTGCCCAACCGCATCGTCGATGTCGAAATCAACCAGCTGGAGAAGATGGGCGTCACCTTCGTCAAGGACTGCCTTGTGGGCAAGACCATCCGCGTAGAGGACTTGCAGGCGCAGGGCTATGCCGGCATCTTCGTGGCTACGGGCGCCGGCCTGCCCAACTTCATGAACATCCCAGGCGAGAACAGCGTGGGCGTCATGTCCAGCAACGAATACCTCACCCGCATCAACCTCATGGATGCCTCCAATGCTGAGACCGATACGCCCATCACGCCAGCTCGTCGGGTGATGGTGGTAGGAGGCGGCAACACGGCTATGGACTCCTGCCGTACCGCCAAGCGCCTTGGTGCCGAGCGTGTTACCATCGTCTATCGTCGTAGCGAGGCCGAGATGCCTGCCCGTCTTGAGGAGGTCAAGCACGCCAAGGAAGAGGGCATCGAATTCCTCACGCTCCATAACCCGCTGGAATACGTTGCCAACGAGAAAGGCCATGTCTGTCAGGTTGTCCTGCAGAAGATGGAGCTGGGCGAGCCCGATGCCTCTGGACGTCGCAGTCCTGTGCCCATGACGAATGCCGACGGCAGCCCCGTCACCATCACCATGGACATTGACCTTGCTGTGGTAGCCGTAGGCGTCAGCCCTAACCCCATCGTGCCGAAGTCCGTACCAGGGCTTGAGCTTGGGCGCAAGAACACCATTGCCGTCAACGAGCAGATGCAATCCAGCATTCCCACGCTCTATGCCGGAGGCGACATCGTCCGAGGCGGAGCCACCGTCATCCTCGCTATGGGCGATGGCCGTCGTGCCGCTGCTGCCATGCACGAGCGCCTCAGCCAGGTATAAAAACCGACAAGAAAATTCGTGGAGAAGATAAACATAAATTCCCACGAATTGACCATAAATTATCCATTTATAAATTTATGGTCAATTCATGAGTAATTCACGGTAATTCGTGTTAAAGATTAAAATTCGCTTCATTCGGCTAATTCGCTGTTTTTTCTGAACGAGTGAGTCCTTTCTGTCGGCGAATTGTGCGAATTTTTCGAATTATTTCATGAAAAATCGTGGTAAGTTCATGGTATTTCGTGAAGAAAAAGGGTTCTTTTCCGCGTTAAATGAACCATAAAATGCCCGTTTTGGTGTAGGAAGGTGTAGGAAAGTGTAGGAATAATCGCCCTGCTACACCCACAATAGTTTATGTACCAGCAGAATAAGCCCATTGGTGTAGGAGTGTAGCAATTTTTCATGTTTTTATGGAGAGAATGTCATCGTTTGACGGCAATTTCTGCGCGTAGTGCGATGTTTATAAACAGCGCCCCTGTTTATATAAACACGGCCCCTGTTTATATAAACTGCGCCCGTGTTTATAAACCGTTGCTTGGGCTGTGAGATCAGTTGCTTTCAGGGATGGATTATAATAGTGGTTTTTACTCACTAATCACTAAAAAAACTTCTGAACGGAAGCCCTTTTACATATCAAATGATTTTATTCTCATTGAGGTACTTTTTCAACGAGAGGTATTTTGCCAGTAAATGAGCTTTTGCCCTTTCTTCCGCTTCTTTATCCGAAGCGATGTCCTGGGCTCTTTCAAGGACTTCCTTGTGGGACATCTCTTTGTATGGAGAGACTTCTTCGGTTTCAATAATAGCTATCTCAATAGTGTCACTGGGTGTAATTTCCTTTGCCAGCCAAGTAATGTGCATATCAGTATTCGGGTCATATCCTCCTAAAGTAATATAGTTATACTCCGGGAGGACGTCAACCACAATCCCGACTCCAGCTCCGTCAATGGCTGCAGTAGTGGTTACTCCGTTAATGGTTAGTGCTATTCCTTTCATCATTGATTGCTCCTTTATCGATGAGTCTTTTTTCTATATCTTTAAATTGTTCCAGAAGACGCCCGAAATCCTTTTTGGCAGAAACACCTTCGAAGATGAGTTCGTCCGTAGGCTCGATACGAATGGACATGCTGTCGCCAGTTCTCAGTTCGAAATCTTCCCTAACAAAAAAAGGAAGTACAGAGCCATGAATTGACAAGGAGCCATCCGATTTTTCTTTGGCATATCCGGCAGAGATAAAGACATGTCCCCGTTCAACGCTAAGGGACTTCTTTTCCAAAGAAATGCTATTGAGACAAATCGTTACTTTTTTCATACAAATGCGCGTATTTAGTTAATAATCGGTACGCCGTCCCTTGTCATTCCTTCGGCGCTGATGGTGAGGGCGTGGCTGTAGCCGTTGTTGAAGAACGAGACTGAGGCGTAGCCGTCGGCATCCGTTGTGACTTCGGGGTTCCAATAGATAGTGCGACGGTAGTCCTTGTCCCCCTGCACAGGGCCGTTTGGGTACGTTGGGGCATAGAACTCTACAACAGGGGTATAGCCGGTGAATGAGGTGGAACGGGCGTTTTTATCCACATAAGTGCGACGCTTGCGGGAGGGATTAAGCTCAATTTCTACAATGTACAGACCTGCGGGAAGTCCTAGATATTTATGAGGTCTTTCGAACTTCTGAATTAGGCGATTCGTAAATAAATCTCGAATGGCAGGGAAAGAAGAGAACAAGTTCCGGTCATCATAGACAATAATGCTTTTTACCTCCTCCAAATCTATATCGTAACCATCAAAAAATGACGGTCCAGTACGATCTCTCCTTCCATCTTTAATAAACCAAAAGGTACGAACCCCGTTTATAAGGGATTGTATTGATAG
This sequence comes from Bacteroidaceae bacterium, assembly GCA_016291905.1. Taxonomy (GTDB): domain Bacteria; phylum Bacteroidota; class Bacteroidia; order Bacteroidales; family Bacteroidaceae; genus UBA1189. The sequence continues at coordinate 65,848 of JAEEZS010000071.1, forward strand.
CCACTGGTAATAGATAGTACGCGACATTATAGAGTCTCGCCCATTGATCTCTTCCAGAGGTGGGCATGATAACCAATCGTCATAGTTATATCTAGATATAAAGGATTCAAAGGTTTCTCCAACAGGAAAGGTGACATCGTAGCCCTTCTCGCGCAAGTAGTCCACCACCTTGTAGGTGTAATTTCCCTCATCCAATATTAGTTCGGCATCCTTCGCGGCATCGAAAGCCTTGAACGTGTAATAGTCGATGTACTTGCGTCGGCTTTGCACCTCTACCTCCTGCAGCAAGTGGGCATCAGAGGGAAGCACAAAAGAATCCTCCATTTCCTCGACCATCTCAATGTCTGAGGCATTCCACCTATCATCGGGGATATATTTTTCGATGGGCTGGTAGGCATAGAGGGCGGGCTTTGACGAGCGCTCCAGTCGGACGCGCGTGGTTTTGTCTCCCTTCTTGTCGCCTTTCTGACGGGTTTCCATGTAGAGGTCCCATTCGCCTTCAAAATCCTCCACACCGACGCTCCAGTAGCCGAGGCTGTCGGTAGTGACGGTGGTCTCCTGCTGATGTTTTCGGTCTAACGAGGAGAGACGCACGGCTATCTTCACATCAGGGAGAGGTGTTTCCTTGATGCGGCTGAACGCCCAGCCGTCAACTACGAGTTGGCTCTCCGTATAATGTCGGATTTCAAACGGCTCCACCCCTGCCATCTGACGCCAGTTGTAGCGCGTCCAGCCCTGCACCATCATTAGGAGGTCTAACTCTTTGGAGTGATTAGTGACTTGTTGACCTGTTGACTTGTTGACTTGTTGACCTTCCTCGAAGTACCACCCCGGGTCTTCGATTAAGCCTTTAAGTTCGGACGAAAGCAGCATGTAGGTGCGGATGTCGTCACGGTAGGCTGTGCCGTAGTCGGCAGCATCACGCACGGCAAGGGAGAAGGTACGGCCTCCCCCTTCCCCTCCTGAAGGAGGCGTGACTTGCAGGTTCAGGCGGATTTCGTCGAAGGGGCGGTAGTCCGCCCTGTCTGCGGTAACGGAAACGGTCTCGGTCGGAATGCCGTTGTCAACGAAGAAGAGGCGCTGAGCATAGACAGCTCCCTCGGCGTCGAAGAGCGTCAGCTGATAGACTCCCGTAGGAAATCCCGCTGTGGAGAGGGTACGTGTGCAGCCCCTTGCGCCGACGGTAAGCGTATCCACGGCGTGGCATCGCCCCTGCGAAGTAAGCGTATAGGCAAGCAGCTTGGTTGCCGGCAGCCCTGCGGCAGCAAAATTGACGATAAGACTATCTCCACTCGTTGAATCGTGGACTTGTTGACTTGTTGACCTCAAAACCTGTAGCGTGCATCCCTCCGGCTCAGGCTCGGGGAGCGTGAACGAGTATTTCTTTCCCTCGTAGATGGCCTGTACCTTTCGGTTTGTCTTATCGGGGGTAAGAGAGAAACTGCCCATGCCGTTGTGCTGGAGGGGGATGGGGAGGGTGTTACCGTCGTTGTCCGTCAACGCTTCAATATTGACGCCATGCCCCTGTTTGTCGGTTGCCTGAAAGGCGATGCGGCAGGCAAGGCCGCTAACGAGGTGTCCCCCTTCGGGATAGAAGGTCAGGTTGAACTTGTCCAGCTTCTCGGAGCGCTTCGGGTCAGGGCGGTTCACCTCGTGATAGGTGTACCGTTCCATGACGGGGTCACTATAGTCGCCTTCCGTCTTGGGCTCCTTATAGACGGGGATGACACGTGAGAAGATGCCCGCATCGTCGAAGTTAAGCATGGCGCGGGTGTAGGCGCGAATCTGGTAATAACCACTTGGGTAGCCGATGGCGCCACGCATCTTCACAGCCTCCTCGACAGACGAATCAATAAGGGAAAACGAGCCGTGACAACGCCCGTCAACCACTTTCAGCTTCTGCTGTTTCAGAATCACACCCGTAGGAGATAGCAGCTCCACGTAGAGCACCTTGCTGGCAGCTTCGCCTCCCGTAGTGGCATCTACCACGTTAGCTGCGTACCAAATAGTCTCGCCCTGAAAGTAAGCCGTGTTATCCAAATGGAGATAGACCTTCTCCTGCGGACAGAGCTGGCTGAAATAGTTGAGGTGAAAGGCATAACCTGCTATCCTATTAACATCCTCCTCCGTCTGCGCCGAAAGGCCGACGCAGAGGAACAGAGGGATGAAGATGGCAAGACGCCTCATAGCCAGTTTTTATTTAAAAGACCCTCGAAACGAAAAATCAAATACCCCCAAAAGGATTAAATAATGTTAAACGGGACATTATTTAGTTTTTTCAGCTCGATTCTATTTCGTACCTCTATGGTTTTCTGCTGCAAAGATACGACGCAGCAGGCGAAAATGCAAGAAAAAAGCCAATATTCGTAAAATTCGCCTCATTCGCCGTCAGTCTGTCAATAGTATAGAAGGATTTGGCCGTTTATTTCTTGTGTGGTTTCATGCGGACGGGGCGGATGCTGTGTCCGCTGCTGCGGCTCCAGTTGTAGAGCATGTAGGCTCCGTCGGTATAGAAGATGAATCCCTGCGCTTTTCGAATAGTGATCCCGTCCACGTGTATTCGCCAAATTGCAATTCTTCAACAGGGAGGGATTCTGTGAGTTCGAAGGTGAACGATACATCACCTGTGTAGGCATACGGATGGTTAAGAAAGAGAGGATTTTCCGTCATATGCAGTAAGCGCGGCAAATAAAGGAGAAAGATGTTTTGCTTCATGGATTTAGGCAGAAGAATTGAAGGGTGGGGAAGAGACGGAAGACTGTTGCAGAGGTTCGGGTTGCGACGACAGCGGGGGTAGTATCGTAAATAATGGCAAGACGCCGGATGACTTCAACGATGAAGGCAGGCTCGTTGCGTTTGCCGCGATAGGGGACGGGAGAGAGGTAGGGAGCATCGGTTTCCACAACGATACGGTCAAGAGGGACGGAGTTTCGGAGTACGTCGGGCAGCGTGGATTTTTTATAGGTTACCGTGCCTCCGATGCCAAGCGAGAAACCAGGGAACGAGAGCAGTTTTTCAGCCTCTTCAGCTGTACCGCCAAAACAGTGAAAGATGCCTGTCAATGCTTCGCTGCGGAAGGATTCCATGATAGTGTAGAGTTCATTGAAGGCGGCGCGTTGGTGGATGACGACGGGCAAATGATATTCGGCTGCCCAGCCTAGCTGCAGCTCAAAGGCCCGAAGTTGCTCGGCTCTGTAGGTCACGTCCCAGTAGAAGTCAAGGCCAATCTCGCCAATACCGATGGGAGGGCTCATCCTCCCTTGAGGAGATGCAGGAGTGAGGCTCTTTTTTATCTCCTTCAGCACCTCGACGTAATCCTCGCGGACATCCTCTGGGTGGAGGCCAACGAGGGGATAACAGATGTCGGGCCAAGTGCGGCAGGTATTGGAAAGGGGAGTAAGAGAGGCTAGGTTAATATTAGGAAGCAGCAGAATGTCTACACCAGCCTCGTGGGCGCGGGTAATCACGTCGGCACGGTCGGCGTCAAACACCTCGGTGTAGATGTGTGTATGGGTGTCAACGATCATGGGCGGCTCAGACGGTGCGTTCCATCAGCGAAGCCAGGTAACTGCGGAGTCCGGCCTTTGTCTCCTCCGCGACGGAGACCTTATCTAAATACTCGTGCGCGCGATGGTAAAAGTCGTCCTCGTGGGTGCGGCAGATAACGGGCAGGTCAAGGTTGGTAAAGATACGGGTGACGGCGGCAATCTTCGTTTCGGAGAAGAGAGGGTCATTATCATTGGTAGAAAACCAGTACAGGAGGTCGCGGCGTTGGAGGTCGTCGGCAAGCTGCATGGCTTTGACATAAAGGAACGTCTTCTTGTTACATAGGATGTCGCCACCCACCTTCTTGCCGAAGGTGTCGGGATCGCCGTAGACGTCGAGGTAATCGTCGTGGAGTTGGAAGGCAAGTCCCATCTGCTCGCCCGTCTTGTAGAGGTTCTCGGCATCGTCCTCGGATGCGCCAGCCAGTAGGGCGCCTATTTTCATGCTGCGTCCGAGCAGTACGCTGGTTTTCAGACGTATCATTTCAATATACTCTGCCTCTGAAACTTTGTCGCGCTGTTCAAAGTCCATGTCGTATTGCTGGCCTTCGTCAATTTCGAGGGTGGTACGGATGAATGTGTCTATAACTGGGCGCAAGCGAGAGTCGTCAATGCGAGTCATGCATTTCATAGCATACGAAAGCATGGCATCACCTGACAGGATGGCGGTGTTGTCATTCCACTTGCGGTGAACGGTGGCCTTTCCGCGACGTACGTCGGCACGATCCATGAGGTCGTCGTGTAATAAGGTGAAATTATGATAGACCTCGATGGCACAGGCGGGGTCAAGGATAGCATCGACATCGGGGCGGAAGAGGTTGTAGGCCATAAGCATCAGCACGGGGCGCAGACGCTTGCCGCCCATTGAAAGGATATAGCGCACGGGCAGATAGAGGTTCTCGGGCTCATGAAAATAGTCGAGACCTTCGAGATGGTCGTTGACTTTACAAAGCAATTGGGAGGGGGTAAGCATTTTTTATAGTTTTCAAATGTGGAATCAGTAATTAAAAAAAAGGAAATTAGAAATTAGGAATTTGGAATCGGCTTAGCATTTCGGGTTGCCGCAGGGTCAATTCCTAATTCCTAATTTCTAATTTCTGATTGAGCGCAGCTCTTTAGTTGCTCAACTTGAACTGGACGGGGAGCGTGAACTTCACGCGCACGGGTTTGCCGCGCTGTGAGCCTGGTTTCCACTTCGGCATGGTGGATACTACGCGGAGGGCTTCCTTATCCAAGTAGGGGTTGATGGGCTTGATGACCTCGGGGTCGACAATGGAGCCGTCCTTGTTGACGACGAACTGCACGACGACACGGCCCTGAATGCCCTGCTCTTGACAGATGGTCGGGTACTTGATGTTCTTCTTCAGGTACTGCAGCAATGCCTGTGTGCCGCCCGGGAACTCAGGCATGTCTTCTACGACCTGGAAAATCTGCTGTTCCTCTTCGGGCTCTTCCACCACGATGGGTACGTCTTCCGAGATTTCAACGAACTCAGCCTGGTCGTCGGTAGAGGCGATGGTTGTCTCCTCAATCTCTGCATCGTCTTCCACGATGTTGAGCACTTCAGCCTGCGTAACGGCCTGCGGTGGTGGGGGGACGGTTTTCTTTTCAGGCATGGTGATAGGAATAACTTCTTCCTCAAGAACGATGTCACCCATGTCAAGGATGTCACCGTCATACTTCTTCTCGTGCTGCGTCCATTCGAAGGCCACATAAAGGAGGGCGAAGACAGTCACCAGACCCATCAGAATCCATGTTCCCTTCTTGTTTTCAAGATTGGCATTTTTCGATTTTTTTACTTCCATAGTTGTATTTTTGTTTTATGCTATTTTTCGTTGTGGCAAAAGTAATACTTTTTTTTCGTTGAATGCACACTAAAAAGGTTTTTTTTTCATAATTCGGGCGTTTTTTGTTTTTTTCGCATAAAAAAGCACTATCTTTACGGCCGAAAAACTGAGAAATATGATGAAACGTTCCCTTTTTGTCCTTTTTGCGTCCGTCTTTTTTGTGTTGGGAGGTACGGCCCAGAACAGTTCGGCCTTTCAGTTTCTGCGTCTGCCCGTGTCGGCCCATGCGGCGGCACTGGGTGGCGATAACGTTAGTGCCGATGATGACGACCCCATGCTTGCGTTCCACAATCCTGCTCTGCTTATTGGCATGGCACCCGGTACACTAGGGCTTCAGTACATGAGCTACATGGCTGGAAGTAATCTGGCCGGAGTCTCGTACAACCTTACCCCTACTGACCGTTCGGCGCTGGCCTTCGGCGCAGAATACCTGGGCTTTGGTACCATGCGTCGTACCGATGTTGAGGGCACCGATACGGGAACCTTTACCGCTAAGGATATGGCGCTGGCAGCAACGTACAGTTACGCCCTCAGCGACACGTGGTCGGGCGGCGTCACGGGGCGGTTCATCTATTCCAACTACGACGTCGTCTATTCCCTCGCCCTAGGCGTTGACCTGGGCGTGAACTATTTGAGTCCTGATGCAGACTTCTCCTTTTCGCTTGTGGCGCGTCAGCTGGGCGGGCAAGTGAAAACTTATGACGGTACGCACGAGTCGCTACCTTTCAATCTTGTGGCAGGCTTCAGCAAGAGCCTCACTCATGCGCCGGTGCGTTTTTCGTTGACGTTGCCTAATCTCACGCGTTGGCGTGCTGCGGACTTTTATAGTACCGATGCGCTCTCCACTAAGGATCTGCTATTGCGTCATCTTATTGTGGGCGTTGATGTGTTCCCTACAGAGACAACATGGCTGGCTTTAGGATATAACGGGCAACTCAGCCGAGAACTTGCCTCTACTTCGGGCATCCGCTCGCTGGCAGGCTTCACCTTAGGCGCGGGCATCAACGTCAGCCGTATTAAAGTGGGCGTCGCTTACGGACGCTACAACGTTGCCTCAAACTCCCTTTCCATGAACTTTTCCTATACCCTATAATCTATGAAGAAAATCATCATTGCCATCGACGGCCATTCCTCGTGCGGCAAAAGCACGATGGCCAAGGACCTTGCATCGAAAATCGGCTACACCTACATCGACACGGGCGCTATGTATCGCGCAGTCACTTATTATGCCCTGCAGCATGACCTTTTTCTGCCCGACGGCAGCATCAAGTTAGATAAGCTAGAGGCTGCTATGCCCGACATCCACATCACGTTCCGATTTAATGAGGAGACGCGCCGCCCCGATACCTATTTAAATAACGAGTACATTGAGGACAAAATCCGAGGCATGGAGGTTTCGGCTCATGTCAGCCCTATCGCAACCGTCGGTTTTGTGCGTACGGCTATGGTGGCGCAACAGCAGGAGATGGGGCGCGCGAAGGGCATCGTCATGGATGGACGCGACATCGGTACCGTCGTCTTTCCCGATGCTGAATTGAAGGTGTTTGTTACTGCTACGGCCGAGGTGCGTGCTCAGCGTCGTTACGATGAGTTACTGGGCAAGGGCCAGCCGGCTTCGTTTGAGGAGATTCTGGAGAACGTAAAAGAACGTGACCGTATCGATTCTTCGCGCGAAATCAGTCCGCTCCGTCAGGCCGACGACGCCATCCTGCTCGATAACAGCAATCTCACCATACCCCAGCAGAACGAGTGGCTGATGGAGCAATACCTAAGGGTCTGCAACGAAGAGTAAAAGGACGATGACCGTCGAGATTGACAAGGGTAGCGGGTTCTGCTTCGGCGTCACTACTGCTATCCGCAAGGCTGAAGAGGAACTGAGCCGTGGGGTGCCACTTTACTCGTTGGGCGACATCGTCCACAACGGCGAGGAGTGTGAGCGCCTGCGTCGGTTGGGGCTTATCGCTATCGACCATGAGCAGTTCAGCCGCCTGCATGATGTGCGCGTGTTGCTGCGTGCCCACGGCGAGCCACCCGAAACCTATGCCATTGCCCGTGCCAATAACATTGAGCTTATCGACGCCACCTGCCCTGTCGTGCTCAGCATCCAGAAACGCATCCACCGTGATGCTCAGGCAAACGACGGCGCACAAATTGTCATCTTCGGCCAAAAAGGCCATGCCGAAGTGCTCGGTCTTGTAGGGCAGACGCGCGGCAAAGCCGTTGTGATAGAGAGTATCGACGAGCTGGACCGCATAGACTTCACGCGTCCTGTGCTTCTTTATTCCCAGACCACCAAGTCGCTCCCTGAGTTTCGCCAGATTGTTGATGTCATCCGTCGGCGTATGGCACCCGATGTTGAGTTCCGTTACTCCGACACCATCTGTCGTCAGGTGGCAAACCGGCTGGAGAATATCCAGCGTTTTGCCATATCGCACGATTTGGTTTTCTTCGTCTGCGGGCGTAAGAGCAGCAACGGACGTGTGCTTTTCGAAGCTTGCCGTGCCGTCAATCCAAATACCCACCACGTCGAGGATGCCTCGCAGATAGACCTTGCCCTCATCACCCCCACTACGCAGTCTGTCGGCATTTGTGGCGCCACCTCTACTCCAGGCTGGCTCATGGAAGCCTGCCGCGAAAAAATCCTTGCTGCCAAAGAATAGTTCAAAAATCCCAATGCTGCTATTATTAACCCCTTGGATAAAATGGCAGATCGAATACAGGGTTCATGTGCAAAGAAAATATCGAGGAGAGTCCAAGGGAATAAAACTTTAGCCCCTTGGAATAAATCCGTAGCCCAAGGGAATAAAATCGTAGAGCAGGCGAATCTCTCAGGGCCGTGAGACAATTGAGCCAAAAGACATCATAAAAATATCAGGCCGCACGTGAAGTGCGGCCTGATAGGATAGTTCGTTTCGTTGTGAAGCAGGGATTACTTCATGATGACGCGAGCCATCTCGAGGACCTTGTTGCTGTAGCCCCATTCGTTGTCGTACCAAGCGCAAACCTTGACGAAGGTCGGGTCGAGCTGGATACCAGCCTTGACGTCGAAGATAGAGGTGCGCGGGTCGTTGCGGAAGTCGGTGCTGACGACGGCTTCGTCGGTGTAGCCAAGAACGCCCTTGAGCTCGCCTTCGGAAGCTTCCTTCATGGCAGCGCAGATTTCGTCGTAAGTAGCGGGCTTAGCGAGTTCGCAAGTGAGGTCAACGAAGCTGACGTCGCTGGTGGGAACGCGCAGGGACATGCCGGTGAGCTTACCGTTCAGAACGGGGAGCACCTTGCCGACAGCCTTAGCAGCACCGGTGCTGCTGGGGATGATGTTCTCTAGGATGCCACGGCCACCGCGCCAGTCCTTCTTGGAGGGACCGTCAACGGTCTTCTGCGTAGCAGTAGCGGCGTGAACGGTGGTCATAAGGCCACGGACGATACCGAACTTGTCGTTCAGGACCTTGCTGATGGGGGCAAGGCAGTTGGTGGTGCAGCTGGCGTTGCTGATGATGGTCTGGCCAGCGTAGGTCTCGTGGTTGACACCATAGACGAACATCGGGGTGGCATCCTTCGAAGGAGCAGACATGATGACCTTCTTGGCACCAGCCTTGAGGTGTGCCTCAGCAAGTTCAGCGGTGAGGAAGAAGCCGGTGGATTCAACAACGACGTCAACGCCCAGAGCGCCCCAGGTGATGTTGACGGGATCCTTCTCGGCGAAGACCTGTATCTTCTGACCGTCGACGATCATGTAGTTGCCCTCAACCTTAATGTCGTGGTTGAACTGACCGTGTACGGAGTCGTACTTCAGCATGTAGGCCAGATAGTCGGGGTCGAGCAGGTCGTTGATGCCGACAACGACGATGTCCTTACCAAAATTCTCAACTGCTGCACGGAAAACCATACGTCCAATGCGGCCAAAACCATTAATACCAAGTTTAATCATTGTACTTAAAATTTGAGGTTATAAAATAAAAAAATCACTATTTTCTGCATTTATTTTTGAAAAACGGCGCAAAATTAAGAAATCCTTTTTATATTTGCACGAAATTTCATTTAAAAAAGAGTAAAATTATGGCAAAAAGTAAATTCTTACAGGAGTTCAAGGACTTCGCAATGAAAGGAAATGTGGTAGATATGGCTGTTGGTGTGGTCATCGGCGGCGCGTTTGGAAAGATCGTCTCCTCACTTGTGAACGATATCATTATGCCCGCTATCGGCTCGCTGATGGGTGGACTTGACTTCACGACGCTGCGCTGGGTTATCAAGCCCGCCTATACGACTGAAGCAGGTAAAGAAGTGGCAGAAGCTGCGCTGAACTATGGCAACTTTATCCAGACCTTCGTTGATTTCGTCATCATCGCCTTCTCTATCTTCCTCGTCATCCGTGGCATCGCCAAGCTCAATGCCAAGAAGAAAGCTGCTGAGGAAGCCGCTGCCGCCGCTGCTGCTGCCGCTGCACCTGCACCCGAACCCACGAAGGAAGAGGTCCTGCTCGGCGAAATCCGCGACCTGCTGAAAAAACAGGCATAAAGTAAAAAAAGGAAACAACAACAATCGTATGACAACATCAGGTAATGTTCGTCCGGCCGACATGGAGCGTATCACCACGCCGGCATTGGCAGAGAAATTCATCGAAGAACAACTTGCTGCACTCCGTGCTCAGATTGGGAACAAAAAAGTATTGCTTGCCTTGAGTGGCGGCGTCGATTCGTCCGTCGTGGCAGCCTTGCTCATCAAGGCTGTAGGCCAGCAACTTGTATGCGTTCACGTCAATCACGGACTTCTGCGCAAGGGAGAACCCGAACAGGTGGTGAGCGTGTTCCGTGGTGAGATGAACGCCAACCTCGTTTATGTGGATGCCGTGGACCGCTTTCTCGACAAGTTGGCTGGCGTAGCCGACCCCGAGCAGAAGCGCAAGATTATCGGTAGCGAGTTTATCCGCGTGTTCGAAGAAGAGGCTCGCAAGCTTGAGGGTATTGAATTCCTCGCCCAAGGCACCATCTATCCCGATATCGTGGAAAGCGGCCCTGTGAAGAGCCACCACAACGTAGGTGGTCTGCCCGACGACCTGAAGTTCGAGCTTGTTGAACCCATCAAATTGCTCTTCAAAGACGAAGTGCGCGTGGTGGGCAAGGCACTCGGATTGCCTGATAATATGGTCTATCGTCAACCTTTCCCCGGCCCGGGCTTGGGTGTGCGTTGCACCGGCGCTATCACTCGCGATAGGCTTGAGGCTGTTCGCGAGTCGGACGCTATCTTGCGCGAAGAGTTCGCCAAGAACGGGCTGGAGGGCAAGGTGTGGCAATACTTCACCGTTGTGCCCGACTATCGTTCCACGGGCGTGAAAGAAAATAAGCGCTCCTACGAGTGGCCCGTCATTATCCGTGCGGTGAACACGCGCGACGCCATGACTGCTACGGTTGAAAATGTTCCCTTTGATTTACTCCAACACATTACCGCTCGTATCGTTTCCGAGGTGAAAGGCGTCAACCGCGTCCTTTTCGACCTGACGCCCAAACCCACGGGGACCATCGAGTGGGAGTAAAACGAAAGAAGGAAAAAGCAGAAAATGAACCTATTCACCAGACTGTTCGGCAAGAAAAATGCCGAAGAGAAAATCAAGGTGGGCACCATGGAGGACTTCATGGTACTCATACGGGTATATTATCAGGCCGTTATGGCGTCGAACATCGGCATAACCAACATCAACATGTTGCCCGACCTCGCCATGTTCAAGCGCTCCCTGAAGATTCCCACCCAGAACAATAAGCTCGGATTGGCCGAGAAGTCGCATTGCCGCAAGATGCTCATGCAGCTTTATGGCATCAGCGAAGGCTTCTTTAAGGAGATCGACGCTTCTATCAAGAAAAACTGCCGCAATATCAACGACGTCAACAGCTACTTCCTCCGCTTCCAGCAATTCAACGAGAGTTTAATGATGCTCGTGGGTAATTTGATGAAGTGGAAGTTCCGCACGCCGAACTTCATGAAGAAGGCGTTGCATGCTCTCACGGAACAGACTATCACGGACATCCTCACGAAGAACAACTGGAAAGACGAGGCAACATACAAGACTGTGGGTGTGGTGCGTCAGTTGCAGCAGCAGCTTGGCTATTCGGCCGAGTGGATGACGGAGTTTGTTTATAACGTTGTCCGCCTTGCGAAGAAGGAGAAACGTCCGAAACAGTCCGAGACTGAGGAAAAGAAGAAATAAGGAATTCCATATACATTCTTCATCCTATTAGAGAAATGACCCGCGACGACGAGATCCTGCTTGACACCTTTGATGAGAAGCTTCGCCTGCTCATCGGACGGCATGATGCGCTCAAGGCCGAGAATCTTGAGCTGCGTACCCGTCTGACGACTGCCGTTGCCGACCTGACGAAGGCTCGAGAGGATTACGCCGTGCTGGAACAATCTTACCTGAACCTAAAGACAAGCCGCGTGCTTGAAGGCATCGAAATAGATGATGTCGGTTCCACGCGCGATAGGCTTGCCCGATTAGTGCGTGAAGTTGACCATTGCATCGCTCTGCTTAACGCATAGCTGTGCGGCTGGAACCCCTATATATAATATGGTATAGAAAACCACCCTGACAATGGACGACAAACTGAGAATAAAACTGCTGATAGGCGACGCGAACTATCCCCTGCACATCAATCGAAATGACGAGCAGCTGTATCGCGATGCCGCCAGGCAGATTAACGATATGTTGAACCGATATCGCGAGACTTATCCCGGCCTCAGCAAAGAGCAATACCTGGCTATGGTGGCCCTCCAGAACAGCTATATGAATCTGGAGCGTCGTCGGGACAACGATACCGCGCCGTTTGCCGAACGCCTCCAGCAGTCCATTGATCTGCTGACGGACTATCTTGGCAACGAGCCATAAAACCGCGCCTATTCCCTCTCACGCACTACTTTTTTGTGGATTCTTATATGTTTATCGTAATAACAAACAAGTAGTATGACAGTAACAACAGTGATAATTGCAGCCGTAGCCGGCCTTGTAGTGGGCGCCCTTGTGGTGTATCTCATCTTCCTCGTCGGCTCGAAATCGAAGTACAAGGCCGTCATCAAAGAGGCGGAAGCCGAGGCCGAAGTAATCAAAAAGAATAAACTCCTTGAAGTGAAGGAGAAATTCCTCAACAAGAAAGCCGAACTGGAGAAGGAAGTCAATATCCGCAACCAGAAAATCCAGCAGGCTGAAAACCGCATCAAACAGCGCGAGCAGCAGCTCAACCAGCGTCAGGAGGAACTCCAACGTCGTGGAAAGGAGGCTGATGCCATTCGAGAGAATCTCGACAATCAGTTACAGGTTGTTGAACACCGCAAGGAAGAGCTGGAACACCTGCAACAACAGGAACGCTTGAAGCTTGAGTCCATCAGCGGCCTTTCTGCTGATCAAGCCAAAGAGCGTCTCGTGGAATCGCTCAAGGAGGAGGCAAAGACAGATGCCGCCTCATACGTCAACGAAATCATGGAGGAGGCCAAGCTTTCGGCCAATAAAGAAGCCAAACGCATTGTCATCCAGACCATCCAGCGTATCGCTACTGAAACCGCCATAGAAAACAGCGTTACCGTCTTCCACATTGAGAATGATGAGATGAAGGGACGCATCATCGGACGTGAAGGGCGCAATATCCGTGCACTTGAAGCTGCCTGTGGCGTTGAAATCGTTGTTGACGACACCCCCGAGGCTATCGTTATCAGCGGCTTCGACCCCTTGCGCCGTGAGACCGCTCGTCTGGCTCTCCATCAATTGGTTGCTGACGGACGTATCCATCCTGCGCGTATCGAGGAAGTCGTCGCCAAGGTACAGAAACAGCTTGAGGAAGAGATTGTCGAAACTGGCAAGCGCACCACCATCGACCTTGGTGTGCATGGCCTGCATCCCGACCTCATCCGTCTGGTTGGCAAGATGAAATACCGCTCCAGTTATGGCCAAAATCTGCTCCAGCATGCCCGTGAGACAGCTAATCTCTGTGGCGTCATGGCAGCCGAACTCGGACTTAATCCCAAGAAAGCCAAGCGCGCCGGTCTACTTCATGATATCGGTAAAGTGCCTGACGAGGATACCGATCTGCCACACGCCCTTTATGGCATGAAAATTGCTGAGAAGTACAAGGAGAAACCTGACATTTGCAATGCCATCGGTGCCCACCATGATGAGATAGAAATGAATACCTTGCTGGCTCCTATCGTACAGGCGTGCGATGCTATCAGCGGAGCTCGTCCTGGTGCCCGTCGTGAAATTGCTGAGGCTTATATTAAGCGCCTCAACGATTTGGAAGACATCGCCATGTCCTATCCGGGCGTTACCAAGACATATGCCATTCAGGCTGGACGTGAGCTCCGCGTTATTGTTGGTGCCGACAAGATTGACGATGCCACTACCGAAGCCCTTTCTGGTGAGATTGCCAAGAAAATTCAGGATGAGATGACTTATCCAGGCCAGGTGAAGATTACAGTCATTCGCGAAGTCCGTTCCGTGGCAGTTGCAAAGTAATCTTTGACACCTCTTTTGCAAAGAGGAAAACAAACGAAGAAGGGGACGCATTCAGGTGTCCCCTTCTTCGTTTCCGTAGCGCAGTGTGCTGTGTCGACAACGCACTGCGTCCTTATGCCAGCGCACTGCGTTACGCAGACAGCGTTTGATGTTATTGGTCCGATATTATAGTTCGGAATCAGTTCCTATTGTCACAGCTGAGTTGATGGAGAGCAGGGTTTGCGTACATCTCCAGTAGCTTGTGGCGGAGGAAGGGGAGGTCTGGCTTGTCGAGCTGCACCTTGGCAAGTTGTCCTGCAAGGTATGCTTCGAAAGCTTCACGTTCGGCAGGGGTGTAGTTATTCATTTGAAGGTTCTCTTTTCGCAGCAAGTCAAGGGCGATGTAGTTCGCGGGGAAGAGCTGGTAACCACGATAGATGGAAGTATCGATGTGGCGGGCAACGGCAGTGAAGAAGTCGGGCTTCGGCATGTTATCGGGCAGCGAGTCAAGGAAGTCGTTGATGCAAGGAGCTGCCTGATAGTGGATGCGTCCTTTCCAACCGAAGATGCCAGTACGCATGTTGAGAAGGTCGTCAGCCTGCGATTTCCGGTAGTTAGGAACATCGCGCTTCAGCTGGAACTCCTGTGCTTTCAGGTAGTCGCACGGGTCGTATTCGTAGCTGATAGCGAGGGGTGTAAGGTTTAGCTCTTTGAGGCGCTGCTTATTATCACCCGTGCCTGCAATGACGAACATCTTGAGAAGGCTCTCCTGCGTCTCGTCCGTTGAGTCTTTCGAGCGTCCCTCGCGTTGGGCAATCCAGATGGGCACTCGCTTGACACTGGAGGCATAGTGCATGTAGGCCGAGAGACGTTGGCTGGCATGAAGGATATCGTGGATGCCACCCGAGCGAGTGACGATGAAACTACGGTTGATTCGCACTAGTGTCTTTATCCAAGTGTAGATGAGCAAGTTGTCGCCAATGGCAATCTCAACAGTGGAGAGTCCTTGCTCGATAAGCAATAGGTCGAGCAAGCCTGAGTCAAGAACAATGTCGCGGTGATTGCTTATATAGGTGTAGTTCTGCTGTCCGGGAATGGGATTGACAGCGCTGAAGTCACAGCTAAGGCTTGTGGCACAGCGGTCAACAAGACCTTTCAGGAAAGGTCTGCAAAAGGCAGCCTGAAACTCCATGCAGGTCTTACAGCCACGCATAGTGTGCACGATGTGCTCGAAGGGAATGTCCGGAAAGACGCTTCGAGCGATTTTCTGGAACGAAGGGTCTTGGACAAGCTCGTCGTAGGCTGCGGGCAGTTCTTCCGGCTCAAAAGGCCGCATATTAGAGAAGTCCATATCAGAAAGAATCTTCGATGATGTCGGTGAGGACGTCCTTGATGTCGAGGCCTGCTGCGCGGATTTGCTGGGGAATGAAGCTGGTGGCGGTCATGCCGGGCGTAGTGTTGATTTCAAGGAGATTGAGCTTCTCGCCCTCGGTGATGATGTAGTCGATGCGAATGATGCCGCGACAGGAGAGGATGTCGTAGATGGCGGAGGTAAGTTGGCGAACGCGTTCGGCAGTCTCCTCAGGGATACGGGCTGGGGTGATTTCGCTGACACGACCGTTGTATTTGGCGTCATAATCGAAGAACTCGTCCTCGCTTACTACTTCCGTGATAGGAAAAACAACGCTTTTTTTCCGTGTCTTATAGCAACCACAGGTGATTTCGGTACCTTCCATGAAGGCTTCCACCATTACTTCGTCGGCTTCTTTCAGGGCCTCGGCAATGGCAGGTTGAATCTGTTCGCGTGTTTTGACTTTGGTGGTGCCAAAGCTGCTGCCACCGCAGGAAGGCTTGATGAAGCAGGGCAGGCCGATGCGACTGATAATGTCGTCATCCGTGACATTGCTTCCCCGCTTCAACGTGAGCGACTCTGCCACACGCACACCGAAACTGCGCAGGTATTGGTTGAGGACGAACTTGTTGAACGTCATGGCAGAAATGAGGGGCGTGCAGGTAGAGTAGGGGAGACGGATGAGCTCGAAATAGCTCTCGAGCAGACCGTTTTCACCTGGCGTGCCATGGATAGTGATGTAGGCGTAATCGAAGCGGATGTGCTGTCCGGCGTACTCAAAACTGAAGTCGTTACGGTCAATGGGGGCTGTGCTACCATCGGGCAGCTGGACGTGCCAATCGGTACCGTGGATGACAACGGTCCAGAGGTCGTAACGCTCTTTATCCATAAAAGAGTTAAGACCTTCGGCCGAACGGAGGGAAACGTGGTATTCGGAGGAATCGCCTCCGGCTACAATGGCGATAGTTCGTTTCATGGGAGTAGGGGATTTATCGAAATATTCGTAATAATCGGATTAATCAGAGGATATTATTCGAAGCAAAGTCTCCACGATGGGAGATGTAGTTGCGCCAGCGGTCGAGGAGGATTGTCATGTCATTGGGGAGGGAAGAGTTAAAAAACATCTCCTCACCCGTGCGAGGATGGACGAACCCAAGTGTACGGGCATGAAGCGCCTGACGCGGACAGACATCGAAACAGCCTTGCACAAACTGCCGGTAACTGCCGGAGGGTGTTCCTTTAAGGATTTCATTACCGCCATAGCGCTCGTCGTTGAAGAGCGGATGCCCGATGTACTTCATGTGAACGCGGATCTGGTGCGTGCGACCGGTTTCCAGTTGGCACTGCACGAGGGTGACGTAGCCGAGACGTTCAAGTACTGTGTAGTGGGTGACGGCGTGCTTGCCAATGGCTGGGTCGTCGTAGGTGGTGAAGCGCTGGCGGTCGTGGATATCACGTGCAATCTGTGTGCGGATGGTTCCTGTGTCTTCATCAATCAGCCCCCAGACAAGAGCGTTATACTGGCGTTTGGTGGTCTTTTCGAAAAACTGTTTGCCGAGTGAGGTCTTGGCGTCTGCTGTCTTTGCGACGACAAGCAGGCCACTAGTGTCCTTATCAATACGGTGTACAAGACCCACTTCGGGGTTATTGGGGTCGTAGTCAGGATTGTCTTTCAGATGCCAAGCAAGGGCGTTGACGAGAGTACCTTCCCAGTTACCGACGCCCGGGTGGACACACATGCCTGCGGGCTTGTTGATGACCATGAGGTCGTCGTCTTCATAGACGATGTCTAGTGGAATATTCTCTGGGTCGATGTTTCCCTCGTAACGAGGGCGGTCCATCATGACGGTGATGACATCGCAAGGCTTGATGCGGTAATTATTCTTAACGGGCTTGTCGTTTACGCGAATGAGGCCTGCTTCTGCCGCCTTTTGGATGCGATTTCGTGACGTTCCGGGGATGTGAGTAAAGAGGTATTTATCGATGCGAACTTGCTCTTGCCCCTTGTCGACGGTTAGGCGGTAGTGCTCAAAAAGCCCCGAATCCTCGTCGAGGGCGTCGTTGAGGTCATCCTCGTCGAGGTCGTCGGAGGCTTCAGGAAGCAAACCCACCGCTAACAGTTCGTCGTCAATCTCATCAAAACCAGTCATCGTCAACTACTGGTTCGGGTTTCTTCTCCTCTTCTTTTTCACCGTTGCCGACAACAAGGGTGATGGCAGCACCTTCAGGCACAAGGTCGCCGCCGTGCATCTCTTGTCCGTTGTAGCGCATTTTATAGACCCAGTCGGCCTCGCCGCGGATGGTGTCGTTGGGTGTTAGGGTGAATCCGGCAGCGCGAAGTTGCGACGTAGCCTGACGGAGCGAACTGTTGTCGGCAATGTCGGGTAGGGCTACCATAGGTTCGTTGCCAGAGCTGAGTGTCAGGTAGATGACACGTCCGCGCTTAACCTTGGCATCGGCTTCAGGACGTTGGTCAACGACCACACCTGCTGGAACATCCTTGACATACGTCTTGTCATAGGAAACGCCTCTCAGTTTCTTGGCCTGCAATGCAGCAATGGCATCGTGTTCGTCAATGCCTGTCACGTTAGGCACTAGAATGGCCTTCCCGTGCTGCGTGTAGGAGCTTATCCAGCGGAATGTGAGAAAGATGGCCAGTATGACCACCAGCAGCATGGCAGCAATGTTTATCCAGAAGACATTACGCTTCATGGGCTTTTTTTCCTTGGGAGATGATTTTTCCTTTTCCATTTTGGGTACAAATAAACGAATGGGGGAGCAAAGGTAGGCATTTATTTATAAAAAAAGAAGTAATGGCCCCAAAAAACCATTACTTCATCTCTCGGACGCCCCGACTGGGGACTTCCCGCGGATTACTTCTTGTTGCGTACTCCGTTGAATTCGTCTGAGATAGTCAGTTTCTTGCGGCCTTTGGCACGACGTGCGGCCAGTACTCGGCGACCGTTGGCGGTGGCCATTCTCTCACGGAATCCGTGCTTGTTCTTTCTCTTTCTCAGAGAGGGCTGAAATGTCCTTTTCATATTCTTATCTTTTGATTATTGTTCTCTCAATTCCTCAATTTGGGCTGCAAAATTAGAGCCTTTTTTTGGAATAGCCAAAATTCCATGCGTTTTTTTCGTGTTTTTTTTGTTTTTTTCTCCCAAAAGGCTTATTTTTGTAGCCGTTTTTCAGGAAGAATTCATCATTAACATTTAAAATCGATAAATTATGATTCTTTGTCAAGACATTAAAATCGGCACTTGCATCGACTTGGAGGGCCAGCTTTATTTCTGCATCGACTTCCTGCACGTGAAGCCCGGCAAGGGTAACACTTTTGTGCGCACGAAGCTGAAGAACGTTGTCAACGGCCGTGTGCTGGAGCGTACGTTCCAGATTGGTTTCAAACTTAATGACGTCCGTGTTGAGCGTCGTCCTTATCAGTATCTCTACAAAGATGACATGGGCTACGTGCTTATGAATCAGGAGACCTTCGAGCAGATTACCCTCAACGGCGATGTTATCACCGGCGTGGAATACCTGAAGGAAGGTATGGAAATCGAGGTCGTCACCAATGCAACCACAGGCGACGTGCTCTTTGGCGAGCTGCCCATCAAGGTAGTGCTTCAGGTGACCTACACCGAGCCTGGCCTTAAGGGCGATACTGCTACGAACACGCTGAAGCCAGCTAAGTTGGAAACCGGCACCGAGGTTCGCGTACCTCTTTTTATTAATGAGGGCGAATTTGTCGAAATTGACACCCGCGACGGCTCCTATGTCGGCCGTGTGAAAGCCTGATTCATTGGCTATCGTGTGAAAGAAACAAGCCTTGTTTTCGCAAAAACAAGGCTTGATTTTATCCAAACAGGGATGAACGAAAAGCTGAACATTAACCAGTGGGCTGAGGACGACCGTCCGCGCGAGAAGATGATGCGTCACGGTGCTGCTGCGCTCTCTAATGCCGAACTGTTAGCTATCCTCATCGGCTCGGGCAATACGCAGGAGGATGCCGTCTCGCTCATGCAGCGCGTGCTGAAGGATTGCGATGACAGTCTTATCCGGTTGGGACGCATGTCGATGGAAGAACTGACGGAGTTCCCTGGCATCGGTCCCGCCAAGGCCATCAGTATCCTGGCTGCCTGCGAATTGGGCAACCGCCGTGTCATGGATCGCATAGAGCAGCCTACCATCAAGTCAGCCAAGCAAGTCTACGAATACTACTATCCGCTCCTTTGCGACGAGGCTGCCGAATACAGCTATGCCTTGCTGCTAAATCAGGCTTCGCGCGTTATTAAAAGCTCGCTCATCGGTAAGGGCGGATTGTCGGAAACGCTGGTCGATATACGGATTGTCTTGCGCGAGGCCTTGCTCAACAAAGCCTCCAGCTTTATCCTTTGTCACAACCATCCGGGCGGCAGCCTTCGTCCCAGCCGTCAGGACGACCAGTTGACCTCGCGCCTCAGCGAGGCTGCCAAGCTTATGGACATCCGCCTTATCGACCACGTCATTTTTACTGCCTCGGGTTACTACAGCTATGCCGACGAAGGGAGAATATAGAAAAACCATGTCAGAAGAAGAGAAATATCAGTTGGAAGAACGCATCGTCGAGGTGCTGAAGACCGTCTACGATCCTGAAATCCCCGTCAATATCTACGACTTGGGGCTTATCTACCGCATTGAAGTGCAGGAGGACGCCCGCGTGGAAATTGACATGACCTTCACGGCTCCTAACTGCCCTGCGGCCGACTTTATCATGGAGGACGTGCGGCTGCGCGTCGAGGGCGTCAGTGGCGTCACATCGGCCACGGTTAACCTTGTCTTTGAGCCCGAATGGAACAAGGACATGATGACTGACGAGGCAAAGCTCGAACTCGGCTTTGATGTTGAATGATTGTGAACGAATGACTAACCGTAAATGATTATCCCATGTTGATCTACTTTCTTTCCGATGCCCATCTCGGCTGTCGTGCTCTCCGTTGGAACCGCACGCGTGAGCGTCGTCTCGTCCGTTTTCTCGACAGCATCAAGACGAAGGCCACGGCCGTCTATCTGCTGGGCGACATGTTCGACTATTGGTTTGAATACCGTCAGGTGGTACCCAAGGGGCATGTGCGCTTTCTGGGCAAGATCGCCGAACTTACCGACAGAGGCGTCGAGGTTCACTTCTTCATTGGCAATCACGACATCTGGTGCCACAACTACCTGAAGCGCGAGTGCGGCGTCATCATGCACTACGAGCCCTACACGGTAGAAATCGAAGGCAAGGTTTTCTACATGGCTCATGGCGACGGGTTGGGCGACGAGGGCGACAAGAAGTTCCGCTTCCTGCGTCGCCTGTTCCACAGCCGTTTCTGCCAGCGGGCGTTCTATCTGCTCCACCCCGACTGGAGCGTGCGCCTCGGCCTGAAATGGGCAGCCAACAGCCGTCGCAAGCGCGACAGCGAGGGCGAGCCTGCCTATAAGGGAGAGGAAAACGAGCCACTGGTTGTTTTTTCAAAGAACTACTTGGCTTCTCATCCCGAAATCAACTATTTCCTCTACGGTCATCGCCACATCGAGCTTGACCTCCCCCTCAGCGACGAATGTCGTATGCTCATCCTCGGTGATTGGGTGGAAAAGTTCACCTTCGCCACCTTCGACGGACGTGAGCTTACCATGCAGCGCTACCTGGAAGGTGAGACTCGCCCCTAATACGCATATTTTAATAAGGAATAATATGAAAAGGATAATTACACTCGTTGTTCTTGCCGTGCTGATGGCTATGCCGTTCGTGGCGCAGGAGTCCACGCGCTCCATCAGCGACAAGGAAATCATCAAGAAGGGCTGGAACTTCGGCCCGCTGCCCGTCGTCGGCTTCGACAGCGACCTCGGCTTCCAGTATGGCCTCTGCTGCGACATCTTCAACTATGGCGACGGCACCCGCTACCCCTCCTACGACTACAAAATCAACCTTGAGGCCAGCACTTACACCAAGGGTTCCAGCGTGCTCCGCTGCTATGGCGACTTCAAGACACTCATCCCTGACGGCAAGCTCTTTTTCGACGTCACCTACTTCAACGCCCCTAAGTTCGAGTTCTACGGCTTCAATGGCTTCGCCTCGCCGTATGTGCCCGATGTAGCTTACTTCTTATCCAATGGGCCAGGGGCAGTGGCTTCCTCCGTGCCTGTTCCCGAAGGAAAAAAGAGTGCGTTCAACTGGATGTCGCGTAACCAGTTCCGTGCTGTCGTCAGTATGCAGAAGAAGATTTCCGGCGCACTCAATTGGACGGCTGGATTCGCTTACTACAACATCAAGACGGGAACTATCAACCGCGACAAGCTGGCTGACAATGATGCAGAGAAGCAGGCATGGTATGGCGATCAAATGACCCTCTACGACCTCTATCGCGATTTCAGCCTCATAATGCCCGAGGAGGCTGAAGGCGGCAACGTCACTCAGCTCAAGGCAGGCATCACCTACGACACCCGCGACCATGACAGCGATCCCACACGCGGCTTCAACATCGAGGCAACGTTCTACTACGCTCCCGACCTGCTCTACCGTACCGACACCTACAACCACACCAACGGAGGCATCGTCTTCATGGGTAGCCACTACGTACCCGTTGTGGGCGACAAGCTGACTTTTGCCTATCGTTTGGGCGCGCAGTACACCCTCTTTGGCAGCGTCCCCTTCTACTTCATGAACAACATGAACACCATGTTCTTCCGCAAGATGTACACGGAGGGCTTGGGCGGAAATGCCTCTGTGCGTGGTATCCATCGCAACGGCGTCATCGGCGACGGTTTCGCCCTGCTCAATGCCGAGCTGCGTTGGCGCATCGTGGAGTTCCGTTTCATCAACCAGAACTGGGGCTTTGCCGTCAATCCGTTCTTCGATTGCGGGCAGGTCATCCAGCCGCACCAGTTCGACGTGCAGAAAAAACTGGCTACCCCCTATTATAGCGGTGAGGACGAGCACCTCCATTGTACGGCAGGTTGTGGCTTGAAACTGGTCATGAACCACAACATGGTCATCTCCTTCGAGGCAGCCAAACCCTTCAGCGCCAACGACGGCACGGGCCTTTGGACGAACATCGGCTTCAACTATCTTTTCTGATGATTCCTATGATAAAATGTCACTTTCCCTTTGTCTGCCTCCTGTTTGTGGCGTGCGGCAATCCGACGGCACAGATGTCGCCATCGGAGCCATTGTCTGAAGCAAGTGCGGAAGGGGTTGCGCAATCTCCGACTTCTGAACTTGCCGATTTGCCATCTGCATCAAAGCCGGCTGCCGTCATCCCTCTTGAAACGCCTCGCTTTGAGGTGCCCCGCAGCGAGCGCCTCATTGAGCACGAGGGCTTCCGCATCTCCTACAATCAGGGTTGGCTCATCCCCAACTGGGTGGCTTACGAACTGACGAAGGAGGAGACGCGCGGCACGATTGACCGTACCGATTATTTCGACGTCGACCCCACGCTCAACGGACGTCAGGCCAAGTTTGCCGACTACAGCCACACGGGCTATGACCGCGGCCACATGGCCCCTGCGGGCGATATGAAGTGGAGCAAGGCAGCTATGGATGCCAGCTTCTACCTCACCAACATTTGCCCTCAAGACCACAACCTCAACAAGGGCGACTGGAACGACCTTGAAATCGCCTGCCGACGCTGGGCACGCAAGTACGGGCGGGCGTGGATTGTCACAGGCCCCATCGTCACCTCGCCTGAGCCCAAGACCATCGGCCGTAACCGCGTGACGGTGCCCGACGCCTTCTTCAAGGTGGTGCTGGTGCCGAAGGGCAAGAGCTACGAGGCCATCGGCTTCGTGATGGAAAATAAGCCCGGCAACGGGCAGTACATGGACGACTGCCGTTCCATTGACGACGTGGAGAACCTCACGGGCATCGACTTCTTCCACGTCCTGCCCGACGACGTGGAGGATGCCGTCGAAGCCACCTTTAACCTCAAGGTCTGGGAGTAAAAATCAAGCCGAGCAACGAAGGGGCGCTAATTCGAGCATCTGCTTGATTCCTGTAGCTCTGTATGTAAATCATTTCAAAGAACGCTCCGCGACCAGAATCCGATGTCCCCGTATGCTGTGCACCCGCCTACGGAGCAACACGTTTTCGTCGTCGCTTTTCATTTCTGGTGCAAAGATAATACATCTTTTTTCCGCCAGTCGTCGTTGGCTTTCACAGCACCTTCTCGACGCGATTTCTCAATTAAGGAAATAACGTAGTGGGATAAATTTTTAACGTAGTGGGATAAATTTTTAACGCAATGGGTTAAATTTTTAACGCAATGGAATAATTTTTTATCGCAGTGGAATGAGAATTTAGAGTTAAGGACGCTCATACGGTGCAAAGGTAAGGACAGGCGATTGCGGTTCACGAATGATTTAGAAAAAAACACGCTGGGGCGGTCATTTGGTCATTTGGTCATTTGGTCAAAATCGTTTTCCAAGTGTCAAAATCCGCCACTATATAATAAATATTTATATTTATATATAGTGAGCAAATGACCGAATCCGAAAACGAAAATGACCATTTTGACCTTGAC
>JAEEZS010000072.1 GCA_016291905.1 Bacteroidaceae bacterium
TGCACGGGATTCGTCACTGTAATACCACCCACTACAGCATTCACCGTAACGCTCAGGCGCTGGGTCAGCTGCGGATTCTCTACCGAGTAGGCCGTCAGCGTATAGCTGCCCACGGCATTGGCAGTCACGTACCACTTGTCGGCGCTCTCGGAAAGTGCAAGCCCGCTCTCACCCTCAGCCAGGCGCCAGCCAATGCGTTTGTCAGAGGCATCAGAGGGAAGAACCTCCTTCACCAGTTCATCAAGAAGGCGGGTTGCGCCCTTGTCCATCGTCAGCGATGAGGCGGTCAGGCTGAAACTCTCCACATGACGCTTGACCTCAACAGTCATTTTCGCCTTCTTTCCACCATCAACCGTCGTAACAGTTAACGTCACCTTTCCTGGCTTCAATGCTTCAGCTGACAGCTTTTTATTCGTTGCCTGATAATTAATCTTAACAATTGCCTCATCACTACTCGTCCATTCAACAGACTGGTTCGTGGCATCTTCGGGGCTGATTTTATATAACTTAGAAGTAAGCTCTAGTTGTTCTCCCACCCACAAAGTATGGCTCTCATTACCCTTTGTAATGGCAATGTTAGTAACGGGAACAACCTTCGCTTCAATTGTAACATTTATTCTTGCGAACAAAGATAGTCCAAGTTCTTTGTTTGAGATTTGAGCACCAATAGTTAGCGGTTTTTCAAAAGTTTGATTTGCTGTTAGCTCATCCCCGTTCACCGTAAAAAAGTTCACATAATTACCCACATTCCATGCAGCCATATAAGAAGATGGAATTGAAGCAGGCTCTCCACTATCAGAAAGAAATGAAACGTCAAACGTTTTGCTAAACGAAACAGGAGTATCAACATAAGCCGTAATTTCTTCTGGCGTCAACGCTACATTGGTAGGAGTCACAAGATAGACATTTACGGGGTTCTTCTGAGATCCATACGTTTTTGCCCCAACAAAAGGGAACACAGTTGTTTCCCCCACGTCGTTTACCAATGAGGCCTTTTGAATAATATACTCCGACGTTGAATAACTTTCTATACCCCATGCTTTGGAAGAAACCCTAAACTCAATATTACCCTTGGGGGCATCCTTAATCTTTAATAAAACAGGACCTAGTCCTCCTGTAGGTAAAAAGCCAATGGAATCGGGCCCTGCAACCTTCTCTCCATTGACATAAGCAGATAAACCATAGTTCCCATAATTGTTCCAATTAACCTCCTCTCCATCAATCCAAAGCATTGCATAAACTTTGCACAAAGAAGGATCCGAAATGAAAGCAGTCGAAGATACATACAGATCAAAGCCTTCAAAAGAACCACCGAACCATGCCCCCCATTCCTCTGTTTCCTTTTCACCGGCAATGAGTGTGTTACCTTTAATTGTAATATAATCAGCACTATTAGCAAAATCCCACTTAATGGATGGGTTATAGGGAATTGAGGCATTTTGGGGTGTATAGCTTAGTTTTGAAAGCAAATCCACGGTCTTACCGACATTAACACTGATGGACTCAGGCAAGGTCACCGAAGGAGGAACAAAATTCAATGTTACAAATGATTGTTTTTCAGGCGAGCCATAAGTTCCATTTTTGACAATTAATTCTGATTCGTTGGAGGGCAATGCCACATCACGAATAATATACTCACCATCACCGACTTTTGCGAATGCGGTACTGGACCAACTTCCATCGTTCTCAGGCGCGTTGACAATGACATGCATTTCTATCGGTTTGCCCAAATTAGCCTCATCAGTGGTTACAGAAACAGGAAAATAGAATACTGAAAATGTAAGAGCTGGCACCAGTTCAGGTGTTTCCTGACGACCACACTCTTTTCCATCCACATAGGCTACAACTTTCAAATTATTGTACACAGAACGAATATACCGATCTGAAATTTTCTCTCCGTCAAGGTATATTTGGGCGTTAACGACAGTAGTTACGTTAGAGGCATGCGTCATAATGGACATCACACTCATTATAGCTAACAGGAAAACAAAGCGATAAGTCTTCATAATGGCTATTTCTTTTGTTTTTTATCTATTTTTAAGACTTTTATTGTTAATAAAAGTTGTACAAAGGTCGTAATTATTAAATAAAATAAAAAGGACGATTTAATCAAATAATAGGATTATTTCGTCATTCTGTTGTTTTAAGTAGGATTTTTTCGTCATTTAATAAAACATAACAACTATTAATTTGCAAACAACTTTCTAAAAAACAGTTTTCTGATAAAAACAAAGCATTTTTTTGTTTTCTTATTTGAAAAGTATGTATTACCTTTGCAACGAAGTCAATAATAAGACGGAAAAATGATCGTTTGTTTCTTCACACTACGCACGCAGTTTCATTTCAATTATCGCGTGTACCTTTTATTTCTTCTATTAATTGTTGGAAGGTCATTCGTAGATAGCGGTTACGGCATCCATGCCGAAACAGTTGATTCACTTTACAACGCAGCTCTTGTCGACAATGTTATTGCCCCCCCTGAAGCAAAACACCTACTTAATATACTTATCATAGAAGGAATTGCTGATAGCAGCGACATTTCCCTTGCGAACTCGCTACTCTATCAACAAATGATAATCCACGGATATTTAGGCGAGTACCTTTACGAAAAAGGGCTTTTCAATCTTTCGCACGATGCCAGTATAAGAGCCGTAGGACTTGCCCGTAGCATAGGAGACAGCGCTAGCTTGTCCGATTATCTTTCTACCAAAGGTTGTTGTGAAATGAGAATGGCAGATTTCGACGCTGCCATCACTTCTTTTGAAGAATGTATAGCACTTGCTGAGCAGAAAAAAGATTTTCCTGCCCTTAGTTCGGCATATAGCAATCTAGCAAGCACCTATTTAGCCGCGGCCTTGCCTGAAAACGACTACCTAGATTTCGCAGAGAAATGCATTCTGAAAGCTATCGACATTGAGGAGGAACAATCCGAATCCCCGACTCTCTCTATCCGTTATGGTATTATCTGCGAAGTTTACACTAAACAGGGCAAGTGCGACGATGCTATTCGAATGGGTAAAAACGCTTTCGCACTTGACTCTATTTCAGGCAACAAGCTGCGCATGGCACGCAGGCTTTCGCAAACAGGCGATGCTTTTTTTGCCAAACACGATATCAAAAATGCCGAAAAGCACTACCTTCGCTCCATGCGCCTTTTAGAAGAGATTGGCGACCCTCTCTCCATCTCCATCAATTATAAGCAGTTGGGTGATTTCTATCTCACACAAGGAGACCGATCTAAAGCCCTTAACTATTGGAAACGTGGATTGAAGATGGCTGAAGCTTCTCATAACAAAAACCTTCGGCTCTCCCTTCTTCAGAAATTATACCAGTTCTACCGCGGTTTTGACGATGCCCAATCCGTTCTATGGCTCGAACGATATATTTCCCTCAAAGACAGTCTTCATACGGAACATAACGATGAACTACTTAACGAATATCAAGAGCGATACAAAGCCGCTGAACGCGAGATAATTATCAATCGCCAACAACAGGAACTTCGTAAACGGAACTTAGCCCTCATCCTTGCCCTTGCCTTTATTGTCATTTTGGGTGTCACTACGTTTCTCATTCAAGGTCTCCGTAATCTAAAACGAAAACGTATAGAAGCTGAGAAAGAAGTCGTTGAATTGAAACATATCATCAGCAGCCAGGAAAAACGCGTCATTGATATGCTTACCAACTACGTTGCCCTCCATATCGATGAAAAGGGCCTTTCCAACGATGAAATCTGTCGTCATCTTGCTGTCAGCCAAAGCACGCTGAACCGTCAGGTAAATGCCATCAAGGGCGTCAGCATTCAGGGTTTCGTGCAGCAGATGCGTATGGAAAAGGCAGAGCGTCTGCTCCGTACCACAAAAGAGTCTATCAGCGACATTGCCGACCATTGTGGTTACGACGACGTCAGCTACTTCACGCGCGTCTTCAAACAATGCTATGGCCTCCCCCCTACCAAATACCGTACAAGCACACAAAAAGGAAAGGAATCCAAAAAAGAAGGGGAAAAAACAAAGAGTTAAAGTGCATGGAGAATGCGACTTTAACTCTACGACCTTTCAACCCTGAAAAGTGCGCCTGACAGGGATCGAACCTGCACGAATTGCTTCACTGGATCCTAAGTCCAGCGCGTCTGCCAATTCCGCCACAGGCGCAGGAAAAGTGCGGCAAAGGTAAGGCATTTTAAGATAACAGCCAAAAAATAGCGATAAAATCGCCCGTTTTCTTTGTTTTTCACTTCGCATGTGCTATCTTTGCCTCTACTTTTCACATTATTTCTAGTATCCCATTGTTATGCCCTTCACACTTCAACCCCTCCCCTACGCGCCAGACGCACTTCAGCCCGTCATCTCTGCTGAAACCCTTGCCCTTCATCACGGCAAGCATTTGCAGGCGTATGTCAACAACCTGAACACGGCTGTTGCCGGCACACACTTCGAAGCCTTGCCACTCGAAGAAATCGTCCTCAAAGCCGAAGGTGGTATGCTGAACAACGCTGGACAAATCCTGAACCACAACCTCTACTTCGCCCAGTTCCACGCGCCAAAGCAGGGCAAGAATCTCCCTTCGAGCAACTTGCTCCGCGCTATCGAACAAACGTTTGGCTCTTTCGAGGCCTTCCAAAAGGAATTTGTGCAAAAGGGCACCACCCTCTTCGGCTCTGGCTGGGTATGGCTCTCTGCCGACAAGGAAGGTAAGCTCGTCATCACGCAGGAGCCCAATGCCGCCAACCCCATCCAGAAAGGACTACGCCCCCTGCTGACTTTCGATGTCTGGGAACACGCCTACTACGTGGACTTCCAGAATCGGCGTGCAGACCATCTGGCTGCCCTTTGGCAAATCATCGACTGGGACGTCATTGCCAGCCGTTACGACTACTAATCATCTCGTTTCGAATCCGGAAGCTAAAGTTCTTATTGTACCAAAGCCGTTGGGACACGTGTCCCAACGGGTTAGGTAAGGTGTCCCAACGGGTTAGGACACGTGTCCTAACGGGTTTGGGAGATAAGAAAGCACTGGAATAGGATTTGATTTGCAGGCGCTATCCTGCCCCTTGCAGTAAAAGTGAGGCAACTCGGACGATGGTGTCGATGCCACGTTCTCGGTCGGAATTGAGGATGTTAACGGATACATCAGGGTCGATGCCAAACTCCGTGTGATTCATATCCACGTCGAACATCGGGGCTGCAGAGTAGCGCAGGCTCCAGCCATTGGGCAGTTCCGTGCTCATAGGGAGGCCAGAGCCGCCTCCTGTACGGTCCCCGACAATCGTCACCTGCGGCAACATGCGCATATTTCGGACAAAGTCGTTAGTGGCGCTGAACGAACGACGATTGCACAGCACACAAACACGTCTGTCCCAGCGGAGCAACGTAGTATCGGGCTCGACATAGACAGGCTTTGGCTCGGAGAAGGCATCTCGAGCCGTCCCCGTCTTATGCGAAATATAGCCGACAAGCGTCTTCTCATCCATAAATCGTGCTGCCAAATCCTGCGCCAACGTCAAGTCTCCGCCCCCATTATCCCGCACATCAATGATTAGCCCTGGACACTCCTCAAAGTACTTGAAGATGGACGTGATAAGCCGCTGCGAAAAGCTGGAGGAGAAGGAGCCGATATACATGTAGCCAATGTTCTCGGGCAGACGAGTATAGTAGACTCCGCTGGAGTAATAATAGTTGTCGCCAAGCGTCTTCGAGAACAATTCGCCATCGAAATTGTGCGGATAGTCCGAATAAAACGACGTGTAGCGCGAGGTACCGAAGTCCCATATAAGATTGGTGTGACCGTCACGCAGCTCGTTCACCATGTCGGAAAGCACGTCGAAGAGCTGACGGTCTGTGAGGCTGTCGTTTACCAAACGGGCATAGCGGTCGTGTACCTCGTCCCAGTCAAGACCATGCTCTGCCTTTTTATAATCGAAGAAGCAATATTTCTCATCGAGCAACTTCCACAGCGCCTTGAAGTTCTCCGTAGGCGAGGACGTAAACTCCTCACCCCTTATGCACGAGGAGAGCAGGAGGACTACACTAATAAGGGAGATAATCGGAAGCTTTTTCACGGGGCAGGATGGAATAGGAGTTAAACACGAAGCCGAAGCCGAGACGGAATGAGCGGATGGCATAACTGTTCGTGGATGTGTGCCACTGGTAGGAATCATTTTCCAAAATGACGCGCATGATGCTATCGCGTATCGTAAGATCTGTCGTCAGGATGCGTCGGAGCGAAAAGCCGTTGAAGGGCGAAACGAAATGGACGGTTCCCGCATAATGCTTAAGCGTAAAGATTTCGTAGTACGACTGCGTGTATTGCGGCGAGAACACAGCCCCTACGAGCGGAAAGTCGAGCTGGTACGAAGTGCGCGCAGGGATATGGAGAATGCGATAGCGCACCTCAGCCATTCCCATACCGCCCACGTGAAAGCCGAGCTTGAGGTTGGCAGGATTGTTGGAGTTCCGCATGTTATAAACAATACCTACACGCGTCTGAAGTTCAGGACCCGCATAAAAGTCAACCACACCCAGCCGCGCCACACGCCACGCCCAGGCATCGGAATATACTTCGTTTGCCACGAACGTCATACTGGTGGAGCCACTTTCGGTAAGCCCTATCGAGGAATCGTATATCGACTGTAAGAAAAGATTGTCACGCCTGGCAGAGCGTCTCCAATTCTCGTTCAAGAAATCCAACTCAATCCCCATGTAGTTGTTTGGCGACAGATAGGAATCAAAGCATGTGGTAATGAGGCCAAAGCCAAGCGTTGAGCCAGAGCGCAGGAACCGCCCTGGCTGCAACACCTCAGTAGCAGACTCAACAGTAGTCGTCTCCTGCCCCTGCAGAGAGCAAGGCAGCAAGAGAGCGACAAAGATAAGTAATAGGCTTCGTTTCATTTTTACGTTAAAATAATGTGAACTGGCCATCCTCCGACGTGGGAGAGGGAGAATCTGGGCTTTCAGGAGTTTCTGGGTTGTCTGAGGTTTCTGATATTTCTGGAATCTCAGGGGTAGCGGGTGCTTCAGGCTCAGTCGGCTCAGGGAAGCGCAGGGGCTCCAACTCCTCCACATTGGCAATACAGAACTGCGACACCCGTCTGCCACGCGCCTTCACGCTCTTGACATCCACAAATTGCTCCGCATCCACTTCCAACGGTGCTCTGTGAGCGTCGGGCTCACCAAAAGTAACAAGGAAGCGCGGATAGACCTGATCGGAGAGGCAGACAAGACGGCTGTCCTTCCCCTCACCAAGCAGATTGTTTTTACGTGATGTGGCTTCGAACATAAATCGCTTCAGGTAAAGATAGCCCTTTTGTGTAGCGTCGAAGAGTACTGCCGTCCAAACTTTCTCGGGCGCATACTTCTCGATAATGAGCGTACCTGACTCGTAGTGGTTGTTTTGGTCAAAGTCGGTAGTGTAGTAATCGCCATTCTGCAACACGACGAGAATGCGGTCGCCGTTCTGGAACTCACCCAGATAGTCCCCGTGCCCATCGAAATCGAGGCGAAGAATATCACGATCGAACCAAACCTTTCGTCCACCAAGCGTAGAACCTCCGTGCGATTTCAATCCCACGCGCGTCACTTCCAAACGAGTCAGCAGATTACCCATACTGCCGCGTCCCTTAATGGCAATCTCCGAGAAATCCTTGTCCATAAACTGCCGTTTCAGCCGAGGATTGGGCTTGAAGGACACTTTGATGATTTCTGCCTCGCCATTGGGGTTCGCCGTGAAATAGACGACACGGCTACCAGGTTTGCCCTGGGTAAGGTCGTACTCCTTGTCGCGCAGCAATCCCGTAGCGGCAAACCGCTTGATGAAGAGCGGGCCATTCTTGCCATCACGATAGACTACGTTGTAAATAGTGCGTTTGTCGTTCTTTTTGAAAAGCCCCACCCAAAGCACACCTGTGCCTACAAACATCTTCTCCGCCACTTTGACCACCTTGTAGCGTCCATCCTTGTAGAAGAGAATGACGTCGTCGATGTCTGAGCAGTTAGTGACAAACTCGTCCTTTTTGAGCGATGTGCCGATGAATCCCTCCTCGCGGTTGATGTAGAGTTTTTGATTAGCCTCGATAACCTTGGCTGCCACGATATTCTCGAAACTGCGTATCTCTGTACGACGTGGGAAGGCTGCACCATATTTCTCTTTCAACATCTCAAACCAGCGGATGGTAACGGAGGTCATATCGGACAGCTCACGGTCAATGGCCTCAATCTCAGCCTTAATGCGGGCAATAAGTTCATCGGCTTTGTCCTTATTGAACTTCAGGATGCGCGCCATCTTAATCTCCATCAGTTTGAGAATATCATCCTTCGATACTTCACGAATGAATGTCGGGTACCAAGGCGTCAATCGCTCGTCAATATGCTCACAGGCGGCGTCCATATTCTTGGCGTTCTCAAACTCTCTGTCTTTGTAAATACGCTCCTCAATAAAGATTTTCTCTAGCGAGCAGTAGTGGAACTGCTCTGTCAGTTCGTCGCGTCGGATTTGTAGTTCCTGCCGCAGCAGGTCCAGCGTGTTATCCACCGAGCGGCGCAACACGTCGCTCACACAAAGGAACTGCGGCTTCTGCTCGTCGATGACGCAACAGTTGGGCGAGATGCTGACCTCACAGTCCGTGAAGGCATAGAGGGCATCAAGCGTCTTGTCGCTGCTGGCTCCAGGAGCAAGATGAACAAGGATTTCCACTTGTGCTGCGGTATTATCGTCCACCTTGCGGATTTTGATTTTACCCTTCTCACCCGCCTTCAAGATGGAGTCGATAACGGTACTGGTGACTTTGCCGTAGGGAATCTCGCGGATGGCCAGCGTCTTGTTATCTACCTTTTCTATTTTTGCACGCACGCGAAGAGCTCCACCACGCTCGCCGTCGTTGTAGCGGCTGACGTCAATGTAGCCGCCCGTCTGAAAATCAGGATAGAGCTGGAAGTCCTCACCCTTCAAATAGGCAACGGCAGCATCACAGATTTCGTTGAAGTTGTGCGGCAATATCTTGGACGAAAGACCGACGGCAATACCCTCAGCGCCCTGTGCCAACAACAGCGGGAACTTCACGGGCAGCGTCACGGGCTCCTTGTTGCGTCCGTCGTAGCTGAGCATCCATTCTGTAGTCTTGGGGTTGAACACCACTTCCAATGCAAACTTGCTTAGGCGTGCTTCGATGTATCGGGATGCCGCAGCAGCATCACCCGTCAGCACATTGCCCCAGTTTCCCTGGCAATCGATGAGGAGTTCCTTTTGCCCCAAGTTCACCAAAGCATCGGCAATGGAGGCATCGCCGTGTGGATGAAACTGCATAGTGTGCCCCACGATATTGGCCACTTTATTGAATCGTCCGTCGTCGAGCCGCTTCATTGAATGGAGGATGCGACGCTGAACGGGTTTTAGTCCGTCGTTAAGGTGCGGCACGGCACGTTCAAGGATGACATAAGAAGCATAGTCAAGGAACCAGTTCTTGTACATTCCGCTCAGTTTGTACTTCTTGTCGGTCTCCTTGCCTTCTGGAATATGGTATGAGGAATGAACACCTGAGACATCCTCTGTTTGCTCCGATTTCACCGTTTCCTGCTCCTTGATTTCGTCCGTTTCGGCTGTTTTTTCGTCGTCTTTCATATTTTCAACAAATAATCTTTGCAAAAATACGAACTTTCTTGAAAAAAATCACTTACTTTGCACCCCAAATTTCAAAAAAGAAGAAAAAATGGCACAACAGGAAGACGTTTTTAAGAAAATTGTATCGCATTGCAAAGAGTACGGGTTCGTATTTCCCTCCAGTGAAATCTACGATGGATTAGGCGCCGTTTATGACTACGGACAAATGGGCGTTGAGCTGAAGAACAATATAAAGAGCTACTGGTGGCAGAGCATGGTGCTGCTCCATGACAACATCGTGGGCATCGACTCGGCCATCTTCATGCACCCCACCATCTGGAAGGCCAGCGGACACGTGGATGCCTTCAACGATCCCCTCATCGACAACCGCGACAGCAAGAAGCGCTATCGTGCCGACGTCCTTATTGAGGACCAGCTAGCTAAATATGACGAGAAAATTGAGAAGGAAGTGGCCAAGGCTCGCAAACGGTTTGGCGACAGTTTCGACGAGGCCCAATACCGCGCCACCTCAAAAAACGTCCTTGAGCATCAGGCCAAGCGTGACGCCCTGCACGAGCGCTATGCCGCGGCTATGAATGCCAACGATCTGAATGAGCTCAAACAGATCATCCTCGACGAAGGTATCGTCTGCCCCATCAGCGGCACCCGCAACTGGACGGACGTCCGCCAGTTCAACCTTATGTTCTCCACCGAAATGGGCAGCACGGCTGACGCCAACATGAAAGTCTATCTCCGTCCTGAGACGGCACAGGGCATCTTCGTCAACTACCTTAACGTGCAAAAGACGGGCCGAATGAAGATTCCCTTTGGCATCGCCCAGATTGGCAAGGCCTTCCGCAACGAGATTGTTGCCCGCCAGTTCATCTTCCGTATGCGCGAGTTCGAGCAGATGGAGATGCAGTTCTTTGTTCGTCCTGGCAGCGAACTGGAGTGGTTCCCTAAGTGGAAGCAGACCCGTATGCAGTGGCATCAGGCTCTCGGCTTCGGCGCAGAGAACTACCGCTTCCACGACCACGACAAGCTGGCCCACTATGCCAACGCCGCTACAGACATCGAATTCCTTATGCCCTTCGGCTTTAAGGAAGTGGAAGGAATCCACAGCCGCACCAACTTCGACCTCAGCCAGCACGAGAAATATTCTGGCAAGAGTATCAAGTATTTCGACCCCGAACTCAATGAGAGTTACACACCCTACGTCATCGAGACCTCCATTGGCGTGGACCGTATGTTCCTCAGCGTGATGTGCGCCAGCTACAAGGAGGAAGCGCTGGAAGGCGGTGAGACCCGCGTTGTCCTCGCTCTACCCCCTGCCCTTGCCCCCGTCAAGCTCGCTATCCTGCCCCTCGTCCGCAAGGACGGCCTGCCCGAAAAGGCCCGCGAGATTTTCAATGAGCTGAAATTCCACTTTAACTGCCAGTACGACGAAAAGGACTCCATCGGCAAGCGTTACCGCCGTCAGGATGCCATCGGCACTCCCTATTGCATCACCGTGGACCACGATACACTCGAGGATAACTGCGTCACCCTGCGAAACCGCGACACGATGGAACAGGAGCGCGTACCCGTTGCTGAACTTGACCACCTGCTGGCCGACAAAGTAAGCCTTACCTCCCTGCTGAAGAAACTGAAATGAGACACCCCAATCGACAAACCATCCTTCATGGCGCTTTCTTTGGCGTAGCGTTTCTTCTCCTAGCCCTCACTTCCTGCCAAGAGGCGGAAGAGGTTGATGAGTACGACAACTGGCAAGCACGGTGCGAGGCATACATCGACTCCATAGCCCGAGTAGCCTCCACAAATGCTGACGGCAAGTGGAAGACTATCCGTTCGTTTACTCTCGTTGACAAAGACGTCGATGGTAAGACGGCAACCTGGGGTACAGAAGACTACGTCTATTGCCACGTAGAGCAGGCAGGTAGCAGCAACGTCGTGCCTCTTTTCACCGATACTGTGTGCGTCAACTATCGCGGACGTCTTATGCCTACGACTGCCCATCCCGAAGGCTACGTCTTCGACCAATCGTTCAAGGGAGAAGTGAATCCTAAGTTCAACATCGCCAAGAAGTTTGAGGTGGGAGCTCTCACCGTTGGAGTCAGTACAGCCATCCAGCAGATGCACGTGGGCGATGTTTGGCGTATCTATATTCCCGCTGCTCTAGGCTACGGTTCGTCAGACCAGAAAACCAGCAGTGGCATCCCCGCTTACTCCGCCCTCATCTTCGATATGAACCTCGTTCAGATTATTAAGCCTTAACAACTCCTTAATATAGGTTTTTTCGTTGCCCTTACAACGATTTACAAATTGCGTCCACGTTCATTTAGAAGTGGACGCTTTTTTATGTATAATGAATCAGCAAAAGAGAAAAAAAGTAATGGCACAAGCGACCGAATGAAAGCGGATGTGGACAACCTAATAAACCAAACCATTTACAAAACGGGAAACTCTTCTGCGAAAAGGTAGCGCGAGAAACATGATACAGAGACTTTCTAGGAAACATCTGCGTGCTAATTGATGGGATTTTTCCCAAAAACAAAAGACTGAAGGGGAGAAAATGAGGAAACAATGAACTTTTTTAGGAGTTTTCCACAAAAAAACAAGAAAAAGTTTGTGCGATAAAAATACTTTGATTACTTTTGCGCAATTAACAGGAAAGTATACCATAAGGAACCAAGTAAGACCTCGGATTTGCAAATGGCAGGAAAGAACATCGGTGCACGACCCTTCATCCGTTGGCAAGGAGCAAAGTGCCAGTATCTACGCATACTTACACAGGCCCTTCCCGCCGATTTCGCCAACACCCCTGACGTCACGTACATCGAACCTTTTGTAGGCAGCGGTTCAATGCTATTCCATATGCTGCAAACCTACCCCAACATCACACGTGCCGTCATCAACGATAACAATCTCGACCTGATGCGCGTCTATAACACCGTGCGAGACCGAGCCTCGGAGCTAATCAGCGAGCTAAAGCAGATTCAGAAACAGTTCCTTTCGTTAGACGAAACAAAGCGTGCCCACTATTTCGACGAAGCCCGCGAGGAGTTCAGCGAGCGCCTTGTTGACGGCATTCGCCACGCAGCGTTATTCATTTTTCTCAACAAAACAAGCGTGGGCGGACATGGGCTGAAATATCATGCGGCCCGACGCTATGACATTTGCGAGGAGGCCGTGCTGTTAGCGGACTCAAAGGTGCTGAAAGACGTCAATATCCTCTGTGACGACTTCGAGAAAACCTACAACGAGGCGTGTGGCAACACATTCTTCTTCCTCGACCCACCCTGCGCCAACGGAAGCCATACGCCCGAATGGAGCAGTCGAGAGCATGTGAGGCTGAAAAAGTTCTGCGATTTACTGAACTTCCGCCATTTCGACTGGATGCTGACGGGTAGCGATTGCCGCAGCAAACGCCTTTCCAGCAACGGTGTGGAACAGCTTTACAGCAACTACGACATCCAGCGCATATGGACGCCACAAGCCATTAAGGCCACGCCCGAGCAACGCGAAAAACAGCCGTCCGAGCTGCTTATCCGCAACTTCCAGCGCGAAATCCTGTCGCTGCGCAACCTTCAGTGCACCCAGCTTTCCCTGGCATTCTGAAAACCATCCTAATGGACATCGTTCACTACTTCATCCAGCAGGGAGAGGGAGAACCGCTCATCCTACTGCACGGCAATGGGGAGGACAATTCCTATTTCGACCATCAGATGGACACCTTCGCGGCAGCAGGCTATCGCGTCATTGCCATCGACACGCGGGGACACGGAACTACACCTCGTGGCACAGCGCCCTTTACCATTCGTCAGTTTGCCGACGATTTACTGGGCTTTATGGACTTGCAGGGCATCGCAAAAGCGCATCTGCTCGGTTTCTCAGACGGAGGGAACATCGCCCTGGTCTTTGCCTTGAATCACCCTGAGCGAGTGGATAAACTCATCCTGAACGGCGCAAACCTAGACACCTCGGGAGTGAAACGGAAGTACCAGATTCCTATTGAACTGGGCTATCGAATGACGAAGTTGTTTGCCCGCCGAAGCGAGGATGCCCTACGTAAGACAGAGCTGTTGGGCTTAATGGTAAACGACCCGAACATAGCCCCCGCGGAACTGGAGCGGATATTTGCTCAAACGCTCGTCATTGCAGGCACCAATGATATGATAAAAGAGACTCACACGCGCCTCATCGCCGAGCATATACCCAACGCCAAACTCGTCCTCATTGAGGGCGACCATTTCATTGCCAACAAGCGGCCCGAGGCATTCAACAGCGCTGTGCTGGAATTCCTTAAATCAGCTTAAGACTGCTCTGTCAGCCGATTAGTCCAAGATGCGGAACTTGCCAATAAAGGGGAGTTCGCGGGCTTTGCCTGTGACAGCGTTGATGATGCCGAGGATGGCAAAGACGACGGTAATCACTTCTGCCACCGAGAAAATCCAGCCCACGTGAGGGAAGCGGGCGAGGAAGGCCAAGATGACGGAGAAAATGAAGAGGATGATGCCCTGGTTGGTATGGAAGCGGGCATACTTGCTGTCCTTGCCTGCAATGAGGGGGACGAGAAAGAGGATGCCCAAGTAGGCAAAGAGGGAGATGATCTTGTAGTTCTCCACATCGGCGGGGTCGTAGTCAGAGGTGCTGTCGGGGGTATTCATTGCCTTGTCGAAACCCTGCTTGGCCTTGTCGTTGAACTTGGTGAAGGTCTCGTCTTCCTTGAGTTTCTCAAAGCCTTCCTTGGCTTTGTCGCCGATTTTGTCGGCCACCTTCTTGGCAGCGGCCCCCAGCTCGCCAAGGGCTTCAGAGAGGTCGTCGGCGACGGAGGCTTTGGGGGATTCGGAGTCGTTAAGGTCATTATA
This sequence comes from Bacteroidaceae bacterium, assembly GCA_016291905.1. Lineage (GTDB taxonomy): Bacteria > Bacteroidota > Bacteroidia > Bacteroidales > Bacteroidaceae > UBA1189. The sequence continues at coordinate 14,460 of JAEEZS010000072.1, forward strand.
GTCCCGAGAGTCTTTAGAGTCATCAAAGTCCCGAGAGTCTTTAGGGTCATTAAAGTCCTGGGAGTCTTTAGGGTCATCAAGGCGCTTAGGGTCTTCAGCGTCTTTGGGGACCTCGGGTTCTTCAGGAGCAGGTTCAGAGGTTTCGGCAGCGGGTTCTGCCACTTCTTCCAAGGGAGTGCCGCAGGAGGTGCAATAACGAGAATCGGTATCAGCGGCAAAGATCAGACCGCAGCGGGGACATTTCTTCATAGGGATGCGTTGGGATTGATAAGGGTTATGGGAGGAATGAGAACTATAAAAAAGGAGGGGGAGGGTTAGATGAGGTGCTGGTTGTGGAGCTCGGAGGTAACCAGAAGGAGCTCGTCGTACCAAGCTTGGCCGAAGGCGCGGACAAGGGGTTCGCGGAGGTAGAGATAGAGGGGAGTACCTTCGCGCTGACCTTTGAGGACGGCCGACTGACAGATGTCCCAACGGTTGTAGTTGAGGGCATAGCATTCGCCGAAGCGGCTGACGCGGATGGGATAGAGGTGGCAGCTGAGGGGTTTCTGGAATGGAATGCGGTGCTCGCGGTAAGCCTTTTCGATGGCACAAAGGGTTGGCTGGGAGCCTTGAGAAGAAGAATCGAGAGGCTTCTGGCAAAAGACACAATGCTTGCCGTGGACGATGGAGGTAACGAGCTCGCCCGAGGGGTCGGAATAGGCAACACCCTGGCGGGCGATAACTTCGCGTGCCTCGTCGGTCAGGTCTTCTTCTATCTCAGGCAGAAGGGATTCTATCTCTGCCACTTCGTCGAGGGTAACGGGGGCTCCTGCATCGCCTTCCACACAACAGGTACCGTGGCAGGCTGCGAGGTCGCAGGCGAAGGGTTTCGTCAGGACATCGAAGGAGACCAGGACATTGCCGACTTGTACCACGGGAAGGAGAAAACGCTTACTGTCACACTGTCACAGGATGTCACACGGGCGTCAGGCGTCGATGTTGGCGTAGGTAGCGTTACGCTCGATGAACTCGCGACGGGGTCCTACGTCCTCGCCCATCAGCATACTGAAGACGTAGTCGGCATCGGCAGCATTGTCGATGGTGACTTGCTTGAGCAGGCGTGTCTCGGGGTTCATTGTGGTTTCCCAGAGCTGTTCGGGGTTCATCTCGCCGAGACCTTTGTAGCGCTGCGTGGTGATGGCATTCTCGTTGCCGCCGCCGTACTGGTCGATGAACTGCTGGCGCTGGACATCGGTGTAGCAATACTCCTTGACCTTGCCCTTGGTGCAAAGGTAGAGAGGCGGCGTGGCGATGTAGAGGTGTCCGCGCTCGATGAGTTCGGGCATATAGCGGTAGAAGAGGGTCATAATGAGGGTGTCGATGTGGCTGCCGTCGACGTCGGCATCGGTCATAATGATGACCTTGTAGTAGCGCAGCTTGTCGTAGTTGGCCTCCTTGCTGTCCTCGGGGTTGAGTCCGAAGCGGACGCCCAATGCCTGGATGATATTGTTGACTTCCTCGTGCTCGAAGGCTTTGTGCCACATCACGCGCTCGACGTTGAAGATTTTACCTCGTATGGGCAGGATGGCCTGTGTGAGTCGGCTACGGCCCTGTTTGGCGCTGCCTCCTGCGCTGTCGCCCTCGACGATGAAGAGTTCGCAGTTGGCGGGGTCCTTGTCGGAGCAGTCCGCGAGTTTGCCTGGCAGTCCGCCGCCAGACATCGGGTTCTTGCGCTGGACGCTCTCGCGTGCCTTGCGGGCGGCTATACGTGCTGCTGCGGCCAATACCACCTTGTCGACGATGAGTTTGGCTTCCTTGGGGTGTTCCTCGAGGTACTCGGTGAGGGCTTCGCCTACGGCGCTCTGGACGGCTCCCTGCACCTCGCTGTTGCCGAGCTTGGTCTTGGTCTGTCCCTCGAACTGGGGTTCGGCCACCTTGATGCTGATGACGGCGGTGAGGCCTTCGCGAAAGTCTTCAGGGGCTATCTCGACCTTGGCTTTCTCAAGGGCCTTGGTATCCTCGGCGTACTTCTTGAGGGTGCGCGTAAGGGCGGCGCGGAAGCCTGCCAGATGGGTGCCGCCTTCGATAGTGTTGATGTTGTTGACGTACGAGTGGAGGTTCTCCGAGTAGGAGGTGTTGTACATGATGGCCACCTCGATGGGCACACCGTTCTTCTCGGTGTTGAGGTAGATGATATCGTCGAAGAGGTGTATGCGGCTGCTGTCGATATAGCGTACGAACTCGCGCAGACCTTCGTCGGAGTGGAAGATGTCGGTGCGTGTGTTGCCCTCGTCGTCGAGTCGCAGGTCGGTGAGGGTGATGGTGATCCCTGCGTTGAGGAAGGCAAGCTCGCGCATACGGGTGGCGAGGGTCTCGTAGTTGTATTCGTGGACGGTGAAGATGGTACGGTCGGGCCAGAACTGCTGGCGGGTACCGTGGAGGTCGGTGGTGCCGATTTCCTGGACTTCGCTGGTGGGCTTGCCGCAGGCGTAGGTCTGCTGATAGACCTTGCCATTGCGGAAGACCTGGGTTATCATCTTGCTACTGAGTCCGTTGACGCAGCTGACGCCGACGCCGTGGAGTCCGCCTGAGACCTTGTAGGAGCCCTTGTCAAACTTACCGCCTGCGTGGAGGACAGTCATCACCACTTCGAGGGCCGACTTCTGTTCCTTCTCGTGCCAGTCGACGGGGATGCCTCGTCCGTTGTCCTGGACGGTGATGGAGTTGTCGGGGTTGATGGCTACCTCGATGTGTGTGCAGAAGCCTGCGAGGGCTTCGTCGATGGCGTTGTCGACGACTTCATAGACGAGGTGATGGAGGCCCTTGGTGCTGATGTCGCCAATGTACATGGCGGGACGTTTGCGTACGGCTTCGAGGCCTTCGAGCACCTGGATGTTATCGGCGCTGTAATGCTCGGCGCCTTCACGGATGAGTTCTTCGTTGTCAATCATTTATCGTGTGCGAATATAAAAACCTTGCAAAGGTACTCAATTATTTTGACCTGTGCAAGGTTTTCGCTCGCTTTTTAAATTTAAAAATGTACGCGCGTGTGCGTGTGCGCGAACCAGCCTGGTGTCACAACTGTCACGCTGTCACATCGCGCCGTGTTGTGCGTTCGATGTAGAGACCGTAGAGGAGGACGACGAGGAAGCACGCGGCGGGCACAAGGTACGAGGTGTTGATGCTGCTGGCATCGCTGATGATGGCCTGCAGGGGCGTGAGCAGGGCACCGCCGAGGATGGCCATAATGAGGCCCGAGGCACCAATCTTGGCGTCGTCGACACTGACGCCTCCAAGGGCAATGCCGTAAATGGTGGGGAACATCAGGCTCATAAACAGGCTGATAGCAATGAGTGCTACCACGGGCAACCAGCCCATTCCCTGGGTAAAGACCACGACGAGCGAGAGCGCTATGTCGGCCACAGCTGCAACGACGAGCAGGCGCGAGGGACGGAAGTACTTCATCAGCCAGGTGAAGATGAAGCGGCTTGCCGAGAAGCCGATGATGGAGATGAGGTAGATGACGCTGCCCTGCTGCTCGCGTATGCCAAGCTCGGCCATCGCCAGACGAATGGTGAACGACCAGACACCAATCTGGGCACCCACGTAGAAAAACTGGGCAATGACGCCGAACCAATAGTGGCGGTTGCGCATCAGACGGCGGAAGGAAGAGCCAGACGAGGCGGCAAGGGCGGTGGTGTCGTTGGTGTCATTAAAGTCTTTAAGGTCCTTAGAGTCCTTAAAGTCCTTGGGGTCAGAGGATTTCTCGCGCGGCATCTTGGCGAAGAGCATCAGCACGAGGACGGCAAGGAGGACGAAGCCGAGGGTCATATAGGTGCCCGTGACGGCCCCGAGTTCGTGGGCCTGGATGGCGGCCAGCTGCTGGTCGGTCATCTGTGCGCGTGCGGCCGCATCGGCCTGATTCAGTTCGGCTTGGATGAAGAAGGTGCTCAGCAGGATACCTGTGATGGAGCCGAGGGGATTGAAGGCCTGGGCGACGTTGAGGCGGCGCGTGGCGGTCTCCTGCGGTCCCATCGAGAGGATGTAGGGGTTGGCGGTGGTCTCAAGGACGCTGCATCCGCCTGCCAGGATGAAGATGGCGCCAAGATAGAAGGTGTACGAGGCTGCCCGTGCGGCAGGCAGGAACAGTATGCACCCCGTGGCGTACATCAGCAGGCCCAGGATAATGCCTGATTTATAGGAATATCGGCGGATGAACAGCGCAGCAGGCAGGGCCAGCACGGCATAGGCGCCGTAGAACGAAAACTGGATGAGGCTGGTCTGCGTGTCGCTCATTGACATGATGCGCTTGAAGGCAGCCAACAGCGTGTCGGTCATATTGTTGGCTATGCCCCAGAAGAAGAAGAGGCTGGTGACGATCACGAACGGCAGCACGTAGCGGCGAGGGATGGTGGTCATAGAATGAGGAAAATGATAAAATTAGGAATTAGGAATGAGGAATTAACTGACAGTCTGCCCGTTGTGTTTAATCATACAGGTAGAAGATTCGTTCCATCGGCTGCCACTTCTGGGCGGAGGTGGCGCCTGGGCTGACGGCCTGGAAAAGGGCGACATAGTCCTCCCACTCCTGTTGTCGCGGCAGGGTGGCAAGGCGTGCCATCGCTGCGTCCCAGTCGAAGTCGAGGGGAGTCTCCACAATCATAAACAGGCGCGTGCCAAGGAGGTAGATTTCCATCTCCAGGATGCCCACCTGACGGATGCCCTCGCGGATTTCGGGCCACGAGCCCTCGGGGCTGTGGGCGTGTCGGTAACGGCGGATGAGGTCAGGGTCGTCGCGCAGATCCAGCGTCTGGCACCAGCGGCGAACGGGCTGACCGTAGAACTTAACAGGATAGCCTTTTTCCATTGTCAATTATCCTTTGTCTTTTTTGAGACATTATCGCCTCCAAAGATACGGCCTTTCTCCGAAACGTCCAAACGTCCGCCTGTTTTTTTCCATAAAACCACACAGCAAACGAAGAAAAACTTGGATAAATGTACAAGATATTATAACTTTGCAGAATAATTCTATTCGACTATGAAACATTCGAAAGCATTCTTTCTGCTCGTTGCTGGCTTTATCGGCGCGGTATCCGCCTGGGCCGACACCGACCTGACGCCTTATATCATCGGCGAATATGAGGGTAAAGCCGACTCTCTGGAATACTGTCTTGTAGAGAATTTCATGAACAAAAACAAGGGAACATTCTGGTCTACGCCGAACGACATAGCGGGCTCGTCGAAATACATCTACTGGCAGCAGGCACACGCCATCGACGTCATCATCTACGCCTACGAGCGCTATGTTGAAGAAGGGAGGCTGGACGAGGCTAACACCTACAAGACCTACATGACGCGCTGGCTCAGCAATTACGCAAACAACTATGCAGGTAGCACCTTCACCAATCCCTACACGGACGACATGGCCTGGATCGGGCTGTCAATCTTTCACCTTGGCGAAGCCCTCGGCAACGACCGCTATATCAAGCAGGCAAGGACCATCTATGCCATCATCGCCGCGCGTAAGAAGACCGACGACATCGGCACTTATCTGCCATGGAACACCGATGCTGGCTCGAAAGCAAATGCTTGCACACTCTCCCCAGCCTGCCTGTTAGCCACCAGGTTGTACGAGTACTTCGGCACCGAGTCATACCTTGCCGATGCCGAAATGTACTACAAATACCTCATCGACAGTGGCATCACCAAGTCCGACGGACGTGTTGAGGAACCGCCGCTCACCTACACCCAGGGCACGTTGGGCGAGGCCATGCGACGGCTCTACCACATCACAGGCAAAGCCGACTACAAGACGAAGGCCGCCCTCTACCTCACCTATGCGTTCACCAACTCGCGATGCACCAGCAAGGGTCTTCTCCGACACGAAGGAACATCGATGGACCAGAGCATCTTCAAGGCTGTGCTGATTCCCTACGCGGTGAACTTCGTACTTGACGATGAGATGAACGACACCCGCAGAAGAACCATTATGAAGTACCTGCAAAACAACGCCGACGCCCTCTGGAACCATCTCGACCTCAGCCGATACCCGAAAACCTATTGCCCATACTATTGGGGAGAATCCTTCAATTACAGCGAGACCGCCTCGATGGGTGCCATGGTAAGCGGCGCCTCGCTCCTTGAGAACGTGTGCCGCATGAACCGTAAGATTATCGAGGCCGCATCGGGCATCCGTCCAGTAACTTATGATACAGACACCGAGGGTGCGACGGACCAGAGCAACGACGACACCTACAACCTCGCTGGTCAGCGCATCGGGGAATATGGGGAAGGAATCTTCATCAAGCAAGGGAAGAAGTACATCGTCAGATAACTGGGATTTGTTTTTCGACCATCCAGACTTAAGTGAATCAGACTGCCAGAGGAAACAGGTGTTGGTATCGCTGTTCGTTCTGACAGTCTGAAGCCCCGTTTAGGCCGCTTAGGCGAGAAGCTCAGAAGGTACGCGCTTCAGCTGGCGGTTGGTGCGCACGTAGCGGAGCAGGTCGGCGTCGGCGCGGAAGCGTATGCCCACGCCCTTGATGTACGACGCAGGGTCGAAGGCATCCAACGGGATGACGCTCTGGGCGAAGCACTTCGAGTTGATGTTCGCCTGGAAAGCGCCCAGTTCCTGAAGGACGACGCGCTGACCCTGTAGCAGATGAAGCTTGATGAACTCCTTGGCTGCGGTGAGCACGGCCACGATGTCGGCCTTGGTAGCCGTGGTGGCAAACTGGATGTCCTCAGCAAGACTCTTGAAGTCGTAGTCGCCCGTCTTCACGGCGCGGTTGCAGGCGTAGTCAACGCCCTCGGCACCATTAGGGTTGGTGCAACCCACAATTTGATAAGTGATAGCCATAGTGTCTTTTTGTTTTAGTTGTTATTTTGCGTTGGCGGGGAGTTTCCCCTTATTCATTATATAAATAGTTTGCAATTCCGAAAAAGTCGGAAAAACGCGAAAAAAAATATCTATTTAAATCAACTTTTTTCAGATTGTTGCTTTAAATAGCGACTTGTCTGCAGGGGAGTCGCTTCTTTCGACGACCCCACTGGGCTGTCGGCCCAACGCAATGCACGCCGCGGCCAGCGCAGAGCGTTGCAGGCGTTGCAGCGTTTCACTACGTGATAGTTGTCATTGGTATATATAATTCCAGTTAACATCTATCTATTTATAGGATATAAATCACCCGCTGAAACGCTGAAACGGTGAAACGATGAGAAAAATTAACTTTTATTTGCCATTGTTAAAAATTTTCTGTATATTTGCACCGAAAATTTACGATAACACAAAACTTTTTCAAAAATCCCTCTATTTATAAGGTGAGTGCACCTGTATGAGGTTGCACTTTTAATAATAATAAGGTCAAAAAAAACTATTAGTATGACCCACACAAAACATTGCGAGCCTGAGGCGCGGCTCATTAATCAGACGCCTCACGAGAACACAAATAATAATAAGGAACGTGCGCGAATGTGCCGTGCAAGGAGCGTAGCGGACCAACGCCCTACTGCGCTGACCGAGATGGTGTGGGACAGCATCATCGACAGCCCCACCGTGGAAAAGTGGTGCCGAAGCATCTCGGCACTCATTAATGATGAGGCCCGTAAGGCCGAGCCCGACTGGAAAGGGGTGAAGGATAAGGTCGATGCGTGGAAGAAAGGGCTCGACGTCATCATCCCCCAGGCATCTGGCTTCGGAGGTGACGGGAAGCGGAAGAAGGAGAATGCCCAGCCTAATGGACTGGTGATGCTGGACATCGACAACAAGGAGTACGGCGAACCAGCCGACCCCGAGGGGCTCTGGCAGCGATTCATCGACCGCGGAGGCATGAACCGATGGCCTGTCGTCCTTGCACACAAGTCGTGCTCGGGTCGCGGTCTGCGCATCATCTTCGAGCAACCTGTCGGCGTCGACATTCGCGAAGCTCAGGAACAAATGGCTGATTTTCTAGGCGTAAAGGACAAGTGGGACACATCCTGCACAGACATGAGCAGATGTTCGTTCGTCGTCCCTCGCACCTACATCTACTATGAGGACAGGGAGAAAATGTTCACCCCCGTGGAGGTGGTAGTCCCCAGTGCAGAGGCATCAACTCCCAGCCAGAAAAGCCTGCCAGTCAGCCCTGAAAAAACCACCGAGACCTCCGAAAACGTCCAGACCACCTACGACGGTCTGCCGCTGACGGAGATTGCCGCCCGATGGGTGGTGAACCGACTCGGCACCACGGCGATTCCCGTAGGTCAGCGAAACAACACCCTCCACACGCTTGCCTATGAGCTGACGCTCATCACGGACAACAACAGCGAGGTAATCCGCCAAGCACTCATTCCGTTGGCCAACGAATCTCATTTCCCGCTGAATGAACTTGCCCAACCCATTGACAGTGCTGTCAGGGCCCGCAAAGAGAACGAGAAGAAATGCCGTCAGGGCTTCCCTGAGGAGCTGAAGCAGGCTATTGATGACGTGAAGAAGGACTATAACAACGACCTTCCAACCGACGACGGCGAAGAGCATACGTCGGAAACACAGAATTCTGAACAAGATGACAATCAAACCCTTCCACCCCTTCCGCCCGTCATTAGGGATATGGTCGGGATAGCCCCACCAGACTTTAAGGCGGCTGTCATCATTGCCAGCCTTCCCTTGGCAGGAACCGTCGCCAGCAATATCAGAGGCAACTTCAACGGAAAGGAAGAGGCCCCCTGTTTCCAGGTAGCCATAGAAGGTCATCAAGGCTGCGGAAAAGACTACATGGCAGGGAAACTCAAGGACAAACTACTACCCCGTATTCTACGCCACGACAAAGGAGTGCTTGCAGAAGAGACCAAATACCTCTCAGACTGCAAGCGAACACAGCCCCGCCCAGGGCAGCAGCTGCCCGAACCACCAAAGGAACCTACCCAGATGCTGGCAGGCACTATTTCGCTCAGCGAGCTGAAGATGAGAGCTTCGCAGAGCCAGGGACTCGTACAACTCCAGGTCGTCAGCGAGATTGCCGAGCTCACACAGAACCGCAGCCGCGGCTCTTGGGCGAACCTGACTGACACCTATCGGAAAGGCTTCGAAGGAGGCGAACTTACGCAGGATTATGTGAACAAAGATACGTTCAACGGACGTACGAATGCCTGGATTAGCATGTTAGTACTGGGCACCCCTGATGCAGTAGCAAAATTCTACACCGACTATGACACTGAAAACGGCACAGCCAGCCGTACCATCTTCGGGTATATACCCGACCAGTTCTTTAAGCGTTGGCGCGATTGGGGCCAGCTCACATCAGCACAGCAACGCCTCATCGACCAGAAAATCGAAGAGGGTTACAACCTCAACTACGACGAAGACGGCAAGGTGAAAGCACCCGTCAGCCTCAACGTAAAGTACATAGCCGACTCTATGAAACAATGGAGCGACAACCAGGTCGAACAGGCTGGCCTCGAGGATTCGAGAGCACGCGGCGTTTTTCAGCGCCGCTCGGCAATCATCGGGTTCCGAGCTGGAATGCTGGCACACTGGCTTTATGGCAACAGCCGCCACAAGCAGGAGGTAATAGCCTTCGCCCGTTGGGTGGCCGAATATACACTCAGTCGCCTGCTCTTCAAGTACGGCACGATGTACGAACAAGCCGCAAGAAGGCAGGCTGACTACAAGCAGCCCTCTGCACAGCAGGGCCTGGTGCTCAATAAGCTCGGTAAGACCTTCACACGTCAGGAACTGTATAACATTCTTCTGGAACGTGGAAATAAATCGGGAAGGACGTTTATCTTCCGCCTAAAGAATGGCGGATTCATCAACGAAGACCCTGACAATCCCGACACTTTCATCAAGGTCGAGTAAACGAGACTAAAACAAACTAACAGACTGGCAGACCGATAGATAATACCCACATCATTCATCTGCCAGCCTGAACAGTCTGAAGTCTGAATAGTCTAATAAAACAGCGCGTTTCGCCGTTTCAGCGTTTCACAACGTCAATCGTCCTTTCAGAGGACTATTTTTCAAGGTCATTACCGCCACGTTTTCAGCATTTTCCGCAGTTCTTCACAGGGCTGTGGAAAACTTTTTTAAAAATGTGGAAAACTTTTTGTGGGGAAATTTGGGGGATTGTGGGGAATTGTGTACCTTTGCAGCAGAAACAAACAAAAACCACTAAATGCCAGCAAGATTCATAGGCAACACGGACGCCAGAATGGACGATAAGGGACGCGTGTTCTTCCCTGCCGTCTTCCGTCGTGCCCTGCAGAAAGAGGGCGACGAGGCCCTGATGATACGCCGCGACGTACATCAGAACTGCCTTGTGCTCTATCCGAAGAGCGTGTGGGAACAGCAGCTTGACGAGCTGCGAGCCCGCCTGAACCGCTGGAACGCCCAGCAGCAGATGGTGTTCCGCCAGTTTGTGGCAGGCGTCGACGAACTGCCCATCGACGGTAACGGTCGCATCCTCATCCCCCGCCGACTCATTGCCCAGCTCGGCATCACCACCGACGTCCGCTTCATCGGAATGGACGACACCATAGAACTCTGGCCGAAGGTCCAGGCCGAAGCCCTCCTCGACAATCCCGACGCCCTCGGCGCCGCCCTCGAAGCCCTGATGGAAACACCCAACCCAACAACTCCCAATCCCTAATTCCCCAATTCCTCATTCCTAATTCCTAATTTTATAATTTTCAAGATGTACCACACGCCCGTCCTCCTCAACCCCAGCATCGATGCCCTGGACATCCGTCCAGGCGGCACCTATGTGGACGTCACCTTCGGTGGGGGCGGGCATAGTCGCGAAATACTCCGTCGCTTTGCCGACGACCCAACGGCGCACCTCTACGCCTTCGACCAGGACCCCGATGCCGAGCAAGAGGCCCAGAAAATCAACGACCCGCGATTTACCTTCATCCGCAGCAACTTCCGCTGGCTAAGCAACTTTATGCGCTACCACGACGTTCCGCAGATTGACGGCCTGCTGGCCGACCTGGGCGTATCGTCCCACCACTTCGACGAGGCTTCGCGGGGCTTTACCTTCCGCGACCCCGAGGCACCGCTTGATATGCGTATGAATCCGCGCGACGGGCTGACCGCTGCCGATATCCTGCGCGACTACGCCGAGGAACGCCTCGCCACCCTATTCCACCTCTACGGCGAACTGCGCGACAGCCGACGTCTGGCCACCGCTATCGTCCGTGCCCGCGTCGAACGTCCCTTGCTGACCGCTGCCGACCTGCTTGAAGTGGTCCAACCCATCCTTGCCCACGACAAGGCCAAGAACCCGCAGGCCCGACTATTCCAAGCCCTGCGCATCGAGGTCAACCACGAGATGGATGCCCTGCGCGACCTGCTGCTGGCAGCCACCGACCTCATCGTCCCCGACGGACGACTGGTCGTGCTCACCTACCACAGCCTCGAAGACCGCCTTGTGAAGAACCTCGTCCGCACAGGCAACGTCGAAGGCACTCTCCAACAAGACCCCATCTATGGCACCCTCAGCAGTCCCTGGCGCGCTGTGGGTCAGCCCATTGTCCCCTCGGAAGCCGAGCAGCAGAGCAACCCTCGCAGCCGCTCAGCCCACTTACGTATCGCCCATAAACAGAAGAACTAATGTCCGCCACTGCCAAGAAAACCAAGAAGAAGTCGTTCCTGCTGAAGCTCATCACAGGCGACGTGCTGATGCACCCCTGGGTGAAGCGCCAGATGGGACTCATCGTCCTCGTTGTCTGCCTCGTCGTGCTCTACGAAGGCAACCGCTATGGCAGCCAGCTCGAGACCGTGAAAATCCAGCGCCTCCGTGCCGACATCATCGACCTCCAGAACGAGTCCGTAGCCTTGCGCAACGAGCTGATGCAGAAGAGCCTCCAATCCAACATCGAGCGCCGTCTGGGCGACGACAATCCCCTCCGTCCCGCCACTGCCGCTCCCATAGTCATCGAAAAATAGCAACATCACAGCAATGCCTCCCTCGTCCCAGTCCATGTCCCGCCGCTACACCTCGATCATCGTCATCGTGGTGCTCGTTGCCGTGCTCATCGTGTTGCGCGCTCTGGGCTTTATGACCTTCCAGCGTCGCGGCTGGCAAACCGTTGCCAGCCAGTTCCAGGCCGACAGCGTCACCGTCCGAGCCCAGCGAGGAAGCATACTGAGCGACGAAGGCCGCGTGCTCGTCAGCAGCACCCCCGAGTACCAGCTCGTCTTCAAGTACCGCGACTATACCCGTGCCCGCAACGAACAGCTTGAACGCGACTCAGCTGTCCGCGCCAACCTCGACACCTATGCCAAGGGTCTCCACCGCCTCCTGCCCGACCAGCCAGCCGCCGAGTTCCGCACCCTCATCGACGGTGCCCTTCGCAAGGGCGATGCCAACATTCAGGCAGGCAAGCGCACAGGACTCTACACCAATCTCTACACCCACGGCACCAAACGCCTGACCTACAACCGCTACAAGGAGGTAAAAGCCTTCCTCGACTCGTGCAACCGCGAGTTCCTCCACGCCTCCACCTCGCGCGGATTTACCTTCGACGAGGTGCTGATACGCAAGAACGCCTATGGCCTTGCCACCCGTACTCTGGGCCGATGGAACGAACAGACTGCCCGCCCGCGCGACGGCATCGAACTGGCCTTCGACAGCGTGCTTAGCGGTACCCCAGGCCTTAGTCACCGCCGTAAGGTGATGGACACCTTCGCCGAATATGTGGACGTGCCTCCGCGTAACGGCTGCGACATCGTCACCACCCTCAACGTCCGCATCCAGGACATCGCCAACAAGGCCCTGCGCGACCAGATGGAAGAACAGAACGCCGACCTCGGCACCGCCATCGTGATGGAGACTCGCACGGGCGAAATCAAGGCCATCGTTAACCACACCCGCCAGAAGGGCGAGTTTGTCGTCGGGCAGAACATCGCCCTCAACCAACCTATCGAAACGGGCTCTATCTTCAAGACTGCCAGCATCCTGGCCGCCCTCGACGACGGCGAAGTAACCCTCAAGGACTCCGTCGATACCTACCCCTTCAGCCGCCACTTCTACGGCTATGGCATCAGCGACGACAGCAAGCGTGAGCCTTGGAAGACCATTCCTAAGATTCTCAAGTACAGTTCTAATGTCGGCACGATGACCGTCGTGGACGACCACTACGTCAAGAAGGGCAAAGCCGAGGCGTTCCTCAACAAGCTACTCAGCTTCGGCATCACCGAGAACCACCATGTCATCCCTGGCGCCGCCACGTCGAAGCTCAAGACCCCTGCCCAGCTAAAGAACTGGAAAGGCGAGGCCCTCTGGATGGCCGTAGGCTACGGCATCAGTGTCACCCCGATGAATATGGTGGCCTTCTACAACGCCATTGCCAACGGCGGCAAGATGATGCGCCCGAGACTCATCAAGGAAATCCAGCACGACGGCCACACCGTCGAACGCTACGACCCCGAGGTGGTCATCGAAGCCATTGCCAAGCCCCAGGCCATTGCCGACATCACCGAATGCCTCATCAGCGTCGTCAACAGCGACCACGGCACAGGCGTCCGCGCCCATAGCGACCGCTTCCTCATCGCTGGCAAGACAGGCACGGCCAAGGTAGACGAACACGGACAGTATGCAGGACGCTGGCTCAACTTCATCGGCTTCTTCCCCGCCGACAAACCCGAATACACGTGCGGTGTCTTTGTCTATCGCCAGGCAGGCCACGTAGGCGCTGCCAACGGAGGCGGCACAATGTCGGCACCCGTTCTCCACGAGATTGCCGAACGCGTGATGGCCTACCAAAAGACCACTGAGGTAGAGGACCTGCGCGACTCGCTCGCCATCCTCGTCCCCGATGTGAAGCCAGGAAACATTGCCGCTGCCGACCTGGTGCTCGACGAACTGCACATCAAGGACGACTCCCTCCGTCCCAAGGAAACACTCTTTGCCGAGGCGGACAAGAACCATCCCCGCCTGACTGACACCGACCACGTGCCCAACGTCGTGGGTATGGGCGCCAAGGACGCCATCTTCGCCCTCGAATCGTGCGGCATCAAGGCTCACCTGAATGGCGTAGGCAAAGTGAGCAGGCAAAGCGCAGCCGCTGGCTCAGACAAGCGCAAGGGAATGACTGTTGAACTCTATCTGAAATAACGATATGGAACTGAACGAGATACTGAAATCATTAACGAACTTTGAGATTGCGGGCGGGACAGTTGCGACACTTGTGACAGATGTGACTATAGACTCCCGACAGGTCACCCCAGGGGCCCTCTTCGCCGCCATCCGCGGCACCCAGGTGGATGGACATACCTACATCGACAAGGCCATCGCGAACGGAGCGACCACCATCCTCTGCGAGACCCTGCCCGACACGCTGGCAGAAGGCATCACCTACATCAAGGTGCCCGATAGCGAAGCCGCCATCGGCCCCGTTGCCACTACATTCTACGGCAATCCAACCAGCCACCTGCGCCTCGTGGGCGTCACAGGCACCAACGGCAAGACCACCATCGCCACGCTGCTTTACAAGATGTTCCGCGCCTTCGGCCACAAAGCAGGCTTGCTCAGCACCGTCTGCAACTACATCAACGACCAGGCCATCCCCACCGACCACACCACGCCCGATGCCATCACGCTCAACCATCTACTGAGCCGTATGGTCGACGAGGGCTGCGAGTTCGCCTTTATGGAGTGCTCGTCGCACGCCATTGCCCAGCATCGCATTGGCGGACTGACCTTCGCTGGGGGTATCTTCACCAACCTCACCCGCGACCACCTCGACTACCACAAGACTGTCGACAACTACCTCCGCGCCAAGAAAGCCTTCTTCGATGCCCTGCCGAGCGACGCCTTCATGCTCACCAACCTCGACGACAAGAACGGAATGGTGATGGCACAGAATACCCGCGCCTTGGTCAGCACCTACTCGCTGCGCACAATGGCCGACTTCAAGGCCCGCATCCTTGAACACCACTTCGAGGGGATGCTGCTTGAAATCAATCGCCAGGAGGTCTTCGTTCAGTTCCTCGGCAAGTTCAACGCCAGCAACCTGCTGGCCGTCTATGGAGCCGCCTGCCTGCTGGGCAAGGAGCCTCTTGACGTGCTGACTGTGCTGAGCACCCTGCATCCCGTGGCAGGTCGCCTCGAGGCCATACGTTCGCCTCAGGGCATCACAGCCGTCGTAGACTATGCCCACACACCCGATGCTATCAACAACGTCCTCAAGGCCGTAGGCGAGGTCGTGGCAGGCAAGGGCCACATCATCACCGTGGTGGGAGCTGGCGGCAACCGCGACAAGGGCAAACGTCCGCTGATGGCCCAGGAAGCTGTCAAAGGCAGCGACCGCGTCATCATCACCAGCGACAACCCCCGCTTCGAGGAGCCACAGGACATTATCAACGATATGCTCGCAGGACTTGACGAAGAGCAGCTCAGAGACGTCATCAGCATCGTCGACCGCCGCGAAGCCATCCGCACAGCCTGCACAATGGCCCAGAAGGGTGACATCATCGTCGTGGCAGGCAAGGGACACGAGGACTATCAGGAAGTGCGCGGCGTCAAGCACCACTTCGACGACCGCGAAGTACTGCGCGAAACCTTTGGAATCAATTCATAAACAACTAATCGTCAAAACCGTAATCTCCCACCGATGCTCAACTACCTCTTCAATTACCTACAACGAATCCACTTCCCAGGAGCGGGTCTGTTCAGCTACGTCTCCTTCCGCGCCATCTTTGCCCTCGTGGTCTCCATTGTCGTATCCATCTGGTTTGGCAAGTGGTTCATCCGTCTGCTCAAGCGCCGCAACATCTCCGAGACGCAGCGCGACGAGCGCCTCGACCCCTTCGGCGTAGGTAAGGTGGGCGTGCCCACGATGGGTGGCGTCATCATTATCGCTGCCATACTGATTCCCTGCCTCCTCATCGGCAAGCTGGAAAACGTCTATATGCAACTGATGATTATCACCACCGTCATCCTCGGCGCCCTCGGCTTTGCCGACGACTACATCAAGACTTTCCGCAAGAATAAGGACGGTTTGAACGGCTGGGTGAAGATTTTTGGTCAGGTTGTGCTGGGACTAATTGTGGGCCTCACCCTCCGCTACAGCCCGCAGGTGGTCATTAACGAAACGGTGGAGACGAAAATTGAGAACAACACGGAGATTGTCGTGAAGAGCCCCGACGTCAAGTCAACGCGCACCACAATCCCCTTCTTTAAGAACCATAACCTTAACTATGCCGATTTATTTGCCTGGTTGGGCGACCCCTTGAAGTACAAGGCTGGCTGGATTTTCTTCGTCATCCTCACCGTTTTGGTCGTCACGGCAGTCAGCAACGGCTCGAACCTCAACGACGGAATGGACGGAATGGCGGCGGGTAATTCGGCCGTCATAGGCGGCACATTGGGCGCACTGGCCTACGTCAGCAGTAACGTCGTCCTCACCGAATACTTCAATCTGATGTACATCCCTGGCAGTCAGGAACTCGTCATCTTCTCGCTGGCTTTCGTGGGTGCCCTGATAGGCTTTCTCTGGTACAACAGCTACCCCGCCGAAATCTTTATGGGCGACACGGGCAGCCTCACCATCGGCGGCCTCATCGCCGTGCTAGCACTCTGCATCCATAAGGAACTGCTGCTGCCCATCCTCTGCGGCATCTTCCTGATTGAAAGCCTCTCCGTCATCCTCCAACGTTTTTGGTACAAACGGGGTAAAAGCCGCGGACTGCACAGCCGTCTTTGGAAACGCACACCGATCCACGACCACTATCGTACCTCGATGGCGCAGGTGCTCAAGACCGACCCCACTAGTACTGTCCGTTTCCGCGGCAACGACTCGCGCCTGTTGTTCGAAACGAAGATTACATTCCGTTTCTGGATTATCAGCATAGGATTGGCTGCCTTCACCATCCTGACGTTGAAGATTAGGTAAAAAAGCAGCAAAGACGAGATTTCCGAAGTTTACGAACAGATATTCTGAAACTACAAAAACAGATTACGAAATATGAGAATTGTCGTACTAGGAGCAGGCGAAAGCGGCGTCGGAGCCGCCATCCTCGCCAAGACAAAAGGTTTTGATGTGTTTGTCAGCGACCAAGGCACCATCAAGGACTACTACAAGCAGATGCTTGACGACTACGCCATTGCCTGGGAGGAAGGTCACCATACCGAAGCGCTCGTCCTCAACGCCGACGAAGTGGTGAAGAGCCCTGGCATCCCCTGCGACGCTCCACTTCCCCTGAAACTGAAGGAACAGGGCACGCCCGTCATCTCGGAAATCGAGTTCGCTGGCCGCTACACCAATGCCAAAATGATTTGCATCACGGGCAGCAACGGCAAGACCACCACCACCTCGCTCATCTACCACATCTTCAAGAGCGCAGGCTACAACGTCGGCCTCGCGGGCAACATCGGGCGAAGCCTCGCCCTGCAGGTGGCGACGAAGGACTACGACTACTACGTCATCGAACTCAGCTCGTTCCAGCTCGACAACATGTACGACTTCCGCGCTAACATTGCCGTGTTGATGAACATCACTCCCGATCACCTTGACCGCTATCACCACAATATGCAGGAGTACGTCGATGCCAAGTTCCGCATCCTCCAGAATCAGACCGACGACGATGCCTTCGTCTTCTGGAACGACGACCCCATCATCCGCCGCGAACTGGGCAAGTACGGCATCCACGGCCGCCTCTACCCCTTTGCAGAGCTGGAAGCGGCAGGCCTCTCAGCCTTCACCAAAAGCGGTAAGCTCTATTTCACCGAGCCTAACGCCTTCAACATGGAACAGGAGGACCTTGCCCTCACGGGTAAGCACAACCTCTACAACTCGATGGCGGCTGGAATCACCGCCAACATCTCGGGCATCAAAAACGAAGTCATCCGCGAGGCCCTCTCTAACTTCAAGGGCGTGGAGCACCGTCTTGAATACGTCACCCGCGTCCGTGGTGTCGATTACATCAACGATTCCAAGGCCACCAATGTCAACAGCTGCTGGTACGCCCTGCAAAGCATGAAAGCCAAGACCGTCCTCATCCTCGGCGGCAAGGACAAAGGCAACGACTACAGCGAAATAGCCGACCTGGTGCGTGAGAAATGCGTCGGACTCATCTATATGGGACTTCACAACGAGAAGCTACACGACTTCTTCGACCCCTTCGGCCTCCCCGTCGCCGACGTGCAGAGTATGGCAGATGCCGTCAATGCAGCCTACACGATGGCCACACCTGGACAGACCGTGCTACTCAGCCCCTGCTGCGCCAGCTTCGACCTTTTCCAAAGCTACGAAGACCGCGGAAACCAATTCAAACAATGCGTAATGGCGTTATGAGAAATGAGTTCATAAACAAGATTTTCCGCGGTGACAAGGGAATATGGTTTATCTTTATGTTCCTTTGTATGATCTCCATCATCGAGGTCTTCAGCGCTACGAGCCAGCTCTCCTACGGCAATGGAAACTTCTGGAGCCCCATCAGTTCACACTGCATTCATATGCTCATCGGTGTAGCAATGGTCATCCTTGTCCACCTGCTGCCCTACAAATGGTGGAAAGTGCTGGGACCTGCTATGCTCGTCGTCTCGTTCGTCCTGCTAGTCTATCTGGCCGTTGCAGGAAAATCCGTCAACGGCGCTGCACGATGGATAAGCATCTTTGGATTCACACTCCAGCCCTCCGAGATTGCCAAGCTGGCCGTTGTGATGACCGTGGCGCTGCTGCTTTCGCGAATGGACACCGATGATCTCCGTTCGTCATGGAAGACGTTCGGTTGGATAATGGGCATCACCGCGGTGTTCTGCCTGTTCATCGTCACGGAAAACCTTTCCACCGCAGCCCTGCTCTTCCTTGTTGTGGTGATGATGACACTCATTGGAGGCGTTCCGAGGCGAATCACTCTGCCTATTTATGGCATTGGTACCCTTGTAGTAGGACTTGTGTTGGCCTTCTTCATCCTCACCCCTCCCAAGACAATGAAGTGGGTGGCCGAAAACACCCCTCTCCACCGCGCCGCGGCTTGGCAAAACCGCGTGAAAGGTTTTGTGGTCGTCCTGCCCGACAATCCTTCGGACTACCGCATCAATGATGAGAACCGCCAGATCTCCCACGCGCTCATTGCTGTGGCCTCCAGCGGCATTGTCGGCACGGGCCCAGGCAACTCCATCCAGCGCGACTTTCTCTCCCACGCCGATTGCGACTTCATTTTTGCAATCATCCTTGAAGAGCTTGGACTTATTGGGGGTATCTTCGTGCTCCTGCTCTACATAGCACTACTGGTACGTGTGGGTAAGATAGCGCGAAAATGTCCCAGCCGATTCTCCACCTTGCTGGTGATGGGGTGTGCCTTGATGCTCGTCACACAGGCTTTCATCCACATGCTCATCTCGGTGAATATGTTCCCCGTCACAGGCCAGCCGTTACCTCTTATAAGCCGTGGAGGCACCAGCGTCATCATCAGCTGCATGTACATCGGCGTCATCCTCAACGTCAGCTACAGCGTTGGCGAAGGAGAGGTGCAAAACGAGGACATTCAAATCGGGCAGTTAGAGATTCGGGAGCCCTCCGAATCCGATATTAGCAAAGCAGAGGATAACGTAGAATTAGTTTTGCAAAACCATTGAAAATTATAGGAGTTATGGAACCATTAAGAGTCATCATCAGCGGAGGTGGAACAGGCGGCCACATCTTCCCTGCCCTGTCCATTGCCGATGCTATCAAGGCAAAGCGTCCCGACACGAATATTCTCTTCGTTGGCGCCAAGGATCGTATGGAAATGCAACGCGTCCCTGCCGCAGGCTACCCCATTGAAGGACTTCCCGTCAGCGGTTTCGACCGCCGTCACCTCTTGAAGAACGTTGCCGTACTCTTCCGTCTGGCCAAAAGCCAGCGTATGGCAAAGCGGATTATCCGCGATTTCAGACCCCACGTGGCTGTCGGTGTTGGTGGCTATGCCAGCGGCCCTACGTTGAAAATGGCAGGAGCCAAGGGTATCCCCACGCTGCTCCAGGAACAGAACTCTTATGCGGGTGTCACCAACAAACTGCTGGCTAAGAATGCCGCAGTCATCTGCGTGGCCTACGAAGGACTCGAGCGATTTTTCCCAGGCGAAAAAATTATTCTTACAGGCAATCCCGTCCGCGAAAGCCTGCTTAAAAATGCCATCGCCCACGACGAAGCCGCCCGCTCTTATGGTTTCGACCCCGAGAAGCCCATTGTGCTGATTGTCGGCGGCAGCCTCGGTGCCCGCAGCATCAACGAGAGCATCATCGCCCATCTGGACGACATCCGCAACAGCGATGTGCAGTTCATCTGGCAGACTGGAAAGTATTATTTCGAGGAGATGAAGCGCCGCGCAGGAACAGACAAGCCCGCGAACCTTATTATCACCGACTTCATTGCCAACATGGATGTGGCCTATGCCGCTGCCGACCTTGTCATCAGCCGTGCAGGTGCTGGATCCATTTCCGAGTTCTGCCTTCTGGGCAAAGCCGTCATCCTCGTCCCGTCGCCCAACGTAGCCGAAGACCACCAGACCAAGAACGCTATGGCTCTTGTCAACAAGGGTGCAGCCGTGTATGTGAAGGACGTCGAGTCTGCAGAAAAGCTTGTTCCCACCGCGCTAAATCTGGTTGCCGACAACGAACAGCTGGCAAGTCTCCGCACCAACATCCTCACCCTCGCCCTGCCCAACTCGGCCTCCATCATCGCCGACGAGGTCATCCGCCTGGCCGAAGAGTACCGCACCCAACATCCCGAATAACTCCCTAACGCTTCATAACAGAAATGCAGATTGAGGACATCAAATCCGTTTACTTCATCGGTGCTGGCGGCATCGGTATGAGTGCGCTGGTGCGCTACTTCCTTTCATTAGGGAAGGTTGTGGCGGGCTATGACCGTACTCCCTCCGAACTGACGGAACGTCTCAACGACGAAGGAGCTGCCATACACTACGAGGACAACGTCAGCCTTATCCCCGAAGCTTGCCGCGATGCCCGAACAACACTGGTAGTCTATACGCCCGCCATTCCACAAGAACACTCGGAATGGACCTGGTTCCGCGAACAAGGCTTTGAGATTCAAAAACGTGCACAAGTGCTCGGTACCATCACGCGTAGCCGTCGCGCCCTTTGCGTAGCAGGCACACACGGGAAGACCACCACCAGCACGATGGCCGCCCACCTCATTCAGCAATCCCACGTGGGCACGGCTGCCTTCCTCGGAGGAATCTCCAAGAACTACGGCACCAACCTGCTTACGACGGACAAGAGCGACCTGGTCGTCATCGAAGCCGACGAATTTGACCGCTCATTCCACTGGTTGGAGCCTTATATGACCGTTGTCACCGCCACAGACCCTGACCATCTTGACATCTATGGAACTCCCGAGGCTTATTGGGAGAGTTTCGAGAAATACATCTCGCTCATTCGCAAAGGCGGCACACTCATCCTCCACGAGGGGTTGCAGATTCATCCCGTCATTCCCGAAGGCGTAAAAGTGTACACATACAGCCGTGACCACGGCGACTTCCACGCAGAGAACATCCGCATTGCTGATGGCGAAATCTTCATCGACTTCGCTTCCCCTCGTGGCATTGTCCGTGACATTCAGCTGGGTGTACCCATCAGCATCAACATCGACAATGGCGTAGCTGCTATGGCCTTAGCTCAGCTCAATGGCGTCACCGATGACGAACTGCGTCAGGGAATGGCCTCCTTCCGAGGCGTTGACCGTCGTTTCGACTTCAAAATCAAGAACGACCGCCACGTCTTCCTCAGCGACTATGCCCACCACCCCGCCGAGATTCGCCAAAGCGCCAAATCCATTCGTGAGCTATATCCCAGGCGGCACATCACGGCTCTCTTCCAGCCTCATCTCTACACCCGCACACGCGATTTCTACCGCGATTTTGCTGAAAGTCTGTCGCAGATGGACGAGGTGATACTGGTGGACATCTATCCCGCCCGCGAGCAACCCATTCCAGGCGTCACGACCAAACTTATCTATGACCTCCTTGCACCAGGTGTAGAAAAAATGATGATTAGCAAGGAGCAGATTCTACCCGTCATCGAAGCAAAGAAAGATGCGTTTGACGTGCTCATCTCGCTGGGCGCAGGCGACATCGAAGACTTCGTACCCCGCATCACGGAAATTCTCACCTAGTTCTATTTCTATATTGAAAAAAGTATTATCCATAATCGTCCTCACGCTACTTCTTGCCTATATTGGAGTAGCGCTTGCCGCATTCTGTCCCAAGCCCGACGACCTCGTTTGCGATGGCATTGAGTTAACAGGTAAGGGAAAGAACGCATCGCAGTTCGAGACGCAGGAAGAAGTCCTTAATCTTCTTAGTCGCTTCAACCTCAACCCCATCGGCAAGCCAATGAGCGAGATATCCTGTAGTGCCATCGAAGACAGTCTGAGAACGCTCTCCCTTGTGCTGCGTTGCGACTGTTTCAAAAGCGTCGGCACCAAAATCGGTGTCACCATCACCTGCCGTACCCCCATTCTAAAAATCATTCCCAACAAAGGAAAGGCGAGTTACATCGACCGTGAAGGTGTCTTGTTCGACCGTCTACCCAAACCCGTCTATCTACCCGTTGCCACAGGAGACATCGACCAAGCCTTTGCCGAGAAGGAGCTTTATGAACTGGCCTGTTTCCTTCAGAAGGACGACTTCTGGAATGCGCAGATAGAGCAAATTAACGTGAATGCTGCACACGAGTTGGAGCTGGTACCCCGTGTGGGCGATCACATCATCCGCTTCGGCAAAGTAGAAAAGATGAAATACAAATTCAACAAACTCCAGACATTCTATGAGAAAGGACTCAGCCAAGTGGGCTGGAATCGCTACTCCATCATCGACATCAGCTACGGCAACCAAGTAATTGGGATAAAGTAAGATCAACTATACCGCATACAAATAGAGTTGTAAATCGTCAAATAGAAAAGAAGGAAATATGGTATCAGAAAAGGAATTGATAGTGGTTATTGAGACTGGGTCGTCAGCCGTCAGCGGAGCGGCAGGCTTCAAGCGTCCCGACGGCACGATTGAAATCAAGGCGTATGCCAGCGAACCGTCTGGAGAATTCATTAGGAATGGCGTCGTCCGCAACATCGACCGCACCGCCCAGTGCCTGACAAACATCATCAATATGCTGGAAGGTGCTCTTAAGAACGTCACCATCGACAAGGTCTATGTGGGATTCGGAGGATATACACTCCATTCCATTCATAACAAGGTGGAGCGTAACTTCGACGAGGATACCCGCGTTACTGCCGAAATGGTCGAAAGCATGATTGAAGAACAACGGGAATTCATCGTCAGCGACAAGACTGTCATCAAAGTCATCCCACAGGAATATAATGTGGACAGCCAGATGACCATCGAGCCCGTCGGCTACAACTGCCGTCACATTGTAGGCGAATACCTTAATCTTGTCACTCGGTTCACCACAATGGACAATCTGGTTGCAGCATTTGAAATGGCTAAACTGGACTACATTGACGATTTTGTTACCCCTCTTCGACTGGCAGAGACCCTGCTGACACCCACTGAACGCAATCTGGGTTGCACCCTTGTTGATATTGGTGCTGACTCCACTACCGTTTCCATTTACAAGGGCGGACGCCTTCGTTTCCTCTCGGTCATCCCATTAGGCGACAAACTCATCACCGCCGACCTCATTTCACTGGGTATCGGGGAAGAAGAAGCCGAACGCATCAAATGCTCCATCGGACTGACGACGACAAATAGCGACGATGCCACCTACCGCGTCGAAAGCGGGAATGATATCAAACTCAAGGCCATCAGTCTGGCTATCCGAGCTCGTATGCAAGAGATTCTTGTCAATGTATCCAACCAAGTGATGCTGAGCGGATATACCGATGACAAGCTCAGCTCTGGTTACATCTTTACGGGTGGAGCAATGGAGATTCCCAATGCGGAAGCGTACATCCGAAACCAGAAGGTAAAGGTATTCCCCAGTGTCCGCGTCGCTGGCCTTGGAGAAAACATCCGCTGGGAAGCTTCGGAACGTCCTTCCATCTCCAAGCAGTTGGTTATGGCGGCCCTCATTGCTGCAGGAGAAGACAATTGCGTCACCATCATCAAGGAAACAACGAAAGAAATTGACTATACCAACCCAGAGCTGACAACGGGCTCACTCTTTAACCCAGAGGGAGAAAGCGCACAGGACGAACGCGACAAAAAGGAAGAAGAACGGAAGAAAAAGGCCGAGGAGGAGAAACAGCGCAAACTGTTAGAAAAGCAGCGCAAACAAGAAGAGAAAGCAAAGAAGAAACGCGAGAGTATTTTCGACCAAATCAAGCGAATGAGAGATAGGCTCACGGACATGATCAACGATAACGAATAACCCATAGCACTATGTCAGAAAAAGATATTATGCCTTTTGACTTCGAGAAGGCCACAAAGAAACAAATCATCAAGGTTATTGGTGTAGGCGGCGGCGGCGGCAACGCTGTCAAGAACATGTTCCGCGAGGGCATACACGATGTCGCATTCGCCCTTTGCAACACCGATGCACAGGCTTTGGCCGAGTCTGAAATTCCCACGAAGGTACAGTTGGGTCGTTCAGGTCTCGGCGCAGGCAACAATCCACCCAAGGCGACAGAAGAGGCTGAAGAGAGCATTGAGTCCATCAAGGCACTTTTCAGCGACGAAACAAAGATGGTATTCATTACTGCTGGTATGGGTGGCGGTACTGGCACTGGCGCCTCGCCCGTCATCGCTCGCGAGGCGCAGGCAGCAGGCATGCTCACCGTAGGCGTCGTTACCATTCCCTTCCGTTTCGAGCAACGTCCTAAAATCATGCAAGCACTCAAAGGTGTCGACGCCATTGCCGCCCATGTCGATGCCCTGCTTGTCATTAACAACGAGCGTCTCTTCAAGGTTTATCCCGACATGGACGTCAACACGGGTTTTGCCAAAGCCAACGAAATCCTGACTGTCGCTGTCAAGAGCATTGCCGAGCTTATCACCGTCCGCGGTACTATTAACCTCGACTTCCGCGATGTAGAAAAAGTGCTTAAACACGGCGGTGTAGCTGTCATGAGCTACGGATTCGGTAAGGGTGAGCACCGACTGACTGCAGCCATCAACGAAGCGCTCCACTCGCCTCTGCTTAACGACAACGACGTCTACAACTCCAAGAAAATCCTGTTCAACATCTACCAGAGCAAGAAACGCCCGCTCCTCATGTCGGAGATGGAAGAACTGGATCAGTTCATGGACGAGTTCCGCAATAAGGACATCGAAGTCATCTGGGGTATCGCCGATGACGAAAGTCTTGATGAAGACGTAAAAATCACCATCCTTGCTACTGGCTTTGGAATCAGCAACATCCCAGGCATGGAGAAGGCCTTTGCAGGACGCGCCTCTAACCAAACGCTCACTCCTCCACCCACTCCAAGCGAAGTTGAAGAGGAAAAGCTTTCAGCATCTCATGAGGCTCAGGAAGAGGACCGCATTATCGGCACCTACGGTGAGGCGTTCAATACCTTTGTCTTTGATGAAAAAGACCTTGACAACGATGCCCTCATCACAGCCGTCGCCAACTCTCCTACCTATAACCGCAAGGCCTCTGACCTTAAGGTCCTTCAAGGAATGAGAATCTAAGACAAGACAACTAATCGTAAACCCCAATACTATGTCACTATTTGACCAAGTAAGTGCCGACATCGTAACGGCCATGAAAGCGCGTGACAAAGTCTCTCTGGAGGCCTTGCGCAACGTCAAGAAATCCTTCCTTGAGGCAAAAACCGCCCCAGGAGCCAACGACACTCTTACCGACGACACCGCTCTGAAGCTTATCCAAAAGCTTGTCAAGCAAGGCAAGGACGCTGCAGCCATTTATACTGAACAGGCTCGTCCCGACCTTGCTGAAGCCGAACTGGCACAAGTGGCCGTCATGGAACGCTACTTGCCCAAAGCCCTCAGCGACGATGAGCTCGCAGCTGCCCTCAAGGAAATCATCGCCTCCGTGGGTGCCGAAGGCCCAAAGGACATGGGCAAGGTGATGGGCGTTGCCACTAAGCAACTCGCAGGCAAAGCTGAAGGCCGAGCCATCTCCGCCAAAGTAAAAGAACTCTTGAACGCCAGCCTTTAGTGTTCCTTGACGACACAGGCATAGTGCTGAAGACTGTGCGCTACGACGACACCTCGTCCGTGGTGCACATCTTCACTCGTTCCCACGGAACTGTGCCCTTCTTGGTTACCCGTCCTCGTAACCGCGCCTCCTCCAACGCCTCTATTGCATCGTTGATGACGCCAATGGGCTTTCTCTCTTTCCAATGGAACAAGAAACCCACACAAACCCTCTATCGTCTGCGTGACGTCCACGCTGCACAAGTCTGGCAGGCACTCCCCTATCACCCCGTCAAACGGGCCATTGTGCTAATGTTGACGGAAAGCCTTGCTGCCATGCTGCGCGAGGAGGGCGAGAACGTCCCACTCTTCGACGATATCACTCGCGCCCTTTGTTGGCTGGACGAGGCCGAAGAGGGTTATGCCAATTTCCATCTCGTCTTTCTCCTGAGAGTTGCTCGCGCCCTTGGCGTTGCTCCCTATACCGACAGCTTTGCTACAGGTCATTCGTTCGACATCGAGTCTGCCCTCTTCGTACCCTACGCAACTGCATCACCTCTCGTAATGACGCCTCCCGATGCAGAAATCTTCTATCGCCTAAGCCAAGCAGACTATCCCCTCATGGCCTCCATCCGTATGGCCCATAATGACCGTACGCGCCTTCTCACCTATCTCAACCGTTTCTTCATCCTCCATCTCCCCGCTTTCCCAGAACTCAAGTCCCTCGACATCCTCGAATCCCTCTTCAACGACTGAGCACAGACGTTATAACCCCGATTCCAAGAACTGGAACAACCCCATAAACACCACACCCTTTTCATCGGTATAGGTGGCAATATCGTCCCCGACAATGACAATTTTCTTAAAGCTGTCATTGATTTTCGCAAAGGGACGGATTTCCTGCTGGCGCTTCTCTTCGCCTTCCAACCGATAGGCTGACTGGATGTAATACTTTTCCATCCCGTTCGACGCAATGAAATCTATCTCGTATTGCACATACGCACTCTTTCCTTCGTGCGTTTCACGGGACTCCACAACGCCCACGTCAACGGCAAATCCACGCATACGCAGTTCATTGTAAACCACATTCTCCATGATGTGGGTTATCTCCTGTTGTCGATAATTCAACTTCGCGGCACGTAGGCCAACGTCAACAACGTAGTATTTTCGTATCGTGTCGAAATATTTGTTCCCCTTAATGTTGAAACGCTTGGCGCCCTCAAACAAAAAAGCATCCTCTAAATATTCCATATACCGGCTGATGGTGTTGTTGTCCAACTTTATCTTTTGTACGCTCCCCAATAAATGGCTTATTCTATTCGGATTGGTCAAGGAACCGATGGACGAGCAAAGCGTATCAACTATTGCCGACAGCGCCTCTCGGTTCTTTATTCCGTTTCTTTCGACAACATCATCAATATACGTCTTGTTCCAGAGCCTTTGCAGATAAGCTACTTTCTGCTCGGGAGTACGTTGCTTTAGCAGACCAGGCATTCCGCCATACGTGTAGTATTCTTTCCATAGTTCACTGACAGGCTCCGTGCGGTTGCTTTTGAATTCCTTGAACGATAAAGGATAGACCCTTATTTCATCACCACGGCCTCGAAAAATAGTACGTATGTCCGACGAAAGGAAATGAGAGTTACTTCCGGTGATATAGACATCAACATTTTCCCTTGCATTCAATCCATTCACCATTTTTTCAAAACCCTCAACCTCCTGTACTTCGTCTAAGATGACATAGTAAGGTTCTTCCTCAGACGTTATACGACTATGCAGATAAGTCCTCAACGTCTGGCGGTCGGTCAGATCGCCATAATCTTCCATGTCGTCGGTGTCAAACGAAACAACAACAATGTTCGACTCGGCCACCCCTATAGAAAGCAAATAATCCTTGAAGATTCGCTTCAACAGCCACGACTTTCCACAACGTCGCGAACCAGTCACGATTTTCACTTCTCCATTGTTCATACGGTTTATGAGCTGCTCGAGATAATGCTCGCGTTTGATGTACTTTTCCATTGTTAAATCCAAATTTTGCTGCAAAATTACAATAAAATCTGAACAGACACATTATTCTATGCCAATTTTTCTGCAAAATTGCAGTAAATTTGGGATAGACGAGCACTCCAACCCCGATTTTACTGTAAAACTACAATGAAATTCCTTTCAATGGTTGAACGTCTGGTTTGACGAGCGTTCTTAGAAAAATCTGTCCATATTATCTGACAACATCACTTTTTCCACCGTGAAGTTCAGCCGTAGTTCTCGATTGATGGTCTTGATTTGTTCTAATTTTGTTTTGGTGTCAGAATAGGTGTTGACATACACTCCCGGCTCTATCTCTTTTTTTCCTGCTGCATAGCGACTATTCTCGCTTAATTCCGTTGAGATGAAATTATCGCCTAAAAGCATAATGCCCAGTTTCCGCACATTCTCCGCGCCAGCATATCGTACAACATCCAACAACGTTTTCCATACCGTTTTTTCGCATGAGACTTTTTTATAGTTTTATCGCAAAAACACCCCAACACTTACCTTTTTCTTTCCAGTGAATTGTTTTATAACACCTTAAATTAGGTAGGTGTTTGTTGAACACCTACCTAACACCTACCTATTTAGGAGTGTAGGAGTGTAGGAGAGAAGGAGTGTAGACAATAGCTTTGCTGGTGGTAGTCAGATTCCCAAGCTGATTCTAGTTGTCGGTTTTTCGCGGTAGGGGTAGGAGTACAGGTGGGTGACAGGTAAGTGTTAGGTAAGTGTTAGGTAAGTGTTAGGTAGGTGTTTGAACAACACTTACCTACGTTAATATGCTTTATTATAGCCAATTATACAGCAAAAGGTAAGTGTTGGGGTGTTTTTGCGAATTTCTCTGAAAAAAGAGGAGCGAAAAAGAGAAGAGGCCGGCGCTTGCCGGCCTGCTGATAGCGTTTGATTCTATTCCAACAGCGTCTGATTCTATTTTGCCAGCGTTTGATTCTGACCGCGCAGCGTTTGATTCTATTTGTCTCCTAAACCCTACTCAGGGTCGCCCTCCGTCAGGCTGATGTGACGGGGATGGATAGGAGTATCAGGAAGGAATACCGCAGCGGAGGTACGGAAGGTGTCGGTAGACTCGGTGGTGAGGTAACGCGTAGTCGCTCCGCGAGTCAATACTGCGTCCATCTCAGGATGGCGACGGAGGTAGTCGGCAAGACTGTCTGCCACATAGTCGCCTTGACGCACCAGACGGATATGGGCTGGGGTGTACTGGCGAATCTTGTCGTAAAGCAAGGGATAGTGGGTGCAGCCAAGGACGATGGTGTCAATCTGTTCGTCGCGTGCCAACAGGGCGTCGATACGCTGACGGATGAAGTAGTCGGCTCCTGGGGATGCCGCCTCGCCGTTCTCCACCAACGGAACCCACATGGGACACGCCTCGCCCGTAACCACGACGTCAGGATAGAGCTTCTTTATCTCCAACGGATAGGACAGGGAGCGGATGGTGCCTCCCGTAGCCAGGATGCCAACATGACGAGTAACCGTGAGTGCTCCGAGAGCCTCGACGGTAGGACGGATGATGCCCAGCACGCGACGACGCGGGTCAATCTTCGGCAGGTCGAGCTGCTGAATGGAGCGAAGAGCCTTAGCCGATGCCGTGTTGCAGGCAAGGATGACCAAAGGACAGCCCTGTGCAAAGAGGGTGCGGACAGCCTGTGCCGTAAACTGATAAACGACTTCGAACGAGCGGTTACCGTAGGGCGTGCGGGCGTTATCGCCTAAATAAAGGAAATCGTATTCCGGCAGGCGCTCACGCAGATGAGTGAGGATGGTGAGACCGCCATAGCCGGAATCGAATATGCCGATAGGACCAGGTTTCATGGACGTCTTACTTCAGTCCCTGAGCTTCGGGCACGACAGCTGTAATGAGTCCAAGAACCTGCTTCACCTTGAGGGTGATGTCCACGCCCACAGAGTCGTTGACACAGATGAAGTTGTCACGATCGGTGTTGACGACATAGTCAAGGTCTTCATTCAGACAGACGGTACGGGCAGCATCGGTAACCTTCTGACGAAGGGGCTTCATCATTTCGCGACGTGCCTCGACGATGGTGCTGTCAGCTTCCTTTTTGAAGGAGATGCTACGCTCCATGAGTTCTTGGAGTTCCTTCTGGCGCTTGTCGCGGATGATGTCGGGAAAACCAGCCTGTCCGTCGATGAACTCGGAGTAACGTTTGATGAACTCTTTTTCGGAGTTGTTGATTTCCGTCTCGCACTTGGCACGGAGCTCTTGTACCTGGGTCTGCACGGTGGCGTACTCCGGCAAGGCTAAGACAACCTCACGGAAGTTGAAGTAGCCGAAGCGCGGTTGTGCCGCAGCCGTCAGCGCCACAAGGGAAAGGAGGAGAAGAGGTATTCGTTTCATGGTTGCCCAACTATTTATTTAATCCCGAGCTTAGCTTTCACTTGATCGGTAACATCGACGCTGATGGTCTCGTTGATGAAGGGAATGCCGCTGGAGACGTCGAAGATATAGAGGTAGCCGCCCTCGGCGCCAATCTCCTTGATGGCCTTGAGGATTTTCTCGTTGATAGCCTGCTGCTTCTCCATGCCGGCCTGATCAAGTTTCGTACGGCTCTCCTGATAATACTGCTGCATACGTGTGTAGAGGTCCTGCAGCTCTTTCTCGCGACGCTCCTTGATTTGATCGGGCAACGTGGCCTGCTGGGCGTTGTACTCCTCGCTCTTCTTGGTGAACTCGTCCTCGAGACGCTTCAGGTCGTCCTCAAACTGCTTCTGGAGATTCTGAAGATCCGTCTGGGCCTGTTGCCATTCGGGCATGACCTTGATGATATTCTCCGAGTTGACGTGTCCGAACTTCTGGGCAAACACGGTGAGGGGGGCCAGCATAAGGGCCAGGATGATGAAATGTTTTTTCATTGTTGTTTGAATTGGTTTTATAAGGTTATACATTTTTACTGGGGGGATTATTCGCCATAGCCGAGCTTAGTGAGCACCTCGTTGCTGATGTCAATCTTCGGTGAGGCGTAGATGACGCTAGAGGCTGAAGCCCTGTCGATAATCATGGAATAGCCCTTGGCATCGGCAATCTCCTTGACGGCGTTGTAGATTTCATCCTGAATAGGAGCCATCAGGCTTTCGCGTTTCTTGTAAAGCTCGCCCTCAGGGCCAAAATAGTTGCGCTTGAGTTCCTGTGCTTCCTTCTCTTTGGCAACAATTTCGTTTTCCTTAGCAGTTTTCTGCTCCTCGGAGAGGAAGACAGCCTCGCTCTGGTAGTTCTTATAGAGCGTCTGGGCCTCAAGGGAAAGGGCTTCCACCTCGCTCTGCCAGCGTTTGGAAATCTGGTTGAGCTGTTCATTGGCACGCTCGTAGGCCGGGATATGTTTCAGGATATATTCCATGTCGATGAGCGCGAACTTCTGGGCGCCTGCAGTCAGGCTGAAAAGGCAGCAGAGGGCTGCAATAATCATACTCTTTTTCATATCTTCTTCTTTTTTAGGGTTAGGGTCTTTTGGTTTTCTTAGGTCTTAAAGGGTTATTGAGTTATTCGATTTTTAGACATCAATGGGGGATGATAGTTTAAAACTCCTGTCCGAGGACAAAGTGGAACTGGCTTCCGCTATGCCCTGTACTGCCGTTGATGGGGTCGAAGCCATAGGCCCAGTCAACACCCATCAAACCCACCATAGGCAGGTTGATGCGGACGCCGACGCCTGCGGAACGCTTCATGTCGAACAGGTTGAAACGCTTGACGCTGTCCCACGCATTACCGCCTTCAAGGAAGGCAAGGGCATAGATTTGCGTGGAGTTCTCGAGCATGAGGGGATAACGGAGCTCGGCAGCAAAGCGCGTATAGGCATAGCCACCGTAGCTGATGGAGCCGTTCTCGTAACCACGCAGGGCTATCATGTCGGTATAATAATTATAGGAATAGCCGCTCATACCGTCACCACCCACGTAGAACGTCTCGAAGGGAGACTTCTTGAAGGGGTTGTAACTGCCAAGGATACCAAACTCAGCACGCGTCATAAGTACAAAGCACTTCTGCCCGCTAGTCAAAGCGGTATAGAATCGGCTTTTCATCTTCCATTTGTGGTATTCTATCCAGTTGTATTTCTTCTGCAAAGCTGCGCTGTAGCCAGCATCGGTTGTTGCGACGCTTGAAAGAGCCTCGTAATCGACGCCGTCCCACATCGAATAAGGAGGAGTAGCCGAAACGGAGAAAGTAACTTCAGAGCCGTTACGAGGATAGATGGGGTTGTCGATGGTGCTTCGGCTCAAGGTGATACCGGCGTTGATGTTGTTGCATCGCCCGTTGGAGAAGACGAAGTAATAATCCCAGTTCTGCAAATCGTAGCGCTGGTAAGCCAGCTCACCATAGAGGGTGAAGTAATCGTCAGGCCAATGGAGACGCTTACCCCAACCGAGAGAGACGCCATACATCTTCATGTACTTATCCTTGTCGTAATAGGCGTCCATGTTATAGTAACCGTAGTTGTTATAACCATAGTTGTTGTAGCCGTACATGTTGTAGTAGTTGTAATAGTTGTACATGTAAGACTGATTATAGAAATTACGGTTGACGCCCGTCTGCTTAGCATAAAAAGCATTCACAGAAAGGGTATTCGGGCGCTTGCCACCAAACCATGGGTCGAGGAAGGAAATGCTGTACGACTGGTAGTAGGTACCATTGGTCTGTCCGCTGATGGAGAAGGTTTGGCCATCGCCTTGCGGAATAAAGGCACGATAATTGTCGGACTTGTGGAAGAGGTTGTACATGGAGAAGTTAGTGAACTTTAACGCTATCTTACCGATGACACCCGTCTGTCCGTAACCAATAGAAAACTCAACCTGATCGTTAGCCTTTGACTCCAGCATCCAGTTAATATCGACGGTACCGTTCGTAGCGTCTTCCTTCATATCAGGTACAATGTTCTCAGGGTTAAAGTGACCCATGTTGCCCAGTTCACGCATGGAGCGGATGATAGCCTCGCGATTGAACAGAGCTCCAGGAAGGGTGAGCAGCTGACGGCGCACGACGTTTTCGTAAAGACGGTCGTTGCCGGCAATGCGCACGTGATTGATGGTAGCCTGCGGGCCCTCAAGGATACGCATCTCCAAATCAACAGAGTCCTCTGAAAGGTTTATCTCAAAGGGATCGACACGGAAAAAGACGTAACCGTTGTTATAATAGAGGTTACCGACAGCATCGTCGTCCTGCTTAAGGCGTTCATTAAGTAGTTTCTGGTTATAAACGTCGCCCGCCTTCATCTTAAGGAGTTCATCCAATACTTCCGAAGGATAAACGGTGTTGCCCACCCAGTTAATATTGCGGACATGATACTGATTACCCTCCTCGACGGTGATGAAGACATCAACAGTCTTGTCGTCATAGGGGACTACGGAGTCGGTGACAATATGGGCATCGCGATAACCATATTCGTTGTACTTGTTGATGAGGTTATCCTTATCTTCCTCATAATCCTTCACGATGAACTTTTTCTGACGGAAGAGGTAACGGTTGAAACCTTTCTCGTTGGTTTTCTTCATGGCCCACTTGAGTTTGTTGTCCGAGAGGGCCTCGTTACCGTTGATGATGATGGAGTGTACCTTGATTTTCTCCTTCTTATCGACGTTGATGTCCAAGATAACTTGGCCAGGGTTGTTGACATCGTCCCGCTGGAGGAGGCTGATTTCGGCATTCTTGAAACCTTTTCCGTCATAATAACGACGGATTACCGTCTCAGCCTTATCAATCATATTGGGATTGATTTGGTTGCCCTTCATAAGGCCAATCTTTCCCTCAAGGTCTTCACGCTCGGATTTCTTTACGCCGTTGTAGTTGATATCAGCCAAGCGGGGGCGAGGTGCCAATTCTATATGGAGATACACTTTGTCGCCGACGAACTTCTCAGCGCTAATCTTAACATTAGAGAAAAGACCATGCTTCCAGAAACGCTTGGTGGCCTCGGTGATTTCCTCGCCAGGGACGCTGACAACCTGTCCAACGGAGAGCCCGGAAAGGCCGATGATGACATAATCCTCATAGCCGGTGATGCCGCTGACGGTGATGCCTGCTATCTCGTACTTCTTGGGCATTGACGTATAGATGATTGTCGGCTTCTCTATAACTTCATCATCATCGTCAGCCATCACAGGTACGACGACGAAAAACGCGAGAAGACCTGCCAGCAACCATCGGAAGGACAATACTATGTTACAATTTCTATTCATGCTTACTTGTTGACCTGTTGCTCTTTTGTTGACTCAATGACCTGCTCGCTGGTTTTGCCAAAACGACGCTCGCGTTGCTGATAAAACCAAATGGCTTTGCAGAGTTCCTCCTCATCGAAGTCGGGCCAGTATGTGTCAGTAAAATAGAGCTCTGAATAGGCACATTGCCAAAGCAGATAATTGCTCAAGCGAAATTCTCCTCCCGTGCGAATAAGAAGCTCGGGATCAGGAAGGAACGAGGCATTGAGGGATTCATTGATAGTCTTATCGTTAATATCCTCCACATTAAGTTTACCCTCCTGCACACGACGGGCAATCTTCTTCGTGGCTTCAACAAGTTCCCACTTGCTGGAGTAACTCAGCGCCACGGTAAGTGTACCACTTGTATTATTCGACGTTTGCTCCAAACAATTGTTTACTACATCCTGAACAATTTTAGGGAGTCGCCCGATGTCACCAATCACACGGAAACGAACATCGTTTTCCATAAATTTGTTCACATCCAGCTTCTCATAAAGGAGAGCCATAAGAGCATTTACTTCTTCTTCAGGACGATTCCAATTCTCGGTGCTGAAAGCATAGACAGTCAAATATTTAATACCGAGGTCTCGAACTGGTTTCAGTATATCATTTAACGCCTGAGTTCCGGCTACATGCCCTTCCTGGCGTTTCATGCCACGTTCTTTAGCCCAACGTCCGTTGCCATCCATTATTACGGCAATATGTTGGGGAACGCGAGTCAAATCTACTTTTTCTTTGTACATAGTTTCAATCATTACAATCGCACGCTTTGGCGAAGATGTCGTAGCTGACAAAGGCTACGACGAAGGAATAGGTATCCTTGTTCTTCATTAACGCGCTGGGTATTTTATAGGGGTCTTTGAGTTGTAGTCCTTGAGGATCGCTGACATCAAGTTTATCGGTGGATGTGAAGCGGAAAGTCCACTCAGCGCCGACATTAATGCGGTGTGCCAGCTTGTATTTTACGCCAATGCCGACAGGGAGGTGAAGGGCAAACACATTATCAACAGGTTTGGGAGCAAAGGTAACGCCTGCCCCAGCGAGGAGGTAGGGCGTGAAGCGATGGCTGTCCTTATAACCCTGAGTGCCATAAGCAAAAAAGTTGTACTCGAAATGCGCACTAAAGTCGAAGATACGACGGTTAAAGACTGCCATTCCTCCGTTTGGGTATTGGTTTTGCTGTCCAACTGTGGTACCCGTGATATGGCCATAGCCTAACCCTCCTTTGACTACCATGCGGGGGTTGATGTTATAACGGGCCAGTATGCCAGCTGTTTCAGCCATGCTCTTGAAAGGAGTGGTGACGTTGGCATCGCCCATATAGAAGCAGCCTCCCCCCCAAGCACCAATTTCCATATTGTACTCCTCGGCTTCCTGCGCAGTAAGAGGGAGAGCGAGTAGGATGAAAACACTCAAACCAAGCAATTTATCTTTCATACCTCTTTCTCACCTTTTCAACATCAAAGTCCACTCTGCTTGCCTTTCCAGATGGTGCCGTCTTCAAGCACAATCCAAAGGAAGTTGTCGTTGTCCACAGCGGCATCGAAAGCTCCGTCGTATCCAAGCAAATCAGTAGGCAAGGAGAGCTTATTGCTATGGGAGCGCCAAGTGACGCCATTATCCACTGATATAAACATACGCTTGAAAGCCTCCACAGCAGGTGTTCGTCCGCCTTTGCTCTTTCCGCCAAAGGCATAAAGGTCACCATTGTAACGGACCACTATCAGGTTCTCCAAAAGCGGGCAGCCATAAGGATTATCAGCCGAGGGGCACATTTCGCTCCACTCCGCTTCCGAAGAGAGGCGCGTCCAAACGTGCGCAAGGGAATCCACATCAGCATCTTCGTAACAAACGACGACATTGCGCAGTATTGCCTTATTTGTCGTAAGCGGGTAGCTGAAGGCAAAGACATGGTCTGCCGAATGAAGAACGAGGAAGTCAGCCTCGATGGCGCTTACATCGGGCTTCATTGCCTGCAAGTCAATGGTACCGGCAACCTTGTGCCACGAACTTTCGCCTGGATCTACCGTTCGGACATTGAGCGTAACGGTATAGTCGCGACTGAACTTTTTGTCCCCAGAAATAACCGTAAAGACAACTGGCTGAGAAAGATTTAGCGTGTCGCCCGTGGTAAACGACGTGCGAACCCCATCCTTGTCGTAATAGATTGACGACGAAGTAGAAGACGTACATTTGACAGGAACCTGCTGTGTCTGCGTGCCAAAGGGAATGGAATCCGTATTATAGACAAGGTTTTTCACCTGGTCGATGGTAAACACATAGTCGCTTGTAGCTGAAATAACTGTATACGTGGAGTCTGTGCCGTCAGCAAGCCTAACGGTCGTCGGGGTCTTGATGTCTGCTATTGAAAACGTAAGCAAGGCACACTCGGACGTCTTTTCCGTTTCGTCGCTCTTGCCCAGACAGGCAGTCAGCACCGAAGAGCTCAGTAACAGCAGGGAAATTATTAGCAGGTTCTTTTTCACAATTTCTGATTTTGTTTAGTTCCAAACCCTAATACGGCATAGTAGCCAACGCGTCTGCCAGTTTTTCCATCCCATCCGCAATAGGCTTGTTCAGAAGGGTTTTGAGGAAAAAGTTCAAGTCAGTATGGAGGGTTAGTTTGATTTTGCTTGATTCGTCAGACGTTGGGAGAATCTGAATCCAGAAAGTCAGGGGAATAGGCGATGTCGCAGCCTCAAACTTGATGCACTTAGGCTCGTCGCGCTCGACGATATGGAGATCAACATTTCCGATGGGAGGAACTCGGCAAGTAAAGCCATCAGGACTGAACTGTAGATCTTCCACCTTAATGGTGTCAGCCGGTATCTGACTCAGATTGTCCTGATACTCCTGCATGAAGGAGAGGTCTGACAACTTATTGTAAACACGTTGCTGACTGTAGGGAATCTGCCTAACTCCACTTTCGTATTTCGAACTCATTTCCTTTCTGATTAGGTGAAATCTATCTTTTTAATCAGCGACTCCTCAGCCTTTCCAATGAGCAGGATCCTTGCGCCATTCTTGCAGGACAGGAAGGTCTATCTCATCGATATAACCCGTCTGGAGCGCTACATCAAGCACGGCATCGTAGTTGGTGAGGGTGACAAGCTCCACCTTCTCCTTCTTGAAAGCCTTGAGGGCCACATCGAAGCCGTACGTAAAGGAGGCCACCATACCGATGACCTCACATCCGTTCTGACGGATGGCCTCGACAGCCTTCAGGCTGCTTTTGCCCGTAGAAACAAGGTCTTCCACCACAACCACCTTCATTCCAGGCCGAAGTTCTCCTTCTATCAGGTTCTCCAGCCCGTGGTCCTTAGGCGTAGAGCGCACGTACACAAACGGAAGATTCAATAAGTCAGCCACAAGCGCGCCCTGCGGGATAGCACCCGTAGCAACACCTGCAATAGCATCGACAACACCAAACTGCTCCTGAATGAGTCGGGCCAGTTCAATTTTCACAAACGAGCGCAAAGCGGGGTACGACAACGTCTTGCGGTTGTCGCAATAAAAAGGTGATACCCAACCAGATGCCCACGTAAAGGGATTGGCAGGTTGCAGCTTAATCGCTTTGATTCGCAACAGCTTTTCGGCAAAGATTTTTTCCAATGTCTTCATAATTTGACGCAAATTTGGCGCGAAGTTACAACGGATTTTCGAGAAACCAAAATCTATTACAAACTTTAAACTAAAATAATAAAATTAAGTGAAAATCCGACACACTTTGTTAAAAGTCCCGACGGCAAAGACTGACGACATTTCGCACAGCAAAATTCCACGTCAAATTCCGATTTTTCCCCGATGGAATCGGCATTTTTTGATATATTTAGAAACTTCAAAAATCTTCTCAGCGCAAAGGAATTTCCTTAAAACACAATTGGGTTTTAATTAAGACTCAATTGGATTTTAATTAAGACTCAATTGGGTTTTAATTAAAACTCAGCTGAGTTTTAAGAAAACCTGCTAATGCTGTCAAGATTTTGCAGGATTATGGCGGAAGATATTCTATCGTGTGTCACTATCATTCAGTACTAAGAATCGCTCATGTTGAGGTAAAAAACGCGCCTTTTTGAAGAGAGCCAAACGACATAGGAGGAACGCCGCGTTAGAACGAATTCCTGATACATTCCAGAAGAAGAGCGACAGCGATTCTTTCAAGATTTTCGCAAATTATCACATTTTTTTTAAAAAAAGTTTGTGCGTATGCGTGAAACTATTTATATTTGCACGCTAAAAATAATGTATAATCTATTTAAAAGCATAAAAAAACAAAAAGAAAATTCGCTAACAAATTCATTATTAACAATTAAATTATTTATTAAATCAATGTTTAACTTAAAAACTTACATCATGACAAAATCAAGATTAAGTGCACTCCTGTTGGCCGCAGCTCTGCTAGTGCCCAGCTTGAGTGTGAAAGCTCAGTACGTGGATGAGAACACCGGCATCACGTACACCGCCATTGACGGTAGCAAGAGTGGTAACGAAGGCTTTGCCGATGCTTGCGACGGTACCGACCAGACCAAGTTCGGCACGGGTGACAAACCCAACTGGGTTATCATCCAGGCTTCGAAACCCGTGTACCTCGACGGCTACACCATCATCACGGCCAACGACAATGCCGCTTACAAAGGCCGTAACCCCAAGGATTGGACGCTGGAAGGCTCCAATGACAAGTATCACTGGACACTTCTCTCCGAAGTGAAGGACGACACGGTCTTAGAGGATGTGAACTTCACCCCGTTCGACTTCGAGCTCAAGACCATCGAGGCGTTCACCTATTTCCGTTTCACCGTTAAGGCTACGCAGGATCCGGGCGCTTACATGCAGTACAGCGAACTTCACCTGAAGGGTACTGAGGAAAGCCCCCTGGCCTTTGAGGCTATCGACGGTAGCGCCGGTTTTG
The DNA here is from genome assembly GCA_016291905.1 of Bacteroidaceae bacterium. GTDB lineage: Bacteria > Bacteroidota > Bacteroidia > Bacteroidales > Bacteroidaceae > UBA1189. Next base: position 53,645 of record JAEEZS010000072.1, read on the forward strand.
GTAACGAAGGTTTCGACAACGTGTGCGACGACAACGTCAACACCAAGTTCTGCACCAACACAATTCCCAGCTGGGTCATCATCGAGGCCACCGTGCCCTTCTATCTGACCGGCTACACCATCACCACCGCTAACGACACCAAGAACAGCCCGGGCCGTAACCCCAAGGATTGGACCATCGAAGGTTCCAACGACTTGGAGAACTGGGCCGTCGTCACCGAGGTCAAGAACGACGAGACCATGAAGGCTGTGAACTTCACCCCGTTCGACTTCACCATCGCTACGGCTGAGGAAAGCTACAAGTACTACCGCTTCACCGTGACGGCTGTTCGTGACGGAGGCCTTCTGCAGTACAGCGAGCTCAAGCTCAAGGGCACGACGATGCCCGCCGACGCTTCTCTGCAGGCAAACGGCACCACCAAGTTCTTGTGGCTTCCCGCTGATCCTACTGTGGGCGGACACCTCACCTATGTCAACGGCGAAGGCGACGAACTTGCTAAGGACGGCCTCACCCTCAACGGCAAGGCTCAGAACCTGAACGACCTCGCCGCTTCTGCAGATGCCGGCCATGCTCTGATTACCTTCGACAAGGTTCTCACCAAGGGCGACGTGCTGGTATTCACGACAAACGGCACCACCGGTGGTCTGCACTTCGTATTCAGCAACGGCTTCGAATATGAGCAGGATCTCAAAGGCAACCAGACCCAGGTCGTCATTCCTGACGGAGCTGTCGGTTCTGCTGCTGCCATCGTCACCCGCACCGATGCTTCTGCTGATCCCATCGTGGTCACCGCTATCGCTTTGGAGGCTTACACCTACACCGTCAACTCTGCTTGGGCTGGCGCTGAGGTTGGCGACTTCATCGCTCGTTTCTTCAACCCCGCTACCGAGAACTTCCTTGCCCAGGGCAACGCTTGGGGCACGCAGGCTACTCGCGCAGAGGCTGGCCTCCGCTTCCAGCTCACAGAGCAGGAAGATGGCCTTTACAAGATCGTCACCTGCAACTATCCTAACAACCAGTTCGGTTGGGACAACGGCAGCGGCTTCTATGTAGACATCACCAACCAGGCTGAGACCCGCTATGACTTCCAGCCCGCTCCTGGTGTGGAGAACACCGACCGCGTGGTCTATGTCATCAAGGCTACCTCTGTTTCTCGCGACGGCAAGAACACCCTCGAAGGTTATCTGGCTACCAACCCCGACAACACCGTTGTGTACGTTCAGGACAACATCAATGAATACTGCTTCTGGCAGGTCATCGACGACACCAAGCGCTTGCTCCTTGAGGACGCCATCAACGACGCTAAGGGTGAGGCCAATGGCAACATTCCTCTCCAGGTCGCTGACGAGGCTGCTGCCGGCTACATCTGGACGAACGCCCAGGAGCCCAGCGAAGGCCCCATCGCTAACTTGCTTGACGGCAACGTCAACACCATGTTCCACACCGCTTGGAGCGTAGCCAGTGAGGATCCCCACTATCTGGCTGTTGACCTCGGCGCAGGTGAGACAATCAAGGACTTCGTCCTCAGCTACACCCGTCGTATGAACAACAACAACAACCGTCCGACGGAAATCATCATCGCTGGTTCTAACGACAAGGAGAACTGGAACGACTTCAAGACCCTGACCAAGGAAGAAAATGCTCTGCCCACAGAGGAAGGCGACGACAGCTACACGTCCGACCTCATCTCTGCCGATCAGGCTTATCGTTACCTCCGCTTTACGGTGACCCACACCAACAACGAAGCACGCAGTAATTCCAGCCAGTCACTGTTCTTCACCTTCTCTGAGTTTGCACTCTGCTCACCCATTCCTGAGGACATGAAGGAAGCTATTCTGGATGCTGTTGACGATGCTCTTGAAGTCCTCAACGATCCGAAGGCATCTGACGAAGACATCGAAGAGGCTATCGAGACGCTGGAGCAGCAGGTTAAGGACATCCTGACGCTGAGAATTGACTCTCCCTTCGCAGGCGATGAAGTTGGTGATGGCGGCTATTGGGCATTCTACAACCCTGCAACTGCTAACTTCCTGAATCAAGGTAACGCTTGGGGCACGCAGGCTACTCGCGCCGAGGCTGGCCTCCGTTTCACGCTCACCGAGAACGAAGAAGGTCTCTACAAGATCGTCACCAACAAGTATCCGACGAATGTCTTCGGTTGGGATGCTGGCAGCGGCTTCTATGTAGATATCACCACCCAGGCTACCACAACGCTGAAGTTCGAGCGTGTTGAGACGCAGGATCCGGATCAGTTCGTCTATACCATCTGGGTTGACGCCGTTTCCAACAGCGATGCTTCCAAGACCCTCACGGGTTATCTGGCTACCAATGCCGACAACACGGTTGTTGACGTTGTCGAAGCTCCCAACAAGTTCGCTTACTGGCAGGCTGTTGATGAGACCGCTAAGCAGGCTCTTGAGGACGCTATTGCCGTTGCTCAAAACAAAGGTAAGGAGTATCTGACCTATGAGCCGGTTGCCCTCCAGACCTCTGACGAGTCTGCTGCCGGCTACCTCTGGAGCAACGCTCCCGACGAGCAAGAAGGCCAGCATCCCGAATGGATGCTTGACGGCGATGTCAACACCTTCTTCCACAGCGACTGGCATGGTAAGGTCTCTGAAACCCACTTCCTCCAGGCTAACCTTGGAGAGGGTAAGGGTCTGACCAACTTCGCCATCAACTACAACCGTCGCATGAACAACAACAACAACCGTCCGACCGAGATCGTCATCAAGGGCTCCAACGACGGCGAGAACTGGACTGCTATCCGCACGCTGACGCAGGCTGACGACAACCTGCCCACCGTTGCTGGCAACGACAGCTACGTCTCTGGACTCATCTCCGCTGACAAGGCTTACGAATACATCCGCTTCGACATCACGAAGACCAACAACAGCACCATCTTCTTCACCTTCTCTGAGTTCGGCATCTCCAACGTAACGAAGGAGGCTGGCTACGATGAGATTATGGCTGCTATTGCTGAGGCTAAGACTGTTCTTGACAATCCTGCTTCCACGAAGCAAGAGCTCCGCGACGCTCGCACGAAGCTGCTCCGCGCCGTGTTCCCGATTGTCGACGGTACCTACTATTTATATAATAAGGAAACCGAGAAGTTCCTCAGCCGCGGTGCTGCTTGGGGTACTCAGGCTTGCCTGGACGACTTCGGTCTGCCGTTCGTTGTTTCCACTCCTGAGGCCGGCCTCACTTGGCTGAGCGCTATGGATTGGACAGACTGCCACATCAGCCTCACCAACGGTCAGGATGGTGGTACCTTCGTTGACCAGACGGCTGATGGCGACCTCGTCTACCAGTACGTGAATGGCGAATACATCTTCTGGAACACCGCTGCCGGTTACCTCGCTATTGAGGAGAACGAGAACACGAAGCCTCTCTACGGCCTTGGCGTACACGGCACCGAAGCTACTGCTGCCCGCTTCCAGCTCCTCTCCGCTGAAGAATATGAGAAGATGATTGCCGACCGCTACGATATCGAGAAGGTTTTGGCTATTGCATCCTTTGTTACCAGCGCCAATGACTTCGAGAAGCTCTATGCTATCGACAAGACCGACAAGGTTCAGAGCGCTTCTCTCGCTAACAGCATCGATGGCTGGACTTGGACTACAGCTCAGGCTGGTATGCCCGGTTACTGCCGTGGTGGTGGCAACTTCTCAACTAATGAGAACGGTACCGAGACATGGCAGGGTTGCGGCGTTCTTTCCCAGACCGTCGAAGGCTTGACTCCTGGTCTCTACAAAGCTACCATCAACGCCTTCTTCCGTATCGATGGCCAGCGCATTGGCAACATGGGCTGGTACAACGACGGCTACGTCATGTCCACCGCATACTTTGAGGCCAATGGCAACAAGGTCCGCATCAAGCCCGTCGGCGCTGAAGCTGTCGTCAATGAAACTGGTGACGGCATCTACCCGAACTGGATGTGGGAGGCTAAGGACTGCTTCGATAGAGGCATGTACCTCAATGAGGTCTATGCTTACGTCGGCGAAGATGGCAAACTGGATCTCTCCGTTGTCCAGCCCACCTGGAAGGGCGACTGCTGGCTGATGCTCGGCGGCGTCACGCTGACCTACTACTCACTTGAGCCCGGTGCTCTGGAGGATAGCGAGGAAGGCACAACTGGCATCAACAACGTTGCTGCTGAGGTTGTCAGCCGCTCCATCTACAACGCTAACGGTACTGAGGTTGCTGAACCCGCTCAGGGCATCAACATCGTTAAGAGCGTGATGAGCGATGGCACCATCAAGGTTGAGAAGATCCTTGTGAAGTAAATCCACTGGAATACTTTTCCAAATCAATCTTTAAAGAGCGCGCCCTATGTGGGGCGCGCTCTTCATTTTTATGCTCTTATTTGCAAGGAACTAGTTTATTGACTATCTTTGCAGGGAAATTATAATAGCCACTATGATGATAGGAAAAAGAAGCCTCTATGCACTTTGTTTCGTTACATGCCTCATGCTGCTCTCATGCAACGACGACTACAACGAATTCTGCACGCAGTACCAGGTGTCCTTCTCATGCGATATCACCAACGTCCCCTATAACGCGGTCAACAGCATGGGGCAATTCATCACCATACGCAAAAAGACAGGCAGCACCTCCTGTACCGTCTATAATCCCGCCTTAAAGAAAACCACCGAAGTTCCCCTCTCCGAAGTGGAGATGCGTTCGTTCACCCTCGGCCTTGGCGGGCTTATCGTTGGGCAACCCTACTTCAGCGACGGCAAATCGTCCGTCTATGCTTACGACCTGGCTTGTCCCGCCTGCGACAGGGCCTCTGCTCGCCTTACCATCGACGCCATGGGGAATGCTGAATGCCCAAAATGTGGCAATATCTACGACCTCAACAACGGAGGACTCGTCACCACTGGCGACGGTCGTCCCCTCTATCGCTACCGCGTCACCCAATCCTCCGTAAGCACTCTTTATATCCACAACTGAAAAAATATTTAAAAACTTTTGTTGGATAGAAAAAAAAGCCTTACCTTTGCACCCGCTTTTGCAGAAAAGGCGCCATCGTCTATCGGTTAGGACGTAAGATTTTCATTCTTAAAAGCGGGGTTCGATTCCCCGTGGCGCTACAAAGTATAATATAATAAGGAATAAAAAGAAAAAATGGCAAATCACAAATCGTCACTGAAGAGAATTCGTCAGACCGAGACTCGCAGACTGCGCAACCGCTATTATGCCAAGACCATGCGCAATGCCGTCCGCAAGCTCCGTTCTATTACCGACAAGGCTGAGGCTCAGGCTATGTACCCCTCCGTACAGAAGATGCTTGACAAGCTGGCCAAGAAACGCATCATCCACAAGAACAAGGCTTCTAACCTGAAGTCGAAGCTGTGCGCTCATATCGCCAAGCTTTGAAACCAAACCTTATCCTAAACTGAATGAAATAACGTAAGGCCGGAGTCTTTTGTGCTCTCCGGCCTTTCGTAGCAGAAGATTAGATGTGGCAACATAATGTCTAACGTAATTAATTAAACAAATCATTAACAACATGGAAGAAGAGATTAAGAATGTAGCTCCCGTTGAGGATTTCGATTGGGAAGCCTACGAAAAAGGCGACACACAAGGTGCAGCCGCCAAAGAAGAACAGGAAAAGGCGTATGACAATACGCTGAACAAAGTGGCCGAGAACGAGGTCGTAGAAGGCACCGTCATCGCCATCAACAAACGCGAAGTAATCGTCAACATCGGTTACAAATCCGACGGCATCATTCCCCTGAGTGAATTCCGTTACAACCCTGACCTCAAAGTCGGTGACAAGGTGGAAGTTTACATCGAAAACCAGGAAGACAAGAAGGGTCAGCTCATCCTCTCACACAAGAAAGCACGTGCATCTAAATCATGGGAGCGTGTCAATCAGGCTCTCGAAAACAACGAGATTGTCAAGGGTTACGTCAAGTGCCGCACGAAGGGCGGTATGATTGTCGACGTGTTCGGCATCGAGGCCTTCCTTCCCGGCTCGCAGATCGACGTCAAGCCCATCCGCGACTACGACGTCTTCGTCGACAAGACCATGGAGTTCAAGATCGTCAAGATCAATCAGGACTACCGCAACGTCGTCGTTTCCCACAAGGCCCTCATCGAGGCTGAACTCGAGGCCCAGAAGAAGGAAATCATCAGCCATCTGGAGAAGGGTCAGATTCTCGAAGGTACCGTCAAGAACATCACCTCCTACGGCGTGTTCATCGACCTGGGCGGTGTCGACGGTCTCATCCACATCACCGACCTCAGCTGGGGCCGCGTCAGCGATCCGAAGGAAATCGTCGAGCTTGATCAGAAGATCAACGTGGTCATCCTTGACTTCGACGACGAGAAGAAGCGTATCGCCCTCGGTCTGAAGCAGCTCACCCCGCATCCTTGGGATGCTCTTGATCCCGACCTCAAGGTGGGCGACAAGGTGAAGGGCAAGGTGGTCGTCATGGCCGACTATGGTGCATTCGTTGAGATTGCCCCTGGTGTCGAAGGCCTCATCCACGTCAGCGAAATGAGCTGGAGCCAGCATCTGCGCAGCGCTCAGGACTTCATGTCTGTGGGCGACGAAGTGGAAGCCGTTATCCTCACCCTCGACCGCGACGAGCGCAAGATGTCTCTCGGCATCAAGCAACTCAAGGAAGACCCCTGGACGAACATCGAGGAGCGCTACCCCGTCGGCAGCAAGCACACCGCTCGCGTCCGCAACTTCACCAACTTCGGCATCTTCGTCGAAGTGGAGGAAGGCGTCGATGGTCTTATCCACGTTAGCGACCTCAGCTGGACGAAGAAGGTCAAGCACCCGTCGGAGTTCACGCAGATTGGCGCAGAGCTCGACGTCGTCGTGCTGGAGATAGACAAGGACAACCGTCGTCTCAGCCTCGGCCACAAGCAGCTTGAGGAGAATCCCTGGGAGGCTCTCGAAGACAGCTTCGCCGTTGATTCCATCCACGAAGGCACCATCACCGAGGTTATCGACAAGGGCGCCGTCATCAGCCTCGCCGAGGGCATCGAGGGCTTTGCCACTCCCAAGCACCTCGTCAAGGAAGACGGAACACAGGCTCAGCTAGGCGAGAAGCTCCAGTTCAAGGTCATCGAGTTCAACAAGGATGCCAAGCGCATCATCCTCAGCCACAGCCGCATCTTCGAGGATGCCGAGCGTGCTGCCGAGCGTGCCGAGAAGAAGGCCGCTGCTGCCGCCAAGCGTGCTGAGCGTGCTGCTGCAAGCGCAGCCCGCGAGGAAGAGCCCGTTATCGAGAACAAGGCCGCTGCCACCACGCTGGGTGACATCGATGCACTGGCTGCCCTGAAGCAGCAGCTCGAGGAAGGAAAGTAAGACCTACTTACTACCTTTCGCAGAAGAAAAGGAACAGTCCTACGGCTGTTCCTTTTTTCTTGTACTATGCTTTCGTGTTTCCATTCCCTTTGTTTCTTATCGTCCAAAGCCGTTAGGACACGTGTCCTAACGGGTTAGGTAAGGTGTCCTAACGGGTTGGGACACGTGTCCCAACGGCTTTAGTACAATAACTCCCGACTGCGGTAGAATCGTATCTGACTGCAAAGGAATAAACTATTGCTGCCACGGAAGTACAATCTGACTGAAATAAGAGTATTGCCGGTTGGAATAGGGGCATTACCGGCTGAAATAGATGTATTACCGGCTACAATGAAAGTTTTCCTGCTGCGATGGGGAGTACAGAGAAAAGCCCCGCCGTTATCAGATGGATAGCGGCGGGGCTATAGTTTCCTATGCGGCGTTTCGCCGCATAGGAAAAGGGGTTACTTCACCAATACCTTCTTGCCACCAATAAGGTTGATGCCCTTCGTAGGAGCGTTGAGACGCTGACCCATCACGTTGTAGATGACAACGTCGGCAGCGGTTTCGCTGGAGGGCGACGGGGCGATGCCGGTAGCCCACTGTCCGAAGAGTTGCAGCTCGGCAGTGTGCCAGAAGGTGCGGAAGGTGCCGCCTTCAGGATTGTCGGCATTGCCGGTGTCGGTAGCTGCTATGCGGAGGTAGCGCACAGGAGTCTCGATGGTGAACGCCTCGCTGGCGATGGGAGTGCTAACACCATTGAAGGGCAAGAACACCTCAGCCAAATCCTCAAAGTCGGTGCCGTTGATGCCACCCGAAATCTTCATCTTCGTGGGATGGTCGTTGGCGCTGTTGCGGCGTAGCAGGTAGAGGGTGACGTCGCCGGCGAAGTTCGCATTCAGCTTCACCTGCACGTAGTGCAGCGGGTCGCTGACCTGGTTGTGCCAATCGGTGTGCCAGAAGGTGGAGGGATTGCCATCAATGAGGTACTCGATGTGCTGGCCCTCGGCGCTGTCGCTGGCATTACTGCTGAGCTGCTTGGCGTCGGTGATGAGGGTCTCGCCCACCGTGGTGTTAATGGCGCCAAGGCTGAAGTCACGTGCCTCCTGTGCGCTGAACGAACCGTTCTGATAGCCGATGGCAGCGGTGTTGATGGTCTTCATGAAGGCGTTGTAGTCGTCATCGTTGAGGATGCCCGCCTCGCGATAGTTATCGGCCATACCGGTCAGCGTGGAAATCTGCTGCATCAACTGGATATAGGCACGCTTGCAGTCGTAGAGCTCAGCAAACGTCTTCGAGAAGTCCTCGATGTAGGCGTATGCCTCAGCGGGTTCAAGAGGTTTGTTCACTCCAATCGTATTCTGCCGGAGATCTTCCAGATGCTTGCGCAGCTCGGCGGAGTAGTTCGGGTAGAGATAGTACTCGTCACCGGCGTTGGTGCCATACATCGTGGCCGTCAGGGCGCGGGCACACTGGCCAATGAGGACATCATTCATGGCATCCGAGGCCTCCTCAAGCGAGCCGCGATAGAAGAGCTTCGCACCACCAAATACCAGCCAGTCGTAGTCGAAGCCCGTGCCGAGGTTGCGAATACCCACCTTGAGCGTGCCGTCGGTGACGACAGCCAGGATGCGGTTCACATAACGTCCGCCGTGGAAGGCATACGATGCGCCGGTGTAGCTGTTCGGATAGAAGAAGAAGTCGTTGAAGATGACGTCGTAGGGATAGCTGCCTGCATTGGCAATGTAGCAGTTATCCATGTCAACGGCCTTCTCGAAGGCAATGGGGTCTTCCTGAATAATCATGACGGGCACAAGGTTGTCGTTGGCATAGACCTGGGCGCCATAGAAGAAGCCTTCGTCGTGGCCCGAGGGACGGTAGAAGGCGTTGAAGTCGAGTTCATAGACGCCGTTGGCCAGGCCAGTGAGCTCCTGATACATGTCGCAGTTGGTGCGGAATGCCTCAGCCACAGGCATGATGCCGCTGTTCTTGTCGAAGTAACTTCCCGCCTTACCCTGCCAGCCGGTGGAACCGTCGGCGAGGTCGGCATTCGTGAGCAGCACGGTAACGTCGGTACCTGCCTTTGCCGCCGTAGCGACAACCACACGATAGAGGGCAGCGAGGAACTCACGCTCGGCACGCATATCGGCCGTACCCAGCTCGGCAACATCCATCACGTAGGGATACGAGCCGTGGGCAAACGTGTCGTCGGGCTCCAACGTGTCGGTGAGGTAGCTCTTCAGCAGGGCCACATCCTCGCTCTCGTCAGCACTGGCCAGGAAGGCAATCGCCTCTTGAGCCAGAGCCTCGTAGTCCTTGTAAGCGCGCTCGTTCTCCTCAAGCAGCACGCGGTACTCACGCATCCGCTTATAAGATGCATAGAAGCCCTCCAGCGTCGTCGAGTTGGCCACGTCTTCCACATAGCTCTCGTAGTTCGTAACGATGTCGGCGCTGGCCTGCACGTCATAAATCCACGTGTTCTCCTCCTCGCTGAGGATTGTGACAAACTCATACATCGACTCCACGTCGTGGACGTCCATGTAGCGGTCGCTGATGGGGAGGTAATAGACGATGCCGTGATCGGCTGTGGCGATAGGATAAGGAATCTCGTCCTCGCCGATGGTCTGACGCCACGCTGGGTTGTCGTAGGCGCCGCCGTTGAGCTGGTAGCAGAGTTTACCCGTGCGGATATCGTCGCCAGCCTTCGTGCCGGCATCGGTGTTGACGCCCTCAATCTCCTTCAGGTAGAAGCAGTTGGTCTTGGTGCCGCCGTTAGCAAAGAGGCTGAGGTTTGCGCCGCTGGTGATGTGGAAGTCGCCGGCCATGATGCAGTTACGCAACGAGAAGCTACCGCGCGAGTCGCCGACGAAGCCGCCCGTGCGGTCGATGCAGGCACCATCAGTCTGGATAATGTTGCCCGAGAAGACGCAGTTTACCAGCGTGGCCACGCCGTCACCCGCCACGCGGCCGATGAAGCCGCCGCAATGAATCTCGCCGTTGTGGCCGTCGTAGGTGCTGACGATGTCAGCCTCCACCACCACATTCTCAATGTCGCAGCTGCCGCTCAAGCCCGAAAGGCCACCGGCAAACTGTCCCGAGGTGATGATTTCGCCACGGACGATGAGGTTCTTCACCGTGCCCGACAAGCCGCCGAACAGCGAGGCACCCGCCTTGTTGGTTGCCAGCGTGATGGAGTGGTTCTGACCGTCGAATGTGCCGCCGAGGCCGTTGAAGGTGGTGGTGACGTACTTCTCGTCGGTGAAGTCGATGTCGTCGGTCAGACGGAAGTTCATGTCAAGGTTACCCTCGTTCACCTGTGCGATAGCCTTGGCCAGCTGGTTGGCGTCGGCAATAAGGTAGTAGCCGTCGGCATCCTGCGTGAGGTCGGCCGTCTCGCTCTCTGCGCCGCAATGGATGCAGATGCCATCCACAAACTCGTGGCTGTCAATCTGGTTGGGAGGCGTATTGGAGAAGGAGTACGAGCCGCCGTCGTAAGGCTGGCCGTTACAATGGATGTCGCCCTTGCCGTACACGGCCTTGTGGTCGCGCTCCACGGGGACAGGATACGGATCCTCACCGATGGTCTGCCAGAAGCCGATGGCCGTCTGGTTGCCGTTGAGGCGGAAAGCCACCTCACCACTGGCCAGCTGCTCCTCGGTCACCTGTACGGTACCCTCGGGCTGGGCGTCAAGGGGATTCACATAGTAGGAGTTGGAGATGGTGTACTCGCCCAGATGGCCACGCACCAGGGCGTTACACTTCTTCGTCGTCGTAGCGGGGATGGAAACCTCCATGATGGCAAGGCCGTTCTCCACCACCGTGCCCGGGTCGTCCACCCAGCCCACCAGACCGCCCACACAGGCGTCGGTGCACAGGTCGTTGGTAATCTTACCCTGATAGGTGACGTTCTTCAGCGTGTTGTTGCCCGAGCACCAGCCGATGATGCCGCCGCCGGCAAGGTCGCCCTGGCCGCCGTCGTAGGTGCTGACGATATCCACCGTCACAAGGCAGTTGCTGATATAGACGCCGTCGCCCTCACGGATAAGACCGCTGGCGCGGCGTCCGCTGGCCGTCAGCGTACCATCCAGCCAGAGGTTCAGGATGCGCGCACCTGCCGAGCCCTTGCCGAACAGGCCGCCCGGCACGCTGCTGCTGGTGTGCGTGTCGATGGTCACCTTGTGGCCGAGGCCGTCGAAGGTGCCGATGTAGGCCACGCCGTCGCCGATGAGGTCGTCGTAGGCCGTGTAGTCGATGTCGGCCGTCAGGCGGGCGCTGAGGTCACGCTCGCCGGCGTTCACGCGCTTGGCAAAAGCATTCAGCTCGGCAGCCGTACTAATCATCTCGGCGTCGCTGTTGACGTACTTGCCGTTCTTGAGGTACACCTGCTCGTGTCCCTTCTCCATGGGCACGGGGAATTCGTCCTGTCCGATGGTCTGCCAGAAGCGGAGGGCCGTCTGGTCGCCGTTGAGGAGGTAGCACACCTCGCCGCTCTTCACCTGCTCGGCCGTCACCTGGCTGGCGCCCTCGATGCCGGCGTTCCAGAAGTTCACGTAGTACGAGTTCGTGACGGTGGTGCAGTTGTCGTCCGTACGGACAAGCGAGTTGCACTTGAAGTCGCCGCTCAGCGGCAGGTTAATCTCCATGATGGCAAGGCAGTTGTCCACCACCGTACCGGGGTCGTCCACCCAGCCCACCAGGCCGCCCACGCGGCAGTTGTCAAAAATCTCGTTGGTGATGGTGCCCTCATAGACCACGTTCCTCAGCGTGTTGTTGCCCGAGCACCAGCCGATGACGCCACCGCTGGCCAGGTCGCCCTGGCTGCCGTTGTAGGTGCTGACGATGTCCACCTTAATCACGCAGTTGTTGATGAACACGCCGTCGCCCTCGCGGATAAGTCCGCTGGCTCGGCGTCCGCTGGCCGTCAGCGTACCCTCCAGCCAGAGGTCCTGAATCTTGGCGCCGGCCGAGCCCTTGCCGAACAGGCCGCCCGGTACGCTGCTGTCGGTGTGCGTGTCGATGAACACCTTGTGTCCCTGTGCATCGAACGTGCCGATGTAGGCCACGCCGTCGCCGATGAGGTCGTTGAACGCCGTGTAGTCGATGTCGGCCAACAGGCGGCAGCTGGCATCCCTTTCGCCGCCGTTCACAACCTTTGCAAACGCGTTGAGGTCAGCGCCGTCCTTAATCAAGTAAACCCCGTCCTCTTTGTCCAGGGCATGCGCACCCAGCACGGCAAAAGCCATTGCCACAAGTGCCACAGAAAACTTAACTTGACTCTTTTTCATGATAATGATACTATAATTAGTTAAACAATGGTTAGAATTTTCCGCAAAGATAAGCGAAAACTATGAGACGGAACACAAAACGTCCGCTTTTTTTCACCTCCTTTTCTAAAAAAAATAGTACCTTTGTCCGCCAGATTTCCAGTCTATGAAAGAACGCAACAACATCTATCTCGCCTCGAAGCCGCGCTACGAGATTCTCGACGGGCTTCGCGGCGTGGGCGCCATGCTCGTCGTGGCCTATCACCTGTTCGAGACCTACTACGGCGGAGGCTCCCGCCAGCCCATCAATCACGGCTACCTTGCCGTCGATTTCTTCTTCGTGCTGTCGGGCTTTGTCGTCGGCTATGCCTACGACGACCGCTGGAACCGCATGTCCACGTGGAACTTCTTCAAGCGCCGCCTCATTCGTCTGCACCCGATGGTGCTGCTCGGCACCCTCTTCGGCGCCATGCTGTTCTACTTCAGCGGCTGTGCCGAGTTCTCGCTTGTCGACCAAACCCCGTGGTACGTGGTGGTGCTGGTGATGCTCTGGTGCTTCACCATGCTTCCCCTACCCCACACGATGGACATACGCGGCTGGGCCGAGACCAACCCCCTCAACGGCCCCGCGTGGTCGTTGCAATGGGAATACCTGGCCAATATCCTCTACGCGCTCATCTTCCGCCGCCTGTCCAAGCGGGCTCTGGGCGTTTGCGTCGCCCTATTTGCCGCGCTCACGCTGATGCTCTGCCTTAACATCGACCTCTTCGGGCTGCTGAAGGCACGCGACTGGGCCTCCTACACCGTCGTGGGCGGCTGGAGCACCACGCCCGACCAGCTTCTGGTGGGAATCACCCGCCTGCTCTACCCCTTCTTCGGCGGACTCCTCCTCTCGCGCGTGGGCAAGCTCATAAAAGTAAGGGGCGGCTTCTGGTGGTGCTCGCTGATGTTGATTGTCCTGCTTGGCATGCCTTGGATGGGCCTCGGCACCCAGGGCGAGGCACGCTGGACAAACGGCCTTTACGAAGCCCTCTGCATCCTCGTCGGCTTCCCGCTGATAGTGGCCATGGGGGCAGGCAGCAGCACAAAGGGCAGCCGCACGGAGGCCATCAACCGTTTCCTCGGCGAGATCTCCTATCCGCTCTATATCACCCACTTCCCGCTCATCTACATGCAGAAGGCATGGGCCGAAGGCCACAAAGACATGCCCCTCGGCACCCACATCCTTGTCGCCGTCAGCATCTTCGTGCTTGCCGTGTTCATCGCCTACGCCGCCTACAGGCTCTATGACCTTCCCGTACGCGAATGGCTGAAGAAGAAGCTTTTTCGTGTAAAAGAGTAGATTATTTCACCCCAACACCTACCTTTCTCTCCGTAAGCCACTGACAATAAGGGAGAAAGTGCAGGTAAGTGTTTGTAAAACACCTACCAAACACCTACCAAACACCTACCTAACACCTACCTGACATGTTGTCATCCGTTCAGGCGGCTTTTGTTAGAAACACCTAGAAAAGCTTCACGTTTCCTTCATGGGAAAACTTAACGCCCTCCATTTTTCATTTCTTTTCCACCCTTTTCAGATATTCAGAGAGAAGATAGGTAGGTGTCAGGTAAGTGTTAGGTAGGTGTTCCTTAAACACCTACCTGAGTTAACGGTTTGTATTATAGACCGTTTCGAGGAAACAGGTAAGTGTTGGCACTTTTTTCGAAAACATCTCTTAAAAAAACATGAAAACAACACAATCCTTGTCAATCTTATCTGTCCCTCATCCCATTGGGCTGTTCTTTCATTCCATTGGGCTATGATTTTATTCCAATGGGCTGGCTGATTATTCCCTTGGGCTATGAGTTTATTCCCTTGGGCTGGGAAAATCGTTTGCTCATAGAAAAAAGTCGTAGTATTTGATTCGTTTCAAGGCTATAGCTGAAAATCACCACTAATGGGTATTGCGTAGACAAACGGACGTCCGTAACTTTGCAACGTGAAAAGAGCGACATAACCAATCACCCAAACGATTAATAAAATGAATCTTACAGGTATCATGGTTGGATTTTCCACCTTCTTTTGCATCGGGGTATTCCATCCTATCGTCATCAAAGCAGAGTATTACTTTGGCACAAGGTGCTGGTGGGCGTTCCTGCTGGCAGGCGCAGGATGTATTGTAGGTTCATTGCTAATTAGGGCAATGTTTCCGTCAACCATTTTCGGCGTTGTGGCATTCTCGTGCTTCTGGTCCATCCTAGAATTGTTCAAGCAGCGTGAACGGGTTGAGAAAGGGTGGTTTCCCAAGAATCCCAAGAAAGAATATAAAGAAAAACCTTAAACAAAAAATGAAAGGAAGAATATAATGGACAAAAAGGAAAAACTACTCCCACAACTCCTGGCATACGCCGGGAAGAGAAAAGTTCTGACCTATCTTTCTATGGTCATCGTGGGTATCAGCCAGCTTCTGGCGCTGGCTCCGTTTCTGTATATCTGGGCCATCCTTCGGGATGTGATTGCCGGTGACAACAGCCGTATCGCCCATTACGGCTGGATGGCTGTAGCGTTCGCTGTCGCCTCCATCGTCGTCTATTTCGGCGGGCTGATGTGCTCCCACCTGGCGGCATTCCGCATCGCCGCCAATATGCGTAAAACCCTGATGAGGCATATCATGAGCCTTCCCATCGGATTCTTGGACACTCTGGGCAGCGGCAAAGTCCGCAAATGGGTGCAGGAATCCACCCAATCAACGGAGACCTACCTGGCTCACCAGCTCCCCGACAAGGCGGGCATGTACGCCACCATGCTGGGACTGGCCGTGCTGATGTTCCTCTTCGACTGGAGGATGGGGCTGTTGTGCTTGGGCACCGTGGCACTCGCGCTCATTGTGATGGTGAGCCTGATGACCGGTCCCACCCTCAAGCGGAAGATGGGGGAATACAACAAGGCACTGGATGCCATGTCGAACGAGGCGGTGGAATATGTACGCGGTATCCCGGTGGTGAAAACCTTCGGCCAGTCGGTCTTCTCCTTCAAACGCTTCAAGGCCTCCATTGACCAATATCAGAAATGGGTGATTGCCTACACGCTGGATCTGCGTATGCCGATGACGCTCTACACCACGCTGGTCAACGCAAGTTTCGCCGTGCTCATAGGCTTGACGCTTTTCGTGGCAAAAGGTGGCGGGGTGGATGGCCATTTCCTTCTCAACCTTCTCTATTATATTATCATCACGCCCGCCATTGCCGTCACGCTCAACCGCCTGATGTTCGCCAGTGAGAACGAGATGATTGTGGCCGAGGCGCTTGACAAGACCGGACGGATACTCGCGATTGACCCGCTGTCTGACCCGTCAGAGGAAAAGCTGCCTGATGATAACGAATTGGCGCTGCAAGACGTCCGCTTCTGCTATCCTGAGGCATCGAGATTCGCAGTTGACGGCGTTTCCCTTTCCGTTAAGCCGGGACAGAAGATAGCCCTTGTAGGCCCTTCGGGAGGCGGGAAGACCACGACGGCCAGCCTGATGGCCCGTTTCTTCGATGTCACGGAGGGGGCCATCACCCTCGGCGGCGTGGACATACGCCATATCCGCAAGCAGGAACTGATGAACCGCATCTCCTTCGTATTCCAGGACAGTCGTCTGCTGAAGGCCACTATCCTCGAGAATGTCCGTCTCGGTTGGCCCGAAGCCACGCGTGAGGAGGTTCTGGACGCCTTACACCGTGCCCAATGCAACGATATCCTCGCAAAACTGCCTCAGGGCATCGACACCGTCATCGGAACCAAGGGAACCTACCTCTCCGGCGGCGAGCAGCAGCGTGTGGCCATCGCCCGCGTGATGCTCAAGAATACGCCCATTGTTATTTTGGATGAAGCCACCGCCTTTGCCGACCCCGACAACGAGACCCGCGTCCAGCAGGCCTTCTCCGAGATGGCTGCAGCGGGTAAGACGCTCATTATGATTGCGCACCGTCTCTCTTCCGTGACAGGTGCCGACTGCATCTACGTGATTGAGAACGGCCGCATCTCGGAAAACGGCACGCACAAGGCCCTTCTCGAAAAAGGCGGTAAGTACGCTGCCATGTGGCAACAATATGTAGAATCTGTTAAATGGAACATCAAATGAGTATCATCAACATCATACGCCATAAATATGCCACCTCCGAGCAAGGCGCAAAGGATCTGGTGAAATCCTGTTTCGCCTGTGCGGCAATGGACATCGCCCTTATGCTGCCCGTTGGCCTATTGTTCTTTCTGGTGAAGGACTTGATGGAAGGCGCATCGCTCAATGTCTGGGGATACGTCTGGAAAATTGTCGCCTGTCTGCTGGCCATCGCCACGATGGAGTACGTTAAGTACAACAAGCAGTTCACTACCGTCTATCTGGAAAGCGGTCGCCGCAGGATATCGCTGGCCGAGAAGCTGCGCCGTCTGCCGCTGTCCTACTTCGGCAAGAAAGACCTCGCCGACCTCACCAGCACCATCATGGCCGATGCCGCTACCATTGAAACGGGCACTTCCCACTGGGTGCCGGAACTTATTGGCTCCATGATTTCCACCACGATTATCGGCATCAGCCTCTTCTTCTTTGACTGGCGGATGGCTATTGCCGCCGTCTGGGTGATTCCGATAGCCATCTCCATCGTCTTATTCTCGGCCAAATTCCAGAACCGCTACAACCGCCGCAACGTGCAGGCAAAGGTGGATCTGGCCGACCATATACAGGAGGGCTTAGAGGCTTTTAAGGACATTCGGGCGAACGAGGCCGAAGAGACATACCTGAATGATCTTTGGCCAAGGATTGACCTCGTGGAAAAAAGGGCCTCCGAGGCTGAACTTGGCGTGGCCTACTTTGTCGTCAGCGGACAGATGGTTCTGAAATTGGGAATCGCGACGGTTGCCCTCGCTGGTACCTGGCTCCTTTCCCAAGGCAGTCTCTCCGTGCTGACCTTCTTTATGTTCCTGCTGGTGGCATCCCGTCTCTACGACCCCATGTCCGGCTCGCTGATCAATTTGGGTGCAGCCGTCTCGATGGGCGTCCAGTGTGAACGAATGGACGAGATTTTGAACCATGAAGAACAAAGAGGAACCGAAACACTCACAAACAAGGGCTATGACGTGGAATTCAAGGATGTCCATTTCGCCTACGACACATCGGAAACGGTGCTGAACGGAGTGTCATTTACGGCTCGTCAGGGAGAGGTGACGGCACTCATCGGCCCTTCCGGCTCTGGCAAAACCACTGTGTCCCGCCTGGCTTCCCGCTTCTGGGACATCCCCTCGGGCACCATCACTGTGGGTGGGATGGACATCTCCAAGATTGACCCAGAGACGCTGTTGAGCCTCTATTCCATCGTGTTCCAAGATGTCACGCTCTTCAACAACACCGTGCTGGAGAACATCCGTATCGGCCGCAAGGATTCCACCGACGAGGAGGTTATTGCCGCCGCGCGACTGGCACACGTGGATGTCTTTGCCGAGCAGCTGCCCGACGGTTGGAACAGCCTTATCGGCGAAAACGGCAGCGAACTTTCCGGAGGGGAACGCCAGCGTATCTCCATCGCCCGCGCCTTCCTGAAAGACGCCCCTATCATCCTGCTCGACGAAGCCACCGCCTCGCTCGACGTGGAGAACGAGACCTTCATCCAAGAGTCGCTTTCCCGTTTGGTCAAGGACAAGACTGTCATCATCATCGCCCATAGGATGCGTACCGTGGCCGGTGCCGACAAAATCGTCATCCTCAAGGATGGCAAGGTCGAAGAGTGCGGCTCACCCGCCGAACTTACCGCCTCTGGCGGCTTCTACAAGCGGATGCAGGACCTCCAGAGCAACGCACTTGAGTGGAACATTTAGTTATGATAATATTCTTTTTATAACAAATAATATTCAACACAATGAAAACAGCATTAAAAGTCATTCTTATGGCCTTCGCTTATTTGGTTATGTTTATTTTGGGTGCCGCCAGTGGTGCGATTCACCCTATGTGCTATGCCTACATCGGTGCAGTACTGCCGATCGTCTCCGCATTTATCTACCTTTACACAACGACCCTCATCCGTGGTTTCGGTGCAACAACAGCTCTTAACGGGTTCATCTTTGCCCTTTTTTTGATTGCAGGCGAAGCGGATCAGGCTTTTATCATCGGCATGATTGTTTTGACGGCACTATCTGAAATTATCCGTTTCCTCTTCAAATATGGCACGAAGAAAAGTGTCCGCTGGAGTTTCGTGCCCTTTGCCTTCTCGTTCTTCGCATATACGATCCATTGGTGGACCGATACGGAAAACTCGCTTGCGGCTGCCATAGAGGAAATGCCAACAGGCTATGACGAACTGATGAAGCCGGTGATTGACAACGTTCCTATGCTGATTGTCGTCTTGCTACTGACAATCCCCATTTCTATTCTCGCTATGCGTCTTGCAGAGCGTGCGTTGAAAAAATAGACCGACCTACTTCTGGCGGATGAAGATGTTGATGGGGGTGCCGGAGAAGTCCCAGCGGGCGCGGATCTGGTTCTCAAGGAAACGGCGGTAGGGCTCCTTGACGTACTGCGGCAGGTTGGCGAAGAACACGAACGAGGGAATGCGCGTGTCGGGTAGCTGGGTGCAGTACTTTATCTTGATGTATTTGCCCTTGTTCGAGGGGGGCGGCGTGGCCTCGATGACGGAGAGCATCTCCTCGTTGAGCCGTGCCGTGGGGATGCGCTGGCTGCGATGCTGATAGACCTCCTTGGCGCTCTCCAGCACACGGAAGATGCGCTGCTTGGTGAGGGCGGAGGCAAAGATGACGGGGAAGTCGGTGAAGGGGGCGAAGCGCTGGCGGATGGTGTCCTCCATGTACTTCATGGCCTTCGTGCTCTTGTCGACAGCGATGTCCCACTTGTTGACGACGACCACAAGGCCCTTCTGGTTTTTGTTGATGAGGGAGAAGATGTTGAGGTCCTGCCCTTCGATGCCGCGCGTGGCGTCGAGGAGGAGGATGCAGACGTCGGCATTCTCGATGGCGCGGATGGAGCGCATGACGGAGTAGAACTCAAGGTCTTCGCTGACCTTGTTTTTCTTGCGGATGCCGGCGGTATCGACAAGGTAGAAGTCGAAGCCGAACTTGTCGTAGCGGGTGTAGATGCTGTCGCGCGTGGTGCCGGCAATGTCGGTGACGATGTGGCGCTCCTCGCCGATGAAGGCGTTGACGATGGAGCTCTTGCCGACGTTGGGACGGCCGACGACGGCAAAGCGGGGGATGTCGTCCTCAATGTCGGCGTTAGGCTTCTCGGGGAACTTGCTGACGATGAGGTCGAGCAGATCGCCCGTGCCGTAGCCGTTGGCAGCGGAGATGCAGAAGGGGTCGCCCAAGCCGAGGGCATAGAACTCGGCAGCGTCGTACTGCTGCTCGGTGCTGTCGGTCTTGTTGGCTGCGAGGATGACGGGGGTCTTGCTGCGACGCAGGATGTTAGCCACCTGCTCGTCGAGGTCGGTGATGCCGTTCTTGACATCCACCAGGAAGAGCACCACGTCGGCTTCCTCGACAGCGATGAGCACCTGCTTGCGGATTTCCTCCTCGAAGATGTCGTCGGAGTTAACCACCCAGCCGCCGGTATCGACGACGGAAAACTCGCGTCCGCACCATTCGCACTTGCCGTACTGGCGGTCGCGGGTGGTGCCCGCTTCCTCGGCCACAATGGCATGACGTGTTTCCGTCAGCCTGTTAAAAAGGGTCGATTTGCCCACGTTGGGCCGCCCAACTATCGCTAATACGTTTCCCATAATTCAGAAACTTCGTTTGTAGAACACTACTAATCACTCAAATCGTAACCGAAGGTCTTGAGTTCTTTCGTGGAATTGCGCCAGTCCTTGTCCACCTTGACGAAGACTTCGAGGTAGATGCTCTTGCCAAAGAATTGCTCCAACGACTTGCGGGCTTCGGTGGAGACCTTCTTCAATGCCTTGCCCTGCGCGCCGATGATGATGCCCTTCTGCGACTCACGCTCCACGTAGATGACGGCGTTGATGTGGATGTTCTTGGGGGTTTCCTTGAACTGTTCCACGCTGACTTCCACGGAATAGGGTATCTCCTTGTCGTAATAGAGCAGGATTTTCTCGCGGATAATCTCCGTGACGAAGAAACGCGCGGGCTTGTCGGTGAGCTGGTCCTTGCCAAAGTAGGGCGGGCTATCGGGCAGCAGCTCCTTGATGCGCCGCAGCACGGCATCGACGTTGAAACGATTCGTCACCGAAAGGGGGATAATCTCTGCGTTGGGCAGCAGCTCGTGCCACTGCTGCACCAGCGCCTCAAGGTCCTTCTGGTTGCTGAGGTCTATTTTATTAATAAGGAGTAGCACAGGGCAGCGCATCTTCTGCACCTTGCTGAGAAAGTCGATGTTCTTGTCGGGTTTCTCAATGACGTCCGTCATGTAGAGCAGCACGTCGGCATCCTGCAGGGCCGATTCAGAGAATTGCAGCATGGACTCCTGCAGCTTGTAGTTAGGCTTCAGCACGCCTGGGGTGTCGCTGAAGACTATCTGCATCTCGTCTGTATTGACGATGCCCATGATGCGGTGGCGCGTGGTCTGCGCCTTGAAGGTGGCAATGGAGATGCGCTCGCCCACCAGTTGGTTCATGAGCGACGACTTCCCCACGTTAGGGTTTCCGACGATATTTACAAATCCTGCCTTGTGCATTGTAGCTTACATTAAATTAGGAATTAAAAATTAGGAATTAGGAATTCTATTCTCCTTTGGACGGGATGCCATGCGCAGCCCATTCCTAATTTCTAATTCCTAATTCCTAATTTACAAAAGCGCAGCGTAGGTTATACGGCTGCTTCTTTCTCGATTGCCAGCTTGCCACGGTAGTAGCCGCAAGCGCCGCAAACGGTGTGGAACACATGCCATTCGCCGCAGTTGGGGCAGATGGCGAGCGTGGGAGCAACAGCCACGTCGTGGGTACGACGCTTGGCAGTTCTCGTCTTTGATTGTCTTCTTTTTGGATGTGCCATTTTACATTTATTTTTAGTTATCCATTATGTCCTTCAAAGCGTCCCAGCGAGGGTCGATTTCAACCGTACCGTTCTCGTCGGCCGATTCATCATCGTCCTCGCGGGGCGTGTGCTTGCGCAGTTTGTCCATCATCTCGCGATTACATTTGCCTGGAGCATGGACGTGCTTCAAGGGGATGGCCAAGGCTACGAACTCGTAAATGTACCACGCCACGTTGATGTATCCGTCCCGTTCAGGGACAATCACCGTGTCGCCATCCTCGCCGAAATCGTCACCCAGCTTCACGGAGAGTGAGCCGGTGGTGGCGATGGGCTGCTCCATCTCGTCAAGACAACGGTCGCAATTGACGATGACGTATCCGTTGATGTCGAAGTCAAGCAGGAAGGTGCCCGTCTTTTTGGTGACGATGACCTTCACTTGAGCCTTGCCTTTCTGCACCTCGGGAGCGTCAATCAGGGCAAAGAAGTTATTATCAATATCCATCTCAAGAGTGGCTGTGGATGCAGTCATTCCTCTCAATTCGACCTTGAATTTATCAAATTTGCCCATACTATTTTGCACAAGACGCTAAAATCGGCTGCAAAATTACAACAAACCAAACGAAAAAACAAATATATTTCCGTTTTTCTGAAAATAACCCTCAGAAAAGCTATTTCTTCAGCTCGATGCGGAAGGTGGTGCCGGCACCTGGCTCGGAACGACGGACATAGATGCGCCCGTTATGGTATTCCTCAATGATGCGTTTGGCCAGCGACAGGCCAAGTCCCCAACCACGCTTCTTGGTGGTGAAGCCAGGAGAGAAGACATTCTTCCAATGGCTCTTGGGTATGCCCTTGCCGGTGTCGGTGATGTCGATACAGATTTTGTCGCCTGCTGGCAGGATGTCGGCAGTAATGCTGCCCGCGCCGTCCATAGCGTCAACGGCGTTCTTAAACAAGTTCTCCACCACCCACTCGAAGAGGGGGCTGTTCATGGGCACTTCAATCGGATGGTCGGTGTAGTGGCAGATGATGGAGACGCGGTCGGAGGTGCGATGCCCAATATACTCCGCCACACGACGAAGCGAGGCATTCACGTCCTCAGGCGTAAGCTCAGGCGCCGAACCAATCTTGGAGAATCGCTCGGCTATCCGCTCCAATCGGTGGACATCTTTACCCATTTCGGGTATGAGTGTATCGTCAGGGTAGTTTTGTCCGAGGATTTCTGTCCACGCCATGAGGCTCGAAATGGGTGTACCCAGCTGATGAGCTGTCTCCTTCGAAAGGCCAACCCATACCCTATCCTGCTCGCCACGCTTCATGCTCAGCAGGGCAAACAGGGCAACCAGCACGAACACCACAAAAACGCTGAACTGGATATACGGATAGGCGCCCAGCAGCTTCAGCAACGTGGAATCGTCGTAGCAGACATCGTACCACGTGTTGGCCTCGGGCATATCCATGCGGATGATATGGTCGGCGTCGCGCATACGAGCAGCACGGCGCATGAGGCAACCCAGCGTGTCAGCACCATGTATGGACACGTTGACGTAGCTCTCGATGGCGCCCTTGTCGTCCAGCACAATGACGGGGATGGTATTGTTGCCCTTGATGACGGTGAGCACAAGGTTGAGGTCGGTATCTTCATCGGCATTGTTGAAGGTGCGCATGGCTTCTGTCCACACCTCCATGCGGCGTTCCTCCTCCTTGGAAAGTTCACGAACCAAATAGTTGGAAAACACCAATGACGCCACGCCAATCAGCACGGCCACGACAATCAGTGTTATCTTTACGGTCTTTGTCCTATTGATCCATTCCACAAGGCATACGATATTTTGTCCTCTTCTAATAACGTGAAAAAGACAAAAATCGTATATCGGCGAGGAAGTTTATTCCTCGGGCGAAGTGATGGTGAAGGAGTAGCCGTTGCGTTCCATCGTGATGTCAACAACGGTATCCTTCCGCAGTTCGGGCACAAAGTCGAAGCCCATCTGGTAGAGGATGGCAAGGAAGCGCCCGACGGAGGGTTGCACGGCTCCACTCTCTACGCGCGAAATGTAGTTGGGAGCAGCACCGATGCTCTTTGACAGCTTAGCCTGATTAATATTAAGGCTTTTGCGCATGATGCGGATGAAGGAGCTTGCCACCGAAGCAAAGGCTTCATCATCGTGACCGTTAGCTAATTCTTCACTTTCAATACGCTGCATGTTGTAGCGAAGGAGCGTATTGAACTGCTCGCGCTGGAGCTGGTCGTCCACAGCGAAGGGACGTTTACCGATTTTTTCTTTCATAATTTCAATGGATAAAAAGGTTTTTTATTGGGATAAAAAGGTTTGCAGACTTAATTCATCGCTTCTTGACAAGCGTTATGCAGTCAATATCGGGAGCATAAGCCGAGGCGTTGGAGAAAGAGATTACGTTGTTTCCCTTCTGCAAGGTGATGGGGAGGGTGATGCTAGCCGATGTGGTCCAGCTGCCAGAATTCACCGTGGGCGTATCGACCTCCTCATCGTTGACACTGATGGTCATGGAGCGGTTTTCATTGGAGATGTAGCGGACGACAAGGTCGTACTTACCACCATGGAAACTATAAACATCGCGGAACTGGAGGCTGTTCTCGGGGCTGGCACCCACGTAGCAGGCTGCAATGCCACCGCTCCATGCATCGTTGTGGCGATAGATGCCGCTCTTGGCCACCTGATTGTTGACAAGCTCCTGATAGGTGGGGAAGTAGGCCGTCTCAGCCTCGTATTGGGTACGCTCGGTGCGCTCGGCAGCCTCAAGCAGATAGATGCGTGTGCCGTGCTGGGGAACGTCAACCGTCATACTGCCGCGGCACTCTGCCAGATTGGCATGCTCAAAAAGGTCGCGCACCTTGATGTTTCCTGCCAAATCCACATCGCTAAAGGTGAGTTCGAACTGTTTATCGGCATCAGTGGGGTTGTAGATGGCTACGGCACGCTTGTGTCCGTAGGCTTTCTCCACATCCTTCACCAAGAGCCAACAGCCGTTGTCCTTCTTCACCACGTAGGCTTGCTGGCAAACGGGGTCCTGGTTAAGGGCAATGAGTTCCTTGTTGCACATCAGTTCCATAGCCTCGGGAGCGATATTACGCATGTCGCAGCCGATGAGCAGAGGCGAGTTCATGATGCACCAAAGGCCGAAGTGCGTCTTATCCTCCTCCACGGAGAGCCCGCGTCCCACTTCCAGCATGTCCATGTCGTTGTAATGTCCGGGGGAGGCATAGGCACTTAGGTAGAGGTTTTCGGCAATGATACCACGTACGGAGCCCCAGTTACACCAAATGTCGCCCGTGGTTCGCCACGAGCCGCTGACATCCTTAGCCCAGGTGCCGGGGAAAGCCCAGCGGCAGATATTCAGGCGAAGGTCGTCACGCCCGGCCTTTTGTGCTGCCTGGTTCATGGCCTCGCTGATCTCGGTATAGCGCTGGCGCTCATTCTGGATATAACCCAGCCCCTGCAAACGTGAACCGCCGCAGTAGTCGATTTTGATGAAGTCGAAGCCGCAATCCACAAACCAGTAGTCCATGTCCTGCTGGTCGTGTTCCCAGATGCCGGAGCCGACGCCCCATTTGTCGCCCCACTCGGCACCCTGGCCAGAGGCACAAGTGTTGTCGCCGGCATCGGTGTAGATGCCGGCTTTGAGGCCAAGGCCATGGATATAGTCCACCAAGGGACGCAGGCCGTTAGGGAACTTCTCGGGATGAAGCAGCAGATGGCCGTCCACGCTGTCGCGGCCTCCGAAGTAGCCATCATCGATGTTGATGTACTGGTAGCCGGCGTCCTTGAGTCCGCTGTTGGCCATGGCATCGGCTTGCTCGCGGATGAGCTGTTCGTTGATGTTGATGCCATAGGTATTCCACGAGCTCCAGCCCATGGTGGGAGCAAGGTTCTTGTCCTGCTCCTTCGCGGGTCGGGCACAGGAAGCGAGGAGAAGCAGACAGGCTGATAAAGGAATTAGTATTTTTTTCATGATACGAGGGAATTAATTGTCTGGAATAACGTCGACGTAGGTTTTCTCCAGCGGGTCAGGGCCGTACTTGTTGGGACCAATGGTGCCACGCTGGCAGCACCATACGAGAAAGGTGATAGCTAACGCCAACAGCAGAATCGCCATAATGGACATGACAAAGGTCAAGGCAAAGGTTATCTTATCGTTGAATTGTTCCGAATGGTCGGCCATGGTGAAAAGAAGAAACATCGGCACCATGCACAGCGCGGTCAGGAGATAGTAGACCACTATCCACCAACCGCTTTTGTTTCTGTCGTGCAGACGGCGTGTCAACACGGCCAGCGAAGGCAGCAGGAATACCAGTTCAATGACTATCATCACAATGGAAAGCGGTAGCTGGATGCTGGTAATGCTCTCGGCATTGAACTGCCCCTTGATGAGAAGCGGAATCATCAGCAGGCCCGCCACGAACGAAAACCCAATCTCAATAAGCAACAGAAGTAGCACAAACCACCAATACTCGGAGCGCATGGCACGTCCTTTAAACACCGCATACTTGCGGAAACAGGTCTTAATAGATTCACCAAATGTCATTGTTTTCCTATTTATGATTAATTAAATAACTATCGCCGTAAACGCAAAAAGGGCAAACATCAGCATAAGGGTAAGGTCCCAAGTAAAAAGCGCCTTTTTCTCATCGAAATACTCCACTTTGGACGTCTGATAATCATCACCGGCAAAGGTGAAAATATAGTCATCCGTTACGCCGCCTTTTTGGAGAGCCAAGGTAACGCTGACAGACGAACTGTCGGGACGTGCTGCCTCTGCCTCCGCTTTGCTCTTATAGGAATGGATGCGCCAAAGGGGAGTCAGTTCATCGTATCTGCTGTAATCCTGCGCGTCGGGGGCAAGGAAGTCATCGCAAACGGCTCCTCCCTTCACGATCGCACCGGTCAACAGATGGCGATTCTTCATGTGCATCACCTTGTGCGTCGTGCCCATCTCGTCGGTGTAGCGACATTCGTCCCAGCGGATGAGCAGCGGCTCCTTGCCGAGGTTCTTGATGTGGACGTCGAAGCCGTCGTCCCACATCTCCAGCTTGACGGTAAGGCTGTCATCGACATAGACGCCCTTTTCGGTGAGGAAGGGGTTGGCAATGTGGTCGGGAGTGTTGACGCTCTCCAGCCAGTAGCCGCCCGTGTTCACCCAGCGCGTGGTAGTGCAGCTCGTAACCACAACGGCGACAAGCAGCAGAACGAGGGGAACAAAAGGCTTTCTCATGGTTGTTTTCTGGAGAGTCGTTATTATCTTTTTCTGGATTTACTTGCTCTTGTCGGGAGCAGCGGGGGTGTCGGGGAGGGGTTTCCAGCCCTTGAGTTCTTCTTTCAACACTTCGACAGCCTTCTCCAGCTGGGCGTCCTTGCCCTTATAGTCCTCGAAGGGATTGATGTCGATGTCGATGTCGGGATCAACGCCATGTCCTTCCACAATCCATTCGCCTTCGGTGCTGTAGGAAGTGAAGAAGGGGGTGCGCATGTCCTGTCCATCCACGAAGGGCTTGGAGCCGCTGATGCCAACGATGCCGCCCCACGAACGTTTGCCGATGAGCTTCCCCTGCCCCAGCTTACGGAAGCTGTAGGGGAAGAGGTCACCGTCGGACGAGGAGTACTTGTCGATAAGGCAGACCTTTGGACCGTAGAAGGCCTCGTTGGGCACGGGCTCGTTGTCGCCGTTGCGATACATGCTGATGCGATAGACTTCGCGCTGCAAACGCTCGAGGATAATGGGCGAGACGTTACCGCCACCGTTCATACGGTCGTCAATGATGAGGGCGCGTTTGTCCAGCTGCGTGTAGAACATCTTGGTGAACATGTCCAGTCCTTCCATGCCCATGTCGGGGATGTGGATATAACCAATTTCGCCACCAGAGAGTTTATCGACGATAGCAATGTTACGCTGCACCCACTCGTAGTAGGCCAAGTCGGATTCGCTGCTGATAGGTTTCACATACACCGTGCGGGCATCCTTGCCGGAGGCGTTCGATGCCACCTCAAGGGCAACAGTCTTACCCACCTTGCCGACAAGGGGCTGAAGGGGCGAGGTGAGTTTTTCGGCAGCAACACCATTTACTTTCGTGATGTAATCGCCCTCCTTGACATTCACACCTGGCTCAGTAAGGGGCGAACGGAGTTTCTTGTCCCAGTTGGCACCTTGGAAAATCTTCTCTATACGGAAGGCGCCCGTCTTTTTGTCCTTGCCGAACTTAGCCCCCAACAAGCCGGTAGCGACACGGGGAACAGCGGGTTTCTCTCCGCTGGTGATGTAGGCATGGCCAATGTTGAGTTCTCCTATCATCTCACCGATGAGATAGGTGAGGTCATCACGGTGCTTGGCGTAGGGCACTATCTGGCCATACTTCTCGCGGATATGATCCCAATCAACGCCATGCATATTCTCCACATAGAAGCCGTCACGGGTGATGCGCCAGCTCTCGTCGAAAATCTGTTGCCACTCGGCCTCATGGTTGATATCCATATCCATATCGTCCGTGGGGACAGCTGTGCTGCCTGCAGGAGCGCCGAAATTGGAAACGAAAAGTTTGCCGGCATCGCCACGCACAAGGGCCTTCTTATAATCGGCCGTGATGTCCATCGGCATCTTCATGGGAGAGTCAGAAACCTTCATCGATTTCAGGTCTAGTTCCTTTACGCCGTTGGTGCTGAAGTAGAGCTTGCCATTCACAGCCCCTATGAGGCGAAAACGTCCGGGATCCACAGGCAGGGCACAAATGCGCTGCCCGATGCCGTCAAGGTCAACTTTCATAGGAGCGGGCTTCTTGGGTTCAGAAGAGTCACCGGATTTACCTGCCTTACCAGACTTACCAGGTTTGCCGGCTTCAGCAGGTTTGCCAGCCTCGGGTGCTTCCTTGGCAGGAGCCGCGTCAAAGTCCGTATGCAGGGCAGTAGGACTCTCGGTATCGGCAGCCAAAGGCAAGACAAACAGGTAGTCCTGCACGTTGTACGAGGTGTTCCACTCGACACTAGAATACTGAGCATGCAAGTCACGTGAGGAGGTGAAGAACAGATACTTTCCATCCTGCGAGAACAAGGGTTGCGAGGCAGGGTACCAACGGTCTGTTACCTGATAGGACTTCCGTTTTGCCACATCGAAGAGGTAGAGGGCATCGGTGCCTCGGCTGACAGGTGTGGAGGTGTAGGCCGCCCACGTACCATCGGCCGAGAGGGTAAACGAACGGATGCCGGAAGTCTCGCTCGCAAGGATACGTTCTGCCGCACCGCCAGCAATAGGCAGTTCATAGACATCGCGCTTCTCGGTGTTGAAATAGAGTTTCTTGCTGTCGGGGCTCCACTGCAAGCGGTCAGGATAACCGTTGGTGAAATTCGTAAGCTGACGGGCGTTCGTCAGATCGTCGGCAGGAGCCATCCACACTTGATACTCACCACTGGCATCGGAGAGCCAAGCCACGTTCTTACCATCGGGGCTCCAGCAGACGCCACGCTCGTGCGACTCGGGCGTTGCTGCTATATGGAACACAGGACCCTTTTCGGCAGGCAGCAGATAGAGGTCACCACGTCCTATAGCCACAACGCGTTTACCGTCGGGCGAAAGAGTAGCTTCGCTGACACGCACGGTGCGATTCAATTCCGTGCGGCTGTAAAGGTCGTCATCGGCAAGGAAGACCGTCACTTTGTTCAGGGACTTGCTCTTCACGTCATACTTCCAGATATAGCCTCCGTTCTCAAAGACGATGCTCTGCTGTGAGGCTGCGGGGAACTTGCAGTCGTACTCCGTAAAGTCCGTCACTTTGCGTGTCTGACGCGTCTTGGTGTCGTAGGCAAAGAGGTTCATCGTACGGTCGCGGTCAGAGAGATAGTATATCTCCGTACCCACCCACATGGGGAAGATGTCCTGCGCCACATCGTCGCAACCTGGAATACGCTCTACCTTCGTGGTGCCTATAGTGTGAATCCAGATATCGTCAGCCTGTCCGCCACGATAGTACTTCCACGTACGGAATTCACGGAACATGCGATTCATGGCCAGCTGCTTACCGTCGGGCGAGAAGGAACAGAAGCCACCCTCGCTAGTGGGGATTTCCTCCGGCAGACCGCCTTCGGCAGAGACTGTGCTGAGCTGGGCGCGCAGGCCACTGAAGCACCACTGCTTATTGCGGAAGATAATGCTCTTTCCATCGGGTGTCCAACCCATGACGATGTTGTTCGGTCCCATGCGCTCGCCCACGTTGTCGCGTTCCACGAGGGCGGTGTAGGTAATGCGCTTCGGCTCTCCACCCGTGATGGGGATGGTATAGACCTCGGTATTGCCGTCGTACTGCCCTGTGAAGGCTATCGTCTGACCATCAGGCGAGATTTTCGGGAAGCACTCGTAGCCCACATGCGACGTCAGTTTCACAGCCGTACCACCAGCTTCATTGACGCAGTAGAGGTTGCCTGCAAAGGTAAACACAATTTTTCCGCCGCCCACGGTAGGGAAGCGCAGCAGGCGCGCCTCATCGGCAGCACGCAGAGTGCTTGCGCCAACGAGTGTCAACAACGCCGTTAAAATGAGGATAGAAACACGTTTCATAGTCTCTTGGTTAATTATACGATTTGTTTTAGGCTTCAAAGGTAAAACTTTTTTTTTAATAAAAAAAATCCGACGACTATTTTACATCGATTTTAAACGATTTTCTAAGATTGTGACGCACTGCGTTCGCATAAAGACGCAGTACATTCGCAGACAGACGCAGTGCGTTCAGATGTAAACGCACTGCGTTTTCGGGCAATTCGCACCGCTTTTTCTCTTTTTCACACCAAAAACTGACGCATTTCTTGCACAGGTGGCAGGGAAGTCGTATCCTTGACCTGCAATTGAGAAAAGCCTGCTTGTTTCCTGCAGCATTAGACAAGTAGGGAAAGTGTATAGTGCTGCATAACAAAAAAACTAACAATATCATGACTTACAAAAAAACTCTGTTAACCATCGTATGCCTGATAACAGCATTTGCTTTCAGCTCTTGCAAAAAGGATGACCCTGTCCAGGATTTTTTGGAGGGGTTGAAGGAGAACCAGATGCTTATGGACGGAAAGGTCGTGGACGTCACCTGCACTTTGGGCATTCGCCCTGCCGGAAAAGGCTGGGAAGGCGACCCAGGTGCCTACTATTTCGATGTCACGCCCGTCGATAAGAACGCCACATGGCATGGTCGGTACGACCTCGGCCTGCCTCTCGTCGGCAAGACCATCGACCTTGCCAACCCCACAAAGGACATCGACGAATACCAGTTCTCCGTCTATTTCGAGAAAGGTGAAGACTATTTGAACATGCAAAACATATTCGGCCTCGAAGGCGGCCAAGGCTTCATCGAGGACAAGGAGCTGAGCGGCTCGTGCTTCAAGTCGGGATCGTTCGTGACAAATCACGACAAACAAGGCTTCCACCACACCTTTGTGGGCGAACTGACAAACGGAAAAACCCTCGCCTTGAGGGCTTTGGTTCCCGAAGACGAAATCATGTACTGGTGATAAAGACCGCCTTCAACTCTGACGAAAGGTCGGGGTTGAAAGGCTCACTTCGGGCTTTTCCCTTTCTGCACCAATGTCCTGAGCGTCACGACGGTGATGTCAGTAGGGGCACAGAAGCGGAAGGGAATGCGCGACGTTCCGAGGCCTCGCGAGATGATAATGGGAACGCCGTGTGAAGTGCGCCGACGTCCATAAAGGAAACGACGTCCGTAGCGGCTGCCCGTTTCAGGGGCAATGACGTAAAAAAACGTTATCTGTCCGCCGTGGGTATGCCCTGCTAAGGCAAGGTCTATGTGCTGGGGGCTGAGAGAAGCAGACTCCACAATGTCGGGGCTATGGGTGAGGAAGATAACATAGTCCTCAGAATGCTGACGCTCCACTAGTGGCTGCACCAGCGGAGGATGGGTGCTGTAGGGCACGCCTACAAGAATCAGCCCTGTGTGCAAGGTATCGGCAGTGTAGTCCAACAATCGAATGCCGTTACGGCGCATGGAGAGGGCAATCTCATCAGTGCAACGCTCGAAATCGTTGTTACCCAATACAGCATAGATACCATCAGGAGGTGTAAGGTTGCCAAGCGCAGAGAAAAGCGGCTCGACATATTCACAGCCCTCCTGATAATCACCTCCCAACAAAATGACATCGGGGTGAAGGGCATGCAATGCCTTCACTGTTCCCTGCAGTTGGTGTTCCTTGAACTTCGATGCCAGATGAAAATCCGTTGCAAAGGCAATGCGATAACCGTCTAGTTCCTGCGGCACATCGGCTGAAACCATATCATACCGCGCTATTCTATCCACCCCCGCATAACGCAGCGAGGTACAGGATAGAAATAACGAAAATTGAAGAATGAAGAATGAAAAATAGATGGTCTTGCAAGCGACACGCCGTATGCAGAACAATTTATTATTCATTCTTTATTTGTCATTATCAATCAAGCAGACGGCATAGGCAGAAATTCCCTCGCGACGACCTGTGAATCCAAGCTGCTCGGTAGTGGTAGCCTTGATGGAGACATTACCCTCAGGGATGCCCATCACGTCTGCCAACACCCGCTGCATAGCAGGAATATGGGGATTGAGCTTAGGTTGCTCCGCGCAGATGGTGGCATCGATGTTGCCCACGCGATAGCCCTTCTCACGGAGCAGGGCGACGGTGCGACTAAGCAGAATGGTGCTACGGATATCTTTGTACTCGCCTGACGTATCGGGGAAGTGATAGCCGATATCGCGCAACCCGGCTGCACCCAGCAGGGCATCGCAGATAGCATGAATGAGCACATCGGCATCGCTGTGGCCCAACAAGCCAAGCGCATAGTCGATGCGGACGCCTCCAAGCCACAACTCACGCCCCACCACCAATCGGTGTACGTCAAATCCGAATCCTACGCGAAACATAGCTGTTATCTTCTTCCCACCATCTCACGCAGACCGTCCATGTCGAAGGAGAGCGTGAAGCGGAGGGTTTGGTCAAGGGGATTGCTCTGCGACGTAGAGACGAGGTAAGCGGCATCGAGCGAGAAAACGCTCATCTTAAAGCCCGCACCTACGGTGACATACTTACGGTTGCCTTTGTACTCGTTTTCGTAATGATAGCCCGCACGAAGGAAGAACTGGTCGTTGTAGCCGTACTCCACACCAGCACCCCAATAGATTTCGCGCAACTCCTCCTCCATGCCGCCGGGGGCATCGTGGAACGATTTGAAGATGCCGGCTATGGGCGAGATATCGTTGTAGCCCTTGGCATCGAGCCAGCTCTGATACTCCGAAGCATAGCTGTAGCTGTTGTCCTCGAAGTCCTCGCCGAACTCCTCGTCAAGGAACTGGCGGTAGGTGGGCTTGGTGGGCACCATCAGTTTGTTAGCATCGGCTGTGAGGGTAAAGGCGTTATATTCATCAATGGGTACCTTCAACGCTGCACCGAGACGGAGATTCGTGGGGATGAACTGGTTGGTGTTGCCACCGTCGAACGAGATTTTCGAACCGATATTGCTGGCATTGAGTCCCCAGTTGAACATACACTCACGCTGACCGAGGAAAATGTAGTCGCTGTGGAAGAGGGAGATGTCGGCAGCAAACGCCGAGCCAGGGGTGACCTCATCGTCGTAGTTATACTGCAAATCGCTGAAGATGAAGCGCAGGCCGACGGAGGCGGAGAACGTCTCGGACAGCATACGGCTGTAGGCAAAGTCAACTGCCATTTCGTAGGGACGGATGGTGTAGTTGTTCTGAATGTCCAGCACGTCACCCAACGAGAAGTAGGTGAGCGAGCCGCTGACAGCCTGATAGTCACCGATGCGATAGTAGCCCGAGAGATAGGCAAGGTCGATGTCGCTCACCAACTGGCGCAACCAAGGCGTGTAGGCTAACGACACTCCCGCAGGGCTGATGGTGAAGGGGTATTTGGCAGGATTCCAGTACTGCGAGTTGACGTCGGCCTCCGTAGCCACACCCACGTCGCCCAGGGAACCCGCGCGGCTGTCGGGGGCAATGGTAAGCGAAGTGACACCCGTATAGACGGGATTGAATAGGTTCTTAGTCTGCGCCGTAGCGACCAAGGCACTGCAGCAGAACACTATGGACAGAAATATAGTTTTTCGTTTCATACGGCTATATAACGACAACCAGCGTGGTTTTATTGTATTTTTAATGCTTTATAACAAGTTTCCGGCTCTGCGAAGTGCTGCTTCCGGTAGTCGAGGAGGCGGTCACCCGATAGAGATAGACACCTGTGGAAAGCGGAACCCCCGAGGCATTGCAGAGGTCCCATGAGCAAGTGTAGAGGTTCGATGACGTCGCCGTCGTCTCCTCGGATGTCCAGAGGATGCGCCCGGAGAAATCAAAGACTTCCAGACGGAAGGTCACGATAGACTCGGGGCGGTCGTGGGTGACGACAAACGTCGTGCTGGTGCTGGCAGGATTGTCCGTTACCGTTACATCCGTCAGCGAAGGAGTCAGCCCTTTCACCACCTCAAAGTCCAATGTGGCTGTGGAAGAGTTGTTCATCATATCCCAAGCACGGAGCATCAGCGAATGTTTTCCCTCGGGCAGCGTGGGGATGCTGTAGGCCAGCGTTCCTCGGGTATAATCGCCGAAGTCGCTTGTGAAGTAGTTATTGAGCTTATATGTGAGTGCTGCCGAACCGTCGATGACGGCCACGATGTCGTGCCCGATGCCTCCGCCCACGGTATTGATGCCATCGGTATCCTCTAGCGTCGCCACTAAGAGGGGCGTCTCGTTGACCTTATCACCGGAAACAAAAGCCGGGGTATTGAGGTAAAGCGACAAAGCGGGACCCGTAGAGTCGTTCACAAGCCCCTCGTGCGTGCCGCCCAGCAGGAAAGCATCGGTGTAGCCCTGCGCCTCGGCATTCTTGGCGTCGTTAATGGCATAGACATTGAGCTCACCACTCTCACCGGAGTAGTTGATATCCATGGGAATACGGAAGGTGAAGCGGAAGGTGCCGTTTCGCACAGAGTCGCTGCCGGAGAAGAGCACGCTGGAGCGTTCGGTATAGCTGAATGGCTCGGAGGCGCTGCCGTTGTTGTTGCGGCCATAGACTGTCTCGCGGTTGTCGAGCACAGTGGGGAAGACGGTGCCCGTGAACGAGGTGGCCCTCCTCCCTGCCCCATCCTCAATGTGGCCCTCGGCGGTGACGACAGCTCCGGCGCTGAGCGTCAGGCTGCCGCCCGTCGAGAAGGGTGAGCCATTGAGCTTATCAATGACCGCCTCGTAGTCGAAGCAGGCAAGACGCAGGGCAGGGTCGCCCAGCAGCACATAGTGGAGTTTGTTCTCGCTGATATCCTGCAGCGAGGCGTCCGAGGTGGAGACCACCTCCGTCTTGGCTATGCGGACGGCATCGCCCAAACGCAGCGGACGGCCCGAAGCATCGCGAGCAAAAACATACTTTGAGAAGAGATAGTTGATGCGACGGTTGTAGCTTGAGAACACGGTGCGTGTCGTCGTAAACAAAGCGATGGCGCCACCCTTCGGATTAAGGAACGCATGTTCACCGAAGGACGAAGCGGTGTTGTCAAACGGTGTAATATCGCACGACGCTGTCACCCACAAAGGCAGACGGGGCGAGGTGAGCGCTGCCATGTCGCCCTGGTCGAGCACCAGTTCATGGGATAGCACGTCGGCACGGCCATGACCGCTGTAGTTGACCATCAGGGCACCCTCGTCAAGCAGCTCAAGAATACGCTTGTGGACGGCGGGGTAGCTGTTACCCGTTGCCGTGACCTCCATGGGGAAGGTGTCCCAGTAGATACGCTTGTACATATATTTGGGATAGAGCCCTTCCAGCATCCGCACCACGTACTCGGCATCGCGCATGTGCTGGTTGTTGTCTCCGTCGTCACCCAGCATGAGGATGGTGTTCTTCCAGGCACCGGCAGCCACGTTCTCCATATAGGCAATGGTTTTGTCGACAGCCTCGCGGGCTTGCTGCACCGTCACCACGGGGAAGCGCCCCACGCCGACATCCGGTTTATCACGCTGCAGATCGCGCCCCTCGCCGTCGTCGAGCAAGCCGAAATAGTCCTCCATGACGAACGAACGTGTGGCGCTGAACGACTCCACCGACTCGAAGCAGGGCAGGTAGTCGTCGGGCGAGGTACCACGCCAGTTATCGCTGAGCATACGGTTGTCCCAGGCTCCGTCGCCGAAAAGCAGCAGGTAGCGGGGCATCTCGCTTTCGTCCGCTGCACGGTCGTAGAGCATCTTCAGGAAACGGCGAATGGCGGTAGCATCGCGGGTGCCGGAGGAGAACTCGTTGTAAATCTGGTCGGCAGATACCACTTCCACCGTGAGGCCGTCACGTTTGCGGTGAGCCTCTGCAAGGCGCTCAGCCTGTGCTGTCAGGGCGCCGCTGGAAGGCACGACGATGATGTAGTCCGTGGGTGGCAGTGAGCGGAGGTCCTGATTGGCGATGACCGTGCCGCTGCGAATCTCGTCCGTGGTGTAGTAGCCCGCTGTCGAGGGGTAGCTGACGCGGATGAAGTCCAGCCGTCCGCTGACGCCGGAGGGGCGGTCGTGAGTCAGCGTGAAACGGGTGGCAGACGTCAGTGCCGTGGTCTTGAACGTGGCCTCGGTAAGGCTGCCGTCGCAGTAAGCGCTATTAGCAGAGAGGTTTATCGTGCCCAGCGCGACGTCGTTGGCCTGCACGGTGACGGAGGTCGCGGTGGAGGCATCGTGAGCAAACGACACGGTGACAAATGCCGCAACACCCTCTTGGATATTGGGGAGGTCGATGTTCCAGCTATGCGTGGCACCGTTGGCAAAGTCGTAGCTGTCAAACAGTTTGCGGCCCGAGGGGTGGAAGGCATAGGCATCATTCTCCTCCACCACGCAGAGGGTGCCTGCCGAGCGGCAGTAGCTGGGGACAAGCTCATCCGTCGTCTTCACCGTGAGGTCGTCCCAGGTGGTGCTGTCAGTCGTCTCGGTCAGGAAATAGCTGCCTGTGGTGGCATAGTGGTTCTGCACGTGAACAAAGGTACCATCGGTCTTTTGGGTGTAGCCGACGGTGCCGTTGCCCCAGAACGAGATGCCCTGCTCGGTGCGGCAGACAGCAACTTGTGGCAGGTCGTCAGGCAGATTGCCGAGGTCGTATTCGGGCAGCAGGTGTCCGCCGTAGCCAAACACGCGCACCTTGTCGGGCTCTTTGAAGCCCATGGCAGCCAGGCTCTTGGGCGTCAGCAGATAGACACCGTCCTTTGCCACGTCCACCTTCACCCAGCGGCCTGTTGACAGAACAGAATGAGCCAAAGAAGCAGCTCTCCTGCGACCCGTTGACCCGTTGACTTGTTGACTTGTTGACTCGTTGACCCGTTGACTCGTTGACTTGTTGACCCGTTGACTCGTTGACTTGTTGACCCGTTGACTCGTTGACTCGTTGACCTTCAAATCAAACGACTTGAACCGCTGATACTTGCCGTCGCGGAAGATGACGGGGATGAAGCTGATGTCGAGTTGTCCCTGCCGACGTGCGATGCCCACATGAGTGCTCACCTCGGGCCAGTCGCTGATCGCAGCCCGTTGCAGCGCCCCAAAGTAGGGTGCCGTGTCGGGCACGGGCTCCAGCTCGGGGTACTCGATGCGGACGTCGTATGCCTCGGCATAGTCGCTGCCCAGCGGAAGGCAGTAGCTGAACATCGGCACGATGCTGTCATGCTCCATAGCCTCCCAATCAACGGTCATTTCGCCCTGTGCATGCACGCCCAGCGCGCTCAGCAGCAGGATTATCAGCCATGTATTGATGTACTTCATTCCATTCATTTTATGTTGAACGAAAGGACTTTCCTTTCACCCAGATATCCGTCCAAATGCTCACCCACATGCAGCGGCCCCACGCCAGCCGGTGTGCCGGTGAAGAGGAGGTCGCCCGTCTTCAGCGTGTGGAACTGACTGACGTAGGCAATCAGCCTGTCAACGCTGAAAATCATGTCGCTGGTGAAGCCCGTCTGCACCGTCCGCCCGTCAATCTCCGCGTGGAACGTCAGCTGCTGCACGTCGCCTGCTTCCTCCACGGGTACGAACTCGCCCAGTATGGCCGAGCCGTCGAACGCCTTGCTCATCTCCCACGGCAGACCCTTGTCCCTCAGCCGGCGCTGCAGGTCGCGGGCTGTCACGTCAATCCCGATGGTCACCGCGTCGTAGTAGCGGTGTGCAAACCGTTCGGGGATGGACTTGCCCATGCGGTGGATGCGGACCACCAGTTCCGTCTCGTAGTCGAACCGTTCGGCGAAGTCAGGCAGGAACAGCGGCTTGCCGTTCTTCAGGATTGCCGAGTCCGGCTTCATGAAAATCACGGGACTCTCCGGTAATACTAACGTATTTTCGAGCTCTTTATTGTGCTCGGCATAGTTCATTCCCACACACAGTATCTTCATATCGGCAATGTTTTTTCTTCCACATTAAACGGGCGCAAGTCGTCCAGGTGCATGCTTCGGATGGCAGTTTCAATAAAGATTGAAGATTGAAGATTGAAGATTGAAGATGCTAATTCCTCATTCCTAATTTCTAAATCCTCAATTTTCCCAGCAAAGTACCTCCCTGCCTCCACCAGCACACTGCGCGGCACCAGGCCGATGATTTCCGTCCCTGTTATCCGGGCGCCCCGGGCGGCAGCGGCACGGCACACCTCCTCGTAGGCCTTGTGGAGCGGCGTGGCGTGGATGTCCGTGATGTTCATCGACACCTGCGCGATGCCGTATTCCTCTATGTACCAGCCGATGGCCTTGCAACCCTTCAGCGTGCCGCGCACCCACGTGCCGTCCACCTTCCGTCCCTTCTCGCGCACGTCGCAGGCAATCTCCTGAGCCAGGGCTATCATCTCCTCTATACATTCATCTGAAGTCTGGGAGTCTGAAGTCTGACACTCTTTATCCGCTGCCAGGTTGAAGTTCACAGCAATCAGCAGATCCCTTGCCCCGACGACGGAGGCTCCTGTGCGGGCGGTGCGCTCGTCGTAGTGCAGCGGGCCGAAGTCAGGACGCCGCAGCGGGTCCTCCATCTTCGCGGACAGCGACTCGTACTCCCCTGCCCTGCACTCCGCCAGGTTACGCCGCTCGGGCGTGAAGGCAGCCGCCTCGTAGCAGTAGCACGGTATGCCCAGTTCCCTGTAGATGCGTTCGGCAAGCCCCCGTGCCAGCGTGGCGCACTCCTCCAGCGTGATGCCGCTCAGCGGCACAAGGGGCAGCACGTCCGTAGCGCCTATGCGGGGATGGGTGCCGTGTTGCTGCCGCATGTCAATGAGCTCGCCTGCCGTCTGCACGCCCCGGAAGGCTGCCTCGCAGACCGCCTCCGCCGTGCCCATGAAGGTCACCACCGTACGGTTGGCCGCCTCGCCGGCATCCACGTGCAGCACCTGCACCCGCTCGCCGTCCGCCTCCGCCGTGCGGATAGCCTCAACGATACGCCCGATGACCTCTGCATCGCGCCCTTCGCTGAAGTTCGGCACACACTCGACAATTCTTTTCATCCTGCGCTCTCCATTAATCTGCGGCAAAGATACATCTTTTTCGGATATTCTACTAATTCTTTTCGCCTTTCCGTGTTATTTATTTTGACAACCCTGCTTACAGAACGGACGGAGCAGCGAGTGCCAACAAATTTGTTTGATTGGCCGAGTCGCGACGGACGAAGACAACGTCAATGCCCCGCACGGGGCGGTTACGTTCTTCTATCTTTGTATAACTCAAAAAACCCATGAAGAAGTGTCCGTAACCTTACCCGTGCGGGGCGGAGGGGTTCCAGCGTAGGTAAGCTATTTGCCAAGCATAAATGTCAGCCTCAGCATGGCCGTGCGGCCGCACAGGGCGTAGTCGTAGGTGTAGGTGTTGATGCCGTCGAAGAGGGTGTAGGCGTAGTTGCGCTGGTTCAGGAGGTTGGTAAGCTCCAGATGGAGGACACACTGGTGGAATTTGTATTGCGCCGAGGCATTGAAGAGAGCCATACGTTTATACGTGCCGTCGGCAAGCTGGCGGCGCACATGGTCGTAGTCTAAGGAGAGGTCGAGGGTGGCAATGGGGAACACATGGACGGCTCCGCTGTGGGTGAGGGAGGTCGTGGTATTGCTTTCCTCGGAGTAGCGGGAGCGTGACCAGCCGTAGCGGATGTCGTAGCGCAGTTCGAGCCAGGGAACAGGGGTGACGGCGGCATTGCCGTGGAGGTTGTAGTTGTCCGAGCGAATCTTGATGATGTCGGCAGCGCCTTTCGAAGAGGAAATGGCCTGCTCACTGTCGCCGAAACCGTAGGTGGCATCTGCGCCGAGTTTGGCGAAGAGCGAGGGAAAGTTTTTGGTGCTGCTGACGGTGAAGTTGGTGGAGCGACTGCGGGTGTCGCGGAGCAGAGCACTGCTGCTAATATCTATGCCGCTGACGCTCTGTGAGTAGAGCGTGTTGCGCTTGCCCTCGCTGTGGCTGGCAGCGAGGCTCAACGTGAAGTACTGCATGGGTAGCTGCCACTTCCAGTCGCCCGACGTGTGCCACGTGTTCGACTCGCCGATGATGCCCGACGAGGTGCGCACCGTGCGGTAGTCCACCTGCATCGGCTCCGTCAGCAGCGTCATCATGTCGCCAATCTGCGTCGTGTAACCCGTTGAGAACTGCAGCTTACTATTGGCCGAGAAGGTGTAGTTGATGCCCATCGAGGGATTGAGCACGGCTTTAGTGTAGTTCAGTTTAATATAATACAGCCCTTTCAAGGCGGCACCGAGGCCAGCACTCAGGTAGAAGCGGCGGTTACGCGAATGAATCTCGAAGCCGGGGTTGACGCTGGGGGTGAATGACCAGCCGCGAATCTCGTTAATATTCCCCGTTACCACTCGTTCCGTTTCCAAATCGTCGTACATCGCATTGACCCTGACAGGCAGACTGAGCCGGAACGTCTTGCCGATGGGGATATTGAACGACGAGCCGACGTTCATCATGAGCGTTGACGACTGCGCTGTCTGCCCGTAACTCTGTCCGTCGTTCACGAAAGACAACCGCAATGTCGGCGTCCGTTTGAACGACACAGACGCATTTACATGTCGGCGGGTGTCCTTCTCCGTCCTGCCCATCCAGAACAGGTCGTCACTCACCTCAAACGAAGATGTCTTCCTTCGCTGCTCCACCAGCGAACCATTAGCCATCACATCACCCTCATTCTGCTCAAACTTCCCTTTGAAGACAAACGTCTCGCTGAAATACACGCGGTCGGCGTTCTTTAGGTAGTTCATAGTCAGCTTGGGCAGATGCACCTTCGAGAGCGGCGAGGTCTGTTCGCTCACGGTCACGTAGTCGCCCGTGCCCGCCAGGTACGTGCTGCTTTGGCTGATGTCGTGCGTGGCGCGGTGGTAGCTGTAATCGGCGTTCACCTTCACCGTCGTGGCCGAGTCGAGCTTATGGATGTCGTTGAGCGTCGCCATGCCGTTACGTTGGTAAAGGTATTCGCCCTGCGGAGGCGCACCGCCGTCGAAGCCGCCGAACAGGCTGGTGGCGGGTGTCGTCACGTCCGAGCCGCCGAAGTGGTCACGCATGTCGGCCAGCGCAAAGTCCTTGTAGTTACCGCCCTTCAGCGAGCCGATGACCTGAAAGCTGTCGGTGAACATCATGCCCGTCACACCGAGCAGGGCTTGCAAACGGTCGTCACCATCCTCCCTGTAGCCTGCCCCCGTTTCTTCCTGTCCGATGGGCTTGAACTTCGCCTTCTTCGCCAGCCTGATGTTCATCGACACCTCGTTGCTGGGCACGTCGCGCTCCACCCGTCGGCTGTGATGGTTGCGCACTATCTCCACGTTCGTCACGTAGTCCGCTGGGATGTTCCTCGTCGCCAGGTTGTACTTGCCGCCCAGCAGGTCCAGCCCCTCGATGTTGAATTGCGCGATGGGCCGCCCCATGTAGCTAATGGCGCCGCTCTTTGCCACATCGACCCCCGGCAGATTCTTCAAACCGTCCTCTAAGGTCACATCGCCCTTACCGAGGAACGACGCGAGGTTATGCGTCAACGTGTCGCCCCGTTGCAGCAGCGGGTCAGGCCTGACGATCACCTCCTTCAGCGCCACCGCCTTCGGCGTCAGCACCATGTCCTGCGTCACAGCCGTTTCTTTCAGGGACAGGCTCACCTCCTCCTTTTCGAAGCTGATGTGATTGAACACCAGCGCCAGCTCCCCCTCGGACGTTTCTTTGACCTCTGGTCGAGCCTGCTCATGCTCACTCGCAGCCTTAAGTTCCATCGCGTAGCAGCCCTGCGCATCGGTTGTGGTGAACGCCAGCATTTTCGTACCGCTCGTCAACTTCACGATGACGTCGCTCACTGGCCTGTTCTCCAAGTCCATCACCCGCCCCGTCACCTTTACCTGTGCCAATGCCGAAACCGATGACACCAAGACTATAAATAGGATGTAGAGTGTCCACCGTCTCATCGCAGTTCCAGCGGCTGATAGACGTTTACTTTTTTCGGGATAATCATGTCGGTGGCCACGACCGACAGTTTGTCCTCAGCTGCAGGCTCGGGCCCGCCCGGCCACATCTCCACAATGTTCAAGTGGTCGTAGGCACCGTCGGGAATGTAGTAGCGCGGGTTCTGCACGTACCTTTTGTTGCAGAGGAGCTTGTTGCGCTGCCGGATGAACTTGTCGCGTTTCATCGTCGTGTAGCCTCCCACATCCATATAGGTCATTTTGGCAGACCGC
Source organism: Bacteroidaceae bacterium (assembly GCA_016291905.1). GTDB lineage: Bacteria > Bacteroidota > Bacteroidia > Bacteroidales > Bacteroidaceae > UBA1189. The sequence continues at coordinate 95,867 of JAEEZS010000072.1, forward strand.
CCGATCAGCCCTGCAAAGTCGAAGTGAAAGATGCCGTCGGCATCCTCCGTCCTCAGTATCATCCCTGGCAGGCCGCGCAGCTTCCACGGGCCGTAGGGGACCGCCACATCCTCGGCGTACCACGCCGTCCACGTCCTGCCCGCATACCGCCCAACGGCTTTGCGGCACAGGTAGCCGCCCACCGTCAGCGTGTCGTCCGCCAACTGCCAATGGAAGTCCGGCAGCGGCTCTGTGTAGAAGTAGCGGTTGGGCACAATCTTGTCGAACGCGCTCACCATGCCTTCTGGCCAGCCCACATAGATGACAGGCAGGTTATATTTCCGCGCATCCCACTCGCCCAATTGGTAGTCCCTGTTTCCTGTCTCGCCAAAGTCCTCCATCATCGTACGGTTGAACTCCATGCACTTGGCCGTATGGCTGCCCACAACGACCGCCAGCCTCACGGAGTCCTTCGCGGCACGGCCGTCCTTGTCCGTCGTGTTTGTTACGAAGTCATACACCACCACAAGCTGTGATTGGTCGGGGCATCCGTCTACAGCCTGCGCTATCAACTCCAATGGCTGGTATGCATGTGCTTTTGTCAGCAGCGGATGACCGCCCGCAAAGACCAGCCCCTCGCTGCTAAAGACGGTTACGGACATGCCATTACTGCCGAGGCAGTCGCTCAGGTCGGGGATGTAGTAGAGGGGATTCGTCGGATACTGGCGGTTGCCGAACACCTCACTGCGGTGGCTGAGCAGCTTGGCATAGGCCATCCGCTGCACGTCGGGACCCTGTTCAGGTGCGGCGATGGGTGATGCCTCACGTCTTAATTCAGCAAGGACGAACGTGTGCGCCTCGCTCTCAGCCCTGACTATCAGCCCAGGCAGGCCGCGCAGCCGCCACGGGCCTGCCGACGAAGGTATATCCTCTGTGTACCACGCAGTCCACGCCACGCCACGCCATGTCGCCACCCCCTGCCGGCAAGGATAGCCCACGACGGTCAGCGTGTCCTCCGTCAGCGTCCACCGGATGTCGGGCGTAGGCTCATTGCCCTCGAACTCATGGGGAAAGATGAACTCGCGCACGGTGGTCTGTCCCTCGGGCAAGCCCGTCCAAACGGTGGGCATGTGCATCAATGCCTCCTGATTCGCCGCCTTCAAGTCGGCCACGTCCTTCCCATCCGCCAGTCTGTAGCCAGAGCAGGGCATCGACTTCGTCACCGTCCGCCCCACCTGCACCACGACCTGCATTCTGTCCGTGACGGGTTTTGACTCGTCATCCACCGTTTTCAACTCATAGTCATACACGGCCACGAACTGCGCCGTGTCAACCATTTCCGTCTGTCCCTGCGTTGCTATCGTCAGCGTGAAGGCCATCATGGTCATAAGAATCTTTTTCATCATTTTAATTCTAAGGGTTTATACTGTCGGGGATTAGCGACGATAACTACCCCTGCAACGCTGCTTATGTTATCGCCTGCCGGGTTGAAACTATTCTCCACATACCCGAAGGCCGTCATGGGGTCTGGGGCATAGTAGGTAGGATTCTTCACATAGCGACTGTTACCCAGCACTTTCTTCTTGTAGGCCAAGAATGTCGAGGCTTTCATCTTCTGATAGTCCACTCGCTGGCTGGCGAACTTGCCATGACCGTCAGGGACAATCCAAGTGACGTACTCAGTAAACACAATTGGCTGTTCCTCTTTCAACAATCCGTAAAGCGTGAAAGCATGAACGCCCTTTGCATCGGTGGCTTTCGTGATGAGACCCGGCAAGCCTCCCAGTTTCCATGGTCCGATGCTGGCAGGCACTTCCTCTGTGTATAAGACATTCCAAGTCATGCCATGATATTTGGCTGTAGCCGACTGGCAGGCGTAGCCGCAGACGCTGTCCTGCCCATCAGTCAGTGTCCAATTCTGCTTTTCCAGAGCCTCGTCTGTCATGTAGCGATACGGATAGAGCATCTCTTGCGTTGTGATTTTTCCTTCGGGGTAGTTCGTGAAGATAGTACCCATGTGCATCTGGGCAGCCATGTAGCCGTCGGCTATGCGCGAGCCTCCCTTCTTCTGCCTGTCATACTCGTCGTAAGGGAAACTCTTTGTGATGCCGCCCGATGTCTGCACGGCAATGTACATCGAGTCGGTTACCGGCTGTCCGTCAGCATCAGCGGTTTTACACTCATAGCGATAAATCGCCGTGAACTTCGACACGCCAATCGTGTCTCTCTGCGCCTGCGCTGCTATCGTCAGCGCAAGGGCCGTCATGGTCATAAGAATCTTTTTCATACTTCTTTTTTGATTAGTGAACTTGTTGACTTAAGAGTATAGCATTGGCTCGACAACGGACGGAAAATGTCTGTTGCCAACTTTTTTAACTATGAACTCTTAACTACGAACTATATTTATTGCAGCCTGTAGTAGAGCGGAAGGGTGACGCGTGCCCGCACCGTGCGCCCCTGCTGACGGGCGGGTATCCAGCGAGGCATCTGGCTCACCAGCTGCTCGGCGGATGCTACCCAACTGCTCCTCAGCCTGTCACGGACAGCAGTCGGTGGCGCAGCGGCACCCTCGCGCCGATAACCGGTGACGACAACTTCCGTCCCCTCCGCTGTGTCACCCGCAAAGGCTGCGTGAATGTCGGAAAGCGAGCCGTCGGTCTCGACAATGAACGTAACGTCTATGCGCCCTTGCAGGCGGGCTCGTTGCACGTCGGACGGATAACGCATGTGCTGGCTGAGGTACTGCCTCATGGCCGCTTCGCCGCCGGGGAACTCGGGCATCTCCTCGGCGATTAGGAATACAGCGTGGTCGTCGGCAACGGGCGGGGCTTTCGTTTCGAAGATGACGGCGCCGCCGCGAGCCCGCTCGCCATAGACAGCCTTAGCACTCACGCCTTTGAGCACTGTAATGTGGTCTATGCTCTCCTTTGGCAGTTGCAGCACGCGTTCGGCACCGACTTCCTCGCCATTGAGGAAGAGCAGCGGCTCGATGACAGGCGCGGCGGAGAGGACGAGCGTGAACAGCAGGAGCGGCACCATGTAGAGCACCTTGCCGCGCATCCACGGACTGGAGGGCGGGCGCTTCATCATAGCGATGCGCTTAGCGACGTGACTCCGGTTGAAGTTGTTGGCAAAGGCGAACGATGTGTCTGCTACGGCCTTTCGGACGAGCAGCATCCGGTAGTCAGCCAGCGAGACGCCTTGGCGCAGCACATGGTCGTCCGCCTCATATTCGTGGACGTCGCGCAGGCTCTGGCCCAACCTATAGACAAAGGGATTCCACCATTGTACCACTTCGACGAGGGTAAGCAGCAGGATATCGAGCGAGTGGCAACAATGGATGTGTGCCCGTTCATGCAGCAAAATGGCACGGCCGTTTTGCTCGTAATCGGTCTCACAGATGTAGATGCTGCGCATCCAACTGAAAGGAGCGCCGTCGCCCACGTGGCAATAGACGGTGACACCGTCATCTTCGCGCTGCTGCCATAGGCAACCGCGGCGCATGGCGCGGTGTATCTGCACCAGCTGACACACACGGAGACAGAGGACCGTGAGGACACCCATCACGTAGGCCAGACAGGCAATCCGTCGCCAATCTATCCCGTGAGGGAGGGGAGCCTCGGCACCGACGATGACAGCCTCGGTATGCCAAATTACCTCCTGCGTGTCGGCTATCACAGGCATTTGCGTGAGGGTGTCGGGTACTTTCACGTGACACAGCGGCAGCACCAGCACCGCAAGCAGTACCGTCAGCAGCGTCAGACGGTTCAGACGAAAGAAACGTTCGTGCCGCAACATCAGCGTGTAGGGCACGTAGAGCAGCGTCAGCACCAGGGCCGACTTCAACGTATAGACAAGGAGTGCGGACAGCATAAAAATGGATAATTGATAATGGATAATTTAGTCAACTGCTTCAATCTCCCCCAGTAGTGTCTGAACATCCTCGGCGGTGAGGTTTTCCTCGCGGACGAAGAAGCAAAGCATCTTCTTGATGCTATCGCCGAAGAGGCTCCGTTTCACCTCCTGCATGGCTTGACGTGTATATTCCGCCCGAGTCACCTTGACCATGTAGCGGTGTGCCTTCCCCTCGCCTTTGTGCCTGAAACAGTCAACGAAGCCTTTTTCGCGCAGCACTTTTAAGTGGGTGGCCACGGTGGTATAAGCGGGTTTCGGCTCGTCCATACGTTCTAGAATATCCCAAGCGCAGGCCGATTGGTTGATGTCCCACAGGGCACTCATTACTTGGAACTCCACCTTTGTCAGTGTGTACGGTTTTCTTTTCATACAGCTGTCATTTTCGTTTTTCTGTTTGCAAAGGTAGTCGCGCCGAAATATTCCGTCCAACCTATGGCATCGGAAAATGGCGAAACAGACACGTTTTTAACCTTTATTCATAGAAATGAAACATTTGTTAGCAATTCCCAACCATTCCGTAACGCGTGACGGGTTGCGAATTTCCCATTTCTATATAAAAGTGTCATCTGCTGGGCGGTTTGGTTTTTGGGTCGTCATTCGCTATTCCGAAAATGCACTGCGTCTGTGTTTGAATGCACTGCGTCCGTGTCAGAACGCACTGCGTCTATCCACGCGCGCACTGCGTTCGCGTACAAACGCAGTGCGTCGTGCACTCAGACCAAGGGGCTGACGTCACAGCCCAAGCATCTGACGGCGCAGAATCAGCTTCTGACGAAATAGAAGCTGATTCTATTGGAAAAAAGGCTACAATCCGTAAGTCCTTAACGCAAAAACCTCCCGACCGAATGACAACCCAAAAAGGTAACCGCTCAGCGGACGGCACTTCTATAGTGGAAAAGGGGGTACGGAGGTTGTCAGCCGCAACGGGGCAATGACATGCCCCGCACGGAGCAGTTACGTTCTTCTATCTTTGTATAACTCAAAAAACCCATGAAGAAGTGTCCATAACTTTGTTCGTGCGGGGCGGGAGATTAACGTGTCTTTGGATTATGATTGAAATGCCAGACGAGGTGGAGCATGACGTAACGGGGCAACGAACGGTACCACGTCTCGGTGCGGCCCTGGGCGTTGACCTCGTACTGTGTGGCGGTGAGCTGGTGTAGCAGGTCGAAAGCTTCGAGGCGGGCGATGAACTTACCCTTGAAGAAAGGCTGGCTCAGGGAAGCATTGAGCAGAAAATTGTCGCGGTTCAGCTCGGCACTACCGTAGCCTCGGCGGCTGTACATGGTGGCGTCGGCGGCCAGCGTGGTGCTCACACGCGGCAGCGTGTAGCGGGCAGTGAGGCCATAACGGTAGTCGAGGACATTAAGCACGGTGAAGTCGTACATGCGTCCATGGCTGTGCCGCCAGCTGACATCGCCGTTGGCGCGGAGGTTAAGGGCGCCGCGCTCGTACTGCAGGTAGGCACCGTCGTGGAGGGTGAAAGTGTTGACGGTGTTGACATGACTCTCAGTCTCGCCCGCCAGCATGGCGTGGTCCTTGTCGTGGTGCAGCGTGGCGTCGGCGTTGGTCTGCACGGTCCAGTAGCGTTTTTCGCCGAGGGTGGTAGTGAAGTCGAAGGTGGTGCGGGCGGTGTAGGCACCACCGACGTTCATGGGCTGGTAGGTGAAGACGCCGGTCTGCGGGGCATAGGTGACGGCCTGCGCCACGTCGCGGTGGCGATAGTCGAACGAGGCGCCAAGGTGATAGCGCTGCTGGTGGCTGCCAGTGTAGCCGTCATAGAAGTCGGCGGTGAGTTTCGTCGTGACACGCCCTTTGAGGTCGGGGTTGCCGAGCTTGACAACGAGGGGGCGGCTGTCGTCGCGGTAGGTGATGCGGTCCATCAGCATGGGTGCGCTGCGGTCGTGGCTGGCGCTGAAGCGGATGTCGCGGAGTCCGTCGGGGCTCATGTGGCGATAGCTTGCCGAGGTATTAAGGTAGAGGGTAGTCTGGGTAGCCAGCGTGTCGAGCGCGCCGCGCCGATAGTCGAGCCACTCGCGACAGACGGGGACGCTGAAACCGGCGGAGAACCGTTGGTACGAGATGGTGAAAGGGCTGTCGTCGCTGTAGCGATAGGTGTCCGTTTTCCAGAAGCTTGCGCCTACGGAGCTTTGGGCGGTCTGGCGGTGACTGTCGTAGGAGTTGCGGGTGTCGGTGATAGCGGCGAGGGCGTCAATCTGCGAGGCGAGCAGCAGCGTATCGGGATGGTAGAGGTAGTCGTGGCTGCGCTCGGACAGGTATCGGAGGAGCTCACCGCCGAACTGCATGTTGTAGTTCCCGCCCAGTTCCTTTTGGTAGGAGAGGTTTGCCAGCGCAAAGGTGGTCTGGTTGCTGATGTCGTCGGCGTTGACCTGCGTGGAGGGGCTTTGGCTGTAGGCAGCGGACTGCCAGGACTGGTTTTTATTGTGGTCGCCAAAGACGTAGAAGGTCATGCGCTGTCCCTCGCCGACGTTGAAGGCTCCCTGCACGTCGGCGTGGCCGCTCAGGGACGTGCCGCGGCTCAGGCCGACGGTGCGCAGGGCGACTGTCAGCGTATCGTCCCACTGCTCGAAGGCGGAATGGGACGTGCCGTCGCGACGGGCATAGACGAGTTGTGCCGTTGTGTAAATCCATGTGGGCTTCTTCAGCGTAAGGCTATTTCGGACGATGAGCTGTCCGCTGCCTTGCTGGTTAAAGGCATCGGTGAGCGACGTGGGCGTGCTGCCGACGAGGAACTGCTCGCGGCGCTGGCGCATGGTCTGCTCGTCGGTCGCGGAGGTGTATTCAGCGTGGAACTCATCTTTCAGTTTGTCGCCTTTGGAGTAGTAGGAGATTTCGGCGGCGGCGCTGCGGGTGGTGAGCTGCGAGCGTGGCATACTGGCGGGTGTCCAATGGTCTGTCTGGCCGATGTGGCGCGTCTCGTTGACGTTGTTGGCGTTAGCCAGCAAGGTGAAGCGCATCCTGTCGGTGAAGCCGAGGGCAAAGGCGCGACCAAGCCAGCGCCCTTCGGTGCCAGCGGTGGCCTCCACGTTGGCGATGTAGCCACGTTTGTACTCCTCCTTCAGGTTGACGTCCATGACGTAACGGCGCGGCTCCACATCGTAACCCAGCGCCTCGCTCATGTCGGTCTGCTTCTCATAGACCTTCAGGTGCTTGACGGTGTAGTAGGGAAGGTTCTGCATGAGCACCTTCTTGTTGCCTCCGAAGAAGGTGTGCGAGCCCAGCAGCAGCTCATCGACCTTGCGGCCGTTGACGAATATCTCGCCGTCGTCGTTCATCGTCACGCCGGGAAGCTGGCGAATGAGATCGTCGAGCATCGAGCCCTCGGGCATACGGAAGGCGGTGGCATCATAGATGAGCGTGTCGCCGCGATAGAAGAATTTTACCTTAGTGGCCGTGATGGTGACTTCATCCAAATCGACTTTCCTCATGCGGAACATCTGGAGCGTGGGCACCTCCACCTCGTCTTTCATGGGGTTGGTGACGGCGACGCGCTGCCAGACGTCGTCGTAGCCGTCGAGCCGGGCGCGGAAGAGGTATTCCTTCCGCACGGGTTTGACGTTGGCTACGAAGTCGGCATGAATTATCCGCATGCCCGCGCCGTATATTTTTGTTATGGGCACGGAGTCGATGATGACGGTGCTGTCGGTGGCGTGCATGGAAACAAGGGCTTCGGGCAAGGCCATCTCGAGAAAGCCGTCCCTCACCTCGCCCACCAGCCTGATACTCGCGGGCAGCTGCAACCGTTTCTTGGTAGCCTGCACGGTGATGGTCTGTCCCTGCACCGTCACCTTCACGGGCTGTCGCTTGCAGACTTGACGGACAGCAACGGGGACGGGCTGACTTTTCACGTAGGCGGTAGTGGTGAGGTCGTCGAGACCGTCGGCAAGGATGTCGATGGTGTAGTCGGTCTGCTGGCGGCTGATGGCCTGCAGGGCTTCGATAAGCGGGGTGTTATGGAAGTCGTGAGTGACGGTTTGCTGCGCCGAGGCGTGCAAGACGGATAGAAATGAAGAATGAAAAACGAAAAATAAAAAACAAATAGCTCGACGTTTCATGTTCATTCTTCATTCTTCATTTCAACAAAAAGGGTATCGTGCTGCATGGTTAGCAGTAGGCCGTCGAAGGCGTTTAGACGGCGCACGAAGTCACTGAGTGGGTCTGCGGGATTCCATGTCATGATGAGCTGCATCTGGCGCGGCTCTTCATCGCGGAAGACGACGGTCTGCCCATAGTGCAGGGCGACGACGGTGAGGATACTGTCGAGGCTGACATTTGCGAAGTTGACGGGCGTGGTTTTGACCTGCGGAGGCTGTGCAGGGCGGTTTTGTGCGTGGTGTATGGTCGCTGCGGTGATGCCGGCCGCAAGGATAACACCCGCGAAGATGGCTGCAGCTTTGAACTTCGTTCGAGCCTGCTCTCGCTCACTCGCAGCCTTCGTCCAGCGGCGGGAGGCGGCTGGCTTTTGCAGATTCTGTAATGGCGAGTGCCTGGGGCGCAACCTGTCTGCCACACTCGCTAACTCCTCGTAGCAGTTTCTGCACGCTTCACAATTGTCCATGTGACGCTGCAATCTGGCTTGCGTCTTCGGGCTGACCTTCTTATCGAAAAGGTCGGCCACTTGGGTTCTAAACGTTTTGCAATCCATAGTTGTTTTGATAATTGATAATCCCTAATTCCTCATTCCTATTTTTTTCATTTTTTCCAAGCCATAGGTGAATCGTGACTTGGCTGTGGTGAGCGGTACGCCCAAAATGTCGGCAATCTCCCTAAAGCTTTTGTCGCCATAGAACCGGAGGCGGATAACCTCGGCCTGCTCCTCGGGTATCTCGCCCAGAAGTAGGCTGACACGGCGATACTCCTGTTCGAAATCTTCGACTTCTGAGTCGGCAGGCTCCGGCAACGCTTCCAAAGATATTTTTGTACGGCCAGCTGATTCTTTCAGACGAGTAGAACAGAGATTGGAGAGCATGCGATAGAGATAGGCCACGGGGTTCCTCACCTCCGCTTTAACCCGCGAAAGCAGATTTAGGCAGACATCCTGGACGGCATCCTCTGCCTCATCCACATCGCCTAGACGGTAGCAGGCATATTGGAGCAGACTTGCCCGTTCGGCCTTAATGAGCCGTTCCGTCTCTTTGTCCCAAAGGACAGGCCGTGCGTCGTGCACCTCGTCGTCGGATGGTTTCGTCATCATCTTTTTCATTGCATCTCGGTTGTATGACGCAAAATTAACAAAAAAGACGTAAACGGGGGATAAAAATTGAAGATTGAAAATTGAAGATTATAATTTAGTGATTAGTGAAATAGTGATTAGTGAAAAGATAATACCTTCGGATGCAGGACATTCATCTAATCACCAATCACTTAAATCAATCTTCAATTTTAGTAATGTGACTTGCGGTGGCGGAGAATCAGGATGGCGGCGGCAAGGGCGGCGATGCTGGCGGCAGCGACGAGAAGGATACACCGCCCACTGAAGCGTTCGTCCTCGCCCTCGGCGGAGGAGAGGTCGAGGTACGTGCCGTCGGCGATGAGCTGGAGGGTGCGGTCGAGGATGTAGTCACCCTCATAGTGGAACTCCTCCTCAGTCATGGGGATGTCGCAGTCGGGGATGACGCCGCGGCGGGCGGGCAGGCGGTCGCTGACAGTTTCGTCGATTACCACGCGCACCATGGGGATGGAAGCCTGGAACTCGCTGTTCGGAAGATATATGTTGGCAAACTTGATGCAGGTTTCGCAGTGGTAGGCGCTCATGGTCTCGCGTCCGACTACGTAGCCGCGATAGTTGCGCTTGACAGCTCCCGCCAGGAAGGCAGAGGCGGAGGCGGAACGGCTGTCGGTGAGGACATATAGGCGACCGTTGTAGCCCAGCGAGTCGATGGAGGAGAGGGTGGCATTGTCCTCCTCTTCCTGCATCTGGTAAAACCCCTTCCGTCCTTCGACGGGAGCGAAGCCGTGGAAGATGGTGTCGCCCTCGGGCCAGTTCAGAGTGCCGCTCTTGAAGAGTGGGGCGTTGACTTTCTGGTGGCCGGTGTGGGGATGGTCGGGGGTGCGGCCCAGCAGGGCGCGGGTGATGCGGGCCTGGACACCGGCGTCGCCACCGAAGTTGTTGCGGACGTCGAAGATGAGGTAGGGCACGCTGTCGCGTTCCGCCGCATGGATGGCATCGACGATGCTGTCCGTGTCGATCTGACTGAGGCTAAAGGTGCTGATGCCGATGTAGAGGACGCTGTCGTTCTCCCGTCGCACCTCGAAGGGGCCGCGCTGGCGGCGGTTGACCTGCTGATGGCGGGCCCATTTTGCGGTCGGGTAGTCTTTCGGCGTGTAGCTGGGCACCATGGGCAGTTCCAACCGCTCGCCGTCGGTAAACTCATAGACGACGGTCTTACCCACGGGCTGGGGGCCGAGCTCGAGGCCGTAGTCGATGGCGTTCCAGTAGCAGGCGTTGTAGTCACCCACGGAGGTGACGCCGGCATCGTAGCCGGTGGAGTTGCGGCGGGTGATGGATATCAGCTCCGTGGCGGGGCGGCCGTCGATGCGGGCGATGTGGCGCCCGACGTAGGCGGCATGGGTGCTGTCGGCCATCAGCACCACGCAGGCCATCGTACCCAAAGAGTCGCCGGTAGCCACCTGCCCGAAGAAGAGCGACGGAAAGGCGTAGCGCAGGCCGCGGCTCCGCTCCTTCGGGTCGGCAGGCACGGGGCAGCTGATGTAGAAGTGCGAGTCGTGGATGGCGGCGTTGTAGTCCTTCATAAGGGCGGCGAAGTCCTTCAGCGCGATGCCGTCGGCGGGGATGCGCGCCAGCTGCTCCTCCACGAAGGCGTCGTACTCCTCCTCGGTCATGAGGTCGTCGAGCGAAGGATAGATTTCCTTCACGCTGCCGGCCAGCTGGCGGTAGTCGGCCTCGGCCTCGTCGCGGGTGAGGTGGAGCTTGCGCGGCTTCGGCTCGGGGCGGCGGAAGGTGGTGCGCAGGCCGAAGGGCGTCATGGGGTCGTCGGCCTTTGAGCGGACGGAGACGGAGAGGTCGATGTGCGGCTCGGGGATGGCGTGGTAGGCCCACGCCACCGTGCCGAGCACGTCGCCGCGCTCCACCTTCGTGCCTGAAGGAAGAACGTTGTCGCGCCGCAGACCGTGTATCCAGAGGGTCTTGTCGCCTATCTTGAGGCCGACAGTGAGCGTGAGGTAGCGGATGTCCCATCCCTTGCGGCGGAAGTACTCCTTCTGCTCGGCGATGAATTCGTCGTAGGGCTTGTCGTCGGGGCCCCAGCCGACAGAGTTGGTGAGCGAGGTGTAGTAGGTGTAGTCGCATCTGGTGACCACGGCGTCGGCGGGACAGAGGACGTTCGTCCCCTCCGGCGCGGCAATGAAGAGGCCATCGAAGTTCAGTTCCTTCTCAATGTTGTCCTGCGGACGGTAGAGTATGCCGTCGCCGGCCCGCTGCCCCTCGATGGGCCATAGCCAGGCTTCTTCGGCAGCGAAGAGCGTAAGACCAATGGTGGCGAATAGGGCCAGGGCGAAGGCGCGGTGGAGGATGGTGCGTTTCATTTTCTTGTATTGTTTTTCATTATTATTCATGTTTGCAGGGGCAAATATAGCTTTTTTGGGCGTTCCGGCCATGATGTCGGCAGAGTTTTTTCTGTTCGAATGGGGAGTTTAACCTTTTTTCTTAGTCGCAGAAAAGGGTTTATTAGTTGTTAACTATTTTCACCAGAGCGGGGAATGGGAAGCGGCAGGCTTGGAATTTACTTCTTCTATTGTACAACTCTGGAAAACCCATGAAGAATGGCCTCCCCTGCCACTTCCCTGAATATTGTACATCTTTATGACGCGGAACATTACAAAAAAGACGTAATAATTTACAACAACTTGAACCGTGCAGTAAGAATCACGTTCCGCGGACGGAGGCGGGCGGTGGTGGCGTAGATGTCGAGGGCGGAGTAGTGAACCTGGGTGTAGGTCTGCTGATTTAGGAGGTTGTTAAGCTCCAGTTGCCAATCGACGTGCTTCGTCTTGAGCTTGGCAGAGACGTCGCCAAACCAGGCATGGCGATTCGTTTCCGTTAGATTGGCTTTGCCTTCGTCCGTCGCGACTCGGCCATCTAAGCAAGCTTGATGGCTCTCGCTGCTCCGTCCGTTTGTGTAGTTATCCTCGGCGGTGGCCGTGAGGGTGAGCCGGCGAGTGATGAAGACGTTCATCTTCAGCCGCCCGGTAGCGCTCTGCACGGCCCGCGGCGTCTGTTCCGTTTGTGGAGACAATGTGGAAGCATAGCTGATGGAAGTGCCGCCGCTGACAACGAAGTTGAGCCAGGGTAGCGGGGTGATGGTGCCGCCCGCACCGGCGCTGACGCCGCACGAACGGAAGGGCCAGACGGTGCCGCCGATGAGCCGTTCGCTGGACGAACTGCTATAGCTGCTGAAAAGGCGGAAGGACGACTGCAGCCAGTCGAAGCCTTTGCTGAAGTCGGCGCCGACGCTATAGCCGTCCGCAGCGGTGGGACGCGCTACAGCCTCGACGACGCTGGTGGCACCGCGATAGTCGTAGCCATAGGTCTGATTGTCGCGAGTGTGGGTATAGCTGGCGGTGAGGTTGAAAAAGGTGGCGGTGAGGGCGCTGCGGTAGGAGAGGCTTACGTTGGCGCCCATGCGGTCGGTCTCCGACAGCTGCTCGACGTACGAGCGCTGGAACGCGCGGTAGTTCGTCATGATGTAGCCCGCGTAGATGCCGCCCGGGTCGCCGACGGTGCGGCTGTAGGAGGCGCCGACGCCGCCCGTCCAGTCACGCCATTCGTAGCGGAGGTTGAACGTGGGCGTGACAAGCAGATGGACGTAGCTATGGCGGTCGTCACGGACGTGGTCGGCAAGCGTCTGCGTATAGAGGTCGAGCGGACAGCCCAGCCTCACCCGCAGGCCCGCCCGGTCGTACGTATAGCTCTGACCAAAGGTAAGCTCGTAGGTGTTGTACCAGAGGTCGTTCCGTAAGTCGGAGTCGTCATAGGCTGCTGACGGCACGAAGCCGTCGAGGTCTGTGGCGATGCCGTGGAGGCTGGCGTTGGCGACGATACCATAGGCCATCGTGAAGGGGCCACGGCGGAGGTTGTAGTTCGTATGGAAGTTGCCTGCGATGTGGCGCGAATTGATATCCTGCTCGTAGGCCGTAGATGTGCCTTGCAGCAGGGAATCGACGCCCACGCTGAGCGTATTAGGCCGCTCGGAGTAGCCGACGGAGAAATGCAGGTCGAGGGTGTTCCGGCCAAAGGTGCCAATGGTATTGAACGTGTTGGAGACCGTCAGCTGCGGACGGCGGAAGTGCTGGCGGACACGTTCGTCGCCGTAGCGGAGCGGCTGTATGCCTGTGCGCTTTGTTGATAGCAACCCTTCCACGTCGTCGCTGTTCCAGCCGGCGTCGAATTTCAGCACGTCGGTCATGAAGCCGCTCTCGGCGTTGTAGAAGTAGCGTCCCTGCACGTTCAGGTTGTTCGTCGTAGTCTGGCTGGCCAGCGTCTCGGAGGTCAGCAGGCGCAGGCCATCGCTGATGAAACGGTCACTCGTCGTCGTGCCCTCGCGGCGCACAAGGTCGTGATAGTAGGCGACATTCATCGTCACCTCTGTGTCTTTGCCCGCCTTTTCCAAGTGGTTCACGGTGGCAATGTGGCTGCGGTTGTCGAACGTCCGCTTCTGCGGCAGCCCCGACGTGGGGGGCATGACGGTACCCGTGGGACAGAAGGGATAGAGCCCAACGCTGTTGATGGACGAATAGTGCTGCGTGAGCTCGCGGCTGACGTCGTCGCCCGTGTTATTACCCTTGTAGAGCGACATGTTCTGCCGCTGCTTCGAGAAGTACATGCCCACGGCCTCGGCTGTCCAGAGGGGATTGCTGCCGATGGCACCTCCTGGCTGCTGTACGCCGCCGCCCAGCATGGTGTTGATGGCAACGGTGCCCTTGGCGGAGTCCTTCAGCTTGAGGTTGATGGCCACGTCGTCGGAGAGTTCCTTACCTTGCAGAGCCTTGATGGGCTGATGGTTTTGCAGCACCTGCACGGTGGTGACGTCGGCGGCGTTGATGTTGTTCGTGGCCAATCCGTAGCGCCCTTGCAGGAGGTCCATGTCCTCTACGTAGAAGTTCTTGATGCTTTTGCCGTTGAACTTGATGGCGCCGCTTTCCGATACCTCAATGCCAGGCATGCGCTTCAACACGTCGCCGATGACGCGGTCGCCCTGCTGGGTGTACGAGCCAACGTTGTACGAGAGCGTGTCGCCGTGCTCACGGATTTTGTCCGGCAGTACTGTGACCTCCTTCAGCTCGATGTCCTGCTGGCGGACGGAGAAGCTGAGCGTCTGCGAGCGGTTGGCCACCACGCGGACCTGCTGGCCGATGGCGAGACCCGCCGCCGTCACTGTCACCGAGTCGGCGTCCGTGCGGAACTCTACGCGGTAGTGACCTTTTTCATCGGTGTCGGCAAAGCCGATGATACCCTGCACACCCTTGGGCGCCACGGTGACGTAGGCATCCACCGCCTTGCCCTGCGCGTCCGTCACCGTACCCTGTATCACCGTCTGCGCCCCGGCCATGCCGTGCACAATGGCGAAGAAAAGAAACATGAACGCGCACTTTCTCATAAACACTTTTTTCCTCATTTCATTGTCTTTTCATTAAACTGTCATTCTATCTCCAGCGGATGGAAGTCGGTGTGGATGGAGAGGGGTTCGTCTGGTACCACGTTTCCGGAGGCATCCACGTGAGCTTTTTGGTAGCCGACGGCCTTGAACCAGTTTTCGGCGAATGCCTGCTGGTGCTTCTGCAGCTCGTTTCGCGACATCTTCGTGTAGCCGTCGTAGGCGTACCGCACGATGGGCTGGTGGGATTTCTCAATCTTCACAGCCTCGAAGGTGTATAGGCTGTCGGCGTCCTGTGCCTTCAAAATGAGACCAGGCAGGCCCCCCAGTTTCCACGGCCCCATGCGGACAGGGATGGCGGGGGTGAACCACACTACGTAGTCGCGCCCGCGCCAGTGGCAGGTGGCCTGCTGGCAGTCGTAGCCGAGGATGGTCTGGAAGCGGCTCTCCATCGTCCACTGTTGTTGCGGGTATGGCTCGGAGTACCAGCCGTTGTAGCGCCCCAGCCCGTGGGGCATGCAAGCGTACTCCGTCAGCGTGCCGCGGGAGATGTAGATGTCTGCATATTCGTAGGGAAGCCAGTTGTCTTTCTTCTTGCCTCCCGGCCCCACCCACCACGGAATTGTTTGCGCGCCCGGATTCTTCTTTTTCCAATCCTCCTTCAGCGAGTCGTTGTTGGAGATGAACCAACTGTAGTATTTCGAGATACTGTCGCCCACGTCGAGTCGCTGCAGGTCGATGTAGGTGTCCGTGTCGCCGATGCTGTCGGCGTTTAGGGCATACCAAATGCGCAGCCTCGTGTTGTCGACGATGGTGCCCTTGCCTTGGTTCCGACTGATGGGGATGCAGGCATAGCCTTGTTTCCGTTGTGCCCACACCCCGCTGCATACGGCGGCGAGGGCAACGAAGAGAATAACGGCATGGCCTTTCATTTTGCTTCCTTGATTAGTGTTGATTAGTTTCACCAGTTCTCCTGCCTCTTCGTTGTTTATATGATTGCCAAAAAGCACAGCGTGGACACAGGGAAAGTGGCGCCACAGAAAACGGCGGATGGTTGCTTTAGCTTTCATTTCTTTCTAAACTATTAATTTCTAATTTCTAATTTCTAATTCTTAATTGCCAAGTGCCTTCATTCCAATTCCATGGGGTCGTAGTCGTGCGGCGAGGACTTTAGGTCGCCGGCGGTATTGGTGACAGGGTCCCACTCGCGGATGCCTGCTGTTTTCAGGTAATTGCGGTTGTAGGCTACTTGCAGTTGGTACGTCCGTTTGCGGGTGGATTTCTGGAACTCGTCCTTGGGATACTGGTAAATGGGAAATGTGCCTTTCTCGATGGCTACGGCCTCGAAGACGTAGAGGCGGTCCTTGTCGTAAATCTTCATAATCAGCCCCGGCAGTCCGCCGAACTTCCATGGCCCGCGACGGATGGGGATGTCGGTGGCGAACCACGCCTCGTAGTCGCGTCCACGCCAATGGCAGGTGGCCTGCTGGCAGGGGTGGCCGAGGATAGAGGCCGTGTCCGTGCCGAGCGTCCAGGCAATGGGGGTCATCTTCTCGGTGTAGCGCTGCGGCCACTCCTGGCCCATCGGCATCATTGCCCACTCGTTCAGCGTATCACCATAGAAAAAGAGGTCCGAGTACTGGTATTCGCTCCAGATGCCTGGCTTCCGTCCTCCCATCCATCGTTCGCCGTTGGGGACGCCCTGGGCGTTAGGGTGTTCCTTGGCCCACGCAATGCGCTGGTCGTTGGCCTGCTCGACGAAGGAGCTGCTGTACTTGTCGCACCGCTTGCCTATCTGTAGCTGGCCGAGGTCGAGGTAGGTGTCGGGATTGGCGATGTCCTCGGCGCCCCAGGCATACTTGATGCGGAGGTCGGCGGTGTCGATGACTTTACGCTGGCAGACGGTACCGTGACTTGCGTTGGCGCGTGCGCCACTTTGTTTCTGCTGCGCCCATGCGCCGCTGTGTATGGCGGCGAGGGCAAGGATGATGATGATTCCTTTTTTCATAATGCTGTCGTTTGAGGTTAATACAAATCGGCTACAAAGGTAAGGGCGGGAAGTCGTTCCCGCCCTAAAAAAAGCGCTACAAAAACGCTACATTTTATAATGCACTGAAAAACATAGCGAACAATTCGTCCGGCATTTTGTTTTTCAATCGCGTCTTACGAGTGCGTATAGTCGATTCGCCGACGTTGAGGCAGTCGGCCATGACAGCTGTGGGTACGTGTATGACGGAGAGCATGCAGAGCAGCAGGTCTTGGGTGTTGACCTTCAGCGACGACCGCTTGACGTCAATCATGATGTCCGCAAAGGTGCTGCTTACATCGTCCAACAGGCCTTTCCGCTCGTCGGCAGTCAGCGTCCGCTCCTTGTCGGTCGCCGCCGCCATCAGCACCAGTGCTGAGGGCGTGGCGTCGAAAGCCTGTTTTGCCACCTCTATTCGCTGGCGGAAAGGTTGGGCGCCAGAGTCTTCCGCTTCAATAGGGGCTGGCCTCGGGTGCTGGAGTGACTGGTCCGACGGACAGGCTTCCATGAGCGCCTGGAAGTATGCGCGGCGACGGCGGTCCTTTACCTTATATATAATATGGAACACGAGCCAGATGACGAGCGCCGCCAGCACCGCAACCCCGATAATGGCGGCACGGCGCTCGCCCGTGCGCCAGATATGGGGACGGACAAAGGTGGACTCGATGCCAAAGGGCGTCATGGGGTCGTAGGAATGGCTGTACCAGCTGGAAGAGAAAACGATGCAGGGCTGTGCGAGGCGGTGGTAGGCATAGGCGACGGTGCCGAGCGTGTCGCCGCGGTGGAGCATCGTGCCGGGCGCAAAGGCCGTGTCGCAGCGCAGACCACCGATAAAGATTTCGCGTGAATCGACGGCAAGTAATATATCTGCACAGATATAGCGGGGGTCAATCATCCTTTTTTTCTCTTCGGCCGCAGCATCGGCCACCGCCTCGTCGAAGGGTTTGTCGAACCCCCAGGCGTTTGAGAAGTGAAGCGACTTGCGATAGCCGAGCAGACTGCTTTTGACCAGCGCATCGGCAGGGCAGACTACGGGCGTCCCTTCGGGGGCGGCAATGAAGAGGCTACCCCTGATGCGCTCGCGGCCTATCCGGTCGCCAGGCTTGGCGATGACGCCCTCGCCTGCCTGCAGCCCGGCAATAGGCCACAGCCAAGCATCTTCGGCCGACACCCTCGACGGGATAGATGCCGCGAGCAAGGTCAGCAGAAGAATAAGCGACAGTCGATTAGCAGTCCTTCTCATAGAGTTCTTCAGGGGAGGTGATGCGGGACAGGTCTTCGAGCAGGGTGGCATAGCGCTCGGCTACGGCGCGGGTATGGCGGCGGCCCTTCTCGGCGGTGGCGGCACGGGGGTCGCCGATGCCGGTGTCGTCGGAGGCGAGGTTCCAATGACGGGGCAGCCATGCGGTGCCGTCGCGCAAGCCTGTGGGACGGAAGGCATGGGAACGGCCTTCGCCGGCCAGGTCCATCCGCACCAGGTCGGGGTGGTAGTGGAGCATGGCGGAGGTCTCAAGCTCGTCGGCATGGTCGCCCGGGTGGTCGAAGTAGTCCTTGGCGGGCAGCACGGCATACCAGTTGGAGACGAGGATGAGCATGTCGGGGTAGTCGGCTGCCAGGTCGCGCACGAAGCCCTTGAAGCCGTTACCGCCATGGCCGTTGACGATGAGCAGACGGCGCAGCCCCTGATGGTGGAGGTTCGCCACGATGTCCGTGAGCACGGCCTGCTGGGTCTGCTGGCGGAAGTGGAGGCAGAAGGGGAGGTCGCGCTGTCCGGGGTTCTGCGCCCCGAGCATGACGGGCGGCAGCACCATGGTCCGCACCCCTGCCCGCTCCCACGCCAGCCGTGCGGCATCGACGGCCACGTCGTGACTGAGGATGCAGTCCGTCAGGTAGGGAAGATGGCCTCCGTGGGGCTCGGTGGCGCCCCACGGCAGCACGGCCACGTCGTAGACGGTGTCCTTCACCTCGCCGTAGGTGGCATGGCAGAGGTCGGAGGATAAACTATTGGCCTGCTCGGCAAAGGCAAACAGCTCGCGCGGCAGGTGGCAGTAGCCGGTGGGGTTCTTGTCGAGGTAGTCCTGATGGTACTCGTCGGCAGGATAGAAGCCCGTGAGTGGGAGCAGCTCGACGCAGAGGGGGGCGTCGTAAGCGCGCTGTGTCTCGTCGAGCACGGCACGGGCCACAGGCTCGTCGGCAGCATCGGTGTAGTAGATGCCCGTGCGGTAGCGCGTGCCCTCGTCCTCACCCTGACGGTTGAGACTGGTGGGGTCGATGGCGCGGAGGTAGAGGCGCAGCAGGAACGCCAGCGGCAGCCGCGCATCGTCGTACTGCACGCGCACACACTCGGCATAGCCCGTGGTGTCGGTATATACTTCCTTGTACGTGGGGTTCTCGGTGCGCCCGTTGGCAAAGCCCACCTCGGTCATCGTCACTCCCCGTATCTTCTTCAGATAATGCTCGGCGCCCCAGAAGCACCCCGCAGCCAGATAAATCTCGCGTGTCATCTCGTTCGGTTGTATTCGTCGTTATACTTATTTGTCTTTGGCATCGTCAGTCGGGACGTGGACGACCAGGCGATCGCCGCTCAGGTCCACCTCGAAGAAATGGGGGATGCGGACGGTGCGGCCGCGGGCATCCTTGTTGTGGCTGTGGACGGACATCATCCACTGGCCGTCGAAGCGCTGGAAGAGCATGCTGTGGCCGTAGGTGGGCGGCGTGATGGGCTCGGGTTCCTGCACCCACGGGCCATCGAGGGTGCCGCTCTCGCTGTAGGCCACGCCCTGGGTATAGACGTCGTAAACCCACGACGTCCAGAGCATGCCAAGGCGGCCGGTAGCGGTACGGAAGAGCCAGGGACCGTCGGTGACCTTATTCCAGGTGATGCGTCCCTCGCTGTCGCACTCGCGGCTCCAGGGGGAGTCGCTGGCACGGAAGAGCACCCGCGGTTCACCTACGGTGCCACTGAGGTCGGGCTTCAGTTCAATCTTCTCCACGGTGCCGTTCCAGTTCTGCAGCCACTCGCCGCAGAACACCATGTAGGGCTTGCCATCGGTATCGCGCCAAAAGGTGCCGTCGAGCGTGGGACGGTCGGCCGGCAGGTAGGCAGGGTCGCCAAAGGCACGGTAGGGCCCCATAGGGTTGTCGGCCCGCAGCACTTGCGAGGCACGGCGCTCAATGACGTTGCCACGCACGGTGTCGATCTTCACGGCCTGATTGGTGAAAGTGGCAAAGTAGTAGTACCAGTCGTCGCCGGCCCGATGGAGCTCGGCCGCCCAAATCATCGGACGAGGCCCCATCCACGAGTCTTCGGCAAACTCGGTCACCCAGAAAGGCCCTTCCCAAAGCTTCAGGTCGGCGCTGCGCCACATCATGCCGCCTGTGCCCGTCATGTAGTACATCTTGGTCTGCCGGTCGGCCAGCACGGCAGGGTCGCTGAGCCGGATGGAGTCGGTAGGGACGTTCTTCCGCACGGTGAATCCGCGCTGCGCTACCGCCGTCAGCGGCTGAGCGGCAGTCAGCAGAAGGAGGAGCAGCCCCGCGGCTGCACGCACTGTCAGGTTGTTGTTTTTCATATTGTCGCTTTTTGGGGCAAAGATAGTGAAAAAATGAAGGATGAAGAATGAAAAATGAAAAATGATAATAAAATCCTTAACTTTTCTTCAAAAAAGATAATGTTTGTTTTTTCTTTTGGACGTCTCGCTTCAACCCCCTATATTTGTTCCTGATCCAAAACTATTAATTCCTAATTTCTAATTCCCGATTATTATGAAACGCATTCCTTCCTACAACGGCACGCTGCGCAGCCACTTCCTGAACGTCCCGAAATGCATCTACTCGTGCAGCGGCATCCTCATCTTCGGCAAGCGCATCAAGTCGCTGGTGTTCTCCACGGACGTGGCTATCATCAAGAACGTCAACACCGATGCTGTCATCGCCGTCTATCCCTTTACGCCTCAGTCGCAGATTGCCAAGGCGATTATTGAGATTGCCGACGTGCCCGTGTTCGTCGGCGTGGGCGGCGGTGTGACGTCGGGCAGCCGCTCGGTGCTGCTGGCGGTGGAGGCTGAGCATCTGGGAGCCTACGGCGTGGTGGTAAACGCTCCCATCGCCCCCGACGTCATCGCCCGTATCAAGGCGACTGTCGATATCCCCGTCATCGCCACCATTGCCAGCGGACGGCAGGACGTGGCTGAGCGCATCCGTGCAGGAGCAGACATCCTGAACGTAGCCGTGGCAGCCGACACCCCTGCCGTAGTAGCTGACATCCGAAGCCGGCATCCCGATATCCCCATCATCGCCACAGGTGGCCCTACGGACGATAGCATCCGCGCCACCATAGCGGCAGGGGCGAACGCCATCACCTATACCCCACCCTCCAACGGCGATCTCTTCGCCGAGAAGATGCGGGCTTATCGGTCAAGGGTTTGAGGCTATCAGCCCAAACTACATGGCAAAGGCATTGAAGCCGCCATCGACGACGGCGACGGTGCCCGTGACGAAGCGCGAGGCAGGAGCAATGAGGTAGTGGATAGTGCCGCAGAGTTCCTCGGGCTGTCCCATACGGCCGAAGGGGGTCTGACGAATGACGTCGAGGCCGCGCTGGGTGTAGGAGCCGTCGGGGTTGGTGAGGAGGGTGCGGTTTTGCTCCGTGAGGAAGAAGCCCGGAGCAATGGCGTTGACGCGGATGCCTTCGCCAAACTTGCGGGCACACTCCGTAGCCATATAGGCGGTGAAGTTGGAGATGCCCGCCTTGGCTGCGGCATAGCCGCAGACGCGCGTCATGGGACGGAAGGCAGCCATCGACGAGAAGTTGACGATGGATCCACGGCCCACGTCAGCCATCGGACGGAGGAACACCTGCGTGGGGATGACGGTGCCCGTGAGGTTCAGGTCGAGGACGGTACGGAACTGCGCAGGGTCCAAGTCGAAGAAGGTGCCATCGGGGCTGATGGTAGCACCGGGCATATTGCCGCCTGCGGCATTCAGCAGGGCATCAACACGGCCATAGCGCGCCATAACCTCATCGCAGTTCTGCTGCACACGGGCCGCATCGAGGACATCGGTAGTGAGGAACAGGGCCTCGCCCCCTGCCGCGTGGATGTCGCTGACGATAGCCTCGCCTACTTCAGCCTTACGGCCCAGGATAACCACCTTGGCACCCTCGGCAGCAAGGTATTTGGCAATAGCGCGTCCCAGCACGCCTGTACCTCCCGTAATGACAACGACGTTGTCGGAGATGTCAAATAAAGACCCACCCCCAACCCCTCCCGTAAGGGCGGGGAGAGGCTGGCGCACAGTTGCAGTATTAGAATTCATATAAGTGTTTTTTATAGTGGTTAATACTTGTTCAAGTTTATTGAATATCTCATCATTAGTAAAACGAAGGATTTGAAAGCCCAAAGATTCCAATCGCTCTGATCGAATAACGTCATTTTCGTGCGACTTGGTTTCCAAATGATAGGCTCCATCCACCTCTATTATTATTCTATGTTGTAATGATACGAAATCAACGATATAATCTGCTATAACATATTGACGAAAGAACTTTGTTCCTAGCGTTTTTTCTCTCAATTCTCTCCATAGGATTAATTCAGCATCAGTTGGATTCAGTCGATTTTGACGAGCATATTCCTTCAAAATTAGATAACGATCAGACGCGGCCCATTTCAACTCTTCATTCATATTTGCACAAGGATTATTCCTGGTTTTTTCACCGCTTGCCAGTTCCCCTCCCTCACGGGAGGGGGTTGGGGGTGGGTCTTTTAACAACCGCGAGCACCCCCTGCACCTGCGCTAAGGCAAACATACGGCCAAGGAAAGAGTAGCCAGCGTTGTAGCCACGGGTCTCGTCGCCGAGCATCGTCTTACCATGGTCGACACGCATGGGAAGATTAGGATTTGTGCTCTCGAATATTCGGCATAGCTCAACGAGGTCGGCACGTCCTCCGAGGTGCGAGGCTTCGGTGAAATCGCCGTTGGGGAACACATGGCACGAGCGCAGATGGACGAAATGGGTGCGCGAAGCATACTTGCGCGCCAGTGCCGTGACATCGTTATGCAGCCCTGCCGAGAGGCTTCCGGCACAGAAGGTAAGGCCGTTGCGGGGGCTATCGACAGCATGCAGGAACCAGTCAATATCGTCATCGGTACGGACAATACGTGGCAAGCCGAGAACAGGAATAGGGGGGTCGTCGGGGTGCACGCAGAGGTTAATGCCGCACTCCTCGCAGACGGGGATGACGGCAGCAAGGAAGTAACGCATATTCTCGCGCAACTCGTCGCGCCCTATGCCGTCGTAGCGAGCCAGCAGGCTGCGGAAGATTTCGAGGGGGTGTTCGTCGTCCTCGCGGATGTTGCCGCTGACGAAGCCCTGTGTCTTCACGATGATGTTGTCCACCAGCCTATGCTCCCCCTCGGGTGTCATCGTGCGGCGCAGCTCCTCCACCTCCGCCAGCACGTCGCGCCCTGGGAAGAGATGGAATGCCGCCCACTCCTCACGGGCTCCAGCACGGCGCAGGATATAGATGTCGAAGTAGGCAAATTCGGCATAGGAGAAGAAGAGATTCGACGTGCCGTCAGCGTTGGGATGGTAGAGGTCGGTGCGTGCCCAGTCGAGCACGGGCATGAAGTTATAGCAGACGGTGGTGATGCCCTCGGCAGCGAGGTTGCGCAGGCTCTCACGATAGACGTCAATCTGCTTGTCGCGGTCAGGGCCTCCGTACTTGATGGTCTCGGTAACGGGCAGGCTCTCCACGACGCTCCAGCGCAGGCCGTTCGACTCGATGTACTCCCGCAAGTCGCGTATGGCCTCACGCGTCCACACCTCGCCCAGCGGCACATCGTGCAACGCCGTCACAATACCCTCCACACCTATCTGTCGCAGCATCGGCAGCGTAATCTTGTCCTTCTTTCCGAACCATCTCCATGTGAGTTCCATAGTCTTCTGTTTTTATTTTCCTTATTTTTCCGGCAAAGATACGGTTTTATTTTTCATTTTTCATTCTTCATTCTTCATTTTTCACTACCTTTGTGCACGAAAAATGAGTTTTTTGTTATGAAACATCCTCTTCTTACCCTCGTCTGTGCCCTGTTCTGCGGGGTGGCGCTGCTCGCGTGCAACCAGACGAAGACCGCTGACGATACGGCCTACCTCTTCTCGTATTTCACCGACCAGAACTCGGGCCTTCGTCTGGCATATAGCTACGACGGCCTCACCTGGACTGCCCTTGAGAAGCCTGACGGCACATCGTTCCTCGCCCCCGTCATCGGCAACGACCGTCTGATGCGCGACCCCTCCATCTGTCAGGGCCCTGACGGAACGTTCCACATGGTATGGACGTCGTCGTGGTGGGACCGCATCATCGGCTATGCCTCCTCCACCGACCTTATTCACTGGAGCGAGCAGCAGGCCATCCCTGTGATGATGCACGAGTCCGATGCCCGCAACAGCTGGGCCCCTGAGCTCTACTACGACGAGCCTTCCGGCCTGTTCTACATCTTTTGGGCTACCACCATCCCCGGGCGACACAGCGAGGTGGCCGAGAGCGAGAATGAGCGTGGCCTCAACCACCGCATCTATGCCGTTACCACCCGCGATTTTCGCGAGTTCTCCCCCACCTTCCTCTTCTTCGACCAGTCATTCAGCGCCATTGACGCTGCCATCGTCCGCAGCCCCATCGACGGTAGTCTCATCATGACGGTAAAGAACGAGAATCCCAACCCGCCAGAAAAGAACATCCGCATCTCACGCCGAATGGACGGCAACCGCTTCACCTCCACGCTGGGCGAAGGCACATGGAACCCTGTCAGCGCCCCCATCCACGGAAAATTCTGGGCCGAAGGTCCCGCACCGCTGTTCGTCCACGACACCCTCTACGTCTATTACGACTGCTACATGAACCACCACTACGGCGTCAGCCGCAGCCTCGACAACGGCCACACCTGGCAGTCCGTGGATAGCCTCGCCACCTTCCCTCGCGGCATCCGCCACGGAACTGCTTTCCCCGTCAGCAAGACAGTTCTTAACAATCTGCTGGAATACGTGAAGAATTAAAACATTAGAAAATAACAGTGTTTACAATGAAAAAGATTTTCACCCTTGTCGCTGCCCTTGTCGTAGCCGCCGCAGCTTTCGCCCAAACAGCTGAAGAAATCATCTCCCGCATGGAACAGGAACTAGACAAGCACAAGAATGACGGCATATGCATGATTACCGACATCAAGGTACCCGTTGCCGGAACTATTTCGACCAAATCCTACACGCTAGGCGACAAAATGCGCATTGTAACCAATACCATGGGCATGGAGGTCATCGTCTGGATGGATAACGAAAACGAATGGACCTACAACTCCAAGAAGAACGAAGTGGAAATCAAGAAAGCCAAGCCAAAAACCAATGCCGAATCAGAAGGCGATATGGAGATGTTCGATGGTCTCAGCGAGGGTTACGATATCTCCATCGACAAGGAGACCGGCAAGACATGGGAACTTCTCTGCAAGAAATCAAAGTCGAACAAAGAAAAGGACGCCCCTAAAAAGATAACCATCATCGTCTCAAAAGCCAGTTACCTCCCCCTCAGCCTTAGCACTAAGATGTCAGGCATGACGCTGACCATGCACGACTTCGTCTTTGGTGTCAACGAGCGCCAGGTTACCTTCAACGCCGCTGACTACCCCAGTGCCACCATCGTTGATAAGCGCTAGCTTCATTAGATTATAAAATGACGCAGGCCGCAAAATGCTTTGCGGCCTGCGTCTGTTATTATACCGTTATCATTAACGGCGCTTGCCTTTGCCCTTGGAGAGGTCCTTGATGCGGATGTTGCGGAACTTGATGCCGGTGCCGTGACCGCAGAAGCTGATGTAGCCGTCCTTGTTGAAGAGGCCCGGGTGGTTCTGGTGGTCAACGGTGTATTCGTTGGCACCGCCGTCGGCGCTGACGTTGTGGCCTTTGCAGGCTTCGCGGATGTTGCCGTCGAGGATGACCTCACCGTTGACGGTGACCGTGATATGGTCGCCCACGGCGCGAATCTCCTCGGTGTTCCATGTGCCGAGCTCGGGGAACTTGACTCGCTTGGCGGGGATGATGCCATAGACGGAGCCGTGTTGCTGATACTCGCGCAAGTCGCGGTAATAGGGAGCATCGTGGTCGAGAATCTGAATCTCCATGCCCTCGTAGGCAGCATCGACGTCCATCGGGGTGCGGATGCCAACGCCGTTGTTAACACCTAACACCATGAACTGGAACTCGAAGCGATAGATGAAGTCGCTGTACTTCTTCTTCGTGTAGAGGTTGCCTCCACTGCCGTAGGCGGCATCCACATAGATGGTACCATCGATAAGGGTATAGTTGTCGAGGTTGCCCTGCCAGTTGTCCATGTTCGTACCGTCGAACAGCATGACAAAGCCCTCCTTCTTCTCCTCGGGGGTGAGCTCGCTGATGAGCGAGGTGCCAGCAGCAGGAAGTTTCTCTATCATGCCCTTGATTTCATCGACAGCATAGCCGGCATCGGGGTCGGAAGCCATCTTTGAGCGGAAGACATCCTGTGCCTTGACAAGCGCGGCTTTCACCTCGTCGCCACCCATAGGTTCGGCACTCTTTGCCACAATGGTCTTGACAGCTGTAGCGGCTGCGACGTTGCTCTCAGCATTATCGAGGTATTTTGCGGCGAGGTCAAGGGCCGACGGCATGGGCACGTTACCCAGCGCCTCGATGAACTTGTTGCGGACGGAGCTGGAGGGGTTGAGGGCAATGGCGTCGCTGAAGTAACGGAACTTGCGGATGGAGGTGAAGTTAGCCGCGTTGATGAGCGGGAGGGCACGATCCAGGGCGGCATCGGTGCGTAATCCGTATGTCCCAGGCTTCTTGTCTGCAATCTCAAACAGACGGTCCACAACGTTGGAGTTGTTCACCTTCAGCAGCGCAGCGAAGGCGGCATCGGCATTGCCGTTCTTGTAACCGTCCATGAGGGCATCGATGGCTTCGCGGGTGCCCACCTGCGCCAGCAGCGGATAGTAGAGGGTCTTGTCGGCAGTCTTGGAGAGACGCTCGGAAACGCTCTTGTATTGCTCCGCAGCGGGAACGGCTGCCAATGCGCTCTTCATGGCGTTCTGGAGCACCGTGCGCTTGTCGCCCTTTGCCTTCTCGGCCAAGTCAGCAAGACGAGTGAAATCCTCAGGGCGAACCACACCGCTAAGGGCTGCATAGGCAGCATTGCTGACATCCGCATTATCGGAGCCAAGCAGTTCAAACACCTTCTCTTTAGCAGCAGCGATACGGCGCTTTCCTATCAGCGGCAGCACCGCAGCCTGCACCTCAGCACCACCCTGCAAAGTAGCGCAGAGGGCGTCGTCGGCCTTGCCATTGAAACGAGTAAGTGATGCCGTTGCATCGTCATTGAAACGGGTACCGAGCATGGAAACGAGCGCACTCAGCGACTCTTCACCACCAATGATGCCGGCTGCGTAGATGGCAGCCTGACGAACGACATCGGTCTGCTCCCCTACCACATGAGAAGCCACCCAGCTTTCTTCGCTGGTCTGCTTGCGAGCACCGAACCAGTTGAGCACATCGGTCACAGCATAGGGACCAGCTTTCTCAGCCTGCTTGGCAATCTCGGCACTGACGGCATCGTCGGCCAGCGGGCAGATGTTGAGCAGCGCAGCATTGCGCACCTCGATGTCGGGGTTTTTGAGGTCCTTATATAAATAAGGTAGGGCATCCTTGCCCAGCGCCTTCACCAGCGTCTCGAAAGCGGCGCCGTGAACGTTGGCAGCCACATTCTTGTTCTTCCAAAGCGACTTTGCCTGCTTCACAGCCAACTTCGACGTGGCGGGGTCGGCAGCAAGGCGCTTCAGAAGATTCATATACGACTCGTAGGCATTCGTAGCCTCGCCAGCATAGCCAACCTCCTTGGCGGCCTTGGCCAGCACGGGCAGAGAAGCCTTTGTTCCTATTGCAGCCAAAGCGCTGTTGATGGCGGCTTTCTGCGAAGCATCGGCATCATTCAGCCACAACAGGAGGAACGGCTCGGCAGCGGCAAGCTGCTTTTTCTCAACGGCATAAGCCAGCGCCGTGCGGTTCTCGCCCTCGGACACCAGCTTCAGCAGCACATCGTCCGTGCCATCCACACCGATGAGGGCGCGCATGGCGAAGTCCTTCAGGTAATCGTCCTTCAGGCAAGAGACGAATACGGGGGCGTCCTCGGCCGTGCCACACTGCTGCAGCAGGGAGAGGAGGAACGCCTTGTTGGTTTTGTCGGTACAGGTAGCAAGCGACGCTTTCAGACCCTCGCGCACATTCTTACGCAAACCGGCATGGCTCTTGTCGGTAACGTAGGCAGCAAGGCCAGACAAAGCGTATTCCACCGTGGCGTTCTGGCCCTCGGTAGCAGGGACGAGCATGTTAGCCAGGCTCTGCACACCAGTAGCACCCGTGGAGGCAATTTCGTTCATCACCGTGTTGAACACCGTGACATCCTTGGCAGGGAGCTGAGCCAGACCGTCGGCAATGATGGTGGTCGTCGTGCGGCGGCGGGCATCGGTGCCCTGAGCATTTGCAGAGAGTACAGGCAGAATCAGCGCAATTAGCAGCGCAATTAGCAGGGATTGTATCTTTTTCATAATTTTGATTCTTAACGATTAACTA
Source organism: Bacteroidaceae bacterium (assembly GCA_016291905.1). GTDB lineage: Bacteria > Bacteroidota > Bacteroidia > Bacteroidales > Bacteroidaceae > UBA1189. The sequence continues at coordinate 124,068 of JAEEZS010000072.1, forward strand.
TGAACTTTGAACTATGAACTCTTAACTATGAACTGCTTCAAAGTCTCCAAGGCGAGCGCATGGGCTGGTCGATAAGGGCATTTGCGGCATCGTCGCCAATGAACTGCAGCTTTTCGGGGTCGAAACGGAGTGTGCGGTTCAGGCGCAGGGCGCAGACAGCCATGTTAACGATGGTGGCACTGCGGAATCCGTTCACCTCGTTGAGGGCGAACTTCTGACGCGTCTTGATACAGTTGATGAAGTCGGTGTTCTGCGGAGCGGGGTCGGGCAGCTCGGCCAGCTTGTTCATCACGTCGGGGATGGTGCACTGGAAGCCTTTATAAACCTTGCCCTTCGGGCCTTCGATGTAGGGCACGTTGTCGCCGCTCTCGAAGCCCTCGCCCTCGAGGATAATCTGGCAGCCGTCCTCGTAGGTGTAGGTAATCTTGCGCCAGATGCCGATGGCGTCGGGGTGCTGCTGCGGGGCATCGACCTCCACCTTGATGGGCGAGGTGTTGTCCTTGCCGAGGATATACTGCACGGGGTCGAGGTAGTGCTGACCCATGTCGCCCAGGCCGCCACCGTCGTAGTCCCAGTAGCCGCGGAAGGTCTGGTGCGTGCGGTGAACGTTATAGGGTTTGAAGGGAGCCGGGCCGAGCCACATGTCGTAGTCGAGCTCAGCAGGCACGGGTTCGGGCTGCAGGTTTTCCTTGCCCACCCAGAAGAATTTCCATGTAAAGCCGGTGGCGCCGCTGACGGTGACCTTCAAGGGCCAACCCAGCATGCCGCTGTCCACAAGTTTCTTCAGCGGCTCGACGGTGGTGCCGAGGCCATAGAAGGTGTCGGTGAAGCGGAACCAGGTGTTGAGGCGGAAGATGCGGTTGTTCTGCTTCACAGCCTCCATCACGCGCTTGCCCTCGCCGATGGTGCGGGTCATGGGCTTCTCGCACCAGATATCCTTGCCGGCCTTGGCAGCCTCAACGCTCATCAGCGCGTGCCAGTGCGGAGGTGTAGCAATGTGGACGACATCGACGTTGGGGTCGTGGATGAGGTCGCGGAAGTCATGATACGAGGTCAAGTCGGCGTTGAAACGCTGCTTGGCCATATCAAGTGCCTGCTGCAGGTGTTTCTTGTCCACATCGCAGACGGCAACCAGCCGGCAGCGCTCGTCGCTGGTGAAGTGATAACTGCTGCGTCCGATGCCTCCGACGCCGATGATACCCTTGGTGAGCTGATCGCTCGGTGCCACATGCTTGGGGCCACCCAGCACACGGCTTGGGACAATGGTGAACAGCGATGCTGCCCCCATTGTCTTGAGAAAATCTCTTCGTTTCATATTGATATGATGTTTTGAACTATGAACTCTTAACTATGCACTATGAACTGAATCAGAGTCTTGTCAGCACCATGTTCTTCCACTCCACCTTGATGCCGCCGCCGTCGTGAATCTGCAAGGCAATGCGCCCCGTGGCACGGCCAATCTTCTCGTCAGTGATGTCAATCATGGGCTTTCCGTTGAGCCATGTCTGCACATGGTCACCCTCGACGCGCAGGCGCAGGGTGTTCCAGTCGCCCTCCTTCAGAATATCTTCCTTTTCATCGGGAATCTGCACCAGCCAGCCACGTCCGTACGACTCGTAGATGCCACCAGTGTCGCAGCCCTTCGGAGCCACCTCGCACTGCCAGCCATTCACCTTCACGGGCGGCTCGACGAACGAGCGGAAGAATACGCCCGAGTTGCCGTTAGCCCACTGCCGGAACTCCAGCGTGAGGTCGAAGTCCTCGTAGTAGTCGCGTGTGGCCAGATAGCCATACTGCTTGTCGGGACCGCTCTCGCAGACCATGTTGCCCTCTTCGTTGACATACCACAGCTCGGTGCCGTAAGCCTCCCAGCCGGTGAGGTCCTTGCCGTTAAAGAGGATGACCTTCTTGCCCACGTTCTTCTTGGGCAGTTCCTTGATCTTGATGTTGCGGAACGAGGCGGGATAGCCGTGGTCCTGCAGGCAGATGACGCCGCGGTGAGCCAAGCCGTACTCAGGAGCATGGCTCCACTTGCCGCTGTTCTTGCGGGCAAACCAGTCCTTCGTCCATGCCTCAAACTCCAGAATCTTCTCGCCGTTGAGCCAATGCTCCACGTGGCCGTTGTCGAAGACGATGCGCGAGTTGTTCCACTGCCCCTGCGGATTCACCTTCATCTTGCTCTCGTCGGGCAGATACATGGCGTAGTCCACGCCCAGGCGCTGCCAGGGCTCCAGCTTCGTGGGGGCATTGTCCTCCTCCCAGCCGTCGTTGTCGATAAGCTGATACTCAGGACCGGTGACATAGGGCACGGGGAAGAAGGGATTCTCCACCACGTGGTAGAGCAAACCGCTGTTGCCGCCGTGAGTCAGTTTCCAGTCCCAGTCGATGATGAAGTTCTCGTACTGCTTCTTGGTGACGATGTACCCGTTCTCGTCGCTGCCGTCGCCCGCCGCCTGCATGGTGCCGTCCACCACGTGCCAACCATTCGTCAGCTCCGTGCCGTTGTAGTTCTTCCACTTGTCGAGCGTCTGTCCGTCGAAGAGCAGTTCCCAACCGTCCTCGATTTCGCGCTGAGTCAATACATTCTGTTTTTTCGTACATGCCGTCAAGGCAGTCAGAGCCGCTAAGGCCACAAGGCATAAAGCCCCACAGGAAATCTTTTTCATACTATAGATTATTTTTATCGTCTGCAAAAATACACTTTTCCCAACAATCATCCAAACAATCCCCTCAAAACTTTTTCACCAGATGCAGAGACGGCCCTGCAAGGCGATATCCTGGCCAATCCTTAAAAAGACTAAAAAGATTTGCGTATCACACATAAAATGCTGAAATTTGGCGCGTCAACACTAAAGAGAGGATCTATGGATTACAAAAAGGACAACCCAACATTCGACTTTGAGAAGAAAATATACTTCTCACAGACCGTCAAGGCTGGAAAACGCATTTATTACCTTGACGTGAAAAAGAACAAACGCGACGAGTTGTTCCTCTCCATCACGGAAAGCAAGAAAGTTTACATTGGGGAAATGGAAGAGGGGCAGTACAATTTCGAAAAGCACAAGATCTTCCTCTACAAGGAGGACTTCAGCAAATTCATCGATGCCTTGAGCAACGCCATCCGCTACATCCACGAAAACGGCGAGGCGGCCCCCCTCCCTGCCGACGAGGACACCGGCGACGTCCCGGCTGAAAGCCCTGCCGAAGCGCAGCCCGCTGCCGCCGAGGAGACGGCCGACAGCAGCAGCGACGTTTCTGACGAAATGACGTCGGAAATCGTCGATGACATTGACCTGAAAATAGATTTTTAGGGGAAAAACGATAAAAAACTGCCGTTTTTGTTTTGTATCTCGCATTTTTGCCGTACCTTCGCGGCCACTTTGCGAAAAGCTCTCATTCCGTGTGATGGCGAATTAAGCAAAAACACTTAATTTAGAGTAACACTTAAAAGGAAAAAAAAGATGAAAACATTCCAGCTCCAAGGCACTTCCCGCAAGGAAGTCGGAAAGAAAAGTTCACGCGAACTGCGCAAGCAGAACCTCGTTCCCTGCGTGATGTACGGTATTCAGAAAGACGAGAACGGTGCCCCCGTCTCCCTTCCCTTCGTGGTGAAGAAGGACGACCTCCGCAAGCTCATCTACACCCCCGACATCTTCGTCATTGACCTCACCATCGATGGCAAGCTTTACAACGCCATCATCCAGGAGATGCAGTTCCATCCCGTCAAGGACACCGTCCTCCACATGGACTTCCTCCAGATCAACGAGTCGAACCCCATCGTCATGGCCGTTCCCGTCCAGCTCACGGGCCTGGCTGCCGGTGTCAAGGCCGGTGGTAAGCTCGAGCAGATTGTCCGCCGCATCAAGGTGAAGGCTCTCTACAACGACATCCCCGAGCGCCTCGTCATCGACGTCACCAACCTCGGCCTCGGCAAGAGCATCAAGGTGGCCGACCTCAGCTTCGAAGGCCTCGAGATGGTTTCTCCCGCCAGCACCGTCGTCTGCGGTGTCATGACTACCCGCTCCTCACGTGAGGCCGGTGCCGCCACCGAGGAGAGCGAGGAAGCTGCCGCTGAATAACCCCCTACCGTTCAACCTGGGTTCTTGGTATCGGTATGACAAAATACTTGATAGTCGGTTTGGGCAATCCAGGCGACGAATACAAAGAAACCCGTCACAACGTAGGTTACAACGTATTGGACGCCTTTGCCGAGGCGTCCAATACTGTTTTTGAGGACAAGCGCTACGGCTACGTGGCCTACACGTCAGTCAAGAACTGCCAGCTCGTCCTGCTCAAGCCCACCACGTTCATGAACCTCAGCGGCAATGCCGTCCGCTACTGGCTGAACAAGGAGAACATCGCCGGCGAGCACCTGCTCGTCGTCGTCGACGACCTCTCCCTCCCCGTGGGCACCCTGCGCCTCAGAGGCAAGGGCGGTGCCGGCGGGCACAACGGGCTGCTGCACATCGAGCAGGTGCTCTGCTCGCAGAACTACGCCCGCCTGCGCGTGGGCATCGGCAACGGCTTTCCGCCCGGCGCACAGGTGGACTTCGTGCTTGGCGAGTTCGACGACGACGACCGCACCGCCATCGATGCCCTGATGCCTACGGCCATCGACATCATCAAGTCGTTCTGCCTCGCCGGTCTCGACATCACCATGAACCAGTACAACAAACGAGGCGGTGAGCACCATTCGTGATTGACGATTTGCAATTAAAATAAAAAACATTGGAAGCACGGATTGACAAATGGCTGTGGGCTGTACGCCTCTACAAGACCCGCTCGCTGGCCACCGACGCCTGCAAGAACGGGCGCATCACCATCAACGGCACCACCGCCAAGCCCTCGAAGACTGTCCACGACGGCGACACCGTCACCGTCCGCAAGCCGCCCGTCACCTACACCTTCCGCGTGCTGCAGGCCATTGAGAACCGCGTCGGCGCCAAGCTCGTGCCCGAGATGCTGGAGAACCTCACCCCCCGCGAGCAGTACGACATCCTCGACACCGTGCGCATCAGCGGCTTTGTGAACCGTGCCCGGGGCACAGGCCGCCCCACGAAGAAAGACCGCCGCACCCTCGACGACTTCACCGCCGACGTCCCCCTCTTCTTCGACGACTCGCCCTTTGACGACGACGAAGAAGACGGCGAATAGGCCCTTTCCTCCCGCCATTCGGGGCGACGTACGCCATAACAAGGGGGGCGTACAAAATAACAGGGGGGACGTACAAAACGGCAAAGGGTGGCGCAGGAGACACCTGAGAAGGCGGTGCGGCTATTTGAGGGGCTCGTTTAACAAATGTTAATGCGTAACCTTGTAACCTTGTAACCTGTAACCTTTGTAACCTTTTTCCCGTTTTGGAACATGTGAGTTGATTGTTTATTTATAATATTATATATATATTATAAATATATATTATTATATAATTATATAATAATTATATAATAATATATATAATTAGCGTGTAAACAAAAAGCGCGTTCAGGTTACAAAGGTTACAAGGTTACGGTTACGCTCAGAACCCCCTACCGATGGAATTTAACAAAAAAAAGGCGAAAAACCGCCGGAAAATTTAGGCAAAAAAAAGCGAAAAATAGGGTAAAATCGACAGTTTTTTGGGGTAAAATGGGCATTTTTTAGAGCGAAAATAGCGTTTTTTAAGCGAAAAAAACGGCACTTAGACGAAAATGGGCAATAAAACAATGAAAGACAGATAGCTAACGGAAAAAACAGGTGAAAAACGGGCAAAAAACGAACGATAAACAGGCGAAAACAGGCGAAGAAATGCCCCCAAAAAAAGGTCGAAAAAGAGTCGATATCGACGGAAATCGACGATAGCACGGCCGAAGGTACTGGTTTTTTGTGTATTTTTTCGGGATTTCGTTTTGCGGATAATAAAAAAAGCTGTACCTTTGCCGTCCGAAATAAAAGAAACCATTACACATTATTGTTACCAGCAATAGTAGAACGAATAATAACTCATTAAAAAACAATATGAAAAAAGGTATTCATCCTGACAATTATCGCCCCGTTGTCTTCAAGGACATGTCCAATGGCGATTGCTTCCTGAGCCGCTCCACCGTAGCCACCAAGGAAACCATTGAGTTCGAAGGCGAGACTTATCCGCTGGTCAAGTTGGAAATCTCCAACACGTCTCACCCCTTCTACACGGGCAAGAGCAAGCTCGTCGACACCGCCGGACGCGTCGACCGTTTCCAGAGCCGCTACGCTGCGCTCAAGAAGAAGTAAGACTTCGTCGTTCATCCTTTGTAGTAGAGACGCGGCATGCCGAGTCTCTACTTCTTTTCCCCCTCACCCCACCCTCCCCTGCACGCCATGAGTCACCGCACGCTCTCGTCGCTCCTCACGCACGCCGTCTGCCTGACGACGCTGGTGTGGGCCGTCAGCTGCACGCCTGACGACAGCCCGGCCGATGACACGGACATCCGCCGCAACGACAATGCCAACCCCGCCACGACGGCCTATGCGCGCATGCTGGAGATACCGCGCCTCGACAGCGCACACCCCTTCATCACCCATACGACACGCTACAACGGGCGCGAGACGGTGACCTACAGCCTTGAGTACGACGAGGCACTGCACCACGCCCGCTGGGTGGCGTTTGAGTGGTACGACGTGGTGAACGAGAAGCACTGGTACCGCAGCAACTGGTACAGCACCTCGTGGGGCGGCGATCCCTTTCAGGCGGACCCCAAGCTGGATGCCAGCGTCTGCCCCGACCGCAGCTACTTCACGGGCAGCGGAGGCGTGCGCGGACACCTCTGCGCCTCGGAGGACCGCGTCTATTCGCGCGACGCCAACGAACAGACGTTCTACTACAGCAACATGAGCCCCATGCACTACGACTTCAACGGGGGCTTCTGGATGGACCTGGAGATTGCCGTGCGCGACGCTTGGGCCTACAAGGCCACGTTCTGCGACACGCTCTACGTCGTCAAGGGCGGCACCATCCGCGAGGGCGAGTACCGCCTGTCGGACAACGGACGGCTGCCCATCCCCCGCCACTACTGGATGGCGCTGCTCTGCCGCAAGAGCGGCACGTACAAGGCCATCGGCTTCTGGGTGGAGCACAAGCCCACCACCACCGGCACCATTGCCGACTGCGCCGTCAGCATCGACCAGCTGGAGCGGTCCACAGGCATCGACTTCTTCTGCAACCTCCCCGACAAGATCGAGGACGCCGTCGAAGCCACCTGCTACCCCGCCGTGTGGGGACTGAAATAGCGAGGATTTTTATCTACCAGAAAGGAACAGCGTGTTCATACCAAGAAAGGGGACGTGTTTTACGCCCCCTTTCCTAATATAAAACGAACACTTAATATTCCAGCACAGGAACCCAGTCGGTGCGGAAGGGCGCGACGGGGAAACCGCTGCGTGTGCGGAGGGTACACGTGGGGTTGTCGGCCCAGCCATAACGCACATGGACGGGGGCGGCGACATCGGGGCAGCTGACAACCACGGTGGCACCATCGGTACGGGCTTGAGCCACATGCCACTTACCGTCGGCATCCTGAATGCTGAAACCCGAGAGATTCTTGTCGGCCAGGAAGGGCTCGCTGCCTGAGGGCATAGCGAAACGGACGCGGACGTTCGAGCCCTCGATGGTGTAACCCTCATAGACAGGGGCGCTACACGTCGTCTTCACCTTGCCGTAGGTGCGATGGAGGGCAAGGGCGGCGAGACGGCTACCTACCTCCTGCTTGTTCTTCGGGTGGATGTCGTTGGCTTCGCCGATGTCGATGATGCAGGCCATGCCGACATTAGGCAGACGCTGGGCGCGAGCCTGCGCTTCACGAATGGAAGCCCACCCCGACTCGGGCTGCAGGTCAAGGTGCTGCAGATAGTTGGCAATCTGCACGAAGTAGAAAGGCATATCGGGCCGACGGAAGAGTTCACGCCAGTTGCGGATGAGTGCCTGGAACAGCGGCTCGTATTGCCCCGAACGTCCCACGTTGGAACAGCCCTGATACCAGATGACACCCTGGATGGGGAAATCGCGGAAAGGCCAAATCATGGCGTTGTAGAGGTTCGAGGGGTAGTGGGAGCTGCCCGGGGTAACGGGCACAGGGGGAAGGTCAGAAGCGTTCATGCTGACGGCATAGCGCCACTTGCCTGCAAGGGAGAGCGAGTGCTGCGCATCACGCGTTACAGTCATGTCGGAGGGCTGCCCGGCAAAGCCACCGTCGCCGCTGTTGTCGCAGGCACGGATGGTGATGGTGTTCGTGCCGGCATGTACGAGGGCTGCGGGGATGGTATAGGAGCGCTTCACGGACCAGCTGGCTGTGCTACCCACATTGACGCCGTTCCAATAGGTGATGTCCTCGTCATCGATGGCGCCAAGATTAAGCGTCAGTTCGTTACCTGCCCAGTCAGCAGGGACGTCGATGGTGCGGGTGAACCAGACGACGCCGTCGAAATTGCCCAGCCACGTCTCGAACTTCTTCGGCAGTTCCACGTAGGTGGGGTTGGCATCCGTGGCGTTCAGAATCTCCATGCCCCTGTCAGCCGTAGCCACAGCGGCTTCCCAGACGGCACGGTCGCGGTCGTAGAGGGCACGGACGCCTTTGTCGGTGTAGCCCACGGCAGCAAGGTCGGCCATCTGCTGCTCGTAGCCGGGGACGTCGGCAAGCCATTCGGCCGACACCCACGACTCGGCAGGCGTACCGCCCCACGAACTGTTGATGACGCCCACAGGCACCTTCAACTCCTTCCACAGACGACGGGCAAAAAAGTAGGCGCAAGCCGAGAATTCAGGTACATTCTCCGGCGCACAGAGCAGCCAGCCGCCTCCCATCGCCGTGACGCCGTCGATAGGACGGAACGCCTGGCGCTTCTCCACCTGGAAAAGGCGGATGTCGGGATAGTCGGCAGCAGCAATCTCCTTTTCGTAGTCCTTCACGCGGCCCCAGCCGGCAATGGGCATCTCCATGTTCGACTGTCCGGAGCAGAGCCACACCTCACCGATGAGGACATTCTGGAAGGTGACGGGGGCGCCGTCATCGAAAGTGAGCGTATAGGGGCCACCCGCTGCGGGCGTGGAGAAAGTGGCTGTGAAACTGCCGTGTGCATCGGCTTTCACCTGCACAGGAGAGGAGAGCCACGAGGGGGTGACAACAACGTTGCTATTGGCAGTTGCCTCACCCGTGACGGTGACTTGGGAGTTCTGCTGGAGAATCATGTTGTCCGAGTAGAACGTGGGCAGCACCACGCGAGCCGACAGCGCCAGCGGGAGCAACAAAGAGAGGAGGAGGAAGAGTTTTTTCATTGAATTAGAAATGAGGAATAGTGTTAGTCTTTAATGAGGTTCATGAACTCCTGACGGGTCTTCGCCTGACGGAAAGCACCCGTGAAGTCGGAGGTGGTGGTGATGGCATGAGGCTTCTCGACGCCGCGCATCTGCATGCACATGTGCTCTGCCTCCACAACCACCATCACCCCCAGCGGGCTGAGGGTGTTCTGGATACACTCCTTGATTTGCAGCGTCATACGCTCCTGCACCTGCAGGCGGTGGCTGAAGATGTCCACCACGCGGGCTATCTTGCTGAGGCCGGTGATGTAGCCATTGGGGATATAGGCCACGTGCACCTTGCCGAAGAAGGGCAGCATGTGGTGCTCGCAAAGGCTATAAAAGTCAATGTCGCGCACGATGACCATCTGGCTGTAGTCCTCGCGGAACATGGCCGAACGCAGCACCTCGGCAGGGTCCTCGCGGTAGCCGCGGGTGAGCACCTGCAGCGCCTTGGCCACACGCTCAGGGGTTTTCAGGAGACCTTCGCGGTCAGGGTCCTCACCAATCAGACGCAACACCGAGGAGGTGTTGGCCTTCAACTGCGCAGTTACCTGCTCATCATAGTTCGGCTCGGTCATAGCTCGATGTTTATGACTTGGTTGGGAAGGATGGTGAGCTCCTTGAAGGTGCCGGTGGCACGGATGTCGCGCAGCAGGCTGTTAGCCTCCTCGTACGTCCGGCAGTCGCCCACGCGGCACACCCAGCGGGGCGAGACGAACTCGGTGTAGATGGAGAGGTCGGGGAAGTACGAGCGGATGGTGGAGGCGGCACGGAGGGCAGCCTCGCGGGCAGCACGGGTATTCCCTCCGGCATAAATCTGCACACGGTAACCGCGCGCCTGGATGCGTGTGCCGCTGGCGGCGGGGGTGGTGATTTTGCCAAGGAGGTTATAGAGCGCCCTATCCTGATGGATGATGACAGTGCCCTTGCCCGGCATGGGTTGCTGCAGGCGGTCGGTAATCTTCTCCTGCGCTGCCACCGTCAACGTGGCAGCGAGGAGAAGCAGGGATAAAGCGATTCGTTTCAATTCACAATACACGTTTAGTCCACAAAAAAGTTTTTCTAATCAAGCAAAAGCATCGATGATACCCTTGAAATCAGCAGCTTTGAGGGAAGCGCCGCCGATAAGTCCGCCATCGACGTCGGGGTTCGCAAAGAGCTCCTTGGCGTTGGAGGGCTTGCAGCTGCCGCCGTAAAGGATGGAAGTGTTGTCGGCCACCTCCTTGCCCCACTTGCCAGCCAGCACGCTGCGGATGAAAGCGTGCATCTCCTGTGCCTGCTCGGGCGTGGCGGTGAGACCGGTGCCGATAGCCCAAACGGGCTCATAAGCCAAGACAATCTTCGAGAATTCTTCTGCCGTGAGGTCGAAGAGCGAGCCCTCAATCTGGGCGCGGACAACCTCGTTCTGGCGATTCTCAAGACGCTCTTCCTTCACCTCGCCGATGCAGAAGATGGGGGTAAGGCCGTTGGCAAGCGCAAGGCCGACCTTCTCCTTCAGGATTTCGGGCGTCTCGTGATAGTAGGCACGACGCTCGCTGTGACCGAGGATGACGTACTGGGCACCTGTGGAGGCAACCATAGCGGCGCTGACTTCACCCGTGAAAGCGCCCGACTCCTTGTCGGCGCAGTTCTCGGCACCCACGCCAATGACGGCTTTGTCAACCACCGGCACCACCGATGCCAGGTGGATGAACGGCGTGCAGATGACGACATCGCACTTCGGCTTGTCGGCTGCCAGCACGGTGTTCAACTCTTTTGCCAACTCAATGCCCTCCTGAAGGGTCTTGTTCATTTTCCAGTTTCCTGCAACAATGTTTTTTCTCATGTCTTTTTGAATATTATATGTTAAACGAATAATTATCTTTTCTCTAACCGCTAACCGTTAACCGCTAACCGTTACCCCTCTCTTTCCCCCTCCTCCGGACGAGGAAATCCAGCAGGGCAACGAAAAGGTAGGGGAAGAACATCAGCACAAGGATGCGGAGCCTGCGATGCTGCTGCACCGAAGATTGCTGCACGGCCCAAGGCTGTTCCTCTATCGTATCGCCGTTGAAAAGGTTCTCGCGCGGCAAGTCGCGCCGGCTCCATTTGGCGGTGATGACGCCGTCGTGGATGACCACAAGCCCCGGATTGGAGCGCACGATGGTCTTCAGCGTGATGTCGTCCAACTGACAGAAGGGATAGCTGGCGCCGGTGTGGTCAATCCATTGCTGGATGTCGTCTGTCGTCGCCGACGTGAGGGCGTAGAAGGGGATGTCGTTGATGACGGCGTAGTCGTAGAGGTCGTTGACGACATCGAGCATCTCCTCGTGCGTCAGCTCGTTCATCACGAGCAGCAGTGTCCACCCCGGCTCGAAAAGGGTGTTGGTGATATCCTCTCCCTCCTCGTCGATGAGGGCGAAGTCGTGTATGGGCGGCACATAGCCCTTGTCCACCATGACGGTGCGCGAGTTGACGAACGTCCACGTGCTGTCGGGGTAGTTGTCGAGGGTGAACTCGCGCTCCTCGCCGTCCTTGCTGAGCACAAACGTCGTCTCGAAACGGGGCTGGGGGGCATCCTCGGGCACCGACATCGCCGTCTCCAGATGCGTCCCCACGCGGTAGGGGCGGAAGTCGTAAAGCGGCAGGTGGCGCAGGTTCGATGCCATGAAGAACAGCATGCTCACAAACGCAAAGCCGGAGATTATCCACTGCACATTCTCATTGATAAGGCGGAACAGCAGCCGGTTGTAGATGAACACAGGGATAATCATCGCCAGCAGCACGACATTTTTCCAGAACGTCTGCCAATTGGTGAAGTGGATGGCGTCGCCGAAGCAGCCGCAGTCGGCAATTGGGTTGGTGAGGGCGAGATAGAGCGTCAGCGGTGTCATCAGCACCACGAACACCAGCGCGGCCGTCAGCATCGCCCGTCGGCGGATGGCAAAGAGCAGACAAATGCCAATGGTGAACTCGAAGATGCAGAGCAACATCGTGGCAATCATCAGCACACCGTGGGGGACGATGGCCGAGAGCCCGAACGACTCAAGGTAGTCTCCCAGCTTATAGACGGTGCCCAGCGGGTCAATCGCCTTCACGAAGCCCGAGAAGAGAAAGACAGCCGCCAAGACGAAGCGCAACGTGTTAATCAACACGCTGAGCATCACCCGACTTTTTTTGCCTCCGTTCGCCATCACTCGTTAATTATCAATTTCCTTTTTATCAATTCTCCATTAATTTGATGAGGCCGAACACGGCATAGTTTATCATGTCCATGTAGTTGGCGTCGATGCCCTCCGACACGAGCGTCTGCCCCCCGTTGCCCTCGATTTCCTTCGTGCGGTTCAGCTTCATCAGGATGAGGTCGGTGTAGGAGCTGATGCGCATCTCGCGCCAAGCCTCGCCGTAGTCGTGGTTCTTCATCTTCATCAGTTCCAGCGCCTTGCGGGCATAGGTGTCATATTCCACCAGCGCCTCGTCGGGCGTCATGTCGCATTGGTCAACGGCGCCGTGAGCCAGCTGGATAAGCCCCACGATGCCGTAGTTGACAATGCCGATGAACTCAGGCCGAATGCCCTCGTTCACCAGCGCCACACCCGTTGTCTCCAGCGTGCGGATGCGTTTCGCCTTGATGTAAATCTGGTCCGTCACCGAGGGGATGCGCAGGATGCGCCACGCTGCGCCGTAGTCCTTCAGCTTCTTCGCAAACAAGTCGCGACACACGGCTATCGTCTGTTCAAACTGTTCGTTCGTCTTATTACTCATAAACCTATAAATCTCTAACCACTAACCGTTAACCTCTAACCTTTAACCGCTCACCTCACCCTCAGCGTCTGCCCTGGGCGGATGATGGTCCGCTGGGTGATTTTGTTCAGTTTGCAGATGTTCTTCACCGACGACCCCGAGCGCTTGGCGATGGCCGAGAGCGTGTCGCCCTGCCGCACCTTCACGTAAGCCGCACTACTCTGCACCGCCTTCGTCGCCACCTTGCGCGAGAAGTCGTACTTGTCGCCCGTGGAACGCCCGTTGGGGAAATCGAACATCAGCGCAGGGTTCAGCGCCGTGCCTAGCAGACGCGTCTCGAAGTGCAGATGGGTGCCCGTGCTACGTCCCGTGCTGCCGCCCAGCCCGATGGGGTCGCCCGCATGCACCAGCTGGTTTTCGCGCACCAGTGCTGCCGACAAATGGCCGTAGAGCGTCTCCAACCCGTTCTCGTGCCGGATGATGACGTAGTTTCCATAACCTCGGCGGTTGAACGTGCGTGTGCGCACCTTGCCGTCGAACGCCGCACGGATGGTATCGCCGAGCTCCACCTTAATGTCAAGCCCGTAGTGCACACGGCGACGGCGTGGACGGAAGCCGAACACGTCATTGATGCGCGCCGAGGGCGTGGGCATGCAGTAGCCGCGCAGGTCGATGGTGAGCGAGTCGGGCAGCGGGATGTTATAGCTGAACGTGGCGCCCTGGTTCCACACGCCGCGATAGAGCTCGTTGGCGGGGTTCTCCGTCAGGGGCAGCGGCCCGTCGAGGTTATAGACAAAGAAATCAAAGCGCTCCACATTGTCCATAGGCATATCGGGCTGCATGGGAGCTGGTAGCGCATCCTGCGCCCTCACTCCCCCCATGCCTGCCAGCCACACCCCTGCGGCGCAAGCCAAAAGTCGTATATAGTGATGCATCAAAAGTCTTTTTTCTAAACAAACGGACAAAATTAAGGCAAATCTCATGAAAAAGCAAATTTTTTAGCATTTTTTGGAAGGTGAGCCCTAATTAACCTCATAAACCGCCCCCCTATTCTATACATAAAAGTTGACTTTCAGGTTGGCAGACGAAGTAAGTTATAGAACTAACTTTGTGCCGCCAGAAACTGATTCTATTTCCGCAGAAGCTGATTCTATTTTGTCAGATGCTTTATCTGCGTCGCCAGATGCTTGGGCTGAGCGCCCAACCCATAGGGCTGCGCTCGTAGTTCTTTGGGCTACGCTCGTAGCGCTAGGGGCTATGGGAGTTTTCCCCCAGGGTTCATTCCCTTGCTTTTTTTCGTTTTTTCACGAAACACCCCAAACACTTACCTTTTCTCTTGTAAAATGCTGACAATAAAGAAGAAAAAGTAGGTAAGTGTTTCTCGAACACTTACCTAACACTTACCTGTAGTTACTGCGCCAACCATTCATGGATAATTCGTGGAATTTCGTGTTAATTATTTATTTATGAATTCCACCTTTTCAGACATTCAGGTAAGTTGACAGGTAAGTGTCAGGTAGGTGTTAGGTAAGTGTTAGGTAAGTGTTTTGCAAACACTTACCTAGCTTAACAGCTTGTATCTTAGTATGTTTTGGTGAAAAAGGTAAGTGTTGGCACTTTTTTCGTAAAACATCTCCCAAAAATGTCCTTGTAGATAGAATCGACGTTTTTCCACAAGCCTTGCGGAAAAAGATTTTTGTCAATATCTGGTGTTTTTCAAGAAAAAAGCCGTATATTTGCAAGCAGAATCGAAAAAAGTCCCCATGACGAACATTGCGTTCGCTTAACCAGCGTACCTTTGCCGAAAAAAGAAAAGAATATGCCAACCAACAAGAATGCCTTTCAACGTTATGTGTACCTTGATCCGCTGCTGGCGGACCAACATCACTACTACGACATCCACGACCTGACGGAGCACGTGAACCGTTGTCTACGGGCCGAAGAAAAGCCCGAAGTCGGTGAGCGTATGATCCAAAAAGACATCAAGGACTTGGAGGGCGATCCGTTCTATATTGACATCGCCCGTCCCACTCAAGGACACAAACGTTGCGTCCGTTATGCCGACCCCACCTTCTCCATATTCAATAAGAAACTCACGGACGACGAGAAGAATCTGCTGAAGGAGCTGCTCAATACCCTGGGACAATTCGAGGGGCTTGACAGTCTTTCGTGGTTTGACGATTTGAAGAAGCGTCTCAAGCTGGAGAGCAAGCAAACCGATGCCATCATTCAGTTTGAGACAAATCCCAGAACGACAGACTCCAATCTGTTGGGAAGTCTTTTCACCGCCATTGCCCACAAGCAAGTCATCCGTATCTACTACCGCAAGTTCGACGAAGTGCGCGAAAAGAGCGTGGTGCTTCATCCGTATCTGCTCAAGCAGTTCAACACCCGCTGGTATGTGTTTGGCGCAGACGACGGCGACAACTTCCTGCTTCACTTTGCGCTGGATCGAATTACCCGCATAGAACCACAGCCGACGGCCATCTATCGCGAATGTGAGCATAGCCTCGTAGATAGGTTTGAAGACATTGTCGGCGTAACCCTAAATCGCAACAAGGAAACAGGCGAACCACTCCCCTGCGATGACATCCTTATCTGGGCAAACGAAAGTGAGATAGGTTACATCGAAACCAAGCCCCTGCACGGCTCGCAGATACCTGTTGTTGGGGACGAAGAGCAAGCCCTCAGGAAGCGTTATCCGCATCTTAATGCCGGACGTTTCTATCGTCTGGAGTGTATCCCCAACCGAGAGCTTTTCCAGGCCTTTGCCGCCTATTTTTCTGGCATCGAACTACTGGAACCGCTCTCCATTCGGAAAGAATATGCCGAGATCATTTCAGAAATGAACAAAAATTATCTGTGAACGAACAAAGAATTCGTTTGAGCCCCTTACCTTTGCAATAGAAATAATAGTAGAAATCCCAAAAAGAAAGAATATGCGTACACAGCAGTACAGTCAGGTAGAGGCCATCGTGGCCAAGTACGAAACTCTTGCATCAAATAACGATAAGGTAAGGGCCGTAAAGAAAGAGTGGGAAGAACATTTCGATTTGTACGTACCTACTGAGTATAATCGTCTTAATTTTGGAGAGCAACTTATCGCACGCATTTACGAGATCCGTGCCGGGAAGAACGTGAACTCGGATGTGAAAAAGAATTACTCCGCATCCTCATTCTACATCAAGGGCTTGTTGAGTGAGGAAGAAGAGCAATTTCTTGTTGATTATTTCTACGAGTTTGTAGACTACGCTTTTGAGCATTTTAATACATCCGTAGATTTTTCTTGGACTTATGGTACACCTTATGAGTGGAGTCGTCTCGTACCTCATTTACTAGAAAACAAATCAGGAAAGTTTTTCATTCCCTATTCTGATCAAGGGAGAGAGTTTGCAGGTTTGAACAATTGCGACCTGACAGTAGGTCATGGATTTGAGGACGCTGCAATCAGGGCATTGGCGTGCGGATTGTGTATTCATTCCTACAAGTTCCGTGAAACCGAAGAATCTTCTCTTGCTGATTTTGAGGATGATCAATTCAATGTTGTCATTGCTGACATTAGTAGCTCAATAAGCGATATTCAAACACATTTTGGAGGTTTTCTTCGGATTGTCAAAGATGGTGGAGAATTACTTCTTTGTATTTCGAAAGAAGCTGCCCTGTGCAAGGAAACATCTTCTTTGCGTAGCCAGATTGTGGCAAGCAAAACACTACAGGAGGTTATTCAGTTACCTTCTGGCCATATTCTACTTCACTGTGTCAAGAAGTCTCACGATTCACTCGTTATGTATGATGCTTCTAATCTGTCAAGAAGGAGCAATGAGAGAATCGTCGATGTAGATGCATTCATTAAAGAGGTAAAGATGGCGGATCTTCCAGAATGTGAAGATTTTCCTATAGTCCGTCGGTATTCATACGATATGATCAACGAATACATCTGGTTACCTGAGTACTATCTTCGCCTTCCTAATACAACAGGAACACCATTGAGTAACATTGTGACAGTTGCAGAAGACATTGTCCTTTCCGACGAGTGTAATCCTTCAGAAAAAGTGGTTACAGTTAACCACCTTTCAAACGTCTTCACAAAAGGAGCCTTCAAGGTACAGGACTTGGCCAGTGTTAACCTTGATCGCATGAGACGATACTATAGGGTTGAAGGCTCTGCAGTAATAATGGCTGTTTCAGAACAGAACATCGCCATTGGATATACAACAGATAATTCGTCTTTTCTTGTTCCTCGCAATCTCTATGCCTTAAAGCCTCAATCGGGAATTGATGTTAAATATCTTGCGAGTATGCTTCTCAGCAACTCCGTCAGAGAGCAGTTAATCAGGCTTGTATTTGGCAAAGGACTATCTGCTAAACTTGCATTCCATTGGAGTGACTACATACTGATGGAGATACACTCAGAACAAGAACAACAAAAAATTGTTCAGAACGCCATTTTAAAGGACTATGCGGCACAGGAGCACTTTATGGCTCTTCAGGAGAAGGGCTTTAAGCATGCCATTCGTTTGCGTAAGCATGCTTTGTCCCAGAACATCTCTGCTTTTGATAGTTTATTCCGTTCATTGGAACATTGCATGAGCGAGCATAAGGGTGAACTTAAAGCATCTGAACAGTTGTCGCCTGTGAGTCCGATAACAGTTGCCGATGCAATGGGAATTCTCCATTCGAATCTAGAAGTTATCAGCGAACGAGTGAATCATCTGACGGATGACCAGGACTGGGGAGCTTGCGAAGCGATTGAACCTCAGCAGTTCATTGAGGACTACGAGAAGCATCATACTGGGACAGGATTCCGATATGATCATTTATGGGAAGATTTTCAAATCAATTATTTTGTGGAAGACAGGTTTGACAAAAACACAGGAAAATTGATTTTTCACAAAGGCGAGTCAATAAACACCGCTTGGTTCCCAAGGAGAGCTCTTCAACAGGTATTCGATAATATCGTATCCAATGCACGAGAGCATGGCTTTTCCGATAAAAGTCGACATGACTATGTTATTCAGACAAGCTGGACAACAGATGGGCTTAATATGCTCATTAAGATTGCCAACAATGGAGCTGCTCTTCCATTGGACTTAGATACCGATTTAGTGCTGGAATACGGCTATACAACCGCATTGAACCAGCAAGGCCATGCTGGAATTGGTGGTGGTGAGATGGCAGAGATCATGCGTAGGTTTGGCGGAGATATCCGTGTTATTTCAACACCGGATAAAAAATTCACCGTTACTTATGTGTTGACGATGCCTTTAGCTAGTATTTACTAATGTTTCATCTGAGGCAGATTCGTCTGCCTCACAATAACAAAGAACAAATGAACGAGAATTTAATTCAGGTATTGTGGGTAGAAGATGACCCCCAGATTACGCTTACTTACCCACTTGAAGCTGCTCAATATGGTATTCAATTGGTACCCTTTAGTTGTTGGGAAGAAGCTGAAAAGGCGCTTTTGTCTGATTTCAAACGTTGGTCAGCAATCGTGTTAGACGCTAAATGTAAATACAAGCATGATAGTCATGACAATGCTGCCGTATTCCTTACCCAGGCAATACACGCTATAGATACCATATGTGCTCATAAACACAGAATACTTCCTTGGTTTGTTCTTTCGGGAGGTAGTGAAGATGAATTAAACGATCTTATCATTGATAGCCGTGAAGAATGGGACGGAGACTGGAAACTGAAAAAATATTATAGTAAAACTACAGACCGAGACATTCTTTTCCATAGGATACCATATAAAGCAAGAGTCTCTCCTGAGATGCAGATACGTCTTGTCTACTATCCAGACGTGTTTAAAGCAATTAGGAAGACCAAGTTGGGCGATGATGTTGAAGTATATATGGAAGAGCTGTTGTTGCCAATCCATTTAAACAATTATGATGGGAAAGATTACAACGACAAGATGACATTGGTACGGAAATGTATTGAACTGGTTTTTCAGTCGATGGCACAACATGGTTTTCTTCCTAATAAGAAGCAAGGAGAGCACTTGATTCTGCATGATAAGCTTGTTGGTAAAAACGGCGGTATAAATAACACATGGTGTAGTATGATTATTGCCGGACTAGATATAAAGATAGGCGAGAAAGTAATTGTTAAGAGTTCAAAGAGCATTTTGCCAAACGTTTTAAAAGACAGTTTTCAGAGACTAATAGAAATCTCTTCGGCCTATGAGCATGCTGAAAACAAGGGAGCGAACGAAGAACAACTGAAAAACTCTAGACAAACTTCTGCTTTCCTGGCTATGATTGACAAAGCACCATACCTACTTCACGGAATGGTAATGGAACTGTGTAATATCATTTTATGGTATGCTGCATATCTTGACGAACATGATGACGAAGAAATCAATGCACTTAATTGGGAGGTGTTAAAAGCCTAACAGACAATTAAATGGCAAAATAAAGTTCTCCTGTTATATTATGCAGAGATAAATACCAGAAACAGATATTTTTAATTAGGATGCTCATACTAATTGACCTCGACGGGACACTTATCAATACGGTACATCCAACTTGGAAACCGTATAAGGATGGAGAAGAGAATTGCATAATAGACAATTATCTTGCCCAGCTTCCTGTTTTTCCTGGTGCCACGGCTTTTCTAAACTCCAGGAAAGCAAAAGGAGATAATATAGTAGTGATTTCAGACTCCCATTTCCGTTATGTCAATCCTATCTGCAACATGTTTGACGTTGAATGTATTTCGTTAGCAGATAAGCCTAATACGTCCAAATTGAATCAATTCTTAGAAACTCATCCAAATTACAAACAAGATCTTGACAATGGAGATTGTTTCGTCATAGGTGATACCAGATTGGATATAGAATTTGGACGGCAAATTGGTGCAATGACAATCTGGTTCTTGCCTTACCAGATTACTGAAGAGATAAAGGATGAGCGTGATGGAATTGGAGATGAAATGCTGAGTAAGAAATATGGCCCCACTTTTGCTGCGAAGACTTTTGTCGAGATGGAGAGGATAATAGATGCTCCTTTGTCAAATCTATATTCTATCGAGGCTACGTTTGCTGATTCCACTTCATATAGAGCTGTAAGATTTAGCTACAACCATTATGGAGATGGTTCTTATGCGTGTATACGATGTTTAGCTCGCCAGGAGCAAGGCGCATGTGATAAATACGCTAGAGCAGACAAATATTATAACATGTCGAACCTGCAACGTTCCCAAGAGTTTTTAAGAACTCTTGCAAAAGGCATTTCCAATTACATCAACCAGCCTTCATTAGTGGCTCAAGGATGGGATTATTTCACCTATCTAACAGATAAATTGTCAACAACTCCGCCTAATAAATTGTGGGAGATATTTGATATGGTTGAGACAACTATCCCAAAAGTACAATTACTAAAGTGGGCTGAAAATGTACATGGGTCCTTACGTGAACAGAATCTTTATGGCGATAGACAAGTTTTCCTACAGAATTATCTATCTGTGGAATGTCCAACTGAAACTACTATTGATATGTTTGGACAAGAACAACAGACGACCTTATCCCTTTCCTGGAAAAACATAATTGTTCTTGACGATCAATTGACAACGGCAGCAACAGCCTGGCACGTAATTAGGAAACTGAAAGAAAAGGGCGCAAAAAACGTCCTGTTCATTGCAATGTTCCAAATGACATTACCCGTTAACAATGGCGTGATTTGCCCACGATGCGGGAGACCCATGTTGATAAAAATCCGTAGAACAGACGGCCACAGATTCTATTCATGCACACCGCCAGCATATAAAGGAGACGGTTGCGGATGCATTTTAGATATAGAGGGAAATCCAATAGATGCTAAATTTGTGGAAATCCAGCAAAAATTTAAGTGGGCGTATGATATATTTAAAACAGGTAGAAGTAACCTGACTGATTTCAAACAACTTGTAGTTAATTCAGAATCCGATATTCAGTTAATCGATAGAATGCAGTGGTATAGTGATTGTATAACAGATGAAGATATTCTATACTTGCGTGAAATGCTTAAAAAAGGAGAAGAAAAGATATATTCAAATCCTCAGCGGAACAAATTCTATGGAGAATTTACTTATTTACATTCAGATTGTTACGATTCAGAGTTAGCATTATTAAAATACTCATTGGAACATCTGGAAGAATTAGACGAATATATAATTTCAAAGGAATAATTATGGATTTAAAGAATATTTTAATCTTGTCAATGGTTAAGGGTGTTGGCCCCGCATTTATTAAAAAGAACTGTCATAGATTTATTAACGACAACTCTTGTGAGCAATTAGTCAGGGAATCAAAACCAGAAGAATTGGACAATCTTGTTGATTACGCCAAGACAGCTGACGAGATAATCTCTGACTGTGAAGCTAATGGGATAAAGATGGTAAGTATTATTGACACTGATTACCCTTCACAATTAAAAGAGATCGGTGACCCTCCAAGTATTTTATTCATGAAAGGGAATAGGTCACTCATAAATAACACAATTGCAATAATTGGAACTCGAAATAGTACAGAGTTAGGTAACAATATAGCAGAAAGATTAGGTGGTTATTTTTCCAGATACTTTTCAATCTGTAATGGACTTGTTGAAGGAATTGATGAACATTCCATTTATCAAAATGGCGTTGTCTCATCAAATGTCGTAGGGGTCATTTCTGGAGGCCTTTGTTATAATGAAACCTGTTCATCTCACCATATACAAATAATAAATGATGTACTTGAAGCGGGGGGGCTCGTAGTTTCAGAATTCCTTCCTTATCAAAAAGAAGATAAGTACTCCGGAATTAGAGCGAGCAGAATACAAGCAGGCCTTTCCTATGGGTTGATTTTAGTACAAAGCAAACTAGATGGCGGTTCGAAATATACAATAAACACATTTTCAAAATTGCCTCGCGTTTTAGGTGTTATTCATTATCCTACATCGAAAGAATATGACAGTGAAGTTTTTGAGGCAAATAGAATTATCGTTGAAGAAAAGATTTCGGGTATAGAGAAAATGATTGGCGCTAAAACGAAGAAATATATCAAGATATCATCTATTGTGCCTATAAGTAAGAAAGAGGATTACGAGACATTAAAGACTGCCATTCTTATTCAAAAACAGAAGCAATTCTCCTTTATCTAAGCATTCACGTACGTGCTTCCGTGGTTCGAAATCAAAAGGCCCCCTGCTGCTCGGACAGCGATACGCAGAATCAGAGTTTCTGTCCCCACGATACCTCCACAGTGCCGATTTCAGCACTTCCCATCCACTGCCCCCTGTTCAAAGTTAAGTTCAGTCACCACTCGACTTTATTTGTTGTCCGACATCCTTTGGACGGTAGAACCTCCCGACACTTCGCAGCTCTCAGCGACACGGCAGTCTTTGTCCACAGTTTCGTAAACGAGATGACTGGCGCCAGACAGATGTACAATCAAGTCCATGCAACAGGTTACTTCCGCATAGCTTCCGCCGCTCATACTTCCCTTAACCGACTGCGCATTCACACCGGAAGCCTGAAGATGGGATGCTCCGCTAAGTTTGATGTGCATCGTGTTTTGGCAAGCCCCTTTCATCATGCACGCTGCGGAGCCACTTAAATAGACTTTCAGTGAATTAGCCTCGACATCGCCCATAAACTTCGATGCACCAGAGAGATCGATTTTGACAACATCGCCCTTCAGTTCTCCTGTGAACCACGAGGCACCACTGAGTTCGATGTCGTCAATTGCGATGTTTGATGGGATGACCGCCGTAGCCGTAATGCCCGAATAATTAGTGAAAGGTTTCATGCCGATGTATAACTTGTTGCTTTTCACCTTTACTACGACTTTGTCCAAAGCTTTTTCGCCCACGGTGACCACAACATCGCTCACTTTGTCGCTCACCGTTACTTGGAAAGCATCACTCACCTCAAGTTTGGAGAAACTCCCGTCGATAGCATAGTTCAGCGTCGCAGGATCACCGTAGTCAATGGAGCAACTGCAGCATAAAACACACAAAACCAGAAAAATAAATGAATGTTTCATAACCTTTTCTTTTTTCAGTTCATTAAACTCCGCAAAGATACAACAATCTTATGAAACTCCCTCGCGTCATGTCA
The DNA here is from genome assembly GCA_016291905.1 of Bacteroidaceae bacterium. Classification (GTDB taxonomy): domain Bacteria; phylum Bacteroidota; class Bacteroidia; order Bacteroidales; family Bacteroidaceae; genus UBA1189. Next base: position 147,184 of record JAEEZS010000072.1, read on the forward strand.
TTTTTATGTTTTTTTGAATCATTGGGGGGACACATGGATTAAAAACAAATCAGGGCCTTTAAGTAGGCTTCGACTCAAAACGGGCGGAGCAGCGAACGCAAAGAAAACTTGTTTGCTCTGCCGAGTCGTGACGGACGAAAACGAAGTTAAAAGCCCGATTTTATTTGGTTTTTTGTTCGGCCCACTACCTTTAATCCCCTTCGGGGCTTTTAAGTAGGCTTCGCCTCAGAAGAACTCAAATAAATTTGGTTTTTCGTTCGGCTCGCACTACTTTTGCAGCGACAACTGATAACCTGATTGTCTTACCTCAAAGACTCCTGAGAATAATTCAATGAAAAAGATATTTTTATGGGCAATGCCCTTGCTGATGTGCTGTGGATGCCAAGCAGAGGATATCACCATTCGCTTTGACGGCACGACGGCCAACGTGACAGAACGGAAGGCATCAGACAGCGTGAGTATCGCCGTTGACGGCGCACGCGTGAATATCGAAAGCCTCTATGCCGCTCACAAGCTCACCCTGCGTCTAAAAGGCAAGAGCGACGACGGGCAGCTTGTCCTGAAGACTGCGGGCAAGGCTACGGTAACGCTTGACGGCTTAGTCTTAACCAGCCAGGAGGGGGCTCCACTCAACTTGAAGAATAAGAAACGCGTGGAGGTTGTGGCAGCCAAGGGTACGGAGAACACGCTCACCATCACCGCCTGCAACGACACGGCCAACTACAAGGCGACTACCATCTGGTCGAAGGACAAGCTCACGCTCTCCGGCAAGGGCATCCTCAACGTCATCGCCACTGGTGACGGGTGCCGAGGCATCAAGACAAAGAAGGACATCACCATCGAGAGCCTCACCCTCAACGTGACGACCTCGGGCAACAATTTGGGCGAGAAGCCCTTCGGCATGGGCGGTTTTCCCGGTATGCCCGAAGGCGGATTCCCTGACTTTGGAGGTGAGATGCCTGATTTCGGAGACTTCCCCGTCCCCGACTTCGGTGGCGAAATGCCTGACTTTGGAGAAGGTTTTCCCTTCCCTAATTTCGACGGCGAAATGCCCGACTTTGGGGGTGGAGATTTCCCCTTCCCCAATTTCGATGGTGAGATGCCTGATTTTGGAGGTGAAATGCCCGACTTCGGCGGAGGTTTCGGAGGCAAGCGGAAATACGTCGCCTCCACCAAGGGTATCGCGTCGAAGGGAAAAATCACCATCAACAGCGGCAACGTGACCGTGCGCACCTCCACCGCAGGAGCAGAAGGCATCGAGGGCAAGGAGGGCATCGTCTTCAACGGCGGCAAAGTAGATGTGCAGACGCCTGACGATGCCATCAACGCCAACGCTCCCATTGAGTTCAACGGCGCCCACGTCACAGCCTACAGTATGGGCAACGATGCCGTTGACGCCAACCCCCAAGGCGGCTTCTTCCCTCCCTTTGGCGGGGGAGGAAAGGAGATTGAGCCCAGCATCATCATCACCGGCGGCACGGTCTATGCCTGGAGCCAAGTGGGACCGCCTGAAGAGGGACTCGACAGCGACTTTGCACCCATCGCCATCAGCGGAGGCAACATTTTCTCCGTGGGCGGCAGCATGGGTGGCAGCCCCTCTGTGCCTAGCAACGAGACGGCCAAACAGCCGACTGTGCTGCTTGGCAGCATCAACATCGTGGAGGACGAGCCCATCCAAATCTTCAACGCGAAGGGCAAGCTCATCGACACCGTCACCATCCCCTTCTCGCTGCGGCGCAGCTCCAGCCTCGTCAGCAGCCCTGCTTTCAAGATAGGTGAGACGTACACCGTGAAGACGAAGGACTACGAGAAGACCTTCACCCTTAACGAAAACCTCACCATCGTAAGGTAGCATTCGTGGGTTTTAGACACGGGGTCGCCCTATCTTTAATCCCCTTGCGGGGCTTTTAGATAGGAGTCGCCTCGGATAATTGCAAATAAATTTGCATTATCGCTCGGCTCACCCTATCTTTGCACTTTCAAACAGCGAAAGGCAAATGGTAAGGCTGACGCAAGAGGACATGGTGAGGGCACTCGACGACCGGGTGTTCCACCTGATAGGCGAGACGGCCGACGAACTCGGCATGCCCTGCTATGTGGTGGGGGGCTGGGTACGCGACCTGTTCCTTGAACGTCCTTCGACGGATATCGATGTGGTAGTCGTCGGCAGCGGTATCACCCTGGCGGAGGCGCTTCGGAAACGGTGCGGACGAGGGGCTCACGTGAGCGTGTTCCGTAACTTCGGCACCGCCCAACTGAAGTGGCACGACAGGGAGATAGAGTTCGTGGGGGCTCGCAAGGAGTCGTATAGCCACGACAGCCGCAAACCTGTCGTGGAAGACGGCACCTTGGAGGACGACCAAAACCGGCGTGACTTCACCATCAATGCGATGGCCATCTGCCTCAACGCCGAACGGTTCGGCGAGCTGGTAGACCCCTTCGACGGGCTTTACGACTTGGAAGACCGCCTCATCCGCACGCCCCTCGACCCTGACATCACCTTCAGCGATGACCCGTTGCGCATGATGCGCTGTATACGGTTTGCCACGCAGCTGAACTTCTTCATCGACGACGAGACGTTCGATGCACTGGAGCGCAACAAGGAGCGCATCAGCATCATCTCAAAAGAGCGCATCAGCGAAGAGATGAACAAAATCATTGCCTCTCCCGTACCCTCAAAGGGATTTGTGGAACTGGACCGCTGCGGTCTGCTGCCGCTGGTGTTCCCTGAGCTGGCTGCGCTGTGTGGCGTGGAACAGGTGAACGGACGGAAGCACAAGGACAACTTCTACCACACGCTGGAGGTGCTGGACAACGTGGCCCGCTCAACCGATAACCTGTGGCTACGCTGGGCGGCGCTGCTGCACGACATCGGCAAACCCAAGACCAAACGCTGGGATGCAAAGCTGGGATGGACATTCCACAACCACGACTTCGTGGGGGAAAAGATGGTGCCCAGCATCTTCCGCACGCTGAAGCTGCCGCTGAACGAGAAGATGAAATATGTACAAAAGCTCGTCGGCCTCCACATGCGCCCCATCGCCATTGCCGATGAGGTGGTGACGGACAGCGCCGTCAGACGGCTGCTGTTTGAGGCGGGCGACGACATCGACGACCTGATGCTCCTTTGCGAAGCGGATATCACCTCGAAGAATGCGGAGAAGAAGCAGCGTTTCCTCGATAACTTCCGTCTGGTGCGCCAGAAGCTGAAGGATTTAGAGGAGCGAGATCGCATCCGCAACTTCCAGCCGCCTGTAGATGGCACGGAGATTATGGAAGTCTTTGGCTTGGAGCCTTGTGCCGAGGTGGGCACGCTGAAGGCTACCATCAAGGATGCCATTCTTGACGGCATCATCCCCAACGACCACGATGCCGCCTTTGCCTACCTCCTCACGAAAGCAGCCGAGATAGGACTAGAACCAAAAAAAAAAGACTTCAGACTGACAGACTAACAGATAATTGTCAAACCAAAAATAATTCGCAGTATGCAAACAAAGATTCGTCTTATCATCATGAACTTCCTGGTGTTTGCCGTGTGGGGTTCGTACTTGACAAGCATGGGCTCGTACCTTGCCGAAGTGGGCATGGGGCCGCAGATTGGTTGGTTCTACAGCGTGCAGGGCTTTGTGTCGCTCTTCATGCCGGCACTCATCGGTATTCTTGCAGACAAGTTCATTCCCGCTCAGAAGATGCTTAGTATTTGCCATTTCTTAGCGGCTGTCTTCATGGGCATTGCTGGCTGGCAAGGAATGAAGTACGGCAGCGACGTCACCTTCGGGCAGCTGTTTCCGTGGTATGCACTGAGCGTAGCGTTCTTCATGCCTACCATTGCGCTAGACAACTCCGTCTCGTACAACGCGCTGACGAAGGCAGGATTGGACACGGTGAAGGATTTCCCGCCTATCCGCGTCTTTGGCACCGTCGGCTTCATCTGCTCGATGTGGCTGGTGGACCTGCTGGGCTTCCAGCACGACTACCGCCAGTTCCTGGTGTGTGCCGCGTGGAGCATCATCCTCGGCTTCTATGCCCTGACGCTGCCCAACTGCCCGACGAATAAGGGAACGGGCGAGAAACAGTCGCTGGTGGACGCCCTCGGCCTGCGGGCTTTCTCGCTGTTCAAGGATAAGAAGATGTGCGTGTTCTTCATCTTCTCCATGCTGCTGGGCGTGTCGCTGCAGATTACCAACGGCTATGCCAATACGTTCATTTCGGCCTTCGCGGATATCTCGGCCTATGCCGACACGTTTGCCGTCAAGCATGCCAACATCCTTATCTCGCTCAGCCAGATTAGCGAAACGCTTTGCATCCTGCTAATTCCTTTCTTCCTGCGTCGCTTGGGTATTAAGAAGGTGATGCTCATTGCCATGCTGGCGTGGGTGCTCCGCTTTGGTTTCTTCGCTGTGGGCAATCCGGGTAGTGGCGTCTGGCTCTTCGTGTTGTCGATGATTGTCTATGGCGTTGCCTTTGACTTCTTCAACATCAGCGGCTCGCTTTTCGTGGAACAGAACACTACGGAGAGCATCCGCAGTAGTGCGCAGGGCGTTTTCATGATGATGACGAACGGATTTGGTGCTACGGTGGGTACACTGTCGGCTCAGGCTGTCGTCAATGCACTAGTTTACGCCAAGCCTGCCGGCGAAGCGCAGATGCAGGGTTGGTCAACAGCGTGGTATGTGTTTGCCGCCTACGCCCTTGTCGTGGCCGTGCTCTTTGCCATCATCTTCAAGTACAAGCACGAGCGTAACTCCTAATCTCTCATCCCCCTTTCCTAATTCCTAATTTCTAATTCCTCATTCTTCATTTAAGGTGCCTCTATTCTATTGTCCCGATATCGCCACGCGGCGTGAGTTGCCCGAAGAGGAAGCGGCTCACGCCCTGCGTGTGCTTCGTCTCGGAGTAGGAGAAAATGTGCAACTGACGGATGGCAAGGGACATTTTTATGAGGCAGTCATTTCTGAGGTGGCGGGGAAAAGATGCTACGTGGATATTCTCAGCCAGACGACGCCCGCCCCGCAATGGCAGGGACAACTGCACCTTGCTGTCAGCCCCACGAAGAACATGGACCGCATGGAATGGCTGGCGGAGAAGGCGACAGAGATTGGCTTTGACGAACTGAGCCTGCTGGACTGCCGCTATTCTGAGCGCCATGTGGTGAAGACGGAGCGCCTTGACAAGATTCTCGTTGCCGCCATGAAGCAGAGCCTCAAGGCCACGAAGCCTATACTTAACGAGATGATGCCATTTGACCGCTTTGTCCGACAGCCCTTTACAGGACAAAAGTTCATTGCCCACTGCTACAGCGAAGAGGAGATAGCAGAGAAGACTTTAGACTGTCAGCCTGAAACGAGGTACGGCACGACGTCCTTCCGTCTTTCGCTGCACGATGCCCTGCGCCCCGATGAGGATGCCCTTGTGCTTATCGGTCCTGAGGGAGATTTCAGCGTGGACGAAGTACGTCTGGCGCTTTCCCTCGGCTTCCAATCCGTCAGTCTCTCCCATTCCCGCCTCCGCACGGAAACAGCCGCCCTCGTTGCCGTTCACTTGATGAACCTCTCCCATTCTAATTCCTAATTCTTTAATTATAAAAAGTGCGTTTCTTCCTCACCCTATCCTACGACGGCACCAACTACAGCGGTTGGCAGACGCAGCCTAACGCACCGACGGTACAAGAGACCATCGAAGAAGCATTGGCAACGCTGCTTCGCGTCTCGGTGCCGATAGTTGGAGCGGGACGTACGGATGCCGGCGTGCATGCCCGTATGATGGTGGCACACATGGATGTGGACGAGGATAGAGTTGCCGCATCCCCTCAGCCTTTCACCGACTGGCTTCGTGAAAAGCTCAACCGTCTTCTACCGCCTGACATCGCCATACAGCACATTCAGCAGGTGAGAGACGATGCCCATGCGCGGTTCGATGCCATCGCGCGTACCTATATTTATTACGTCCATACAGCTAAACTGCCCTTTGGACGAGACTACTCCATGCGCCTTTTCACTCCACCCGACTTTGAGGCAATGAACGAAGCGGCTGCACGTCTCTTCAAATATATTGATTTTACTTCGTTCAGTAAGCTCCACACTGATGTAAAGACCAATAACTGCCGTATCATGCGGGCACAGTGGGAACAAGTGGATCAGAGTGTGTGGACATTCACCATTCAAGCCGACCGTTTCCTGCGCAATATGGTGCGAGCCATCGTTGGCACCTTATTAGAGGTGGGGCGTGGAAGAATGAGCGTGGAAGAGTTCTGCCAAGTCATTGAGCAGAAGGATCGTTGCAGTGCAGGAACCTCCGTCCCCGGACGTGGTCTGTTCCTCACTCAGGTTGATTACCCTGAAGGGGTATTTATTGATAAACAGTAAGTAGTTTAAAACCAAATCGCAAATCATCATGTGGTTAATTCTAGCCTTTGTATCTGCCTTTTTGTTGGGCTTCTATGATGTGTTCAAGAAACAGTCGCTGCGTGGCAATGCCGTCATTCCCGTGCTGTTCTTTAGCACGTTAGTATCGTCGTGCATCTTTCTGCCACTCATTTTGTTGTCGGCCTTTACGCCTGTGCTTGATGGCACATTGGTGCATGTTCCTGTTGCCTCGTGGGATGTGCACAAATACATCCTTCTCAAAGCGTGCATTGTGTCGGCATCATGGACGTTTGGCTATTTCGGCATGAAGAATCTGCCCATCACCATCGTCGGCACCATTAACGCCACACGCCCCGTCATGGTGCTGCTGGGTGCCTTACTCATCTTTGGCGAACGGCTCAATACGTGGCAATGGATAGGTGTGGCCTTCGCCATCATCTCTTTCTATATGCTCAGCTTGGGCGGGAAAAAAGAGGGTATCGATTTCAAGCACAACAAGTGGATTTGGTTTGCCGTTACCGCCTCGCTGCTCGGTGCCGTCAGCGCACTCTACGACAAAGCGCTCATGCGGCAGCTTGATAACATGTTGGTGCAAGCGTGGTGTAACGTCTATATCATGCTTATCATGTGCTGTGTGATGTTCGTCCTCTGGTATCCCAAAAGGAAGGAGCAGCCCTTCCAATGGCGATGGACCATCCTGCTCATTTCCTTGTTCCTGACGGTTGCCGACTTTGCCTACTTCAAGGCTCTCAGCGAAGAAGGTTCCATGATTTCCATCGTTTCCATGGTACGACGTGGCAATGTCATTATCTCCTTCCTCTGCGGCGCTCTCTTCTTGCGAGAAAAGAATATCAAGAGCAAACTTATCGCTCTTGCTATGGTACTTATTGGTTTAGTATTCCTCTATTTCGGCACAAGATAACTCAATGAAACAATTGTCCGCTCTCCTTCTCTTTTTTATCCTTCACGCTTCATTTGCGCCAGCTCAGACGTTAATGAAGGAGTTCATCGTCCAGATGCCCGATTCCGTATTGCCACTGCTGACAAGCGTGAATCGTGCCGACTGCATTGACTTTCGCGAAGCCGGCATGGAGGCGAAAGTGACGAACCGGCTGGGTGGAACGACGGAACTTTCCGCACTCACCGACGACTACGCCCTATGGCAATACACCATTTCATCGCAGGTAGAGATGAAACTACTCCCCATGAACGACTCCACGAACATTATTTGTGTAGTACACACCGCGCAGGTTCCTGAGCCCGACTCCCACATTGCCTTTTATGATGACCATTGGCAGCCACTACCGACGACGAGTTATTGGCCATCCCTGCTTGCCACAAGGAATCAGTCTTCGTCGTTGTCAACACTCCACCTCACCCTTTCGCCCGAGGTCTCCTCTATGAAAGCAGAATTCCGCAAGGAAACCTATGAGATGAAGGACGAAAATGCAGTCATGACGCCTACGACCGAGACATACTGGTACGATTGGAAAGAAGGGACCTTCACACTCCGCTAATCTTCATTTGCTTATTATGGAAAGAGAACCGAACTACATCTGCATTGAGAGCCGTGAAGACACCATCGAACTGCTCGAAAACGGCAATGAGCACATCGTCCATTATGCCTTCCTGAGCATAAATTTCGGGAAGATTGAGCATTTGGATCGACTGCTGGGAACTCACACCTTCGAAGATTGTCTTTTCCTCGGCTGTGTGACGACTATCAAACTGATGCATCGGATGAACGAAGAATGTTTGGTTTACCCAAGAATCCCCGACCTTGACTATAACGTTTTCCCCCGAAGGCTTTACACGCCCGAAAAGCTCTATGATGGCTATGTCCCTGGACAACCAGAGACATTTGCGACGTGCTACGATACGATGGTCTATGACCGCTACCGCTTTTGCGGAGTGATGAGTTCGAACGTCAAGATTACCCTTGCCCGCTCGTTGCACGACCATTTTATCACCAAAGCTATGCACGGCTTTCTGGAGTCGTGGGACGAGCGCTGTGTCGTGGGCATCATGGGAGGGCATGGTCTGCTACGCACCGACCCCATGTTCCGCCAGATAGCCCACATCAGCAAACGGCTCACTGAAGAGGGTACGCTGATGGTGACGGGCGGTGGGCCGGGTGCTATGGAGGCGACTCACCTTGGTGCATGGATGGCTGGCCGATGGATGGAGCAGTTGGATGAAGCTATTGATACGCTGGCTGCGGCCGCCCCCTCGTTCCGTGATGAGGGATGGCTAGACAGTGCCTTCTCCATCCGTGAGCGCTATCCACAGGAACGCTACGTCAGCCTCGGTGTCCCCACCTGGCTTTATGGGCACGAGCCATCAACGCCTTTTGCCACCCACATTGCCAAATATTTCACTAATGCCATCCGTGAGGACGAAATCCTTACCATCCCCATGGGTGGAATCGTCTACACCCCCGGTAGTGCAGGCACCATGCAGGAAATCTTCCAAGATGCCGTACAAAACCATTACCTCAGTCTTGGCTATGGCAGTCCCATGGTTTTTCTCGGTAGGGAGTTTTGGACCGAAGAGATGCCTGTCTATCCCCTACTCACCCATCTGATGGAAACGGGACGATACAAGAATCTTCGCCTCGCCCTCACCGATTCATCCGACGAGGTTATCCGCACCTTACGCAACTTCCGCAAAGAAACATTATAAACAAATTCTCCCGACTCGGGGAAATGTCGGGAGAATTGTAAACAACACAAAAACTCGTGTTTCAGTAAAAAAAGAAGGCCGTCCTCACGACGACCAATCTTTCAACTTTAAAAAATCTAATACCATGAAAAACACGTTGCAAAGGTAGGGCTTTTTTTGCAACCTGCAAATAAATTCGAAGAAAAACGTCCGATTTTAATAGTAATTAACGAAGTTTAGGCCGAAAAGAGGTGAATTTGTAAGGAAATGCTTAGAAATTCCCTTCGCGCCAGAAGGTGGGAGTGAGAACAAGAAGGACAGAATATAATTCAAGACGACCTACGAGCATCAGGAAGCAGCTAACCCATTTGACAGCAAGGGGCAAGCCGACACAGGAGGTGCCAGGAACGATGATGCCCACGTTACCCAAACAGCAAAGCGACATTCCATAAGCATTGGAAAAATCTAGGCCGCTGATGATAAATAACAGCCAGCCAAAGAGTACCAAAAGGACATAAAGACAAACGAAGGTCAGAACCGTTGTACGGGTGCTGCTGGGTATAACCATGCCATCCATTCTCACAGGTAGAACCGCGTTGGGGTGAAGAATACGGCGGAACTCAGCAGCGATACTCTTGGAAAAAATGGCAATACGGCTACTCTTCATGGCACCGCTGGACGAGCCGCCCATGGCACCGAAGTACATGGAGAACCCCAGAATCATCCAAACCCACGAAGGCCACGTCGAATAGTTTGTACAAGCAAAGCCCGTAGTGGTCTGCGTGGACACCACCATAAAAATAGCATCACTTAACGCTGTGATAAAATCCCGATCCTCGCGATGGAACAATCCCCCCGCAATAATAGCCGTGAAAACGAACACGATAAGCAGATACCAATGGAATTCGCTGCTACGCAGGAGGTCACGGAACTTGCCTTTGACCATCATCAGATAGATGAGAGTATAGTTGATGCCGCCCACAAACATGAAGAACACGAGCACCCATTCGATGGTGATAGAGTGGAAGGCAGCAATGCTCTCATTACGGGTGGAGAAGCCACCTGTGGAAATGGTGGTTAGTCCGTGACAGATAGCCTCAAAAGGCTGCATGCCGCAGAGCCACAGGCTGAGAGCACAGAGAACGGTAAGGGTGACATAGACAATAAGTATCCAACGGGCAGTGACAGCTACTCGAGGATTAGCTTTTTTCTTGGCATAGCCCGTGGCCTCAGCAGCAAACAACTGCACGCCGCTAAAACCAAACATAGGCAGCACGGCCACCGTGAAAAAGACTATACCAAGGCCGCCCAGCCACTGGCTCATACAACGCCACAACAGCGTCGCGCGGGGGATAGCCTCCGTGTCTCCAATAACCGTACAGCCAGTGGTAGTGAATCCCGACATGCTCTCGAAGAAAGCATCCGTGAAATTCGTTATCAGTCCAGACAACAGCAAAGGCAACGTACCTACGAGGGCAAACATCAGCCATGAGAGAGTAATGGTGAGATAACTGTCACGACGCGAATACTTTTTCTCTCCTCCCTTGCCGAAGTAGAGGAGCCACAGCCCCATCAACACCGTGATGAGAGCAGAAGCAATAAAGGCAAAAAAGTCACTCCCCCCGAAAAAGAGTGCTACGGCAGCACATCCTGCCATGATGGCGGCAAGAAGCATGAGCAGCGAGCCCAAAATGCGGAGGATAGTCTTAATATGCACGTTAGAAGTATTTTTCGAGTTTCTTAATCATAGAACCAAGACAGAAGACAACGACATGGTCTCCAGGAAGAATCTGCGTATTACCATTTACCAGCATGCCTTCTTTCTTCCGCACCAATCCGCCAATAGTGGCACCCTTAGGAAGGTCTAGGTCCTTGACGAGACTTTTGGTGACACGGGCTTTCTCGCTGACTACAAACTCCGCAACGTCGGCATCAGCGAAAGTCAGGCTCTTGACATTGTTGACGTCCGCATCAAGCAGCATCTGGTAAATGGTGGAGGCGGCAAGCTTCTTTTTGTTGATGACACCAGCGATATCAAAACTCTCAGCCATGCTGATAAAGTCGATATTCTCCACTTCAGCAATGGTTTTCTTATTTCCGAACTGGCGGGAAGACACGCATGTAAGGATATTCGTTTCGGCATTGTCGGTAAGAGCCACAAAGGCCTGGGCACTATCAATGCCCTCGGAAATGAGCAAATCACGGTCTCGTCCATCGCCATGAATAACCATGACATCCGAAGGAAGCATCTCTGTCAACCACTCACAACGAGCCCTGTCACTCTCAATAATCTTCACCGTCATATCCTCGTGCATGAGTCGTGCTGCATTGACAGCAATGCGGCTACCGCCCATGATGAGTACATTCTTGATCTTCTGGTAAGCCTCCTTGCCCGTGATACGGCGAATGTATTCAATAGAACTGCGGGCTGCCATGAAATAGACTAGGTCGTTTTCCATGATGCAGTCACTACCTTTCGGGATAATTGTCTCTGCGCCCCGTTTGATTGCCACAATATGATAAGGTTCTTCCTTCTTCAAATCCATGAAAGGGATGTTGAGCAGTTGGCTCCCGGCACGGACTTTGACGCCCATCATCACCAATGCACCCCCTGCAAACTCCCACCACTGCCTTATCCAACTCTTGCGAAGGCTATCGGCTATCTCCTTTCCTGCCAGCATCTCGGGATAGATAAGTGCATCCACACCGAGACTACGGAAAAACTCCCTGTTCTTTGGTTGGAGGTACTCAAAATTGTCAATGCGGGCCACCGTCTTTCGGGCACCAAGGCTATGAGCAAGAATACAGGCAAGCACATTACGGCTCTCCTCGGGGGTGACAGCCACGAACAAGTCGGCACCGCCCACACCAGCGTCTTTAAGGTTACCCAGCGACGTAGGCTTGGCCTCAACGGTAAGCAGATCAAAATTCGATTCCAGCTTGCTGAGTTTCTCAGCACTCTCATCGATAAGGACGATGTCCTGCTGCTCGCCTGCCAACAGCTTGGCAAGATGTGTTCCGACGGCGCCTGCTCCGGCAATGATGATTTTCATTGGATTAATTCGTAATTTGTGATTCACAATTGAGAATAGCCTCACGGATGGAAGCCACATCCAAATGACACAGCGTCAACAACTGGGGCACAGAGCCATGGGTGACAAACTCGTCAGGCAGGCCAAGACGCACAACATGAGGCGTATAGCCGTGATCGGCAAAGAACTCCAGCACAGCCGAGCCGAATCCACCGCTCGTAACACCATTTTCGATGGTTATCACCTGACGGAATTGCTGTCCGACGGTATGCAAGATTTCCTCATCCAACGGTTTGAGGAAACGCATGTCGTAATGCGCCACACTGGGACCGCCATTCTCCCTCACCCCGGCAATAGCCTCAGCGGCGAGGTTGCCAATAGCACCCAGACTGAGGAGGGCGATGTCAGAGCCTTCGCTCAATAGCCGTCCCTTACCGACAGGAACAGCCTCAAGGGTACATTTCCAGTTGATACACTTGCCTCTTCCACGCGGATAGCGGATTGCAAAGGGCCCCATGTCAGGCTGTTGAGCGGTGTACATCATACGGCGCAACTCGGTTTCATCGTAAGGCGCTGCAATGGTAAGGTGGGGAATAGGACGCAGAAATGCAAGGTCGAAGGCTCCGTGATGAGTAGGGCCGTCCTCGCCTACCAATCCCGCTCGGTCTATGCAAAGTACCACATTCAGACGCTGGATGGCCACATCATGGATGACATTGTCGTAGGCCCGTTGTAAGAATGACGAATAGACGTTGCAGAAGGGAACGAACCCTTCCTTAGCCATACCTGCCGAGAAGGTGACAGCATGCCCCTCTGCAATGCCTACGTCAAAGCAGCGACAAGGATACTTCTTCATCATAATGTCCAACGAGCATCCCGTAGGCATGGCGGGCGTGACACCCACTATCCGCTTGTTCTGTTCTGCCAGCTCCACTAATGTCTGTCCGAACACCTCTTGGAAAAGGGGCGGTTGCAGAGCGTCCTCCGACGGGACGACGCGCTCACCCGTGTCTTTGTCGAACAGTCCAGGAGCATGCCATTCTGTTACCGATTCTTCAGCTGGGGCATACCCTTTGCCCTTGACCGTGTGAATGTGAAGCAACTTGGGCCCCGACATATCCTTGATCGCGCGCAGGGCACGAACAAGCTCATTGATGTTATTGCCATCAATAGGGCCAAAATAGCGAATGTTCATACCCTCAAAGATATTTTGCTGCCGGGCAAGAAGCGACTTCAAGCTGTTGCCGAAGCGGATATACTGCTCACGTCGTGCATCGGAAAGCAATCCCATTTTACGCAACACCTTCGCCACACGGTAGCGGAACGTGTTATAGCTGACAGATGTGCTAAGGCTCAACAAATAGCGTTTCATGCCGCCTACACTGCTGGAGATGGAGTAGTGGTTGTCGTTGAGGATGATAAGAAGGTTATTGTCATTCTCGCTGACGTTGTTTAGGCCCTCATAAGCCAGCCCCCCACTCATGGCTCCGTCGCCGATGATGGCTACCACGTGGCGTTTTGTATCGCCCGATTTCTTTGCCGCGATAGCCATGCCGAGGGCAGCAGAGATGGAATTGGAGGCATGTCCAGAAGTAAAACTGTCATACTCGCTCTCCATCGGAGAAGGGAAAGGAGCCAGTCCACCTAGCTTGCGATTTGTAGGAAACGCTTCGCGTCTCCCTGTCAGAATCTTATGGGCATATGCCTGATGCCCGACGTCCCACACCAGTCTGTCGTGGGGCGTATTATATACATAATGGAGTGCCACTGCCAGCTCAACGGTTCCCAGATTCGAACCCAGATGACCTGGATTATGGGAAAGCTCGTCGATGATGTAATTCCTCAGCTCACTGCACACTTCGGGCAAGCGGTTTTGCTTCAGCTGACGCAAGTCCTCCGGGCTGTCAATCGAAGCTAGCAACGACTCCTTTTGAATCTCTTTCTTCACGTCAAAAATCCTATTTTATCCGACATAGTTCGGATATTATCGGGCAAAAATACGAATAATTCAGGAAAAAGCGACGCATTTTTCACTTTTTTTACATCAAACCGTTTTTAACCACGTTTTTCCTCCCTTTTTCGCTAGATTATTCGTATCTTTGCGAATTGTAAACGATTTCTATGATGAAGTTAACCACCGAAGTTGATATCCCAAAGTCAACGTGGAACATACGTCACGATGAGGCACTCTTGCTGTTGGGTTCATGCTTTGCCGACAATATGGGCGAACGGCTGAAAAGGGCGGGATTCTGTACTGAATCAAACCCTTTGGGTACGCTCTACAATCCCGTCAGCGTAGCAGAGACGTTGATGCGGCTAATGGACGAGCAACCATTCAGCATAGAAGAACTGCACGACTTTGCTGCCGAAGGCTGGGGCTCTTGGATGGCTCATAGCCTATTGTCTCGGCCTACGCCAGACGAAGCACTGACTACCATCAACAAACACCTTGCAGCAGGGGCGGCGCAGCTACGCCGGGCACGAGTATTGATTGTCACCTTCGGAACGGCATGGGTTTATCGGTTAAAGAGCGGAAAAACAGTAGCGAATTGTCACCGACAGCCAGAAAAAATGTTTATCCGCGAAAGGCTGACCGTCGATGATGTCGTACGCCTTTGGCAGCCGCTCCTACAACGACTAAACAAAGAACTTCCCTCGCTGCATGTCCTATTTACCGTCAGCCCCATACGTCATCTGCGTGACGGCGCCCATGCCAACCAGCTCAGCAAGGCCACCCTGTTGCTGGCGGTAGAGGAATTGATTAAAAATCTATCACCTCTTACTCCTAATCTCGCCTATTTCCCTGCCTACGAAATCGTATTGGATGAGCTTCGCGACTATCGTTTCTATGCCGATGATATGACGCACCCCTCACCCCTTGCCATTGACTACTTGTGGCAACGCTTCGCTGACACTTTCTTCGATGCTTCCACACGTGATTCAGTCCATCGTATCGAAGAGATTACGAAAGCACTTGAACATCGTCCTCTCCACCCCGAAAGTGATGAATACCGACGATTCCTGCGTCAAACTTTGTTAAAGATAGAAGAAATTCAAAAAGAATTTCCGTACTTTGAAACTAGAAAACTCATAGACCAATGTCATACCCTATTGAACAGCTAACCGCCCTGCTCGCTGCGCGCCGTATTGGCAGCACCCCGGCGGTTGTCTCGCGACTGTTGACCGACAGCCGTTCGCTTTGGCTTCCCGAAGAAACTGCGTTTTTTGCCCTTGTCAGCCAGCATGGCGACGGACACACCTACATCCCTGAACTCTATCGGCGCGGCGTGCGAGTCTTTATCGTTAGTCGCGTGCCTGCCGAGCTCTATTCCGATGCCAACTTCCTTGTTGTCCCCGATACGCTGGCAGCTCTTCAGCAACTGGCAGCACAACATCGCCAGGCCTTCAACGGCCCCGTCATCGGCATCACGGGCAGCAACGGCAAGACGGTTGTCAAAGAATGGCTCTACCAACTGCTAAGTCCCGACTGCATCGTTACCCGCTCGCCCCGCAGCTATAACTCACAGATTGGTGTTCCCCTCTCCGCCTGGCTCATTGGCGAACAAACAGAATTGGCTATCCTTGAGGCTGGTATTTCAAAACCCGGCGAAATGCGCCGTCTGCAACCTATCGTTCGTCCCACCATCGGCATCCTTACCAATATCGGCGGCGCGCATCAGGAGAATTTCAGTTCGGTCCCCGAGAAATGTCTGGAGAAACTGGAGCTGTTCAAGGACTGCGACATCCTCATCTATAATGCCGACGACGAGATTACAGCCGACTGCGTGGGCCGCAGACTCCTCGCTGTACGCGAACTTGCCTGGTCTCGCAAAGACAACGAGCGCCCTCTCTTCATCCAGTCCGTCACGAAGAACGACACCTCCACTACCATTGCCTACCGCTACTTAGGCTACGAAAGCAGCTACACCATCCCCTTCATCGATGATGCCAGCATTGAGAATTCACTCCACTGTCTTGCCGTTTGTCTCTATCGGTTCATCGACCCTGCTGTCATAGCCGAACGTATGGCTCGTCTGGAGCCTGTCGCCATGCGCCTGCAAGTGATGGAGGGACAGAACGGTTGCACGCTGGTCAACGATTCATACAACAGCGACCTTGCCTCGCTTGAAATAGCCCTCGACTTCATGGCACGCCGCCCAAGCACGGCCGGACGTGAGCGCCTGCTCATCCTCTCTGACATGGAGCAGACGGGGCAGCCCAGCCGCCTGCTGTACAAACGGGTTGTCCGTCTCGCCGAAAGCCGTGGCATCACCCGCCTTATTGGTATAGGCTCTGACATCAGCGCCACGCTAAAAAAGGCTTCTAATCAGACGCTTTATCCCACTACTGAGGCTTTCCTTGCCTCCGACGAACTCCAGTCCCTCCACGATGCCGACATCCTTATCAAAGGTGCCCGGCGCTTCGGCTTCGACCGGATTGCCGATGCTCTTGCCCTGCGCGTCCATGAGACGACGCTGGAAGTCAACCTCAGTGCAATGGTTGACAATCTTAACTACTACCGCAGCTTCCTCTCCCCCACCACGCGCATGGTCTGTATGGTGAAGGCTTTTGCCTACGGTGCAGGATTTTACGAAATAGCCAAAACGCTTCAGGACCAAGGCGTCGAATACCTTGCTGTGGCTGTCGCTGACGAAGGGCGCCAACTGCGCGAGGCTGGCATCACTACTGGCCTGCTTGTCATGAATCCCGAACGCAGCGCCCTCGACGTCATCACCCACTATCACCTCGAGCCCGAAATCTACAGTTTCCCCCTGCTTGAGGCTATGATACACGCTTGCGAGCAAAACGGCATCACCGGCTATCCCATCCATATCAAAATCGACACGGGTATGAGCCGCCTCGGTTTCCGTCCCTACGAAGTCCCTGCCCTGCTTGACCGCCTGCGTCGTCAGACCGCCGTCATCCCTCGCAGCGTTTTCAGCCACTTTGCCTGCAGCGATACCCCCACTCCCACAGCTGACACCTTCACGCGTCTACAGATGGAGCGGTTCGATGCTGCCGCCGGTGCTCTCCGCGCCGTCTATGGCGACACCCTGCTGCGCCATATCTGCAACAGTGCCGCCATTTCCCGTTTCCCCGACCACCATTACGAGATGGTGCGGCTCGGTCTTGGCCTCTACGGCATCGACCCAATCGATAATCACACCCTTCATTGCCTCAGCACCCTACGCACCACCATCCTGCAGATTCACGATGTCACACCGCCCGAGACTGTAGGCTATGGTCGGCGTGGTGTCCTCTCTCGTCCCTCGCGCATCGCAGCCATTCCTATTGGCTATGCCGATGGCCTTAGCCGTCGTCTTGGCAACCGTCGCGGCTACTGCCTCGTGCACGGACAGCCCGCCCCCTACGTCGGCAACATCTGTATGGACGTGGCAATGATTGACGTCACCGACATCCCCGAATGCGCCGAGGGCGACAGCGTTGAGATCTTCGGCCCCAATCTCCCCGTCAACCAACTGGCAGAATGGCTTGAAACCATTCCCTACGAAGTCCTCACCGCCGTCTCCACCCGCGTCAAACGCGTTTACTTCAAAGAATAAAGCAGTAGCCCTTAACGCTAAGCTTGCAGACCTTAACGTTGTGCGCACAGCCCTTAACGCTATGCGCACAGCCCAAGCATCTGACAGAGCAGAAGGGGCTTCTATTTTGTTAGAAGCCCCTTCTACGAAATTGAAAGCTCTTTTTATTTGTTAAAATAATCTTTGAAATCGTGTAAAGGAAACATCACTTCACAATGATTTTTCAGATATTCGGTGTGTCAAAGTGACGGGTTTCGCTGCAGGTAACGGTGAGAGTCTGGTCGCCTGCCTGGAAGCGGAAGTCACCTGCCTCAAGCACCCAACGTCCGCAGTCATCAACAAAGGCAAGGTCGGTGGCGGGAAGTTTGAAGGTGACGGTCTTGGTCTCGCCGGGCTGGAGTGCCACCTTGTCGAATGCACGCAGGCGACGGTTGTCGGGTGTACTGGTTGCCACAAGATCGGAAGCAAAAAGGAGCACAGGCTCTTTGCCGGCAACCTTGCCCGTGTTGGTTACATCGACGCTGAAGGTAAGGACGTCGGCAGGGCCGAACGTACTCTTGTCAACGGTGAGGCGGGAGTAACGATAGGTGGTATAGCTGAGGCCGTAGCCGAAGGCCCACTGCTGGCTGACAACGGCATCGTAGTTGTAGGCTCCCTCCATGACGTCGGTCTGCTCGCAGGGCTTATAGTCGTAGGTGGTGATACTCTGCTCGTGGCGTGGATAGCTGATGGGCATCTTGGCGCTGAAGTTGGCCTTGCCGCTGACAAGACGGGCAAGGGCATCGCCGCCATAGTTGCCAGGGAGGAAGATGTCGATAACGGCTGCACAGAGGGGTTCAATCTCGCGGATGATGCGAGGACGGCCCTCATTGAGAACAAGGACAATGGGTTTGCCGACCTTGGCCAGTGCCTTCACTAGCTCCTGCTGGTTAGCCGACAGAGCCAGTTCGGTGAGGTTGCCTGGGGTTTCGCAATAGGAGTTCTCGCCCACACAGACCATCACGACATCGGCTCGGCGGGCAGCGTTGACAGCCTCCTGAAGCATCTTGTCATCGGTATATTCGTCGAACCAGTTAGCCTGTTCGATGTAGCGAACGCCTTCAGCATAGGTGACGTTAGCTTCGCCAAATTCGCGTTGCATGGCCTCGAGGATGGTGTTGTACTGGGCGCCCAGCTCGTCGGCACGTTTTCCCTGCCACGTATAGCTCCAGCCGCCGTTGAGGCCGCGGATGGTGTTGGCATTAGGACCACAGACGAGGACTTTCTTACCGACAGCCAGAGGGAGCAGGTCGTTCTCGTTCTTCAGCAGCACCTCGCCCTCCTCAGCAGCAAGCAATGCCTTGGCAGCAAACTCGTCACAGCCGTAGCGAGAATAGTCTACATCACCATCGACGATAGGTTTCTCGAAGAGGCCAAGACGCAACTTGAGACGGATACAGCGGCTGGCAGCATCGTCGATACGGCTCATGGGCACTTCGCCCTCGTTGACAAGTTCCTTCAGCAGCGTGCAGAAGTCGGGATTATAGGGGTCCATGCTCATGTCGATACCGGCGTTGATAGCCATTTTGATAGCCTCCTTGCGGCTGGCGGCAACGTGGTCGCGGGTGAAGAGGTTCTGAATGTCAGCCCAGTCGGTAACGATGAGGCCGTCCCAGTTGAGGTCTTCCTTGAGCCACTTCGTCAGGTACTTGTAGCTGGCGTGGAAGGGGATTCCGTTGTTGTTGCCGCTGTTGACCATGACGGAGAGGGCTCCGGCACGGATGGTAGCGAGGTAGGGAGCGAAGAATTTGTCGCGCATCTCAGCATCGGTGATGTGTGAGGGAGTGCGGTCCTTGCCGGAGGTGGGCACGCCATAGCCCATGTAGTGCTTGAGGCAGGCAGCCACATGGTTGCCGTCGATGTGGTTGGGGTCGTCGCCCTGGAAGCCCTTGATAGCCTCAACGCCTAATGCTGCATTGACGAGGGGGTCTTCGCCGAAGTTCTCCCATTGACGGCTCCAGCGCGGGTCGCGGCCAAGGTCAAGGACGGGTGCAAAAGTCCAGGGGATGGCAGCCGCGCGGGTTTCGTAGGCGCTGATTTCAGCCTCCTCGCGGACAAGGTCACGATTGAACGAGGCACCCATGTTGATACCCTGCGGGAAAAGGGTGGCACCAAGCGTATAGGTACCGCCGTGAATCTGGTCAACACCGTAGAGGGTAGGAATGTGCAGTTCATTGATGGAGGCTGTCGTTATCTGATCGATAATCTCATGCCATTTGGAAAGGTTCTGCCCCACGTCGCGCGGCGTATTCAGGAATGAACCCACCTTGTACTCTTTTATCATCTTGTCAAGCGCCTCTTTATTAATTTTGTACTCAGCGCGGACTCTGTAGTCCTCAATGGCGCCGATGGTAATCTGACACATCTGGCCTATTTTCTCCTCTAGCGTCATACCGGAAACGATTTTCTTGACTTGAGCCTCAATTTGAGGGTCAGAGGGAATGGCAGGAGCCACCTTGGGAGATTGCTTGCTGCAGCCGACAACAAACAACATCACGCCAGCCAACGCGACGGATAAAAACGAACGAATTTTCATAAAAAATACAATTAAAAAATGTTATCTGGGTGCAAAAATAAAGAAAAGATATGAAAATAGGAACGCGCGAGGGAAAAAAATTTGATACTTCGCCGTTTTTCCGTAATTTTGCCGCCGCAAATTATAGAATCATGGAATTGAGTGAACAAGAGATCATCCGCCGTCAGAGCATGGAGGAGCTTCGCAGGATTGGCATTGAGCCCTATCCCGCTGCCGAGTATGTAACCAATGCGTTCAGCACTGAGATAAAAGAGAAGTGGGTTGACCCCGTCTTCCCTGAAGGGGCTACGGACGAGGAAAAGGCTGCCCAACTGGAGCGCGAGCGCTGGCAGGTGAGCATTGCCGGCCGAATGATGAGCCGCAGAGTAATGGGCAAAGCGTCCTTTATGGAGCTGCAGGACTCAAAGGGCCGCATCCAAGTGTATGTGATGCGTGATGCCATCTGCCCCGACGAGGATAAGACGATGTATAACACCGTTTTCAAGCGCTTGATGGACATTGGCGACTTCGTGGGCATCCGGGGCTACGTGTTCCGCACCCAGACGGGCGAAATCAGCGTCCATGCCGAGCAGATGACCTTCCTCAGCAAGAGCCTGCGCCCGCTGCCCATCGTGAAGTACAAGGACGGCGTGGCCTACGACAAGTTCGATGACCCCGAGCTGCGCTACCGCCAGCGTTACGTGGACCTTGTGGTCAACGAGGGGGTGAAGGACACCTTCCTGAAGCGCGCCACTATCGTGCGCACCATGCGCCGCATCCTGGACGAGGCGGGCTACACCGAGGTGGAGACACCCATCCTGCAGACCATTGCCGGCGGCGCCACGGCACGTCCGTTCATCACCCATTTCAATGCGCTCGACCAGGACATGTACATGCGCATCGCCACGGAGCTCTACCTGAAGCGCCTCGTCGTGGGCAGCTTCGAGGGTGTCTATGAGATAGGCAAGAACTTCCGCAACGAGGGCATGGACAAGACCCACAACCCCGAGTTCACCTGCATGGAGCTCTATGTGAGCTACAAGGACTACAACTGGATGATGTCGTTCACCGAACGGATGCTGGAAGAGATCTGCACGGCTGTCAACGGCAAGCCGGAGGTGGAGATTGACGGAAAGGTCATCAGCTTCAAGGCCCCCTACCGCCGTCTGCCCATCCTCGATGCCATCCAAGAGAAGACGGGCTTCGACTGCAACGGCAAGACGGAGGAGGAAATCCGCGCTTTCTGCCGCCAGAAGGGCATGGAGGTGGATGAGACGATGGGCAAGGGCAAACTCATTGATGAGCTGTTCGGCGAGTTCTGCGAGGGCTCGTTCATCCAGCCCACGTTCATCATCGACTATCCCGTGGAGATGTCGCCGCTGACGAAGATGCACCGCTCGAAGCCTGGCTTGACCGAACGCTTTGAGCTGATGGTCAACGGTAAGGAGCTGGCCAATGCCTACAGCGAGCTCAACGACCCCATCGACCAGGAAGAGCGCTTCCGCGAACAGATGCGACTGGCGGACAAGGGCGACGACGAAGCCATGATTATCGACCACGACTTCCTGCGTGCCCTGCAGTACGGCATGCCTCCCACCAGCGGCATCGGCATCGGCATCGACCGCCTCACCATGCTCATGACGGGCAAATTCGCCATCGGCGAAATCATGCTCTTCCCGCAAATGAAACCCGAAAGAATGAAGATTGAGAATTCCTAACGTCTCATTCCTCATTCCTAATTCTATAATTCCTAATTCTTTTTTATGGATTTCCCCTCTGGAAAAGTTGGCATCATGGGCGGTGGAAGCTGGGCAACAGCTATCGCCAAGATGGTGCTGGGCAACGAGGACTCCATCAACTGGTTTATCCGGCGCGACGACCGCATAGCCGAGTTCAAGCGGCTGGGGCACAACCCGAGCTACCTGACCGGAGTGGATTTCGACATCAACCGCATCAACTTCTCGTCGAACATCAACGATGTCGTCGAGGAGTCGGACGTCCTCGTCTTCGCCATCCCCTCGCCCTACCTCAAGCCCCACCTCAAACGGCTGCGCGGCAAGCTGAAGGAGAAGTTCGTGGTGAGCGCCATCAAGGGTGTCATCCCCGACGACAACATCCTCATCAGCGAGTACTTCAAACGCCACTTCGGCGTCGCCGACGAAAACATGGCCGTCATCGCCGGTCCCTGCCACGCCGAGGAGATCGCCCTCCAGCGCATCTCGTACCTCACCATCGGCTGTGCCGATAAGGAGAAAGCCCTGCGCTTCGGCAGCAAGCTCGCTCGCCCCTATGTGAAGACTACGGTGAGCGACGACGTGGTAGGCATCGAGTACAGCTCGGTGCTGAAGAACGTCTATGCCATTGCCGCCGGCATCTGCAACGGACTGAAATACGGCGACAACTTCCAGGCCGTGCTCATGTCGAACGCTGCCGTGGAGATGACGAACTTCATCAATCACGTCAGTCCGCGTGCCCGCAACATCAGCGAGAGCGTCTATATGGGCGACCTGCTGGTGACGGGCTACTCGCAGTTCAGCCGCAACCGCATCTTCGGCACCATGGTAGGCAAGGGCTACAGCGTCAAGGCTGCCCAGCTGGAGATGGAGATGGTGGCCGAGGGCTACTACGGCACCAAGTGCATGAAGGAAATCAACCGCACGCAGCATGTCAACATGCCCATCCTCGATGCCGTCTATAACATGCTCTACGAGAAGATTTCCCCCACCATCGAAATAAAACTACTCACCGATTCAATGCGATGAGGATGTGACGTTAGTACGAAATAACGAAATAACAATATAACGATTTTCGAAAATGATTACCCTTTCCAACACCAAAGTCCTTGACTTTGTCTCCCGTGAAGCTATCGAGGCGCTGAAGCCTCAAGTGGAAGCCGCCCTTCGTGCCCTTGAAGAGGGTACCGGTGCCGGCAACGATTTCATCGGCTGGCTTCATCTGCCCAGCAGCATCGGCGACGACGCCCTTGCCGACATCGAAGCTACGGCCCGCACACTCCGCGACGAGTGCGACGTGGTGGTCGTCTGCGGTATCGGCGGCAGCTACCTCGGTGCCCGTGCCGTTATCGAGGCGCTGAACAGCAACTTCCAGGCTTATGAGAAGACCGTCGGCCCCGCCATCGTCTATGCCGGACACAACATCTCCGAGGACTACCTCTTCGAGCTCACCACCCTGCTCCGCGACAAGCGCTTCGGCATCATCAATATCAGCAAGTCGGGTACCACCACCGAGACCGCCCTTGCCTTCCGTCTGCTGAAGAAGCAGTGCGAAGAGCAGCGCGGCGTGGAGACAGCCCGTCGCGTCATCGTCTGCATCACCGATGCCGTCCGTGGCGCTGCCCGCACCCTTGCCACGCAAGAGGGCTACAAGACCTACGTCATCCCCGACAACGTGGGCGGACGGTTCAGCGTCCTCACCCCCGTGGGCCTGCTGCCCATCGCCATTGCCGGCTACGACATCCGTGCCCTCGTGGCCGGTGCCGTCGAGATGGAGAAGGCTACTGCTCCCTCCGTCCCCTTTGCTGACAACATCGCTGTCCAATATGCTGCCACCCGCAACGCCCTCTACGCCGCTGGCAAGAAGATTGAAATCCTCGTCAACTTCCAGCCCAAGCTCCACTACGTCAGCGAGTGGTGGAAGCAGCTCTACGGCGAGAGCGAGGGTAAGGAGGGCAAGGGCATCTTCCCTGCCAGCGTTGACTTCAGCACCGACCTCCACAGCATGGGCCAGTGGATTCAAGAGGGCGAGCGTACCATCTTCGAGACGGTCATCTCCGTCGAGACCACGCGCCATAGCCTCACCGTTCCCGCCGACGAGCAGAACCTCGACGGCCTCAACTACCTTGCTGGCAAGCACGTTGATGAAGTGAACAAAATGGCCGAGCTCGGTACCCAGATGGCCCATGTCGATGGCGGTGTGCCCAACCTCCGCATCGTCATGCCCGCCCTCACCGAGCGCTACCTCGGCCAGCTGCTCTACTTCTTCGAGAAGGCCTGCGGCGTCAGCGGCTACGTCCTCGGTGTCAACCCCTTCAACCAGCCCGGCGTCGAAGCCTACAAGCGGAACATGTTCGCCCTCCTCGGCAAGCCCGGCTACTAATACAATGTCTCCTACGGCTGTCCTCTTCGATATGGACGGAGTCCTCTTCGACTCCATGCCCTATCATGCCAAGGCATGGCACAAGGCCATGGCTGAATTCGGCCTCGACCTTAGCGAAGAGGAAGCCTACATGCACGAGGGGCGCACGGGCTTCAGCACCATTCAGATCATTGCAGCACGGAAAGGACTCACCGCCACCCGCGAGATGGCAGACGAGATGTATCGTGTGAAGTCGGCCTACTTCAGCCAGTTCCCCGACCCTGCCCCCATGCCCGGGGCGCTGCCCCTCATCCGCAAGATGCAGGCCGAGGGTATCATGCTGTTGCTCGTCACCGGTAGCGGCACTACCACGTTGCTTCAGCAGCTGAACGAGTTCTACCCCGACGTCTTCGTCCCCGAGCGCATGGTCACCGGCTTCGATGTCAAGAAAGGAAAGCCCGACCCTGAGCCCTATCTGATGGGGCTTGCAAAGGGTAGCGCCGTGCTTGGACGTGAATTGCGGGCCGACGAATGTCTGGTGGTGGAGAACGCCCCGCTGGGCGTGCGTGCTGCCGTAGCAGCCCACATCCCCACCATTGCCGTCAACACCGGCCCCCTGCCTGACCACGTGCTGCTCGACGAAGGAGCCAAGTGGCTCTTCCCCTCCATGCAAGCCCTCTGCGATGCCTGGCCGCACTTTTTAATTGATAATTGACAATTGACAATTGATAATTGATAATTCTCAATTCCTCATTCCTCATTCTATAATTCCTAATTTTCAAATGAGCTGGCTGATTGACCTTTTTGTCGGGACGGGCGTGGCCCACTCCATCTTCATCGTGGCCCTCGTCATCTTCGTGGGGCTGATGCTGAGCCGCATCAAAATAAGTTCCGTGTCGCTGGGTCTCACATGGATTCTGTTTGCCGGCATCCTCGCAGGACAGCTTGGCTGTGCCATCGACCCCGCTACAGCCTCGTTCATCAAGGAATTCGGTCTCATCCTCTTCGTCTTTTCACTGGGTATGGAACTCGGGCCGGGCTTCTTCTCCAGCTTCCGCAAGGGAGGCGTCACCCTTAACCTGCTGGCTTTTGTGCTGGTCCTCTGCGGCTGTCTGGCTACGCTCACTGTTCATTGGGCAACGGGCGAAAGCCTGCTTACCCTTGTCGGCGTCATGAGCGGCGCCGTCACCAACACACCTTGCATGGGTGCCGCCCAGCAGACGTTGCTCGACATGACGGGCACCCAAGAGCCCACCATCGCACAGGGCTATGCCGTAGCCTATCCCCTTGGCGTCGTCGGTGTCATCCTCTGCTTGGCGCTCCTGCGGAAGATGTTCCGCATCGATTTCAAGAAAGAGGACGACATCCTCCTGCGCGCCAACCACGACATGGCCGAAACCCTTGAGGCTGCCACGCTGGAGGTGGCCAACGAAGCCGTCTGCGGCAAGACACTCAACGAGATTCAGCGCCACTTCGGACGCCAGTGCGTCATCACCCGCATCCTCCATCGCGCCTCGGGCGACGTGGAGCTGGCAGGTGCTGCCACCACCCTGCAGCTGGGCGACAAACTCTTCATGGTGGCAACGCCCGAAGAGCTAAGCGCCATGGAACTGCTCATCGGCCACCGCATTGAGACAATGGATCAGGGCGCATGGGACGCCATGAAGACCAATCACCTCGCCTCGCAAAAGTTCGTCATCACCAATCCCTCCATCAACGGCAAGCGTCTGGGCGACATGAAGCTGCGCCAGACCTTCGACGTCACCATCACCCGCATCCGTCGTGCGGGCGTCGAACTTATTGCCACGCCGGGCCTGCTGCTGCAGATGGGCGACACCGTCACCGTCGTGGGCGACACGCAGCGCATCAACAAACTCTCGCCCATCCTCGGCAACTCCATCAAGCAGCTCAACGAGCCCAACCTCATCCCCTACTTCCTCGGCATTGTGCTGGGCGTCATGCTGGGCATGCTGCCCATCGTCGTCCCGGGAATGCCTGTGCCCGTCAAGCTCGGTTTGGCAGGCGGCCCGCTCATCGTGGCTATCCTCATCAGCACCTTCGGCCCCAAACTGAAGATTGTCACCTACATGAGTACCTCCGCCAATCACATGGTGCGCATGATAGGCCTCAGTCTCTTCCTTGCCTCCGTAGGCATCACGGCTGGCAGCGGATTCATCGAGACCGTCGTGGGAGGCGGCTACTGGTGGGTGCTCTACGGCTTCCTCATCACCTTCCTGCCCTGCCTCGTCGTGGGGCTGCTGGCACGCAGCGTTTTCCACCTTAGCTACTACTCCATCTCCGGCATGTTGTCGGGCGGCATGACCGACCCCATCGTCATGGCCTACGCCCAGAACGTCTGCGACAACAACCAAGTCCCTGTCGCCTACTCCACCGTCTATCCGCTCACCATGTTCCTGCGTGTGCTGACGGCCGAAGTGATGGTGCTGTTCTGCCTCTGACGCAAGGCCAGCCCCGTTACTGGAAAAGCCTTTCTTTTTTTATAGCATCAGCTTCTATTTCCGCAGAAGCTTTATCTGCGTTGCCAGATGCTTGGGCTGAGCGCACAGCCCATTGGGCTACGCTCGTAGTCCTTTGGATTACGTTCATAGCGTTAAGGGCTATGGGGTTTTTCCCATAGGGCTTATTCCCTTGTTTTTTTCGTTTTTTCACGAAACACCCCAAACACTTACCTTTTTCCTCGTAAAGCGTTGAAAATAAATATGTAATAGCAGGTAGGTGTTTGTCGAACACCTACCTGGCTTAACAGCTTGTCTTATAGCTTGTTTTGGGCAAAAAGGTAAGTGTTGGCATTTTTTCGAAAAACATCTTTCCAAAATTGGCCTCGGAAATAGAATCGCCGTTTTTCCACAAGCCTTGCGGAAAAAGTTTTTTTGTCAATATCTGGTGTTTTTCAAGAAAAAAGCCATATATTTGCACTATCTAATTTGAAAAACCATATGAAAAAGCTATTGAAGTGGTTAGTATTGATATTTAGTTGGTTTACCATGTCGCCCCTGATTCTGTATCTGGGGAAGAAATGGCAGATAGGCAAAAAGAAAGCAAGGGTGGTTTTGATGCTGTTGTCTCCTTTATTCCTGATTCTTTATGCCCTTCTTTTGTCGGCTTTCTTGTACTGTGGAGACATCGTTTACAGAATGCAGTATTTCAGGAACAGGGATAGAATAGAAAGAATTACGGGCGTTGCCCTGCCTGCATTTAGAATAACGAACTGCAAAATAGGGTCAAGAGGCTTTAATGGAGACTACAAAGATAGTTTTACCTTTAAATTCAAGTCTTTGCCTTCAGATGAACTGTTTGATGATATAGACAAAATGATTGAGACTGGGGAGACGGAATGGAAGAAAGAGGGCAACAAATACAGTTTCTTCCAAATGTGGGGCAATGGGATGCCAGCACCCAAAGGAGAAAAAGATGATGACAATTCTTTCGGCATTACCATCACTCGCGGAGAGAAACAAGGACGTGTAACGCATGGACGATGGTAAACAGAAAAAAGAGAAGGACACGCACATC
Organism: Bacteroidaceae bacterium; assembly: GCA_016291905.1. Taxonomy (GTDB): domain Bacteria; phylum Bacteroidota; class Bacteroidia; order Bacteroidales; family Bacteroidaceae; genus UBA1189. The sequence continues at coordinate 174,968 of JAEEZS010000072.1, forward strand.
GCATCAAAGATTATAATAAGGTGAAGATGTTCAGTTCAAGAGCACGATGAGTATGTAAACACGAAAAGTAAACCCTAACTCAAATATGGCTCTCACAAACTTAAAAAATCCCCCTGCGGCTCTTGTGAGCGGCAGGGGGAAAATGCTTCTAAAAAGTGTTAGTTTTGTAATACTCCGAAAGAGCAGATTACTTGTCTTCCGCCTTGGGCAGTTTAAACTGCACGGGGAGAGTAAACTGTACGCGCACCTTCTCGCCACGCTGTTCGCCAGGAGTCCACTTCGGCATGCTCTTCACAACGCGCAGAGCTTCGGCATCCAGTTCGGGCGAAACGCTCTTAACAACATTTGCATCCGTGATGCTGCCGTCCTTGTTCACGACGAACTGCACGACGACGCGTCCCTGTGTGCCGTTCTTTATGGCCTCCTCGGGATACTTGATGTTTTTCTGGAGGAAGCTCATCATGCCATTCATGCCGCCCTCGAACTCGGGCATCTTCTCCACGACGTTGAACACATCGGAGTTATCTTCTGCAGACGGAGCCGCAGCTTTCTTGGTGGTTACCTGAACGACGCCGTTCGCGCCTCGTGTGCCCCAGACGCTGGTGGCGGCTTCGCCCTTCAGCACATCGACGTGGTCGATGTCTTCGGGCTTCAGGCTTTTGTACACATCGACTGAAACGACGTTGCCA
>JAEEZS010000073.1 GCA_016291905.1 Bacteroidaceae bacterium
AACTTAAACCTAAACTTATGGCATTGAAATCCATCCGTTTTTCTTTTAATCGAAACCAGAAATTTGTAACTGAATGTGGTTTTTACCTTAATTTATATTAAAAACAAACACATTCTGCAAGAAAAACGTGCAAAACGACCGTAAAGTCATGAGAAATCATTAATTTTGCAAGCAAAATTTGCAGAACGTGCTGAAAAGTCGTAATGCAATCTGTGATCTAACAGTTAGTGTTTAACAACAAAAATATCGAAACAAGTAGTCGAAGTGGCAAAAATGGTCAGATATTTTGAGGAAATGGGGTGCAGAATGTGCAGTACATGCTCATAATGTTTCCCAAATGTTTCCCAAATTTGCCGTAAAGTGCTGATAATCAGTGTTCGTTAGCCGCCGCGCAGGCAGCCCTTGAGGAGGAGCAGGAAGCATAAACACAGACACTTCCTTTCACAGCGGAGCACGCCCTAATGAGTGTGCTCCGCTTGCTTTTTTGGAGAAATCATGAGAATTTCTAAATTTCTTGGTGAAAAATTTGGAAGATTGGAAGTAAAAGCAGTAACTTTGCAAGCGAAATAAAAGAAATGATGTTTTTTCTGCACGCCATCCATCATCACCATCACCGTATCGACTGATAGGGTAAGTGCTGAATATGGGTCAAAAAGCATCCGTGAACTATAGGAAAGGACTTACCACTCAAGGTAAGCCCTTTTCCTTATTAATAAATAATGAAAAAACAATGATACGAATTGCCATCCAGTCCAAAGGACGATTGAACGAAGAGAGTGTTGAACTACTGAGAGATGCAGGAGTTACCATCGACGAGCAGAAGCGCAAGTTTTTGGGACGTGCCGCCAACTACCCGTTAGAGGTTCTCTATCTGCGCGATGATGACATCCCCGAAGTGGTTGCCGACGGTTCGGCTGACATCGGTATCGTTGGATTGAACGAAGTTGCCGAAACGGGTGCCGATGTCAACATTGTCCGGCGGCTTGGTTTCGGGCGCTGCCGCATTTCGCTGGCTGTTCCAAAGACGGCTGACTACACGTCGCTTCAGTGGTTCCAAGGCAAAACTATTGCTACGTCGTACCCGAACGTCCTCCAGCGCTTTTTTGATGATAAGGGTATTAAGGCTTCCATCCGTGTTATCAAGGGCTCGGTAGAGATTGCTCCGGCAGCTGGTATCTCCGACGCCATTTTCGATATCGTTTCGTCAGGTGGCACACTTATCTCCAATGGTCTGATTGAGGTGGAGCGAGTATTCGAATCGGAAGCCGTGCTCATTGGAGGTAAAAACCTCAGCGCAGAAAAACAGGCCATCCTCGACTCGCTGCTTTTCCGCATTGATGCCGTGTCAGATAGTCGTGGCAAAAAATACATCCTGATGAACCTCCCCTCCGACAAGATTGACGAAGCCATCCGCATCCTCCCAGCCTTGCGTAGCCCGACGGTGATGCCACTTGCCGCCGAGGGCTGGTGCTCGCTCCACTCCGTTGTAAAAGACTGCGAGCTTTGGGACAAGGTCGAGAAACTCAAAGCTCTCGGCGCTGAAGGCATCCTCGTGCTTCAATTAGACAAAGTCATTGAATAAGCTAAGTATACCATCATGGTTCCCATTTTATTAAACCCCTCACCCTCTTCATGGTCTGCGCTGTGCCAGCGTGCCGTGTTCGACGACAGCCTCATTGAGACGCGTGTCCGCGCTATTCTCCAACGCGTCAAGGCTGACGGCGATAGTGCCCTCCGCGCCATTACGACAGAGATTGACGATGCCTGCCCTGACGACTTTCTTGTCTCGGAAGCGGAGTTCGAACGTGCTTCGTCGCTTGTCCCCGATGCGCTGAAGGATGCCATCCAGCTCGCCAAGAGTAACATCGAGCGCTTCCACGAAGCCGAACTCCCCGCCTCGTTCAAGGTGGAGACCATGCCAGGTGTGGTTTGTCAGCGTCGTTGGCTACCCATCAACCGCGTTGGACTCTACATCCCTGGAGGGAGTGCCCCACTTTTCTCAACTATCCTGATGCTTGCCATCCCCGCTCGTTTGGCAGGATGCCCCGAAGTCATCCTCTGCACACCTTGCAACAAAGCTGGCGAAGTCAACCCCGTCGTCCTTTGGACAGCAAGGCTTTGCGGCATCAACACAATTTATAAGTTGGGTGGTGCGCAAGCTATCAGTGCCATGGCCTACGGCACGGAAAGCATCCGTCCCGTTAACAAAATCTTCGGTCCGGGAAACCGTTACGTCACCAAGGCCAAACAGATTGTCAGCATCGAGGGTACCGCTATCGATATGCCTGCAGGGCCGTCGGAAATCATGGTGCTTGCTGATGAATCGGCATCTCCCGCCTTTATTGCTGCGGACATGCTTTCACAAGCCGAGCACGGCCCCGATAGTCAGGCTATGGTGGTTTGTCCGAATGAGGACATGGCAAATGCCATCAATGCCGAACTTGAACGGCAGCTGGCTCGCCTCCCTCGCGCCACGGTAGCCGACAAGGCACTTGCAAACAGCCGTATCATCGTTTTCAACACAACAGACGACGCTGAGCGCAACTGCCTCTTCATCCGTTTCGCTAATGCCTACGCCTCGGAACATCTGCTTATTGAGACAAGCAATCCTTGGGCAATTGCTGACAAAATCACCGCAGCCGGCAGCATCTTCATTGGTCACCACTCGCCCGAAAGTGCCGGTGACTACGCATCCGGCACCAACCACACCCTGCCCACGATGGGCTATGCCAAAGCATACAACGGCATCGGCGTAGATAGTTTCATGCATGCTATCACCTATCAAGAACTCTCTCCCGAAGGACTTTCCGAACTCTCTGCCACCATCATCGACATGGCAGAAGCCGAAGGCCTTGACGCTCATGCCAATGCAGTCAAGGTAAGGATGGACAGTTCCATTTCCTCCCGTGAAAAACTGGCGTTCTCTCCCTCACGAGGGAGAGGGAAGGAATTATCCCTTGTCCGTCCCAACATTGCCTCCCTCGCCCCTTACTCTACCGCCCGCGATGAGTACAAGGGCAACATCGGCATCTTCCTCGATGCCAACGAGAATCCCTACAACAACGGCTACAACCGCTACCCCGACCCACGTCAGAAAGCACTCAAGGCACACATCTCCGCCCTCAAGGGCATTGCCCCTGCACACATCTTCATTGGTAACGGCAGCGACGAAGCCATCGACCTCTGCTTCCGCATCTTCTGCACGCCGGGCGTTGACAATGCCATTGCCATCCGTCCCAGCTACGGCATGTATCGTGTGGCAGCAGACATCAACGACGTGGAGGTGCGCGAGGTCCAGCTGAACGACGATTTCTCCCTCCCCGTCGAAGCCCTGCTGGCAAGGGCCGACAACCACAGCAAGCTGCTCTTCCTTTGTTCGCCCAACAACCCGACGGGCAACTGCTTCCCGCTCACGCAGATGGAGGAGATCTTGCGCCGCTTTGGTGGCATGGTGGTTGTCGATGAAGCCTACATCGACTTTGCTGAACAGCCCAGCCTTCTTACTCTCCTTGACAAGTATCCCAATCTGATAGTTCTCCAGACGCTTTCCAAGGCTTACGGTATGGCAGGGCTGCGCCTGGGATTGGCATTTGCTTCTGAAGAGGTGATGCACTACTTTGCCAACGTCAAATATCCCTATAACATCAATCTCGCGGCGATGGAGCTGGCAGAGAAACTGCTCTCACGTGATGTCCGCTCGGAAATTGAGACTATCAAAAAAGAACGCACACGCGTAGCGAAGGCGTTAGCCGTCATGCCCTGTGTCCACCACGTCTATCCCTCCGATGCCAACTTCCTCTTGGTGAAGGTACACGACGCCGATGCCCTCTACGACTGCCTCATCGCAGGCGGCGTCATTGTACGCAACCGCTCCCGCGTCCCAGGCTGCGAAAGTTGTCTCCGCATTACCCTCGGGACTCCTGAAGAAAACGAGCGGATGCTCGCGCTGGTAAAGAGTTTTATTTAAGAGTTAACCCTTATTAGACAATCATGAAGAAGGTTCTTTTCATCGACCGCGACGGCACTATCCTCGTTGAGCCGCCTGTTGACTACCAGATTGACTCGCTGGATAAGTTCGATTTCGTCCCGGGAGCCATCAGCGCCCTGAAGGTGCTCTCCACGCTCGGCTACGAACTGGTGCTGGCATCCAATCAGGATGGGCTCGGCACCGAGTCCTTCCCCGTCGAGGACTACCAGCCCTTGCAAGACCTCATGCTCCGCACCCTCCGCAGCGAGGGCATCGTCTTCGACGACATCCTCATCGACACCTCTTTCCCCGAAGACAACGCCCCCACACGCAAGCCTCGCACAGGGATGTTTGGCAAGTACCTCTCGGGCGACTACGACCTCTCAGCCAGCTACGTCATCGGCGACCGCGACACGGACATGGAGCTGGCCCAGAACCTCGGTGCGCAGGGCATCCGCTTCCAGAACAACTGGGCGGAGATCACAGAGCAGCTGCGTCGCACGAGCCGCACCGCCACCACCAGCCGCAACACGCGCGAGACACAGATTACCGTCTCCGTGGACTTGGACAACGCCTCTCCCTCCTCCATCGACACGGGGCTGAAGTTCTTCGACCACATGCTCGACCAGATTGCCCATCACGGAGGCATCAGCCTCACCATTAGTGCCCACGGCGACCTCGAGGTGGACGAACACCACACCATGGAGGACGTGGCCATCTGCCTCGGCACGGCACTCTTGCAGGCGCTGGGCGACAAGCGGGGCATCGAGCGCTACGGCTTTGCCCTGCCCATGGACGAGTGCGATGCGCTGGTGCTGCTTGACCTGGGAGGACGCATCGATTTCAGCTGGGACGTCACCTTCACCCGCGAATATGTCGGCGATACCCCCACGGAGATGTTCCGCCACTTCTTCCAGAGCCTCTGTGCCGCCATGCAATGCAACCTCCACATCAAGGCACGCGGCGAGAACAACCACCATCTGGCGGAGGCTGTCTTCAAGGCGTTTGCCCGTGCCCTGCGTGCTGCCGTCTATCGTCAGCCCTTCAACTACGAACTTCCCTCTTCCAAAGGACTGCTCTGACTATGATTGCTATCATCGACTACCATACCGGCAACATCCGCTCCGTCATGAATGCCCTGGCACGCATTGGCGCTGCCGACTGCGTACTGACGGACGATGCCGACGTCATCCGCCGTGCCTCGCACGTCCTGCTCCCCGGCGTGGGCGAGGCGGGCACAGCCATGAACGAACTGCGTACCCGCCGTCTCGACACGCTCATACCCACCCTCACACAGCCTGTCCTCGGCATCTGCATCGGCACGCAGCTCATGTGCCTTTCGTCCGAGGAGGGCGACACCACCTGCCTCGGCATCTTCCCCACGTGCATCGTTCGCTTCCAGTCCCTGAAGGTTCCCCACATGGGCTGGAACACGATTACCGACCTCCGCAGCCCGCTCCTGAGGGGCATCGACGAGGGTGCCTACGTCTATTACGTCCATTCGTACTACCCCGAATGCTGCGACTGCACCATTGCCCGCACCGAGTACGGCATCCCCTTCAGCGGCGCCCTCCAGAAGGACAATTTCTTCGGTACGCAGTTCCACCCCGAGAAGAGCGGCCCTGTGGGCGAACAAATCCTACGCAATTTCCTTGCCCTATGATAGAAATCATCCCCGCCATCGACCTCATCGACGGACGTTGCGTGCGTCTCTCGCAGGGCGACTATGCCCGCCAGCGCACCTACGACGCTTCGCCGCTCGACATGGCACGCCGTTTTGCCGACGTGGGCATCCGTCGTCTGCACCTCGTTGACCTCGACGGTGCCAAGGCTGCCCGTCCCTGCAACCTCCCCGTACTGGAGGCCATTGCCAACGCCACCGACCTCGACATCGAATGGGGCGGAGGCATCAAGAGCCGCGAAGCGCTCAGCGACGTCTTCTCGGCAGGAGCCGGACACGCCATCTGCGGCAGCGTAGCCGTTCGTCAGCCCGACGACTTCCGCGCTTGGCTGACGGAGTTCGGCGCGCAGCGCATCATCCTCGGTGCCGACATCCGCGAAGGACGTGTGGCTGTCAGCGGCTGGCAGGAGGAATCGGCGCTCACCATCGATGCCCTCATCGACTCCTTCCTCCCCGATGGCCTTGCCGAGGTCATCTGTACCGACATCAGCCGCGACGGCATGCTCGCCGGGCCCTCGTTCGACCTCTACACTCGTCTGCAGAACGCTTATCCGCAGGTGACCTTCACCGTCAGCGGAGGCATCAGCAGCATGGACGACATCCGTCGCCTCGACGCCCTCGGCCTGCCCCGCGTCATCGTCGGCAAGGCACTCTACGAATCCCGCATCACCCTTCGTGAGTTAAGAGTTAAGAATTAAGAGTTAAGAAAAAATGTGCAAGACGAGCGAAAAGTCAAATACATTTGAGCTCTTCCGAGCCGCAGCCATTTTAAGACAAAGTCAAAGAATGTCTTGTATGCTGTACCCCCAATCCCATTTGCCGTTCAGGCGGTTGGATTTCAAAATCCGCCGAACGAATATACCGTTTGCAGAACTATTTTTCTTAACTCTTAACTCTTAATTCTTAATTCTTAACTCTTAACTAAATATATCATGCTTGCCAAACGAATCATCCCCTGCCTCGACGTCAAGGACGGCCGCACCGTCAAGGGCGTTCACTTCGTCGGGCTGCGCGACGTCGGCGATGCCGTCGAGCTGGGCAGCCGCTACGCTGCCGAAGGTGCCGACGAGCTCGTCTATCTCGACATCAGCGCCACCCACGAAGGGCGTCACACCTTCACCCAGCTTGTCGAGCGCATCGCCCGCGCCATCAACATCCCCTTCACCGTCGGCGGAGGCATCAGCACCATGGACGACGCCGAGCGCCTGCTGCAGGCCGGTGCCGACAAGGTGAGCATCAACAGCGCCGCCCTTGCCCGCCCCGCCTTCATCAGCGAGCTGGCCGAGCGCTTCGGCAGCCAGTTCGTCGTCGTCGCCATCGACGCCAAGACCACCCCCGACGGCACGTGGCGCTGCACCACCCACGGCGGACGGCGGCTGACGGACGTGGAGCTCTTTGCCTGGGCGCGCGAAGCCCAGGAACGCGGCGCAGGCGAAATCCTCTTCACCTCCATGGACCACGACGGCACCCTCGCGGGCTATCCCTGCGACACCTACGCCGCCCTCTCCTCGCAGCTCTCCATCCCCATCATCGCCTCCGGCGGGGCAGGCAGCATCGACCACATTGCCGACGTCCTCACCCAGGGCCGTGCCGATGCCGCCCTCATCGCCAGCCTCTTCCACGACGGCGTCCTCACCGTCCCCACCCTCAAGCAAGCCCTCCTTGCCCGCGGCATACCCGTCAGACTAAGTCAACAAGACAACAAGTCAACAAGTCAACAGGTCAACAGGTGGCTATGATGACCGTTCCCAACACGTTGACTCGTTGACTCGTGGACTTGTGGACCCGAACAATGTAAACCCATAAACCAGAATAACAATGTCATTTTCCGACTTTGACCTCACCAAGAACGCCGACGGCCTGCTGCCCGTCATCGTCCAGGATGCCGCCACGCTGCGCGTCCTCATGCTCGGCTACATGAACGCCGAAGCCTTCCAGCGTACCGTCTCCACCGGCCTCGTCACCTTCTACAGCCGCAGCCGTCAGACCCTTTGGACAAAGGGCGAGACCTCCAACAACTACCTCCACGTCGTGGAGATGTATGCCGACTGCGACGCCGACACCCTCCTCATCAAGGCCACGCCCGACGGCCCCACCTGCCACCGCGGCACCACCGCCTGCTGGGACACCCCCGAAGCCGAAGGCTTCCTCTATGAGCTGGAGCGCTGCGTCCAGGACCGTCACCAGAAGATGCCCCTCGGCAGCTACACCACCTACCTCTTCGAGAAAGGCCTCAACCGCATGGCGCAGAAGGTAGGCGAAGAGGCTGTCGAAACCATCATCGAGGCCACCACAGGCAACCGCGCCAAGTACATCGAGGAGGCCTCCGACCTGCTCTACCACCTCCTCGTCCTCAACGAGCAGCAGGGCGTCACCCTCGCCGACCTCCAGGCCGAGCTCCTCTCGCGCCACAAGAAGTAAGGAGTTCCCCCTCACGGCGTTTCTTTGATTCCACTCAAAAAGGGAATGCAATCATGGAAAATGACAGTGTCATTTATTTAAACGACGCTGTCATTTATATAAATGACGGCGTCATTTTCCAACCGCGCACTTTTTCTCACAAAAAACAGCCTATGGGGTTAGCTTTTTGAACGGCTCGAGGGTATTAGAATAAAAGACGTGATGAAAAGATGGAAATGACGGAAACCCAACGGCTGTTCAGACAGTATTATGCCAAGATGTACAGGGTGGCGCGCACCATCCTCTTCGATGAACAGGAGAGCAAGGACGTGGTCAGCGATGTCTTTGAGAGCCTGCTCAGCGAGGGGATGGCGCTGAAGCCTGAAACCACGGAACACTACCTGCTGACGAGTGTCCGCAACCAATGCATCAAGCGCATCCACCATGAAGAGGTACGCAGACAAGCAGCGGATTGTTGCCTCTGCGCGCTTGCGGATGAGGAGACTGAGGACGAACGGCTGACGGACATCGTGGAATATGTCGTCAGCCACCTCTCCCCACAGGAACAACGTATTTTCAACCTCCGCTTTGCCGAGGGTTGCAGTTACGACGAAATTGCCGCTGCCGAGGGCATCAGCCGTGTGGCCGTCTGGAAACATCTTTCGCACGTCTTGAACGTCATCAAAAACCATTTTAACAAGTAAAGACCATGCAAACCCCAGACGAAAAAAAGCAGATGTTTCTTGATATGCAGGAGCATCCTGAGATGTACTCCGACGCGCAGCTTGAGGCCATGATGGACGAGTTGGATCAGACGCCCGACGCCCAGACGGCGTGGCAGGAGTTTCAGCAGTCGCATAGGCCGGCTGTCGCACGTCCTTCGCGCCGTTGGACGAAAGTCGCCGCCTCCCTCATCGGCGTGTGTATGGCTTCAGGCATCGCCCTCGCCGCTATACATATCGTGCGCCAGCTATCCGTGGGAGGGGAAATGAAATCCCCTGCTGCTGAGAAGCAAATCATAAAAGCGAAGCGTTCAGCTCTGCCTGCCGACACTCTCGCAGCCGACACCCTCGCCCATGAGCCGCGCATCTTCGAGAACGTGCCGCTCGACTCCATGCTCATTGAGATAGCCACGTACTACCGCATCAGCGTGGAGTTCCAGCGCGACGACGCACGTCTGCTCCGTTTCCACTTTGTCTGGAAACACAGCGACAGCCTCGACAAAGTGGTGGAACGCCTGAACAATTTCGAGGCAGTAAACATCATCCGCGAACGCAAAAAACTGATAGTACGATGAGACGGTTGAGCTTATTGTGTGTGATTCTTCTTTTGTCACTAAGTGCAGCACATAGCCAGCGCGTCACACGTACCTATAATAACATGTCGCTCAGCGAAGCCCTGCTCCAGCTGAGCCGCGAGCAGACCGACTACACCATCAGCTTCATCTACAACGAGCTGGAAGACTTCTGCATCACCACCGCCATAGAGCGCAAGACCCTGCCCGAAGCCATCCAGCAGATGATAGGCTTCTATCCCGTCCGCATGACGGTGAAGCCCGACGACAAGGAAATCTTCGTAGAGTGTACCCACAAGGCCGACCGTCGCCTCACCGGCATTCTCGTCGACGAGGCGAACCAGCCCATAGCCTACGCCAATGTCGCTATCCTTATGCCTGAGGACTCCACGCTGCTGGGCGGCGGAGTCTCCAATGAAAGCGGCTACTTCGCCATCCCCTACGAGGCAGAGCAAGTCCTTGCCCGCATCTCCTACATCGGCTACAAGACCATCTATCAACTTTGTCCCCAGCCCGAAGTAGGAATGATTCAGATGCAGCCGGAAACACAGGCTCTGAAAGGTGTTACCATAAAAGGCCAACGACTGCTTTATATTTCAACAGACAGGGGATTGCAAGTTTCGGTTCAGGGCACCCCATTAGAACAATTTGGCTCTGCCAGCGACATGCTCAATCACCTACCCCTGATGATGAGTGACGGGACTATTGCCGGACACGGTAAGCCCGAAATATACATCAACAATAAAAAGGTACGCGATATACAGGAACTCGACCGCCTTCGTGCCGATGAGATACTATCGGCAGAAATTATCACGAACCCTGGTGCGGAATATGGTGCTGATGTCACCTCCGTGATTAAACTCAAGACCGTCCGTAAGACTGGCGAGGGCTGGAGCGGCAACTTCTCCGCTGCCTACCGCCAAGGCAAGGAATACTATGCCAATGGCAACGCAGCCTTGAACTATCGCACACGAAACGGCATGGACTTCTTTGTCCGAGGTTACCTGACGGATAACAACCA
>JAEEZS010000013.1 GCA_016291905.1 Bacteroidaceae bacterium
CCGCTTGTAGTCTCAACTTCAGGCTCCACAGCATTGAAAAGCGGCATTACCCTCAGCGGCGGTACAGAGATATGGAGCGGTTTCGGCTGCACGGGCGCTTCTGTTAGCGGCGGCTCGACCGTTAACCTCTCGTCGTACACAGGCGGTGGAGGCGGCCACGGCGGAGGTGGAGGCTGGTGGTAATGAATAGTCAACAGGTCAACAAATCAAAAGAGAAAATAAGATGAAGACAATGAAAAGTATCGTATGGCTGATGGTGGCGCTGGTGTCGCTGGCAACCTGCAGTAAACCTGACCCCCTCCCCGATGGCGGAGGCGGCGGAGGGAACGACAATCCGTCAAAGCCGGAAGTGACGGTGAACAACAACACGTCGGGTATCACCTACCAGCTGTTAATCTACAGTTTTGCCGACAGCGATGGAGATGGCGTGGGCGACTTCAAGGGTATTCAGAATAAGCTGGATTATCTTGAGGACTTGGGCGTTGCGGCTCTTTGGCTTTCTCCTGCCCATCCCACTAGTTCGTATCATGCCTATGACGTGAACGACTATTATGCGCTGAATCCCCTGTATGCTGTGGGGCAGAAGACCGCGGAAAAAGCAGAAGCCGATTTCAAGGACCTTCTGGCGGCGGCTCATAAAAAAGGTATTTCCATCTATATGGACTATGTCCTAAACCATAGCGGAAAGGACAACGCATGGTTCCAGGAGGCGGTGGCCGATCCTTCCAGCAAGTATCGTGACTACTATTTCTTCAGTCCGAACCCCTCGGCCGATTACGGGAAATTCTCCATGTTGAAGGGAACTTCTTATAAATCCAGCGAATGGAAGCAGGTGACTGCTGGCTCGCCGAAACTGACCATTACACAGACTACAGAAAGCGTTACCAACGGAAACGACAATTGGAACCTGTATATGTGGCAGGATGGAGCAGGAGATAAAACCGTGAAATACGTCAAAAAAAGCGACGGTAGCTATTATCTGGTTATGGACATCAGCGGAAAGTGGGGTTTGCTGGTACGCAAGTATCCCAATTGGAACGCGGGTTCAAAGTTCGGAGCTAAGTCGGGGAATACAACACTCCAGACAGGCTCTCCTTTGGAATTGGTGGCAGATGGTGCCGACATTTTCTTCACGGGTAACGGCCGCTACAAAATTGAACTCACCGACGTCTCCACCGAAACCCTCTATTATATGGGATGTTTCAGCGACTGGATGCCAGACCTGAATTATGGCGATGTCTCTGTCGCAGAAAACAATGCCTGCTTCCAGGATCTGGCAGCATCGGCAGACAAATGGATAAACTTGGGTGTAGACGGTTTCCGTCTGGATGCCGTGAAGCACATTTGCGGCGGTATCAGCTCGTACAGCAATTCGTCCAATCAGACGTTGCTCAAGAAATGGTACGACCATTGCAACGCCACTTACAAGGCTGCCGGCCATAGCGACAACATCTTCATGGTGGCTGAAGCCTGGGACGGCCACGACATTGAAAAGCAGTACTACAAGGGGCTTACGTCCTGCTTCGAATTTGACTTTGGCTATAAGTTGCGCGATGCCCTCAATAGCGGAAACGCTTCGGGCTTTGCCAGCATCGTGGGAAAGTATGTCTCGGATCATACAGCCCAGCGTGCCGATGCCATAACGTCGTTCTTCCTGAGCAACCACGACCAGAACCGCTTTGCCTCTGAGATTGGCAAGAACCTGGACAAACAAAAACTGGCCGCAGCCGTGCTGTTGACGATTCCGGGCAAGCCCTTCATCTATCAGGGCGAGGAGCTGGGTTATTGGGGTACCAAGAATGGTGGCGACGAATATGTCCGCACGCCCATCCTTTGGGATAAAGCCGGAAAGCAATGTGCCAAGAAGGGTGTTGAGAATAAGGTGGACAACTCCATGCTCACTGCCAATATCTCCGTGGAAGCCCAGCAGGAAAACAAAGCCTCTATTCTGAATGTCTATAAAAAGTTCGCGAAGGCAAGGAATGCTTCCAAAGCCCTTGCAAAGGGCACCATTAGGGAGATTTCCTCCAATGACAAAGCCATCGCCATTTGGGAAATGAGCTATGAGGGGGAGAAAGTGCTCGTGGCACACAATTTCGGACCTGGCACGGTGACTGTTCCCCTTTCCGGCTATTCCACCGAGAACGAATTGGTTTCTAATGGCACCATCGGAAAGGCCGGCAACGGAATCACCATGGGACCTTACTCTTCCGTTGTTTATAAACAGTAAGACGATGCGATTTTCATTCTTCTCTGCTTTGCTGCTCTTTTGCATCTCATGTACTTCGAGCACCCCGGACAATCCGGAAAAACCAGACGTGCCTTCCGACACCACTGAGGCCGTAACGCCCGTCTTTGCCAAAGGTGCCGACATCAGTTGGGTGACGGAAATGGAGGCGAAGGGCTATAAATTCTACAACGCTGCCGGCGAGGAGCGCGAATGTACGGCGCTGTTGAAAGAACTTGGTTTCAATGCTGTCCGTTACCGCGTATGGGTGAATCCCGCCAACGGCTACTGCAATGCGGAGGATGTGCTCAAAAAAGCACTCCGCGCTCAGGCACTTGGCATGAAGATAATGATAGACTTCCATTACAGCGATTCGTGGGCCGACCCCGGGAAACAACCCGTTCCTGCTGCTTGGAAGGGCTACAATCCCGCTGAAATGGCGGAAGCTGTTGCCAGCCACACTACTGAAATGCTGCAACTATTAAAGAGCAATCGCGTGGAGGTTACATGGGTTCAGGTAGGCAACGAGGTGACGAATGGCATGCTCTGGGAGACGGGGCGTGTATCGGGAAGTAATATCCGGAACTTTGGCGCCTACTTCACAGCAGGCTATGATGCCGTGAAGAGTGTCTATCCCGAAGCGCTCGTCGTGCTTCACATCGATAATGGCTGGAAGGCTTCTACGGTGCAGTGGTTCTTTAATTTGATGAAGGCTTACAACGTGACGTATGACGTGGCCGGACTCTCCCTCTATCCCTCCTATTGGGATAAGGAAATAGGTGGCTACCCTGATTGGAAAACCAAGACGCAGCAGTTTGTTGAACAGGTGAAGACGTTCAAATCGCTTTATGGCAAACCTGTGCTGTTGGCTGAGTTCGGTATGCCTGCCAGTCAGCCCGAGGAGACCAAAGAGGCGCTTCAGTACATTCTAGAGCATACAAAGAATTACGATTTCTTTGGTGGTGTCTTCTATTGGGAGCCAGAGAGCGAAAGGTTGCGCAATGGCTATGACTATGGTGCTTTTGCTGACGGGCGGCCAACGGCTGCCCTCGATGCGTTCAAATGATAAATCCTTAAATACAATAATCTCATGAAAAAACTCAGTTACATTCTCCTGTCCCTTGCCCTCGTGCTGACTTCCTGCGGTGGCAAGAAGAAAACCACTACCCCTGAACCCTACCAGCCCGATTGGCATAGTGGCGTAGTCTATGAAATGAATGTCCGTCAGTACACCCCTGAAGGCACGTTTGAGGCAGCCCGCCAACAACTGCCTCGCCTGAAGGAACTCGGCGTAGATATCCTTTGGCTCATGCCTATTCATCCCATTGGTGAGAAGGGGCGCAAAGGAACGCTTGGAAGCTACTATGCCCCGAAGAACTACAAAGATGTGAATCCCGAATTTGGTACGATGGAAGACTTTGATGCCTTCCTTGCTGATGCCCACAAACTTGGCATGCACGTCATCCTCGACTGGGTGGCCAATCACACCTCGCCCGATGCCGTCTGGGTTGACGAACACCTCAAAGACTGGTACTTGTTGGACGAGGAGGGCAACCCTGTTGTGCAATACGACTGGACGGACATCGCTCCTCTTGACTGGGAAAATCGCCCTGCCGACATGTGTGCCGCTATGGAGGATGCTATGCGCTTCTGGCTGGAGCGGGGCGTCGACGGTTTCCGCTGCGACGTAGCCCATCAGATTCCCGTGGCTTTCTGGAAACCCGTTTTTGACCGCTTCCGTAAAGACTTCCCAGGTACTTATTATCTGGCAGAAGGGGAGCGTCCAGACCTGCACGAGGCCTTTGATGCTTCGTATGCATGGGAACTTCATCATCTGATGAATTCTGTGGCACAGTTTAAGGCTCCAGCCAAGGCCCTTGCTACATATTTGCTGAAAGACGATTCCATTGCTAAGACCGTTTCCGGCAACTACTGGCGACTGACATTCACCAGCAACCACGACGAAAACAGCTGGTCGGGTACCGAAATGGAGCGCATGGGCGACAGCCACCGTGTGATGGCTATGCTTACCTTCATGATGCCCCACGGCCAACCGCTCATTTACACGGGGCAGGAGGTAGGCTTTGACCACCGTTTCGAGTTCTTCGAGAAAGACGAAAGCCCCAACTGGGCGTACAATGACTACACGGGGCTCTACACGTTTATGGCTCAATTCCGTCACGAGCATCCAGCGCTGGCTCCCGAGGCTCCCTTTGAACTCATTCCTTTGGAAAACGACAGCTGTTTTGCCTTCCGCCGCCAAGTTCCGGGTGACACTGTGAGCGTGTTTGTCAACTTCTCTCACAGCCCTGTGGTGTTCGATGGCGACACGATTCCTTCCCTGCAAGGTGTTATTGACGGCGTTTGATATAGTTTTTTTCATCGATAAGGTTATAAAAGCCTAAAACGTTTGGTCATTCTTTGAAAAAGAATTACTTTTGCGCCCGATTTTTTAGAAGGGATAACAACGACTATCAGGATTTACAGCCATGACACTGAATCAGCTTACGGCGGTTTCGCCTATTGATGGACGATATAGAAGCAAGACCGAGAGGTTAAGTGACTATTTTTCAGAGTACGCCCTTATCCGCTATCGTGTGCGTGTGGAGTGTGAGTACTTCACGGCGCTTATGGCTTTGCTTTTTCCTGAGAAGTCGTTTGATATTCGTTTCATCTGGCAGCAGTTTTCGGAGGACGATGCCCGCCGCGTGAAAGAGTTCGAGGCTGTCACCAACCATGACGTCAAGGCGGTAGAGTATTTTCTGAAAGAGCAGTTTGACAAGGTGCCTGAGTGGGCGTCCTATAAGGAATTCATTCATTTCGGACTAACATCACAGGATATCAACAATACCTCTGTGCCGCTTTCTGTGAAGGAGGCGCTGACGGAAGTCTATTACCCCCTGCTTGAGGAGCTTATCGCCCAGTTGGAAGCTTACGCTGAACAGTGGAAGGATGTACCCATGCTGGCAAAAACACATGGACAGCCCGCTTCGCCCACCCGCTTGGGCAAGGAGATAAAGGTGTTTGCCTATCGTCTGGAACAGCAGTTGAGCCTTCTGAAGGCACTTCCCGTCACGGCCAAGTTTGGTGGCGCGACAGGTAATTTTAATGCACACCATGTAGCTTATCCCGAAGTGGACTGGGTAGCTTTCGGCAACCGTTTTGTGGCTGAATGGTTGGGACTACAGCGCGAGCAGTTCACCACACAAATTTCCAACTACGATTTCCTGGGTGCTATCTTCGACGCCATGAAGCGCATCAACACCATCATGATTGACATGAACCGCGACTTCTGGCAGTATATCTCGATGGAATACTTCAAGCAGCAAATCAAGGCTGGCGAGGTGGGCTCAAGCGCTATGCCCCACAAGGTCAACCCCATTGACTTTGAGAATGCCGAGGGTAATCTGGGCGTAGCTAATGCCATTCTGGAACATCTGTCGTCGAAATTGCCCGTCTCGCGCTTACAGCGCGACCTTACCGACTCTACGGTGCTGCGTAACGTAGGTGTTCCCTTCGGCCACATTGTCATCGCCATCCAAAGCTCGCTCAAAGGGTTGCGCAAGCTGATACTTAACGAGAGCGTTATTCGTGACGATCTTGACAATCAGTGGAACGTGGTGGCCGAGGCTGTGCAGACTATCCTCCGCCGCGAAGGTTATCCCAATCCTTACGAAACACTCAAGGCGCTCACTCGCACCAACAGTGTGGTAACCGAAGCCTCCATGCACGCTTTCATTGACGGATTGGATGTCCCCGACAGCGTTAAGGCTGAGCTGCGCCGTATCACCCCAGCTAACTACACAGGCATGTAGTATAATTTTATAAGGTGACAAAGGCCGTGAGGCCTCTATTTAATAAAAGGTATAATTAAAAAACAACAAACAACATGGTAACAGAAGAAGAAAAAACCTTCACTGAAAACGCATCCCCTGCCCCTGAAGGTAGTAAAGAAGAAGTAAATGCTACGGGCGAACAGCCGACATACCGTCGTCCCCGCTTTACCCGTCCGTCCGACGAAGAGCGTCAACCACGTCCCCATTTCACCCGCGAAAGCGGTGCTCCCCGCTACCAGCGCGTTGAGCGCCCGCACCGTCCCTATCAGCCCCGCTACGAGCAGGATGGTGAACAACGCGACGATAATGCACCCCGTTACAACAACCGCGAACGTTACTATAGCAGCGATGAAGGCCGTGCCCCGCGTGGTGAGGGTCAGACGCGTTACTATGGCGAAGGCCAGCAGCGCTCTTACGACCGTCCTCAGCGCCCCTATCAAGGCGAACAGCGTCCCTATCGTGAACGTCGTCCCTATAACGACTATCAGCAGCGCTCGTATGGCGAAGGTCAGCAGCAGCGCGCTTACGACCGTCCCCAGCGCCCCTATCAGCCCCGCTATAACCGCGACGACTACGCCCAGCGCCCCCAGCGTCCTTATCAGCCCCGCTATGAGCAAGGTAACAGCTGGGAAGGACAGCCCGAGGAAGGTAACCGCACGCCCCGCCGTCCCTACGGAGGCGACAACTACCGCCCCCAGGGGTTCCGAGGCCCAAAGAAAAAGTCCGGCTACAGTGAGAAGTATAACAAGAAGAAGCAGATTCACTATACCGAGGAGTTTGTTGACCCCAACGAACCCATCCGTCTGAACAAGTATCTGGCTAATGCCGGTGTCTGCTCGCGTCGCGAGGCCGACGAGTTTATGGCAGCCGGTGTGGTTACCGTCAACGGAGAGGTGGTTACCGAGCTCGGCACGAAGGTGAAGCGCGGCGACGAAGTCCGCTTCCACGACCAGTTGGTAAGCATTGAGCGTAAAATCTACATCCTTCTTAATAAACCCAAGGACTGCGTGACAACCGTCGAGGATCCGCAAGATCGTAAGACTGTGATGGACTACGTGAAGGGTGCTTGTCGCGAGCGTATTTATCCCGTCGGCCGACTTGACCGTAACACCACGGGAGTGCTCCTGCTGACGAACGATGGCGAGATGGCCTCGAAGCTCACGCATCCCAAGTTCATGAAGAAGAAGGTCTACCATGCTCGTCTTGACAAACCCATCCCCACGGAAGACTTGGAGAAGCTGCTCAACGGCATTGAACTTGAAGATGGTGAAATCCGTTGCGATGCCATTAGTTACACCGCTACCGATACTGACCACACACAGGTGGGCATCGAGATTCACTCAGGCCGCAACCGCATTGTGCGCCGTATGTTCGAGTCTCTCGGCTACCATGTCGTCCGTCTCGACCGCACACAGTTTGCCGGCTTGACGAAGAAGAACTTGCGCCGCGGTGACTGGCGCTTCCTCACCGAGAAGGAAGTGGGCATGCTTCGTATGGGAGCGTATGAATAAGATTGAAGATTGATAATTGTAGATTGAGGAATTAGTAATAAAGGAATATGAAGCGGACAAAGATAATCGACTTGCTGAAAACTCCCGCTTTCGGGACAGTGGTCAATGTGAAAGGTTGGGTGCGTACGCGCCGTGGTAACAAGACGGTGAACTTCATCGCCCTCAACGACGGCTCCACCATCAACAATATCCAGATTGTGGTGGACCTTGCCAAGTTCGATGAAAACCTTCTGAAGGACATCACCACCGGTGCCTGCCTTAGTGTGGACGGCGAGTTGGTGGAGAGCGTCGGCTCTGGCCAGGCTGCTGAAATTCAAGCACAGCAAATAGAGGTACTCGGCACCTGCGACAACACCTATCCCTTGCAGAAGAAAGGGCACTCGATGGAGTTCCTCCGTGAGGTGGCCCACCTGCGTCCCCGCACCAACACCTTCGGCGCTGTGTTCCGCATCCGTCACCACATGGCAATGGCCATTCATACGTTCTTCCACGAGAAGGGCTTCTACTATTTCCATGCGCCGCTTATCACTGCCAGCGACTGCGAAGGCGCCGGGCAGATGTTCCAGGTGACGACCATGAACCTCTATGACCTTAAGAAGAAGGAAGACGGCAGCATCGACTACTCCGACGACTTCTTCGGCCGTCAGACGAGCCTCACCGTCAGCGGGCAGCTTGAGGGTGAACTTGCGGCAACGGCTCTGGGCGCCATCTACACCTTCGGTCCCACCTTCCGTGCCGAGAACAGTAACACCCCACGCCACCTCGCCGAGTTTTGGATGATCGAGCCTGAGATGGCTTTCTACGACCTTGACGACCTCACCGAGTTGGAAGAGGAGTTCATCAAGTACTGCGTCCGCTGGGCTCTTGACAACTGTGCCGACGACCTTGCCTTCCTTAACAAGATGGTTGACCCCGGGTTGTTGGAGCGTCTGCAGAGCGTCGTCAACACCGACTTCGTTCGTCTGTCCTACACCGAAGGCATCCGTATCCTCGAGGAGGCACAAAAGAACGGCCGTAAATTCGAGTTCCCCATCTACTGGGGCTGCGACCTTGCCTCCGAGCACGAGCGCTACCTAGTGGAGGAGCACTTCCGCCGTCCCGTCATCATGACCGACTATCCGAAGGAAATCAAGGCGTTCTACATGAAGCAGAATGCCGACGGCAAGACCGTGCAGGGTACCGACGTCCTCTTCCCACAAATTGGCGAAATCATCGGCGGCAGTGTCCGTGAGGAAAACTACGACAAGCTGATGGCCCGCATCGACGAGCTCCACATCCCCATGAAGGACATGTGGTGGTATCTCGACACGCGCCGCTATGGCACTTGCCCGCATGCTGGCTTCGGTCTCGGCTTCGAGCGCCTGCTCCTTTTCGTCACCGGCATGCAGAACATCCGCGACGTCATTCCCTTCCCCCGCACCCCGGGTCAGGCCGCGTTCTAAGGGAAATCAAACTCTGCTGTAAAATGACGCTGTCGTTTATATAAATGACGGCGTCATTTAAATTAATGACGCCGTCATTTTACAACGGTGGACGGAGCGGCACATATACCGGCAAATGACTGCTGATAGGCGGAAGGGAAGCGTTGTTCGAAACGCTTTCCGAAAAAAGAGGATTAAGAAAAAAATGGCAGAAAAATTTGGCTACTTGCGTGGAAAAGAGTACCTTTGCAAGCCGATTATTATCAGCCTTTGGATAAAAGGCTAAGAATGAGCGCGCTGCGTGTAAAACAAGGCACTTTCGGGTGTGTATTAGCCTGCGCATTCGGGATGTAAACGCTCAGGGCAAGGGTGGACCGCGAGGCCTGCCGGCGCAAAAAAAGAGAAAAAGAAAAGTAGTAACAAGAAAAAAAGAAGAAATGGACACATTAAGTTACAAGACCGTATCGGTGAACCGCGTGACTGCCACCAAGGAATGGGTGGTTGTGGACGCTACCGATCAAGTCCTCGGTCGCCTTGGCACGAAGGTTGCCAAATTGCTGCGAGGCAAGTATAAACCTAACTTCACACCCCACGTGGACTGCGGCGACAACGTTATTATCATCAATGCCGACAAGGTGCGCCTGACCGGCAACAAGTGGAACGATCGCGTCTACCTGCGCTACTCGGGCTATCCCGGTGGCCAGTATGAGTTCACACCCGCCGAGTTGAAGGCCCGTCCCAACGGCACGGAACGTCTGGTGAAGAAGGTCGTCAAGGGCATGCTCCCCAAGAACAAGCTGGGTGCACGTCAGTTGGACAACCTGTACGTGTATGAAGGTGCTGAGCATCCCCATCAGGCTCAGAGCCCCAAGGCAATCGATATTAACACGCTCAAATAAACAGAAACAATGGAAGTAGTAAATGCATTAGGCAGACGCAAGAGCGCTGTTGCCCGAGTGTATGTGAAGGAAGGCAACGGACAGATTACCATCAACAAGCGCGACTTGGCACAGTATTTCCCCTCGACCATCCTGCAATATGTGGTGAAGCAGCCGCTGAACAAGCTGGAGGTTGCTGAGAAGTACGACATCAACGTGAATGTCTTTGGTGGCGGTTTCACCGGCCAGAGCCAGGCTATCCGCCTCGGCATCGCCCGCGCCCTGGTGAAAATCAACCCCGACGATAAGAAGACCCTCCGCAGCGAAGGCTTCATGACCCGCGACGCCCGTGAGGTCGAGCGCAAGAAGCCCGGTCGTCCCAAGGCACGCCGCAGATTCCAGTTCAGCAAACGTTAATCGGACCCGCAGACTGAACGGAATCGGTTTAGCATCCAAACCGCTGAGACTCGCCGCCTAGCGCCGATTACCCAGCCGTTGGTAAAACCCGAATTTTACAAAAAGGAAAGTAAACAAAACCCACAATCAAAACAACACTTATGTCAAGAACAGATTTCGACACCCTATTGGAGGCTGGTTGCCACTTCGGCCACCTCAAGCGTAAATGGAACCCCGCCATGGCTCCCTATATCTTCATGGAGCGTAACGGCATCCACATCATCGACCTCCACAAGACCGTGGCTATGATCGACACGGCCGCAGAGGCTCTCAAGCAGATTGCCAAATCAGGCAAGCGGATCCTCTTTGTTGCTACTAAGAAACAGGCTAAGGAAGTGCTCGCCGAGAAGGCTAGCGCCATCGGCATGCCCTACGTCATCGAACGCTGGCCGGGCGGTATGCTCACCAACTTCCCCACCATCCGTAAGGCGGTGAAGAAGATGGCTACCATCGACAAGCTTACCGAGGACGGCACCTACAAGAACCTCAGCAAGCGCGAGATGCTGCAGATCACCCGTCAGCGCGAGAAGCTTGAGAAGAACCTCGGCTCCATCGCCGACCTCACCCGTCTGCCCGCTGCCCTGTTCGTGGTTGACGTGCTCAAGGAGAACATCGCTGTGCACGAGGCTAACCGTCTGGGCATCCCCGTGTTCGGTATCGTCGACACCAACAGCGACCCCACCAACATCGATTTCGTCATTCCCGCCAACGACGACGCCACCAAGTCCGTCGAGGTCATCCTCGATGCCTGCTGCGCCGCCATCGCCGAGGGTCTCGAGGAGCGCAAGATTGAGAAGCTTGACCAGAACGAGCCCGCTGAGGAAGACGAAGATAACGAGGAGCGCGAGGAATCCCGCCGCGAGCGTCCCCGCCGTGAGCGCACCCGCCGTGCACGCATCGAGCGTCCCGCCGCTGCTGACGAAGCCCCTGAGGCTGCCGACGAGGCACCCGCTGCTGACGAAGAAGCTCCCGAAGCAGAGTAATTTGAATAGTAACACCGTAAAAAAACCAAACAAAATGGCTGTAAGTATAGCAGATATTCAGAAGCTCCGCAAGATGTCAGGCGCAGGTCTGGCCGACTGCAAGAAAGCCCTTGAAGAGGCTGAGAGCGATTTCGACAAAGCAATGGAAATCATCCGCAAGCGCGGACAGGCCATCGCCGCCAAGCGTAGCGACCGCGACGCCTCCGAAGGCTGCGTCCTCGTCAAGGTTGACGGCAACTTCGGTGCCATCATCGCCCTCAAGTGCGAGACCGACTTCGTCGCCTCCAACGCCGACTTCATCAAGCTCGCCCAGGACATCCTCGATGCCGCCGTCGCCGCACGTTGCAAGACCCTCGAGGAGGTCAACGCCCTTCCCATGGGCGACATGACCATCGCCGAGGCCGTCACCGCCCGCAGCGGTGTCACCGGTGAGAAGATGGAACTCGACGGTTACATGACCCTCGAGGCTCCCGCCCTTGCCAGCTACAACCACATGAGCAAGAACTTCCTCTGCACGCTCGTTGCGTTCAACAAGGAGATGGCCAACGCTGCTGCCGGTCACGAAGTGGCCATGCAGGTAGCCGCCATGAACCCCGTCGCCGTCGACGAAGCCTCCGTGCCCGCCGAGGTGAAGGAGCGCGAGATGACCGTCGCTGTTGAGAAGACCAAGCTCGAGCAGTGCCAGAAGGCCGTCGAGGCTGCCCTCAAGAAAGCTGGCTACAACCTCTACACCGCCGAGAACGAGGAGCACATCGCCGAAGGCATCGCCAAGGGGTACATCACCGAGGCACAAGCCGACGACATCCGTCGCATCAAGACCGAGGTCTTCGAGCAGAAGGCCGCCACGCTGCCCGCCCAGATGGTCGAGAACATCGCCCGCGGACGTATGGCAAAGTTCTACAAGGAGAGCTGCCTCCTCAATCAGGACTACATTCAGGACACGAAGATTACCGTGGCCGACTTCCTGAAGAAAGAGGAGAAAGACCTCACTGTCACCGCCTTCCGCCGTTTCAGCCTCCGCGCCGAGTAATCCGCCACAGGTTAACTTGCCAAGGCATTTTAGAGGGCGCATCCAACAGGTGCGCCCTCTAAACTATTTCAAATACTCTTCGAACATTTTCATCAGCATACCATGATTGAACTTAAAAGAAAGAAATACTTTTACCACCTGTGGCGAGGGGCGGTTTGGACGATTGCCATATTATCGCTCACCTTTACCGTCAGTAGCTGCACGGAGGAAATTGACACTTCCAACCGCTATACGTTTACAGGCCATACCATTGCCAGTTTCCTAAGTGAGCATGAGGATATGTTTAGCAGTTTTATTTCCATTCTTCAGCGCGGTGGCAAGTACAACCTTATGAGGGCTTACGGCACATACACCTGCTTTGCCCCTACCAATGAAGCCATTGAACGCTATCTTTTCGAGCAAGACTCCATCTACAAGGAGTCGCTGAAGCCAGGTTCGAAGAAGGTCATATGGACGGGTGTCACGTCAACAAAGTTGGAAGACCTGAGCGACTCGATGTGCACCGTCATTGCTCAGACGCACATCATACCCAAAACCTACCTCACCACTGAGATGGAAGGCGACGTCATCCCGACGATGAACCTCAACGAC
>JAEEZS010000074.1 GCA_016291905.1 Bacteroidaceae bacterium
CGCTCGCCTCATCCGCGACGGTATTGTTATCTTCACGGGCGACATCAATGCGCTGAAACGCTTCAAGGACGACGTGAAGGAAGTCGGCACCAACTTCGAGTGTGGTATCAGCCTTGTCAACTGCAACGACATCAAGGTGGGCGACCTCATCGAGACCTTCCAGCAGATAGAGGTGAAACAGACGCTCTGACGCTATGGGACTTCTTGACATCATTGTTACCATCATCCTTGTCGCAGGGCTGATTACCGGTATCAAGGACGGATTGGTGAAGCGGGTGCTGGGGCTTGGCGGCCTCATCGCCGGCATCATCATCGGCAAGCGGATTTATCTCTCCGTAGCTGCCAAGCTGACGCCCCTTTTGGGGACATCGGAGAAGACAACACAGATTATTGCCTTTGCGCTGATTCTGATTATTGTGCCACTCATCTTCTCGCTGATAGCGTGGCTCATTGGCAACTTGCTTAAGACGGCGGGATTGGGCTGGGTAAACCGTCTGCTGGGAGGTATCATCGGTGTCATCACCAATGCGCTGATTGTCGGACTGATTTTCATTGGCATCGAGAGTTTCGATACCCACGAAGTACTCCTCAGCCAAGAAAATAGGGACGCCTCTGTGTTCTACTATCCGCTCTATCGGACGACAGGGCTTTTCATCAAGGACGTCCGGGAGCAGATTGACCATTGGAAGGAGACGCACTCCGAGGAGCCTGAGGACTCCGAAACCGATGAAGACGCCAAGGATTCCGATAATCCTGAAGATTCCGACACATCCGGAAAAACTGAAGGATCCGGAAAGAAACAACTGCAATCGTTTGAGGAGGTTGTGTAGATGAATCCTAAGGAAGACAACACCGCCCTCCGGCAACTTGCCGAAGAGAAGTACAAGTACGGCTTCACCACCGACGTGCCCACCGAAATCATCGGGGCTGGGCTCTCGGAAGAGGTCGTGCGACTTATCTCGTCGAAAAAGGGCGAGCCGGAGTGGTTGCTTGACTTCCGTCTGAAAGCCTACCGCCATTGGCTGACCATGTCGCTCCCCACATGGGCTCATCTCACTATTCCCGAGATTGACTTTCAGGCTGTCTCCTATTACGCCGACCCTCGGAAGAAAGCCAACGGCCCCCGCTCGCTCGACGATATCGACCCCGCTGTCATGAAGACTTTCGACAAGCTTGGCATACCGCTTGAGGAGCGTCTGGCGCTCAGCGGTGGCATGGCCGTCGATGCCGTCATGGACTCCGTGTCGGTGAAAACAACTTTCAAGGAACGGCTGAGGGAAAAGGGCATCATCTTCTGCTCCATCAGCGAAGCCGTACGTGAGCATCCTGATTTAGTGCACCAATACCTCGGCTCCGTAGTCAGCTATCGCGACAACTTCTACGCCGCACTCAACTCGGCGGTGTTCTCCGACGGCTCGTTCGTCTATATCCCCAAGGGAATTCGCTGTCCCATGGAGCTTTCCACCTATTTCCGCATCAATGCAGCAGGGACAGGACAGTTCGAGCGCACCCTCATCGTAGCCGACGACGACAGCTACGTCTCGTACCTCGAAGGCTGTACCGCCCCCATGCGCGACGAGAACCAACTGCATGCCGCCATCGTGGAAATCATCGTCCTCGACCGCGCCGAGGTGAAATACAGCACGGTACAGAACTGGTACCCGGGCGATGCCGAGGGCAAGGGCGGAGTCTATAACTTCGTCACCAAACGAGGACATTGCAGAGGCATCAGCAGTAAGATTTCCTGGACTCAGGTGGAGACGGGATCTGCCATCACATGGAAATACCCCAGCTGTGTTCTCTCCGGCGACAATTCGGTGGGGGAATTCTACTCCGTGGCTGTCACCAACAACTATCAGCAAGCCGACACCGGCACCAAGATGATTCACTTGGGACGCAACACCCGCAGCACCATCATCTCCAAGGGCATCTCTGCCGGCCATAGCTCCAATGCCTACCGCGGATTGGTACGCGTCAGCGAGAAAGCCGATGGAGCCCGCAACTACAGCCAGTGTGACTCGCTGCTGCTGGGCGACCAATGCGGCGCTCATACCTTCCCCTATATGGACATCCACAATGAGACTGCTATCGTCGAACACGAAGCTACGACTTCCAAAATCAGCGAGGACCAGTTGTTCTACTGCAACCAGCGCGGCATCAAGACCGAGGACGCCATCGGCCTCATCGTCAACGGCTACGCTAAGGAAGTGCTCAACAAACTGCCCATGGAGTTCGCCGTCGAAGCGCAGAAGCTCCTCAGCGTCTCCCTCGAAGGCTCCGTCGGATAAAAAGGTCAACATGTCAATAAGTCAATATGTTAAAGATAGAAAACCTCCACGCTTCCATTGCTGGTAAAGAGATACTGAAGGGCATCAACCTAACCGTCGGCACGGGCGAGGTACACGCCATCATGGGTCCCAACGGCTCCGGCAAGAGCACCCTCAGCAACGTCCTCGTCGGACACCCTGCCTACACCGTCACCGAGGGCAGCGTCACCTTCCGCGGCAAGGATCTCCTCGCCATGAATCCCGAAGACCGCAGCCACGAGGGTATCTTCCTCTCCTTCCAGTACCCCGTCGAAATCCCTGGCGTCAGTATGGTCAACTTCATGCGCACCGCTGTGAACGAGCAGCGGAATTACAAGGGGCTTGAGCCCCTCACCGCTAACGAGTTCCTGAAGCTGATGCGGGAGAAGCGTGCCCTTGTGGGATTAGACAGCAAGCTCGCCAACCGCTCCGTCAACGAAGGTTTCAGCGGTGGTGAGAAGAAGCGCAATGAAATCTACCAGATGGCCATGCTGGAGCCCCTGCTAAGCATCCTCGACGAGACAGACTCCGGCCTCGACATCGATGCTCTGCGCATCGTGGCCGAAGGAGTCAACAAACTCCACACCCCCGAGAACTCAGTCATCGTCATCACCCATTATCAGCGGCTGCTCAACTACATCCGCCCCGATGTCGTCCACGTGCTCTACGAGGGCCGTATCGTCAAAACAGCCGGCCCCGAACTGGCGCAGGAACTCGAGGAACGCGGCTACGACTGGTTGAAGGGTTGATGGTTGATGGATAAAGGTTAAAGGTTAAGGGTTAAAGAGTGATGGAGAAGCTGATCAAGGACCTTGGGAATGGCGCCGGTATCTATGACTACGGGGATGACACATTGGAAGTAAAAGTCCCCGAAGGCGTGAAACTGGCCAAGCCTGTCTATCTCACCCAACTGCTGGGCGAGAATGATTTGCTTGAGAACAAACAGAACATTCTCATCTTCCTCATGCCGGGCAGCGAAGCAGATGTGGTCATCACCGACCGCACCGTCACCGACCGTCCGTTCCGCATCTTCCGTCGTATCGTTGGCGAGGTAAACGAAGCCACACTGCGGCTCTATGTCCTGCAAGAGCAGGGCGCGCAAACTGTTTGGGAGAACCTATTTACGTTTAACGCTAACGGACATGTTACATTGGGCATCTTTTGCATGGGCAGCGGAAACGTCACGAACCGCGTCAGAACTTACTTCCATGCGCCGGAGGCCACAGCCGACATCTTCGGCATGACCATTGCCTCCGGTACGCAGCAGGTGACCAATGCCGTCACCGTCACCCACCGTGCCCCCCGCTGCCGCGACCGCGAGCTGTTCAAGCAGATACTCGATGAAGAAGCCGTAGGCCGTTTCGATGGCCTCGTCCGTGTCGAGCCGAAGTGTCCTGGGGCCGACTCGCAGCAGACCAGCCGTAACATCTGCCTCAGCCGCACCGCCCGCGCCTATGCCCAGCCCCAGCTCATTATCGACACCGACGACGTCCGATGCTCACACGGTGCCACCGTCGGCCAGCTCGACGAGGAAGCCCTCTTCTACATGCAGCAGCGCGGCATCCCCCGTCACGAGGCACGGCTCTTGCTTCTCAGCGCCTTCCTCAACGAGGTTATCGACCGTGTCACCATCGACGGCCTCCGCGAACGTCTCCGTGTGATAACCGATGCCCGTCTGCGCGGCGACATGGACCACTGCGTCGCCTGCGGCGTCTGTAAAACTGAAAAATCATAAGCAATGCTTGACGTTAACCCTATCCGCGCTGACTTTCCCATACTCACCCGTGAGGTGTATGGTCGTCCGTTGGTCTATCTCGACAATGCTGCCACGACACAGAAGCCGCTTACCGTCATCGATACCATCACGAAGGCCTACACCACCATCAACGCCAACGTCCACCGTGGCGTACACCGTCTGTCGCAGGAGGCCACCGACCATCACGAGGCAGCCCGTGAGACCGTCCGCCGCTTCCTCGGAGCCGCCAGCACCAGCGAAATCCTCTTCACACGCGGCACCACTGAGAGCCTCAACCTCCTCGCCACCTCGTTCGGCGAAGCCTTCTGCCACGAAGGCGATGAAATCATCGTCAGCGAGATGGAGCACCACAGCAACATCGTCCCCTGGCAGCTCCTCCAGCAGCGGCGTGGCACCGTCCTCCGTGTCATCCCCGTCACCGACGACGGCCGGCTCGACCTCGACGCCTTCCAGCGCCTTCTCTCCCCTCGCACCCGCCTTGTCAGCGTCACCCACGTCAGCAATGTCCTCGGCACCGTCAACCCCATCGAGGAGATTATCCGTATTGCCCATGACCACGACATCCCCGTCGCTATCGACGGCGCGCAGGCCGTGCCCCATATCCCCATCGACGTCCAGCAGCTTGGCTGCGACTTCTACGCCTTCAGCGCCCACAAGGTCTATGGCCCCACGGGCGTCGGTGTTCTCTACGGTAAGGAGCATTGGCTGGAGCAGATGCCCCCCTACCAAGGTGGCGGCGAGATGATCGGCCACGTCCGCTTCAGCGGCACCACATGGAACGAACTCCCCTATAAGTTCGAGGCCGGCACGCCCGACTTCATCGGCACCATCGCCACCGCCCGCGCACTCGACTACGTCACCGCCATCGGCCTCCCCGCCATTGCTGCCCACGAGCACGCCCTTGTCCGCCGCACCCTCGATGCGCTTCACGCGATGCCACGCATTGAAATATATGGGGATTCATCTGATCACCGTTCACTGTTCACTGATCACTCTTCTGTCCTCTCCTTCAATCTCGCCGGTGCCCATCCCTCCGATGTCGGCATGCTACTTGACCATCTCGGCATTGCCGTGCGCACAGGCCATCATTGTGCCCAGCCCCTCATGGAGCGCTTCGGCATCCCTGGCACCGTCCGTATCTCCTTCGCCCTCTACAACACCGACTCCGACATCGATGCCTTCATCGCCGCCCTCCGCCGCGTAGCGGAAATGGTGTAATCCATTCCTCCCACCCACCCTGCTTCTGGCGACTTTTATTCCAACAGTTCGCTGGGGAGGCGTTCCACGGTGTAGCCCGTGAGGACGTCGCGCTTCATGCCCGAGGAGGGACGGAATCCGATGCCGGTGCTCTGAATGTACGACGCGGGCTCGAACGAGTCCATGGGGATGATGGCCTGGGCGAAGCACTTGCCGCGCACGTAGGGATAGATGATGCCGAAACCGTCGAGGACAACGTTCTGCCCGGCGGCAAGGGCTTCCTTGATGTACTCCTTGAGGGTGGTGACGACGGCCACGACGTCGGTCGTGGAGAGGGTGGAAGCGAAGGTTATCCGACGGATAATCTGGGCCGTGGTGTAGGTCTGACGGTTGACGGCGCGATTGCAGGCATAGTCCACGCCCTCGGCACCGCGGGGGTTCGAGCACCCCACGATTTTGTAAGGTATTGCCATAGTGAATCTTGTTTTATTGTTTAACGAATTATTTTGAGGTTAAATGGGAGTTCTACGCCATCAGTTCTGACGGTACGCGGCGGAACTGGGCGTGAGTACGGAGGTACTTCTTCAGTGCGGCAGCGGGGCGGAAGCCCACGTAGGCACGGCTCAGGTACGAGGCGGGCTGGAAGTCGGGATTCTTCTTGCCGTTCACCTTGATGATGCTCTGGGCGTAGCACTTGCCGCTAAGGCGTGCGCTGAAGGTCCCAATCTCGTCCATGATGACGGGGTTGCCGTCGCGCAGCAGGGTGGCCATCACGTCCAGAAAGGCATTGAGGATACCCTTCACTTCGCCGGGCGTCACGGTGGTGGCGCGGCTGATTTCATCGATAAGGCTCTCCAGCTGGAGGTCGCCTGTCTTGGTGCGGCGGCAGCAGGCGTAGTCCACGCCCTCGGCACCGCGGGGGTTCGAGCACCCCACAATCTGATAGGTTATTGCCATAGTGATTCTCTGTTTTAGGAGTTGATAATTGATTTTTTATTCTTTACACTTTTCCGCCGTCGCCCGGGCTGCAATGAGGCGGCCGAGGCGGACGTCGGGGGTGAACTGAAGCTTGTACTGGCGGACAACGTCGGCGACGGAGAAACTGCGGCGCGCGGTCTCCTCGGGTGTGCACAGGCGCGACTTGACCGTGATGCGGAACCGTCCCAGACCCTCCATCTCCACCGTCTGTCCGGCCAGCAAAGCTTCGCGGGCGAAATGGAGCATGCTCCGCATGGCAGCTGCCACATCGCCCTCGGTAAGCGACGAGGAGCGGCAGATATCCTCGCACATCTGCTCGAAGCCATAGAGGCCCGAGCTGACGGCGCGCAGGGTGTATTGTCCGCCCGCCTCCGGATGGCGGGGGTTGATGCCTTTGACTACTTTGCACTGAATGGCCATAGGGACTGCTCTCCTTTCGCTTCGGGTTTTAGGTTAATCCATAGTGTTTACTCTCTCTTTCGGTGAACGTCGGGGGTGGAGCGTGACGTTTCGTTGCCGCCAGTGGGACGTTTCGCTGGGCCCGGTGGAACGTTTCGCCGTCCGGCGGAAGGCCTTTCCCGCGTCGCGATCTCCTCTTCTTTTCACCTACAAAGATACGACTTATTTTTCAATCCACCAAACATTTATGTCGTTTTTTCCAAGAAAAACAATCGTTTTTTTCCCTTGCCTTCAGGTGGAAGGGTGGAGGGGTATGGAGGGGTTTTTATTCGAAGTACAGAAAAAAAATACAAAAATCCCTATATGAGGTTTTGCATGTGAAAGGGGTATTTTTCTATTTTTTATGGAATCTCTTTAAAAAACCCCTCCACACCCCTCCACCCCTCCACCACCGGCATCGGCGGAAAGGCTGTCGGGATGGAGCTCGGCGTACATGCGGTGGCCTTCGTTTACGGCCTCCATGCGGTTCTCGTCGAAGGTAATCTCCATGACGTACCAGCGGTTGCACTGCTTGGTCTTGCGCTTCTGGAAACCACGATGCTTGAGGGCCGTACCGACGTTCTTGGCATTGACCTCGGATGAATTGTTGAGCTGGCGGAGCTTGTTGATGATTTCGCCGAAGGGGACCAGGCGTCCCTGCTCATCGTCGGTGGGGGTGCGGTAGCAGATGGCAAGGAGTTCCTCGCAGAGGTTGGGCGTGGTGTAGTCGACGTTGTGCTGCTCGATACGGCGTGTGTCGCTGATGGTGAGGGTGTAGTCGTCGGCATGGCCGCTCTTGATGGTGTGCCACGCCTGGGCGTAGGCCTGCTCAAGGGGCAGGGTGTCATCGGTGAAGGTGACGGTGCCGGCAACGGGCACGGAGAGGTAGCGGCGGTTGCCGTCAGGCTCGGGGATGTACTGCTCGTCGTTGCACGAGCCGATGAACGACGCCACGCGGGTGCGGCTCTCGCTGAAGTGGGCGAAGGGGGCACGGACGTCGATGCTGGCACTGGTAATGATGGCGCGCAGGGTGTTGGCCGTGCGGGAGTCGTTCTTGAACTCGTCGAAGATGAGCAGGCCCTTCTCATTGATGGAGATGAGGGTGTCCTTGTCGAGGCGCTCGTTGGGATAGACCACCTTGGCATAGCTGCGCAGGCTGGGCGGTAGCAGGTGGGTACAGAAATAGGTCTTGCCGGCATGGGGCGGCCCCACGAGCACGGGCATGAGCTGGTTGTCGTCGGCACGCCCGACCAACAGGGCTACCAGACGGATGAACCACTTGCGGAGCAGCGGCATGCAGAAGTCGCGCTCGGCATCACCGCCCGCAAAGGTGATGAAGCTGAATAGCTGGGCGATGTAGTCGTTCGTGGCATCCCATTCGGGCAGATGTTCGAGATAGTCAATGAAGGGGTTGTACGAGGGGGTGAAGTCGGGGTTGTCGATGATGGAATGGAGGTTTTCCTTCGTGATGCTGATATGCTCCTTGCACACCCCGACGAAGAGGCTGTTGAGGTTGCGGTCGTCAATGGGCATCCAGTCGCCATCGGGCACACCCTCCCATGTGAGGTGGCGCATCTCGGTCTTGCGGGTGATCTCGTTGTAGCGGAACTGCGCCATCTCCCTCAACTTTTCCTCCGCAAGGTGGAATTTGGTGGGTGCATCGTCCTCAGCGTTTTCGTCGGAGCCTTTCCTGCGGGGGCGTCCGCGACGGGGACGCAGCTCGGCGGGCAGGCTGATGTCCACCCCTGCCTGCTCGGCCAAATGGTAGAAGGTGGCGATGCCCACCTGGTTACGGCTGGACTTCATGCAGTTGGTGAACTTGGCATCGCAGTCGTCCATGTCGTAGCCCTCGTGGAGGCAGCTGACACGATGGAACAGCGGGCGCCCCTCCTCGCCCAGCGAGGCAAAGGCAAAGCCCAGTTCCACCCAGCGGTCGTAGTCGGATGTCAGGTCGATATGCTGGTTAATCACTCGCTCCACCACCGTCTGGGCGTGAAGCCTCTCCTTCTCGCTGCCGTTACTGTGCTTCGCGGCAGAATCAAACAGTTTTCTGGTCATTTTTGGATAGAATATGAGGTATGAAAAGAGAATACACTCCGTGACCGCACGTTTCTGTATTCCGTGCGTACACGCGTTATCCTATAGTCTTATCTCTCCTGAAGATAGCGGGGATTGATGTAGCAATCGGGGTCGTGGCTGAGGTAGCAGGGACGCGGGATGTCCTTGCCCGACTCATCGAGAACGTAGCCATACTCGAACTGCACGTACTTCGAAACACGGCGGAAGTAGTCGGCCAGACACATGCCACCCATGTCGCCCACGTGGACAAACCACTTCATCCCATGGCCGCGGGGCGAGATGAAGAGGAGGTCGGTCTCGTAGCGGGGGTCTTGAATAAGGGCGTCGCGCAGGCGCAGCAGCCCGGCGGAGTCGTCGATGTGGTCGAAGTCGGCCACCATCATGCCGCTGGGGCGCTTCAGGCTGTTGGCGTTGCGGTAGCTGAAGGTGCCGAAGGGGGTGCAGTACTTCAGCGTCAGCGCCTTCATGGTGCGCTGCCGTTCCTCGTCGGACTCGGCGCGCAGGGCATCCGTCGCCCGCTTGGCCTGCGGTCCGCGAATGTATTGCCACACCTCGGTCAGCGTAACGTCCCTGTAAGGGGTGCATTGCAGAACGACCTTTCCAGATTTATTCCTATATCCCGGATTGAACACCGAGAATA
Organism: Bacteroidaceae bacterium; assembly: GCA_016291905.1. Classification (GTDB taxonomy): domain Bacteria; phylum Bacteroidota; class Bacteroidia; order Bacteroidales; family Bacteroidaceae; genus UBA1189. Next base: position 9,395 of record JAEEZS010000074.1, read on the forward strand.
CCGGTGGGAGGCTTCCGCTCCCTGTTGTGTTGGTTTAAAGTTTGTTATCATAATCATCTGTTGTTTTAGATTTGCCCGTTTCGGGGCGTGTAGTTGTTATCCTATGGGGCGTTTTCTGTGTTTACATTCGCACCCCCTCACCAGGCCTTCTGACAAGGAAATGCGTCCCCCTTTCGAACGTTGCAAAGATACTACAAAAAATGGGAATTTCCCGCGTTCCTTGGGGATTTTTTTAGTCTTTTTTTCCCAGTCTTTTTAAAGAAAGACACCTCAAAACAAAAGCCTCTCTGCCGCTGAGCAGAGAGACTTCTGTTGGCTGATGGGGCATTCCGTCCGCTCAGTCAGTGGTCATCATAAGGGAGATGAAGCTGAGGGGAGGGAGACTGACGCTGAGCGTGCCGTTCGTCACGCTCACGGTGGACTCAGTCATCGAAGCACCGGCATTGGTGACAAAGACGCGGGCCTTGCTGATCTTCGCCGGAAGGCCATCGACAACGGCGTTGCACGCGGCTCCGTTGTTGACCATGTGGACGCAGTACTCACCTCTGGCGACATCCGCGAAAGCAGCGCAGTTGAGCGTCTGTTTGCTACCCGTAACAGGCAGGGCGAAGCTGTTTTCGGGCGTAGCAGCCAGTTGTTTGATATTCCAAAAGCGTTGCGTCGGCGTTAGTACGCCCTGCGAGCCAAACACCCCACCGCCCTTCAGCAGGGAATAGTCGGCTGTCAGCTGCCACTGGAGGATGGAAAGAGGCTGGCAGATGGCGAGCATACGGACGTAGAGGTTTATTTCATAGAGTGCGAAGGTCGATTCGCCGAAAATCTGCGGATAGCGCCATGCAGCGGCATCGGTGCTTCCTTCACCAACCAGCAACGGCACGCCCAGGGTCCGCGCAGCATCGGCCCATGTGTGTAATTTCTCATCGTTGCATCCACGCCATGAGTGGAACGACACTGCCCCGATGTAGGGCCATGCCTCACGGTCGTTCAAGGCGGGGAGGATGAATGCCGTAGGGTTGGCATCGGAGGTATCGCCCAACAGCATTTTCGTAGCCAGCCCACGTTCCACAAGTGCACGGCCCATGGCTTTGATGAAGGCGGCATGCTCGTCAGCGGTATGCAGCACATCGATGCCGATGTCCGACTCGTTGAACGAGAACATAGCAGCCTCCACGCCATAGTGGATTTTCAGATAGAGCAGATAGTCGATGAGCGAGGCTATGATTTGCTGTTCTTTTCCGGTGTCAAGCCTCAATGCCGCCACACCGCCACTCCGGCGATGGGAGTTCCTATCAAGCGCCCACTGCGGTGGAAACCAGCAACTGACGATAACGGGCATACCCTTTGCGGCCAGCCGTCTGGCCATCTCCATGCTCTCGCGGACATGGCGGGGCAGCCCGTCGGGCGGGGTCTCCATGAATGAGGCATTGACGTCAGGCTGCCAGTCGCGCCATGGCATTTCCACTCGTCCGTAAGCCACACGCATGTTGTCAAGGCAGTAGTCGATAACGGCGGGGTCGGTACTCGGATTCTGCAACCGGAAGTTTCCTCCCATACCCACGAACAGACGTCCAGGCTGAGTGGCATCGACATGAACGGCAGCGGGGCTGTGGTCGATGCGCCCCGAGACAGACCATTCCATGTCCAACGTCTGTGTTTCCCCCTTTCTGAGTACATCCATCACAGGCACGGCAATCCGTATCTCGCCCGAGGTCCGTGTGACGACGGTCTTAACTGGACGTGACAGCTTCAACTGGATGTCCCTGACCACACCCTCTCTGTCGGCCAGGCGGACGGATACCTGCCGCCGTCCAGCCTTGATTTTTGCATCGGCATAGCGTACGGCGTCGAGATGAAGACAAAGCCCGGCCGGAAGGCTACGGGTAGTATCGCTGGCAAGTTCCAGATGGAGAAGACAGCGTCCACGCTCCACATCGGTCACCTGCTGAACAAAAGACACCCTGTCGATGACGGTGCGCACTATCTGCGTATCGCCCTGACGCTCATAGTGGGTAGTGTAGCGTTCTTTTCCCGAGTGGCTGTCGCCCACCATGAGCGACGTCTCAAAATCAATGAGCTCCCCATCGATGCGAATACCCGTAAGATTTCCCCATGCCATCACTTCCGTCTGATTGGCAAACGGCTGAGCGGCCAAGGTGTTGATGGCCGTTCCGACCAGCAGAAACAAGAATAACCTTTTCATAATCGATTATTGGGGGGGGTATTTACTTGAACAAACGGAGTGCGAAATCACGAAGGTCGTAGTGCCAAACGTGCCAGCTATGTCCGCCACGAGTCTCGCTGTACTCATACTTTATGCCTGCATCGTCGAAGCACTTCAGGGTTTTTTGACAGTTCTCCCAAGCGAAATCCTCGCGTCCGCCCATTGTGAAGCGCAGCAGACGAACGCTCTTTCTCAGCTTAGGAGCGATTTTCCTGAGCTGTTCCGTCTGTCCTTTCAAAGCAGCATCGTCACTACCGAACCAACCGGAGCTCATCACATTGATGTATCCGAAGCGTTCGGGATAGCGAATGAAAATGTTGAGTGTCTCTAATCCTCCCATCGACAATCCTGCCAAGGCCGTGTTTGCCGCACCGCTCTTGATGCGGTACTGCCACGCAATGCGCGGCATGATGTCGTTCACCAGCTCATCAACGAAGAGATTCGTATCCATTCCGCCATGAGGCATCACCACTATCATGGGCTTTATCTTGCCCTCGGCATAGAGGTTGTCCAAAATGTCGGCAGCACATCCTATCCCTGTCCAAGAAGCATCGTTATCGCCACCACCATGAATAAGGTAAAGCACTGGCAACGGCTTCCATGCCGCATTGCCTGCCGGAGTCCAGACGTGCATGCTACGGGTCTGCCCCGTGGTTGTGGAATGGTAGCTGATTTGCTGGATGGGACCATGGGGCACGTCGTGTCTTTCCCAGAAGATGTCCTCGCCATTGGTGATACGAGCCACTGGGAGTATCTCGTTATAGAGCGGCCAACGGGGGTCGATGACCTTGACACCATCCACGACGAAGTGGTAACGATAAGCATCAGTGTTGACTTTTGGGACACGGGCTGTCCAGATGCCGTCATCACCTTTCGTGAACACGGCGTTCAGCCCCGAAAAGTCTCCCGCAAGGGATACGGCCTGTGCCTGCGGGGCATAGATGCGGAACGACACCGAGCCGTCAGCATTGGACACGATAGAGCGTAGCGTGTCGGCAGGGTTAATTGTACGCATTCTGCGCTGGGCGGTTGCCGTGACGCTCACCATTGCTGCACAAAGCAGCAAGATAACAAAATTACTTGTTTTCATTGGAATCAATTCTTTACGATTATATACCTTTATACATGGGTCTGATGTTCAGCGCCGGGAGTGGGCTTGTGGCTTTGGTGCGGCCGAGAGGAATGATGCGCAGGTTGTCGAAATAGGGCGTGCTGACGCGGGTATTTTGTCCCGGTGTCCAAAGCATCTGCTGCGAAGCATCGGCGGGAACCTCCCTGTCCTTCTCCACGAAGGGAGCCATCAGCCCCGCCATGCCCTTGGGGTACTGGGCAGAGGTGGCGTGGACGACCTCTTTGCCATCCACGAGGCCGATGATGTTGTCCCCCAGGAAGCGCAACGTCAGCGTATGCCACCCGCAGGGAACGATGCCCTCGACGGCAGCCGTGGCCAGCGTCTGCTCGCCGCCCCGCTCATAATCCTTGCGGGAACGGATGATAGCCTGCTGCTCGGCGTCGCCGATGAGCTCACGTTTGTCCAGCTTGCCGCGGCTGATAACGAGGCTCACACGGCCGTGGTCGTCGAGTTTCAGGTAGTAGCCCTTCGCCCAGACGCCGTATCCCGAACCTACATCGCAGATGCGTCCCATGACGGCAGCCTCGTCACCAGGAGTGAGCCAGACGTCGGCGCTCACTTCATAATCTGTCCATGCCGAGTCGCCGAGGATGGTGTAGTGATGCCATTCAGGTGCCCAGCTGAGGGTGTGGTCGCCCACCACCTGACGGATGCACTGCCCACGTCCGTCAGGGCGCTCGGTAAGTTCGAAGCAGCCGATGATGTCTGCGGTGTAGTGTGGCAGATAGCCCCACTCGGCAGGATGGGTATAGCCGTCGAAACTGTCCTCGTAGGGGATGGGAAACGGTGCAGCCGCGGGGATATCGTCGAACGAGCCCTTCTGCTGCCCCGTCGTGGTGGAAAGGGAATAGACGGCACCCGGCTCAAGGGTGATGGTGAACGCGCCGCCGCGGAGGCTGATGTCGTCGAGACGGACGAACTGCTCCTCAGCGGTGCTCCGCCAAAGGCAGAGTTTACCGTTTTTCAACCCCTTCTTACCTTCGTTCCTAATCCCCTTTGCGCTGACCTTCATGGTCACCGTCTGCGGAGCCTTGGCATCCTTGGTTTCGACGATGATGCTGTAGTCGCCTGTCGTGGGGTCACAAAGGGTGGCCATCGAACCACCGCCGTCTAGCAGCAGGCAGCCGTCATCGACATACTGCCACCCCAGCCTTGTGAATTGCCCGTAATGGGCATAGCCCCACAGCGCCTCGCGCACTGCGTAGTGTCCGCTCCAAGGCTCGCGCGCCACTATCATGGAAGGGTCAACGCCGTATGGCTCCAGTGGATAGACACCGGCGATGTCGTACCAGTTCACCACCTTCGTGGCACCGCTAACGATGTAGTTTTCGTTGAAGCACTTGACGATGGTGATCAGGCAATCGAATCCCGGACGATAGATATGCTCCTCACTGTTCCACAGCGTCTTTCCGAGCTTTTGGATTTGGGCATGCTGTTCGGCGGTGACAGGGATTTCGCTGAAAGTGTGGGCGCTGACGATGTCGATGGCGGCAGCAAGGCTGGAGTCGCGCATCATCTCACCGAGGAAGTCCAGCTTCTGACGGCCCCAGTTGTCGAAGGCGTGGAGACGTACGGCCTCAAAGCCGTTCTCATCCATCGTGCGGCGCAGAGCCTTGGCGAAGTCGTAGCTGTAACCCTTCTCGTTGTGGCAGCCGAGGGCATCGAGTTCCATCCCATGGACGTGGCGCAGCGCCTGGAGCCACATGACGTAGTAGTCAGCCATATCCTGCGACCAGATATTTTCCACCCATGCCGGTGCGCTCCATCCAGTAGCATCGAGAGTGATCTGTGGGTTGCGGGCCACGGCCTCGCGGAGCACCCACCATGTGTAGCCGCGCCATGGGTTGAAGTCGCCGCGCCAATGGCTATGGCTGGGCATGGAGCCCTGCGTGCTGTTGCCGTCGCCGGGGATTTCAGCCAGCATCGTGCTCACCGATGCGCCCCACATTGGGCGGAACACCATGTCCATGATCTGCGAGCGCTGCGGCTCGGGGTAGTCCTTGAGCAACACTGCTGTAGCGCCGCCGCCGTTGACGGCACCGATGCCATCAAAAGTTTTCACAGCGCTTGCTACACTGATGTGCACGGTCTGCACGGGAGGTTTGTCAGCTGCCTCCGTCGGGGCGGCAGAGAGGACGGCCACTGCTATCGCCCAGCCTAAGAGCCAGGCATGGCCTTTTCCATAATGTCTATTTGACTTCATACTAACTTATAATTAGGAATTCCGTTTTTTTCAGCGGCGAAGATACAAAATTTTTAAGGATTTCACTAACCAATAATCACAAAAACCTATTTCACTGGTGTCAGGCGGTAGAGCAGCACATCCCTTCCAGGCACTGTCACTTTCAGCGGCTTTTTCGTGGTAATGGGGCGGGCTTTCTTCTTTGATGGTTTCTCCCAAAGATTGCTCAGCGAATAGGTTACCCTGTCGAACGCCGTTGAGAGCCCCGAGACCTCTTCATCGGTAAAACAGAGTGTCTGCCAATCTATGGTCTGACTGATGGGCGCCTCACCGCGATTGAACAGGCAGAATGCCCAGTCACCACCGGCAAGAGGCTTAAACCAATATTGAAGTCCATCTACTTCCTTCAGACGCAGTCCCTGCACACCCAGCGTATCCTGATCGATGGCAATGACATCGCGGTTGAGGATGATTTCACGCGTCTCCTGCGTCATGTTCGTGATGTCGTTGCCCAAGATAAGTGGCGCTGCCATCATGCACCAGAGGGTGAAGTGGGCACGGTCCTCATTCACCGTCATGCCATTGCCCACCTCCAGCATGTCGGGGTCGTTCCAATGTCCGGGACCCGCATATTTCCGCAGCCCAACGTTCTGCTCCAGGATGGTCATCACACTGTTTTCCCACGAGCGTCGTCCCTTGCCGTCGAAGATGGCGCTGATGTCGCCTGTGGTACGCCACGAATGCCCCACTTCGGCAGCCCACGTCCACGGCTTACTCTGTCCCCATTCGCACATGCTGAAAAGGATGGGCCGTCCCGCAGCTCTCAGCGCATCGCGCATCAGCGGGTAAGCACCCCGCGGATTGATGTCTTCCGTCTCGCACCAGTCGTACTTCAGATAATCCACCTCCCAACGGGCATACTGCAGGGCATCTTGATATTCGTGACCAAACGAACCAGGAAAACCGCCACACGTCTTGCGCCCGGCATCGGAGTAGATGCCAAATTTCAGTCCTTTCGAGTGCACATAGTCCGACACAGCCTTCAGGCCCGAGGGGAATTTCTCCCTGTTCTCGGTGATGAAGCCGTCGGCATCGCGGTTTCCGTGCCAGCAGTCGTCCATGTTTAGATAGATGTAGCCTGCGTCCAGCAGTCCCTCGCTCACCATGGCATCAGCCGTTTCGCGGATAAGCTTCTCGTTGATGCGCCCGGCAAATTTATTCCAAGTGTTCCATCCCATTTGGGGGGTTCGTGCCAGCCCTTCCCATTTCTGCGCCTTCGCAGAGAGAGGGGCAAGTGTCAGCGTAGCTGCAAACGTCAGCAACGCCAAATGATGGGTTGTCTTTTTCATCTTTTTTTGAAGTAATGGATATTTAATATGACTATTTTGGACTTAGATATCTCCTAGAAAAAGCACACGCTGTGAAGCTTGCATCTTTTGCAGCATCTGATTATGCCCTTCACGCCCCCACGCACGGCGATGCCCCCGCACGGGTGCATGACGCCATGTGAGGAGGTACGAGCAGGGAACCTCCGCCAATATGTCCAACAACCCGTCCGTCAGCGGCCCGCATTCGCTCAAGGCAAAAGGTTTTTTATGCTCCTCAGCCAGACGGCTCACAAAACGCACCGCTGCCCCGCAGTCGCGGACGAAATCGTTGCCCTGCCCATACCAGTCGAGGCTGAGCATATCCACATACTCATCGCCAGGATAGCCACGCAGGTACTCTTCGGGCGAATAGACCTTGTCCGTATTATAGGCAAAGAGAATTTGATGGCATCCGCGGCTACGCAGGTAATCGACAGTGAAACGCCACAGCGAGGCATACTCCTCGTCGGTACAGCGCCCACGTCCCCACCAGAAGAAGGAGCCTGAATGCTCGTGATAGGGACGGAAGATGAAGGGAATAAGCTGTCCATCCCCATCGCGGATGGAGAGGAAGAACCGCGCCAGCCGCTCGAGCCATGAAACGAACATGGCATGGTCTGCCCCGTCTGGCAGCACTGAGCGTACTGCATTCACTCCCTCGGCCGACAGCGGCTGAACGTCCCAAGCCGAACCGGCACCGTTAGGCTGTTTTATCCCAGGCCACTGTGACGTAATGGGGTTGATGGCATGCCACGACACAGTGACAATTCCACCCTGCGTATTCCACCACTTCCAGCGGTCGGCAATATCGGCAAAAGCCACAGAGTCGAGACTCAATTTGTAGCCCAGCTCTAGTTCACCCAGCTCAAAGCCTGCGATAGCGGGATAATCGCCCGCAGCCTCACGTGTGTCAGAACGCTCGGGCTCACCCCACCATTCATAGCCATAGAGCAGGTCGTCCTGATGGCCATACATCACACCGCTCTGCTGCAAGGTCTGTAACTTCTTCAATAGCGCCACGGCCTCGGGGGTCGCCTCTTTATCTGCCGGGCGCCACTCCTGAGCTAAGGCATTTGCCACCGTCGCGAAGAGGCATATGGCGGAAATCATCAGTTTTTTCTTGTTAACTATCATGATATACCTTATTTTAAATAGTTTTCTATAAATGCCAGACGAGGGCGATAGTATTTTTCATCCCACACTTTTCGCCATTCTCCCGCAGGCCAGGCGTGGGTTCGGAAGGGTACACAATTGATAGTCTTCTTGCCGCTTGCGCCATTGAGCGAAGCCCAGACAGAGGACGGCGGGCAGGTTGTGTCGATGAGGCCCATCTCACAATAAATCTCAGCCTTCGAGTGGCGGATGAGCAGGGCGCCGTCGTAGTAAGGCAGAGTGGCATCGAGCAGGGCGGGATTGATGTTCGGATGGCCCTCAATAGGTTGCGGCCATCCGCTGCGACGGCCCACACGTGCACCGCCCAAATCCTGCATGGCAGGCACATTGAGTACAATGGCCGACACACGCGGATCCAGCCCTGCGGCTGCCACAGCCTGACCGCCGCCCTGACTCTCACCAATAACGAGGATACGCTTGCCGTCCCATTCAGGCTGGCGGGTCATAAACTCGATGGCACGCAGCAATCGCAAGTACATGCCACGGAAATAATACGTCTCGCGGTCGGCAGCATTGTGGTCGTAATAGTTGCGCAGCAAGCCCTCTTCAAGCATACGGTAATAATCTTCGCTCTGCCCATTAAGCATCCCATGAGCGTTGATGTCAAGGCTGAGGGAACCGTTCCCCAAAGCGGCATTGCCCACACATTCTTCTACCGAGCACTGGCACCAATTACCGCTGACGCCCGCCGCTCGGCAGAGGATGATGATGGGTAATGACTTCTTTCTAGTCCATGCAGGCTTAGCCAGGTATGCCCGCACCGGAGCTGGACCAAGGCAGTTGATTTCTACATCCTGACAGGTGTATTTTCCTTGATATCGACCTGGCACCTCCAATGAAGTCGTCCTCACCTGCATAGGCAGAGCCTTCAGCTGTTTTTTCAGATTATCCCAATAAGACATTAGGTCGGCAGGCTCCTCATAACCAGCACGGAAACCTTCGGGAGCCACCACATAGCCGATACTTACAGGACGGCCACGACTATCCCCCAACTCCACGCTCACGGCACAGGTGCTGTCCAACGTCTGCTCCAGAACTGTGAATTCCGCGGAAGCGGGCAAGATGCGAAACTCACGGCCAGCGCTATTATTATAGGATACACGCACGATGAGCGAATCTTTGGGCACCGCATCGGCACGGCAGGAAACCACGGCGCGCTCACCCTTCTGGTAAATGCCGCTTTCCTTGTCGATACTGAGACGGTATCCGCCTGCATGGTGCTGTGGAGTGATCTGACCTTGGGCAGAAACCACCAGCACGGTCAGCAGAATGAGGAAGAGGAAACGTTTCAAAACTAAATTATATTTTTACTTAGACACACAATTTCATCTGAAGTTGGGCAGTTCGTCGCGGGTAATGACGCAGTCCTGCAGTAGGGCATCCTTCCAGTAGTCGATGTTGGCATTGTTATGGTCGGTACTATTGAAGTCCGCGCTGCCAGGCTGGGAGGTACGGGCATTATCCCACCAGGGGATGAGGAAGCTCCAGTACTGTCCGTCAGCCCAAAAGGCCGACACTTTGGGGATATTGCCGAACTCGCTGATGGCATAGAGTTTGCCAGGGAAATGCTCCCGGAAAAAGTTGTACCACCCGCGCATGCTGGCAAGTGACTGGTTGTAGAAATCGAATGCTACAACATCAACATACTCGTCACCCGGATACCAGCTCATGGAATCGCCAGAGTTATAGACCCAGATGAGATTGGTGAGGCCGTGATAATTGACCAAGCGGTCGTACATCACCTGCCAGAGCTCCACGAAGGCCTCGGGGCCGTCGATGCCCCACCAGAACCAAGCCTTATGCCAGCTAGTTCCAGGATATTCGTCGCTCCAATTGCCTTGTGCCTCGTGGAGGGGACGCCAAAGGATGGGAATGCGTGCATCGCGGAGCGGTTTCATCCAAGTGGCCACTTGGTCGATGCGGCGAATCATGGTACGGTAGTCGGCCGACGTGGGGTCGAAGATGGCCGAGGGACGGAAGGAGGTCTCGCCGTCAGCCGTGCCCGGGGTACAGGTATAGGAGGTGCCATCGTTGGTGGGCATATTCCAGTGCCACAGGGCAGCCATGATGCCACGTTTGTTTGTCCAATTCTTCCAAACGCTCTGGTTGGCATAGTCTATCCAACCGCCCGATGACGAGTAGATGTCGTGGATGTAGTCGATGCAGTTGATGGCGGGGTACTTGCCCGTGTGTTTATATACCCAGTCGGCCTCGTAGGTATTATAGTTAACGCTGGCATGAACACCTGAGAGTATCCGTTGCCCCACGCCCTCCTCCAGCCAGGCAAGCAGGCGGCGAGCCTCCACCGAACGGTTTCCCCACTTGGGAATGTCCTCGAAGGTGATGCTGTCGATGCCCGCCACAGGGTAGTTGATGACCCGCCCGTCGGCAAGGTGTATCTTCATCGTATTCGGCTGGGCAACTACCCCTATAAACGGAAGTAACAGCAAAGCTATCCACCAGATTATAAAAAACTTCTTCATGAGTTACGTTTTGGTCGGGAAGTCCATAGACTCCTGGCCACAGACCTCCCGACCATTTCATATCCGGTTCTACTTCTTCAGTATCTTCACCCCGTTCAGGATGTAAAGGCCCGCGGGCAGCGCGTTAACATCACCGAGCGTAGCTTCCGGCTTTATCAGTCGCCCATCAGCGTTATAAAGACGTCCGGCACGGGCAACCCTATCCAGTACGGCAGCCACTCCAGTGCCCTCGCCGTCCACCTCGAGCACAAGGCTATAGGTGGCAGCGGCATCGGCTTGCACAGCTCCGGGTACAACGTAAGCACGGTTCGCACCGACACGTGATGTCGAATCGGTGCTCCATGTGCACTTGCCACCGGCAAAAACAAGGGCTTCTTCAGAGAGGTCAATCTCTTCGTATGTTCCCCTTAGGGCACCCCCGGCAAGGGGTTCAGTAGCAATTTCGGAGCCTACGGTGAGAGCAGCCCTTACGATGTCGTCCTCAGCCTCGGCATTGTACGTACCATCGGCGATATACACCACAGGCTGTCCAGCCTTGGCACCTTGGGCAGCATCGAGAGCCACATACAGCTTATCGCCAGCCGAATAAGTGCCTGCTACGGTGAACATACGTCCCGTAGAGGGAGTGATGGCGATGGGATAGCAGAGCGTGGTGACCTCGCCAGCCTTATAATCGCGGACGGGTGTACCAGGCTCCACTCCTGCAATACTCCCCAGTTCTTCAATAAAGAGGCCTGAGTTGCTGCCGACCGCATGGTCGTGCCACGATACGAGGCGATGGTCGGCGAGCTGGGCATGAAGGTACGAAAGGTCGCCCCCGGCATAGTCCACGGCATGGATAGTCATTTCGCCACGTCCGATGGCGCTAACGGTGAAGAGCGTGGGATGGAGCGAAAGGCTCACCCAGCTGTCTCGTCCATGCACCTGAATGTAGAGACCGGTGGCCTGATGCTGTATGGCATAAATGCCCTCCTCACCTACAGGAACGAAACGGAAGGCGATATCGGCATCCTCATCAGAGGTAAAAAAGAGCCCCATGCCTTCACGGACGTCACCGGCTGATAGGGGATTGAGCGTTTCCCAGTCGGCGGTGCCGAGATAGGTGTCAAAAAGAGGCCCCAGCTCACTATTCTCAGCATTGGAAGTACTCCAGCCCTCTTCTTCATATTTTTCACGACTGCCGAAGCGGATGGCATAGAAAAGGATGGGCGTTATCTGGTTGGCTGCTGCCATAAGAATGGTCTCGGCATTCGCAAGACAGGCCGTGTAGGCATCTGACTCTTCCTGTGTATATGCGCCTGCTGCATCGTACTCTATAGCCTCCTCAAGCTGTGCTATGAAATCGTCCGTGGCACCGAAATCCCATGCGCCGGGATCGGGACCTTCTACGCAGAGATTCAGGGCAATCTGCGCCTTCTCTATGGCATCGCGCAACGGAGTGGGGTCGACGAACATGTCGATGAAAGGCTCGTAGGCAGCCTTGAGGTTCTCAAAGTCCTCCTTGCTGACATTGTTCGGGTCAACGGCATCGGCAGCCTCAATGGCGCTCATCAGGTTCGTGAAGACCTCGCCCATGTGGGCAGCCTGATTGTTGGGGTTAGGGGCAGTAATGTATAATTGGAACTCGCTGACATGGAAATAGCCGCGGTTGCTGGTGGTCGCCTCAGCATAGAAGCGGAGGTAACGGAAGCCGTTGCCGGAGGACAATTCGAAGGTTGCCGCCTGCGATGGAACATCCTCGCTGTAAGGCGTACTGACGTCGGCTATCCATTGGTAGTCAAACTTTTCACCCTCAGGTTGGTCACTTCCATAGATGCCCCAGGTGGTGACGTGGTCGCTGCCAATGTTCTGACGGCGCGAGATGACCAATTCCAACTCGCCTGCCACGTCGCGTGAAACCTCCACTTGCAGATAGTGGTCGCCGTTAGTAGCGTTACCGCCGCTCCAGTAGCTATGCCAGAAGGTTGAGGGGTCGCCGTCGATGAGAACACCTGCACTGAGGTCGCCACCGTCGCGGCTGCCCAAGTCGTTCTGGCTGAAGGGGCTACTGAACTGGCTAGCCTCGGTGATGAGTTTCTCCTTATACATATCATTGGCGAGTGTAGTCTTTTCCTTGGCATCGGCAAGCATAAGGACGAAGTCGCGTCCATAGGAGTTGGCGGCGAGGATGCTGAGCGCCTCCTCTTCAGCAACGGGGATGAGGTACCACTCGCTGGCGCCGCTGTCGTGGGCGGTGTTGCACCACACCGTCATGGGGCCTCCCCAGCCGTTGCCGTTGTCGTGCCAGTTGGCATGGACGTAGCGGTAGGCGTCGGCATCATCGGTGGACATGCGGAAGTTGAAGAGGGGGTAGTCTTGGTCGGTGCTCAGTTCCCACGAGAGGTCATACCCCTCAGGGGTCTGCACAAGGGGGTCGATGGAGATGCAGGCGGTGCCGTCGGTACAGCGCTCGGCGCTGGTGAAGGTCAGGCGGTTCGAGGGGTTGGCAAGCAGGTAGGTGTCGTCAGCCTGACGAGTCATCGTCCAGAGGAATATGGGATTGTCGGGCTCGAGGGTACGCCACCCGTTTTGTCCGTTATTGTCGCTGTACATGGCTTTCAAGGGGTGGGTGACGCCGCCCTCGTCCTCCTCGCTACCCTCGTTGAACTGACGGGCGACGACGAAGCGGTAGTAGCCGTCCTCGGGATAGTATAGCTTTTTGGCACCGACGACAGCACGATAGGCATCCACAATCGCCTGTGCCAGGGCGTTCAGCTCGGTAGCCGTGAGGGCGGTGCCTCCTTCGCCGTCCTGCGCAGCCGCGGCAGCCGCTAGCGCATCGGCCAACGCCTGGCATAGCTCAGGGGGATAACAGCCGTAGCCCACGCCTGGGGTAAACGTGGGTAGCAGACCCTCGTAACGGGCACGGATGCGTAGGAGGTTCTCGCGGGCGGCGTCGAGGTCCTCCGGGGCGGGGTTGAAGAACTCCTCCTCGGTGCAGAAGTAGATATCGTGTAGGGTGATGACACCCGCCTCGCGGTTCTGGATGACTACGCAGCTGTAGTAGTCCATGGCATGGGGCACGACCTTGATCCAACCCTCGGTGGCTTCGGCCGTACAGACAACGGAGTAGGCGTTCTGCCAGTTGGGGTTCTGAAGGATGAGGTTGAACGAACAGGTGGATTCGTAGCGAATGTAAAGGTACGCGTAGTCCATCACATCGTACGACTGGAGGAAGACATTGTACCAACCCCACGCATTTTCTGCGGTAATGGTGTTGCACTCAGGGTCGTTGGGGTCGTCCAACCGCGAGGAGAAATCCACGTCGGTTCGGGCGCTTGCACCCACTACTGTCAAGGCGACAGCAAGCAAGAAGTAAATTCGTTTCATGACATTAAAAGGTTTTAAAAATAACAATGGTATTTGAAAATTGAATATTGATATGAATGGTGAATGGCTCATCGATTTCTGCCACAAAGTTATACTTTCCCTCCAAAAACACACCTGCCGCATCGTTACGAGACTATCCCAAATGGGTATTTTACCCAAACGGGAACTCTTTTTACCCAAATGGGAATCTCAGAAGTAGAAAAAAGCCGTACCTTTGCAGCAAGAAAAAGAAGAATGAAGGGTAGAATGGTATTTTGGAGTCTAGGAGTGCACAAGCATTGGAGAACCTGTGCTCCCACACTCCTGCTTTTAGGTATTATCCTGCTTCTTTTCGCAGCCCCCTGTGCGGCACAGACGCGGCTCGTCTTCCACAACCTCAACACCCAGCAGAATATCGGCCCGAGCTACGTTCGCAGCATCGTGCGTGACCGCCACGGGGCCATGTGGTTGCTGATGATGAATCACGTGGAACGCTACGACGGCTACCGTTTTCACCACTATGAAGTGGGTGGAATGCCCGTGGGCGGTGATGCCCTGCACGACCTCCGACGGACGGCCGACGGGAGGCTGTGGGTGACGGGGACGCGGCACAACTATGTTCTGAACGAACGGCTCGACCGAATTGATACTATTTGCATGGCTGACCTTCATCCATACGACATTGCAAATGAGGTGGAACGCATCTTCGTCGATAGGCGCGAAAACCTCTGGTGTGTCAGTACCAACGGACAAACGCTTTACCACTATGACTTCGCCTCACGCCGTCTCTATCGGATGGACATTACAAGCGAGATGGGTAATGTGCTTGATCTCTGCGTGGGTGGTGACAGGGTTTATGTGCTAACATCGGGCGGGGACGCGGGCTGCACGGTGTGGACAGCCGAGACAAAGGGACGGTATTTAACGACGAAAGCTATCACTGACATTGCTGCCACGGATTTGCTGCACATCTACGTCGATAGCCGCGGAAGGCTGTGGCTCTATGCGCTGAACGATACATGGCTGCACCTTTACGACGAGACTACGGCTTCGTGGAGGGATGCTGCAGCAATGCTCGGCTTGGACGGAGCAATGATAACAGCTCTCACTGACGACGGCAGCGCTGGCCTCTGGATAGGGACGGGCAACCGGGGCATCATCGTTGTGGAGGCAGAGGGTAGGCTGATTGCCGTGGAGCAGGAGGCGAGCGCACCCTTCCACCTAATGGACAACCACATCAACTGTTTCTATCGCGACACGGAGACGGCAACCCTTTGGGTAGGTACCAGCAAACAAGGTGCCGTTTTCACGGGGTCGCGCCTCACGTCGGTAAGCCTCAGCACTCTGTCCGGAGCCGAGGATGTCAGCTGCCTTGATACCGATCCCGACGGGAGCCTCTGGGTGGGCTTCGACAGCCAAGGAATCGGACATTATAAGATTGAAGATTCAGGATTGAAATCTGAAGATGGTCTTGCCGTCCTCACCACTCGCAACAGTGCGCTCAGCAGCAATCAGGTCATCTGCACCCTTCGCGACAGCCGTGGGAGGCGCTGGTGGGGAACCTATGGCGGCAATCTTAACTATGCCGACACCGATGGTACCATCAAGACCATCGATGACAGCCGCATGAGCCACGTCATCAGTATACAAGAGGATGACGAGGGACGTATCTGGGTGGGCACATTCTACAACGGGGTATTCTGCATCGACGGCACCATGGGACGTATCCTGAGGACAGTGACCATGCGCCGCCACAGCATCCTCCGCTCCGACTGCATCACGCAGCTCCTCTTCGACAACTACACTCATCGCCTCTACATCGCCACCAATGCAGGACTTTATGTGCTTAACACCCTTGACCATACACTCCAGTGCCTCATGGAAGGTGATATTCGCACCATCCTTCTCACCAACGAGGGACAGACGCTGTGGGTAGGCCTCAACACAGGATTGACGATAATGAACGACGAAGAGCAGACTCACCTCACCACGCGCCACGGGCTGTCGCACAACACCATCTTCGCCCTTGTGGAGGACGGGTACGGCTCGGTCTGGGCATCGACGAAAAGCGGCATCACCCGCATCACCCCGCTCACGTCCGCCGACGGCACTCGGCGCTACCGCTGTACGGCAACGAATGAGGCCGATGGGTTGGCGGGCATCTGCTTCAACCTCCACGCCGCCACACGACTCAGCGACTCTACGCTCCTCTTCGGTGCCCTAGGCAACATCGTCAGCGTCACCTCTCACCCCGACCCTGCCGCACCGCGCCATCACTTTCCCATCCGCTTCACCAGCCTCGCATTGGGCGGCGAACGAGTGCGGACAGGCGAACCCACAAGCGACGGCCGCATATTGCTCAGCGAAAACTTGATGACTACCGACCACCTCACCCTGCGCCATAACGACAGGAACGTCACCATTGAGGTGTCGGACATGGACTGCTACGCCCAGCAGAGCCAGCATTATCTCTACCGCCTCCGCAGCGCTGATGCCTGGCAGGAGTTGGAGGGGCACGCCGTGATTCTGGGCAACCTCAGCCCGGGCAACTATCGTCTGCAAGTCCGGCTGGACAACCCCGACGGCGAGGGAGCAGAGGACGATGGCGGCACGGCCTCGCTGCGCATCAGGGTGACGCCCCCATGGTACCTGACGTGGATGGCGCTGGCGGCGTATGTCCTGCTGGCAGCCACAGCGCTATGGCTGTTCCTGCATCATCGCCGTCGCCTGACCCAGCAGCGTGCCGAGAAACGACAGCGCGAAATGGTTCTGGAACAGCGCATGAAGATGGACGAGGCGAAAATGCGCTTCTTCACCAATGTCAGCCACGATATGCGGACACCGCTCTCGCTCATCGTCACCCCTTTGCACCGCCTACTGGGCGGCAAGCTCGACCCCGACGTGCGCCGTCAGCTGGAGCTAGTCTGCCACAGTGCCGACACGTTGCAGGAGGAGGTTACCCAGCTGCTTGACTTCCGCCGACTTGATCAAGCGCTTGACCCCCTCTACCCCACCGAAGGGTCGTTGAGCCAATTCGTACAGAACGTCTGCCAGCCATTCGTCGGCACCGAGCTACAAGGGGGTGTCACCCTCAGCGTCAATCTCCCCGAGGACGATGCCGTTGTCACCCGCTTCGACCACACAAAGATGAAGAGCATCCTACGCAACCTCATCAGCAATGCCATCAAATACAACAAGGCAGGTGGGCAAGTCACCGTAGCTCTCGCCCATGAGGGTGACAATGCCCTCATCAGCGTCAGCGATCAGGGCATCGGCATACGCCCCGAGAACCGCGAACGCATCTTCGAACGTTTCTTCCAAGAGCAACACGACGGCACCACCTACATGGGCAGCGGAATTGGCCTTCATCTTGTAGGACAATATGTCGCCATGATGGGTGGCACCATCGCCGTCACCGATGCTCACCCTCATGGCTCCGTCTTCACCGTCCGCCTACCGCTGGAAAAAATTGAAGATGAAAGGGCTACACCCATCCCCACCCATGAAGGACAGCCTCCCCCGTCCCCTCCTGAAGGAGGGGTGATTGGTCTGCCCACCCTTCTCATCGTCGAGGATAACGACGACTTCCGCTCGTTCCTCCAGAGTTGTCTAACAGAACGGTATCGACTGCTCACCGCCGCCAACGGAAAGGAAGCCCTCGACTTACTTAGCCAAGGAAACGAGGAAGTAGCTGTGCAGCTCATCATCAGCGATGTCATGATGCCTATCATGGACGGTATGGAATTCTGCCGACGCGTGAAGGGCGACATCCGCTTTTCGCACATCCCCTTCATCATGCTCACCGCCAGGACTACTGATCAGCAGCAAGCCGACGGCCTCCACGAAGGTGCCGACGACTATATTACCAAACCCTTTAACCTCGACATCCTCATCCTGCGCATTGAGCGACTATTGCGCTGGGCAGAAGGTGCTCAGGAGCGATTCCAGAAGATGGATGTCAAGCCCGCCGAGCTCACTGTAAGCCACATCGACGAACAGCTTATCGCCAAAGCCATCGCTCATGTGGAAGAGCATATCAGCGACCCCGACTACTCCGTCGAACAACTCACCACTGCGATGGCTATGAGTCGGAGCGGACTTTACAAGAAGCTTACTGCCATCACCGGACTCTCGCCCCAGCTGTTCATCCGTACGCTGCGCATTAAGCGTGGCCGTCAGCTGTTAGAACAA
This sequence comes from Bacteroidaceae bacterium, assembly GCA_016291905.1. Lineage (GTDB taxonomy): Bacteria > Bacteroidota > Bacteroidia > Bacteroidales > Bacteroidaceae > UBA1189. Next base: position 27,492 of record JAEEZS010000074.1, read on the forward strand.
AGCGGCGAATCCGTGTCGCAGGTCGCCTATCGCGTCGGTCTCTCTCCAAAGCAGTTCGCTAAGTATTTCCGCGAAACCTACGGCATCCTTCCCTCCGAGTTTGTCGTAAATCAAAACAAAGCCTAGGACAAAAAAGAAGGAGCGAAGACAAATACCTTCGCTCCTTTTTTTTACCCTTCTGTTTGGGGAAGCTACATCAGAACTTGTAGCGGAGGCCAGCGAGGAGAATGCCCTGTTCGCCGATGCCACCCTCACAGAATACACGGAAGCGAGGGCTGCCGGCTTCGATACCGAGGAGCGATACCTGGAAGTTGGGGTGGAAGATGTTATCGTTCTCCTGCGAGCGGCCATCGGTATAGATGTAATGCTGGAGACGCATCGTGTAGCCGGCGGCAAGCTTCGAATACATACCGAAGTGGCGGAGGCGCACCCAGTCGAACTTAATAGCAGGCATGAGCGAGAAGTATTGAATCTTGGAGGTTCCAACCTTGGGACCGTCCTTCTGGTTGGCAACATCCATGCTGCTCTGTCCGAAGGTAACGATTCCGCCGAAGCTGAGCCAAGGACGATAATGATAGAAGTACTCCACAGCGAGGGGGCCGAGGAATTGCTCGTTGCTCAGCGCTGCGCCTGCCTCTTCAGTCACAACCGCAGAAAAGGCATCAAGCCACTGCGAGTTGCCCAGCACGCCATAGGTGAAGGCAATCTCGCCCTTGGTATCGTCGTAACCATTCTGCGCATTCACGCACACTGTAGCCATCATGGCGGCTACGGCCAAAAGAAATACTTTTTTCATAACTTTTTTATTAAAATAGAAATTAATTGCCAAAGATTGAACTGATGTTGACGCTTATACCGCCATAGATAGCGTGTAGCGTGCCGATGGCATAGATGTCAACCCAGCGGATGGGTTGGACGAAGAGGCCGACTCCGGCATTAAAGTAATGACGGCGTGTGCCGGGAGTGACGTCGTAGTCGTGATAGAAGTCGAAGCCGTTATCGCGGTCTGTGTTGATATTGATGGTGGAGGCGTCGGTGATGCCGGCATTCGTCTGGCAGTAGCCCACCATGGGAGCGATACGCAGCCAAGGCAGCACGGGAATCTGATAGCCCAGATTGATGTGGAAGGCCGTGGAGTCATTGTACTGCTTGTCCTCAATGTGATTGTCGTACTTGTGGTTGGGGCCTGCTTTCAGAACGTCAAGGTAGACGCCGTTGACGTTGAGACTGATGCCGGTGCCCAGATCCATGTATTCGGTTTTCACTCCAGCCATACCAAGGTTGAAGCCTGCGCCGTAGCGCCCGGCATTGCTGGAGAAGTCGAACCATTGTGCGTTGGCGCTCATCGCCACAGCCATCAGCACCGCAAGAAATAAATGCTTTTTCATTTGCTTGTTTGGATTGGATGTTTAATTGTCAAACGTTAATCGTTAACCACTATTCACTAATCACTATTCACTAATAAATCAATACCCCTCCTTGAGTGCCTTGCGGGCGTTGAACTTGAAGGTGCTTCGGAGGTTCTTGGCTCCAGACTTAGTGAGGTAGCTGTCGGTGGTGTACTTCTCGTGAGTGAGACGGAAGCAGAGGCGGCGTCCGAAGAGCACCTTCTGTACGAAGCAGGCGGCGGTGCCGTTTATGGCCAGCGGGCGGCCGACGGCAAGCATGGCGGGAAAGTCGCGCTTCTCGGTGAGCGGCATCTTGAAACTGGCCACGATGTCGTCCAGCGTAGCGAGGGCATCGGCAGCGGTGGCGCCGAGGTAGATGCAGGTTTCCGTCACCTGATCGATACAATGGGCGAACCGGGGATGTTATCCACTCCGCCCAAGCCCAGCCAATAGCCGCAGGTGCCATCCTTCTGCTTGTAGAAGAATATGGTATACTCGTTGCCGTTGCTCTCGGCCTCGACGATGTCGTCGCGGATTTCAGCACCAATCTTGGGGTTCTGCGCCGTAGCGCACAGAGAAGCAAGCACAAAGGCCATGCAGATGAATAAGGTTTTTCGTGTGTTCATTTTTACTATTATAGAATAAGTGAATATTTGGGCTGCAAAAATACAACGTTTCTCAGAATACTCAAAAGTTTTGGCAACAATATAGCAGTTGACCCGAATTATCAGATAATAACCTGAAAAATAAACCAATAGGAATAGTAAATGGTGATTCTTCCATGAATGCTTGTATGTTCCTTCTAATCAATAAGATAAGCGGTGCTTATATATGAAATAGGTCATCTTCTATATCATTGCCAAAGTTTTTGTCCAAAAACAACGGTTACTCTGCCGAGGGGGGAGCGGCCTCGGGGGCAGCGCCCCAAGTCTTGTTGGGACGAGGACCCATCTCAAGGACGAGGGTGGCTCCGTCGCGGATGTCATCGTGCGAGAACCAGGGTTTATCCCACGGCTGACCGTTGAGGGTGGCACGCTGGATATACTTGTTCTCGTCACTACAGCCCTTGGCGACAATA
>JAEEZS010000075.1 GCA_016291905.1 Bacteroidaceae bacterium
ACCGACTACCGCCAGTCGTATGCCGAGTGGTACGAGCGCGAGTTCAAGCATGCCCGCAATATCCAGCCCAAGATACGCGGCGAGCAGAACGTGTTCCGCTATCTGCCGCTCAAGCGGGGTATGGTGTTCCGTCTCTTCGGCGACGAGACCCTCGAGCAGATTCAGATGGTGCAGCTGGCAGCACAGACCGTGGGCACTCCGCTCACCATCTCTGTTGATTCCAGCCATCCGCTGTTCAGTCAGCTCACAGGCAACATCAAGCAGGAGAGTCAGACGGCCTTCGTAAGCAGCATCAAGAACTACGAGCGCATACGCACCATCTCCCGTCAGGTGCCCGACGAGGTATTCACCGCAGCAGTCTTTGCCGACCGTTACATCGCCCAGTCGCTGCCTGTCCGCAACGGCCGCGTCGAGCTGGCGCTCTACATCAAGGAGCAGTCCATCTCCAACGAGTACCACCGCTACGGCTCCCAGATCGAGGTGCCCGCCATTGAATAGATTACTGACATCCTATAGCAAAGCCCCTTGCCCACTCTATTTGTGAGCAAGGGGTTTAACTTTAGGTGTGTGGTATACAATCGGTAACAATGCGAGCGCTCGTCCGCGACGGAGAGATTGCTAGTTGCGGACGGGCGTATGGTCCATTGCGGACGGATGTATACTCCGTCCGAAACTAGTGATCGCTCCATCCGAAACTAGTGATCGCCCCATCCAAAACTAGCGATCACTCCCTCCCAAACGAGCGAGACTAGGTAGGTGTTTCGCCATTTTTTGTCGACACTTCACTAAATCGCTGGAAACACCTTTATATAAAGGGCAAATGACAAGTGAGGTATGCCGATTTAACCTCACTTATACCTCACTCACACCTCACTTCCTACATCACTTTTGCTGAACCAATTTGGATACTGTTTGAGTGAGGTCACGAGTGAGGTATAAGTGAGGTTCAAGTGAGGTATAAGTGAGGTATCTCCAGCATACCTCACCTCGCACTTCCCCTTTATACAAAGGTATTTCCAGCGATTTAGTGAGGTATCGCCGAAAAAAATGCGAAATGGAGGAAAAACTAGCCTCCAATGATGACTTGAAGGCCGTGCGACTCTAATAGAGACTTGCAATGCTGCTGGAGTGCTTCTGACGGGGCTGCCATCGGGAGGCCTTGGGGATTGTAGGTGCTCCACATGCGCCGATGCTTGTCCTTGCCTACGTCATGATAGGGAAGCAGATTGACCATGCGCTGCTCCCAAGGGAGTGCTTTGAGGAATTGTGCTGTAGCCTCCATATTCTCCTCGTCGGCATTCACGCCATCGATGAGGGGGATACGGATGACGAAAGGACAACCTTGCTCAGCCAGGAAGCGGTTGTTCTGCAGGATGAGTTCATTGGGGACACCCGTATACTGCTGATGCTTCTGGCTGTCCATCACCTTCAAGTCGACAAGCATGAGTTCGCACTCGTCGGCAACCTCAGCGACAACCTCGCGAGAGGCATAGAGCGTAGTGTCGACACAACGATGAAAACCTCGGCGGCCCAGCTCACGGAGCAGTTCGAGGGTATAAGCAGGATGCATCAGCGGCTCGCCTCCGCAGAGAGTCACCCCTCCCCCACTGTCCTCCATGATGTCGCGCTCTTTCTCTATCTCAGTCATCAGCGCATCCATCGTCCACTCACGTCCACAGATCTCCAACGCCGTCGTAGGACATTCGGTGGTACAAGGGAGACCCACCAACGGAAGGCCCACCCCCTGCCCCTCCCTGTGAGGGAGGGGAGCTGAAAGACTATCCCTGCAAGGGAGGGAACAATTACCTTGTAAGCCCCGTTGAAACTGGATGCCGTCGGGGGTCAGTTGAAGCAGGTGATAGTTGCATGCGTTGACGCAGCTCTGACAGCCTATGCATTTCGACTGCTTATAGGTTATCTGCGGACGGGGGCTCCAGCTCTCAGGGTTATGACACCACACACAACGCAGCGGGCATCCCTTCATGAAGATGGTTGTCCGAATGCCCGGCCCGTCATTAATGGCATAGCGCTTGATGTCGAAGATGAGCATTTCTTCCTGTTTTTGTTGCAAAGGTAGCTTTTTTCTTGGACATTCCAAAAGAAAATGCTAATTTTGCGTAGCATTTCGCAAACTTTGGTGTATATAGTAGCAGATGGACAGAGAGACGTACATATCCTGGGCGGCAGAACTGCGGCGGCGAGCCGTGGAGGCTGCGACGGCGGTGGTAGGCTGTGAGGAGGCCGAAGACGTGGCGCAAGAGACGATGCTCAGGATGTGGGAACGGCTGGACCAGTTGGATGGCGGCAGGGAGCGGCTATTGGCTTACGCAGCCACCTCGGCCCGCAATCTGGCACAGAACCGGCGGCGACAGAAGCGACGGCACCCCCTGCTGCAACTGTTGGGGTGGAAGGGCGACCGCACGGACGACACGCCACAGCGACGACTGGAAACGACTGAGACCGACAGCCTGTTTGCCCAGACGATGGCGCAACTGCCCTACAACTGGCGCACGGTGCTGCAGATGCGCAACGTCGAGGATTTGAGCTTCGCCGAGATAGCGGCCATCACGGGAATGACGGAGTCGTCGGTGCGGGGCACACTCTCGAAAGCCAGGAAACGGATGATAGAACTAATCAATAAACAGCGATGATGACAGACAAACAGATAAACGACCTGCTCGACCGGTTTATGGCGGGCGAAACCAGCGAACAGGAGGAGCGGCTGCTGACCGACTACTTCTGCACGCGGACGGACATTCCCGAAGCGTGGGCGGCCTATGCCGTGATGTTCCGGGGATTCCGGCAGCCGGCGGCGCACGAAGTACCAATCAGGAATTACCAGCATCGCTGGTGGCTGTCGGCGGCAGCTGCCATATTGGTGCTACTGGGCCTCTGGTGGTATATGCCTGAAAGGGAAAGCCAGCCAGAGACGGTGGCGAGGACGGAAACACCGGCCCCGAAGCCCACGGTGCAGCCGGTTGTGGAGGAAACGACGCAACAGGTGGCCGTCGTCGCTGAAGCTCCCAAGCCAGCACGCAAGGTTCGTGCGGCAAAACCGCACGACGCTGTGGAGGCAGAGCCAGCTGAAGTGTCTGTCGGCGAGGCCGAAGCTGTAGCCGAAGCCGTTACCGAAATAGACGACCCGGCCACCGGCCTGCTCAACATCGACATGGCCGCCGTGCAACAGCAGGGCGCAGAACTGCGCACGGCTCTGGCCATCATGAACCAAGAACTCTTTGAAACGGAATAAGCCTATGAGACGAATACTCAATTTGCTGCTAATGCTGACCGTCGGCAACGTCGGCTCGTCGGCTCAAGGACTGTGGATGGACCGCCTGATGGACGACTTCACGGCCCACGGCGCCAAGGTGTCGGTGTCGCGCATCAACGACAAGTTCCACCTGTCGCGGCGCTGGAACGTGGCCTTCGACCGTGACCTGCCGTTGGCCAATACGGTCTGCATCGTCCTCGACAGCATGGCCCGCCACGCCGTGGAGTCCTACCGCTACGAGTGCCACCGCAACGGCAACGACACCATCACCTACTCCATCGCCATGCGCGGCTACGGCAACAACGACG
>JAEEZS010000076.1 GCA_016291905.1 Bacteroidaceae bacterium
AAAGCGGATTACAAATCCTTATACTGAATGCTGCCGGATTACAAATCCGGCAGAGCGGAAGGTCTTCTGGTAGGTTAAATGAGTATGTGCTATGAGTGATTGCAAAAGAACCGAAAAGGGGTCAGCGCCTCTGAACTCCCCTCCTAAACAGGAGGGGCTGGGGGAGGTCTCTGAGGGGCTGGGGGAGGTCTCAAAATCAGCGCCTCTGAACTCCCCTCCTTCGGAGGGGTTGGGGGAGGTTTCTGGGAGGAGGGTTCCCAAGGTCTCATTTAAGGAGTGGTGCGCCGCGTTCTCATTATTCACGGCGTTTCTGCTCTCGGGCATCAATATGTTTCTGCCGCCCTTCGGGGAAATCAGCGATTCGGTGCTTTGGTACACCGCCCAGGCCTTCTTCTTCGCTGGTGCTGCCCTCGGCATCGACACGATGATTGACCGTAAACTCAGGGGTGACCGCTAAGCGGCCATCCCTTTTCAGTTCCGGAAAACACTAAATCACTAAATCACTTTTTCCCTCATTTGATTTTTCGTTTTCTCATAAATGGTGTGCTGAGTGGTCTGAAAACAGGGTAGAGTCCTAAAAATTTGTTAAACGTTGTCGTTTTTTCTCTTGTTTTTTCTTTGATGTTGGAGAAAATGGCTACCTTTGCATCCGATTTCGACGAAAGTAGTAACCACGGTGCGTTAACAAAGCGGTTATGTGACGGTCTGCAAAACCGTATAGAGCGGTTCGACTCCGCTACGCACCTCTCAATAACTAAGTTCTCGACACTTCAAGATTTTAGGGAAGGTTGGCAGAGTGATCGATCGCGCTGGACTCGAAATCCGGTATACCCTTTCCGGGTATCGGGGGTTTGCATCCCTCACCTTCCGCCAGAAGATAGGGAGCCTTGAAATATGGGTTTCCTATTTTTTATGAAAAGAAATGAAGGGGGATTTTAGAAACGAATTATTCTAATTGAGTTTAATTTCTCACGAATTGGAGTTTTGAAAGAAATTGGAATAATGAACAGAAATGAGGAAAAAGGAAGGATTTTGGAAACGAATTATTCTAATTAATATTAATTATTCACGAATTGGAGTTTTTTTCTTGCCACGGACTGGTACGGACTGAACCGGAGGGGTCTTTCGCGGGAAAGGACGGACTGGCACGGACTGGGCTGTCGCCCCTTCGGGGCTCTTCTTTAGCACTCTGGTTATCATGAAGGGGTTGCACCCCTCCCTGTGGTCTGTTCGTCCCTTCGGGACTCTTTCAAGGGGAATTGTTGTTCCAATAGGTTACTTCTAAAAATCCAACAAATTATCCGTGACATTTGTTTCATCCGTGTTCAATATACTGAATATCAGCGAAATAGAAAAAGCTAATACTCAAATTCGTGATCAATAGAAAGTGCCAATGATGAACGTTTCTTGGGGAGCGTTTTGTTTTCGGGATGGATGAGAAAAAGCCGTGAAAGTGGGGGGACTTTCACGGCTTTTGCGATGGGGGTGACTGACGCTTATTTCTTGGCGGCCTTCGTGGCGGCGGCTTTCTTGGGCGCTGCCTTCTTCTCTGCTGCCTTGTCAATCTTTGCCTTCAGCTTGTCCTCTGCGGCCTGCATCTTTTCCACCTTGGCCTGCAGACGAACGATCTCCTTGTCCTTCATGGCTATCTCGTCGCCCTGGTTGCGGATGGTGGTGAGCAGGGCGTTGAGCTCGTCGTTGTCGATGTCCTCGGGATAGAGGCTGCGTACACGGCTGATGAAGTCGCCGAGGATGTTCATGTAGTTGGTGAACGCGTCGAAGGGCGAGCTGTAGATGCCGCGGTCGAGACCGACGTTGGACGGCTTCGTGGTCATGAAGCGGAAGTTGTTGGAGGCCTGCAGGTAGTCCCAGTCCTGATTGATGCGCGGGTCGTTGGCGATGCGCAGACGGTCGGCCACACTGTAGAGCTTGTTGAAGGCTTCGCGCTGCATGGGGTTGCCCAGCCAGCAGCTGACGTCGCGCTCCTCGTCGACCCACGACAGGGTGTCGGGCACCTCGAGGTTGCCCACGCTCTTCATCTTGCCGATGATCTCGGACGGGGTGGAGAAGGTGATGCCCTTTTCCTTGGCGCAGGCGGGCAGGGCCCTGATGAACTCAAGGATGTTGCTCGACAGCGGCTGGGCGATGCCGAGGGCGGAGAGCTCCATGAAGATGTTGATGACCTGCTCTTCCTCGGGGAAGTTGGCGATGCGCTGGATGTAGCTGTCGGCAAACAGTGGATAGCCGTCCCACTCGGAGTCGTTGAAGCGCAGCGAGATGTCGTCGGAGAGCTCCACGTCGCGCAGCAGGAGCTTCAGGCTGGGTGCCAGTGCGCAGTTGTAGACGTAGTGGGGCGATTTCCATCCGAGCACGTGCTTGGCGCCCTCGGTGAGCATGCCCTTGAAGCCGAGTGCGGCGGCCTGTGCGCCGATGTCGTCGCTGTAGATGAGCGACGAGTTGCGCAGCACGGTGGGCTTCTTGCCGAAGTATTCCTCGATCTTGGCGGCCTGCTTCTTCACGTCGGCGGCGAAGCACTCCTCGTTGGCGAGGGCGGAGAGTCCGTGGCTGTAGGGCTCGGCGAGGAACTCCACGCAGCCGGTCTCGTTGAGCTTCTGAAGCTTCTCGAGCACCTGCGGGGCGTGCATCTCGAGCTGCTCGATGCCGGTGCCGGAGAGGCTGAAGGCGAGCTTGAAGTACTTGCCGTGTTCCTGTATCATCTGCTCGAAGACGCTCAGGGCGGGCATGTAGGAGCGCTCGGCAATGTCGGTGATGCTGCGCTCGTTCTCGTAGTCGTCGTAGTAATAATGGTCGGTACCGATGTCGAAGAAACGGTAGCGCTTCAGATGGATGATCTGATGTATTTCAAAATATAAGCAAATTGTTTTCATAAGAACCTCCCCCGACCCCTCTTCTGGAGGGGAGTGCCTGACAGATTTCAGGGGGATGATCAGGCTTTCTAATTAATGTGTATTGTTAATTGTAGGGGTTTGAAACGCTGCTCGCTCCACGGGTGTGTGGAGGCGTGAGAGGCCTAATCCCATCCAAGGGTGCGACGATAGAGCGTGCGTATCCATGCGCCCACCTTCACCCATGTGATCTGGTCGACCTCCTTCTTGCCTTCTTCCTGAAGGTACTTGAAGAGGCTCTCGTTGGTGCAGATGCTGTACATGGCGTCTGCGAGCGCGTGGATGTCCCAGTAGTCGACCTTGATGCAGTTGTTGAGAATCTCGGCACATCCCGACTGCTTGGAGATGATGGAGGGCGTGCCGCACTGCATGGCCTCGAGGGGTGAGATGCCGAAGGGCTCTGACACCGACGGCATGACGTATACGTCGGAGTCTTTCAGACACTCGTAGACCTGCTTTCCGCGCATGAAGCCGGGGAAGTGGAAGCGGTCGGCGATGCCACGCTGGGCTGCGAGGTAGATCATGGCTTCCATCATGTCGCCGCTGCCGGCAAAGCAGAAACGGACGTTGCGCGTGCGGTGGAGCACCATGTTGGCAGCCTCGACGAAGTATTCGGGGCCTTTCTGCATGGTGATGCGGCCGAGGAAGGTGACGACCTTCTCCTTGCCGGTGTGGTCGGGACGCGGGATGTCCTGCAGCTCCTGACGCAACGGGTAGACGGCATTGTGGACCGTGAAGCACTTGCGCGGGTCTTGGTGGTAGTGGTTGATGACCGTCTGGCGTGTGAGCTCGGAAACGCACATGATGCAGTCGGCATTGTCCATGCCGTCCTTCTCGATGCCGTAGACGGTGGGGTTCACCTTTCCGCGGGAGCGGTCGAAGTCGGTGGCGTGGACATGGATGCACAACGGCTTGCCGCTGACGCTCTTGGCATGGATGCCGGCGGGATAGGTGAGCCAGTCGTGGGCGTGGATGATGTCGAACTCCTCGGTGCGGGCCACCACGCCGGCAATGACCGAGTAGTTGTTGATTTCCTCGTGGAGGTTGCTGGGATAGCCTCCCGCAAACTCCATGCATCCGAGGTCGTTGACGTTCATGTAGTTGAAGTCAGCGTAGATATGCTCGCGGAGCTTATAGTAGTAGTCAGGGTCCATGATGTTGCCGACGCGCTGCTGCACATAGTCGCGGTCTACTTCGCGCCAGGCAATGGGCACTGCGTTCATGGCGATGATGCGGGCAGCGTGCTGTTCCTCATCGCCGAAGGGGTGGGGCAGACAGAGGGCAATGTCGATGTCGCCCTGCGCCTTCAGTCCTTCTGATATGCCATAGTTGGCTGTGGCGAGTCCGCCGAACACATGAGGGGGATATTCCCATCCAAACATTAGAACTTTCATGATCTCGCCTCCTTATTTATTATAGGTGTATTTTTCCAACATATTGAGTGTGCGCAGCACCTCGGCCACATTCATGGCGAACGACATGGCACCTCGCGCACGGAATGGCGGGTTGCCGTCGGACATCTCGGGAATGGTGCCGATGCAGTTGAGCATCATCTCGTCTTCATAGCCCACCATCTGCCTCTCGACGAAGCTGATGCGGGTGCGCTTGTAGAGTTTCAGGCATGCCTCCATGTAGAAGCCGCCCAGCCATGGCCAGGCCGTTCCCTGATGGTAGGCGTAGTCGCGCTGTGTCTGCGGGCCCACATACATGGGGTTGTAGCCGCCGCTCTTGGGTGAGAGCGAGCGAAGGCCCTTGGGCGTGAGCAGCTCGCGCGTGCAGATGTCGAGCACGCTCTTCTTCTGGTCGTTGGACAGCGGACTGTAGTCGAGGGCCACGGCGAAGATCATGTTCGGACGAACGCTCCAGTCGATCATGTTGCCGTCGACATAGTCGTAGAGGTAGCCGTAGTCGTTGAGGAAGGTGTCGACAAACGATGCCTTCGTCTTCTCGGCCATCTTCTCAAGATGCTCGGAGACCTTCTCGTCGTTGTTCATCCTTGCGAGCTTGGCGCAGAATTTCAGGGCGTTGTACCAAAGGGCGTTGAACTCGACGACAAAGCCTGTACGCGGCACCACGGGGCGTCCGTTGGCGGTGGAGTTCATCCATGTGACGGCTTTCTCGCGGCCTTCAGTGCTCACCAGTCCGTTCTCCTCGAGACGGAGGTTGGGGTGCTTGCCCTTCTCGATGAATTCCACGATGTCGCGCACCAGCTTGCTGTACATCTTCAGGCATTTCTCCTCGCCTGCCTCCTTGGCATATTGCTGTACGGACCAGATAGCCCAGAGGGGAACGTCGGGCTGCTCCATCTCGTAGATCTTGCCGGCAGGCTTTCCTGCCATGAAGTTGCGGAGCTCCTTCTCGGCGGTCTTCATCACCAGCTCGAAATAGTCCTGCTCCTCGATGGCGAGCGTGAG